>NZ_CP076023.1:1326785-1990178 GCF_018623035.1 Cellulomonas dongxiuzhuiae
CGACGTCCTCGTACGCGGTCCAGAACTGCGCGAAGTCGAGCGTCTCGGCCTTCTTGATCGAGGGCACGAGCAGCTGGCGCGTGCCGTCGGGCTTGGCCAGGTCGATCGCGAGACCCAGGTTGACGTGCGCGGGCGTCAGGACGCCCGGCTTGCCGTCGACGAGCGTGTACGACGCGTTCATGGCGGGCATCTCGCGCACCGCCTCGACCAGCGCGTAGCCGATGAGGTGCGTGAACGACACCTTGCCGCCGCGACCGCGGGACAGGTGGTTGTTGACGACGATGCGGTTGTCGACCATCAGCTTGGCCGGCACGGCGCGCACCGACGTCGCCGTCGGCACCTCGAGCGACGACTCCATGTTCGTCACGACGCGGGCCGCCGGCCCGCGCAGCCGCTGCACGTCGTCGACGGGCTGGACGTCCGGGGCGTCGGTGCGGCGCGTCGCGACCGCCGCGTAGGGCGCGGTGGCCGGCTGCGCCGTCGCGACCGGCGAGGGCGTCACCTCGACGACGCGGGCCTCGGCTCCGTCGGCCGGCGCGGGGGCGGCAGGCCTGGCGGCGCCGTCACCCGCGGGCGCGGCCGGAGCGGCGGGCGCAGCGGGCGCCGCAGGTGCCGGGGGTGGCGCGGGGTTCCCGGGCGGGGACGCGTCGCCGTTGGTCGCGGCCCCCGTCGTCTCGGGCTTGTAGCCCTCGAAGAAGTCCCACCAGGCGGGGTCCACCGCGTTGCGGTCCTTCTGGTACTGCTCGTACAGCTCGTCGACCAGCCACTCGTTCGCACCGAAGTCGGCACGGGTGGAGTCTGACTGCGCGTTCTGCGTCACGCTGGGATCGCCCACTTCCGGTGCGCGGTGCCGGACCGCGCCATCGCCAGTTCTGTTGACGACAACACTACGTGCTCGGCGGCGGCGACCGCCCCTCGCGGCGCACCCGCGGACGTGATCTGTGCAGCCTCTTCACCCCGCCGGCGGGCGGGGGTCAACGGCCCCTAAAGACGACCTGGGAGAGCGCTCAAGGGCGGGTCCGCGGCAGCCCTCCGCGGCGGACCGCACCGTCCGCCGGCAGGAGCACGCGCATCGTGCAGCCGGACGCCGAGTCGGCGACCGCGACCGAGCCGCCGTGCAGCTCGACCGCCCAGCGGACGATCGCCAGCCCCAGGCCCGTGCCACCCGTCGAGCCCTGACCGGTCAGCGCGGGGGTGTTGCCGCGCACGAAGCGCTCGAACACGTGCGCGCGCTGGTCCCGCGCGATGCCCGGACCGCGGTCGATCACGTCGACCCGCACGTCGTGCCCGTCGCGGCGCGCGACGACGCGCACCTCCTCGTCGGGCGGCGAGTGGCGCGCGGCGTTCTGCAGGAGGTTCGCGACCACCTGGTGCAGGCGCTCGGGGTCGGCCGGGACCGTGAGGTCCGCCGGCTCGACGTCGACGGAGAAGCGCAGGTGCTTGTCCGCGCCCACGAGCGACGCCTCGTCGGCCGCCTGCCGCAGCAGCTCGCCGACGTGGACCTCCTCGAGGCGCAGGTCCATCGCACCGGCCTCCACCCGCGACAGGTCGAGCAGCGACGACACGAGACGCGAGAGCCGCTCGGTCTGCGCGAGCGCGACCTGGAGCGTGGCCGGGTCGGGCTCGCTGACACCGTCGACCATGTTCTCGAGCACGGCCTGCAGCGCGGTGACGGGCGTGCGCAGCTCGTGCGAGACGTTCGCGACGAGCTCGCGACGGAACGTGTCCAGCTGCTGGAGGTCGTCGGCCATCGTGTTGAACGCCTCGGCGAGCTGCCCGACCTCGTCGCGGCTCGTCGAGCGCACGCGGCGGCTGTAGTCGCCGCCTGCCATGGCCCGCGCCGCCTCGGTCATCTCGCGCAGGGGCGACGTCATGCCGCGCGCGAGGATCTGCGTGACAACCAGGGACAGCGCGATCGCCAGGGGCAGCGTGCGGCTCGGGCCGAGCGCCTGCCCGTACCCCACCCAGATGACGAACGCGGCCAGCGTGACGGTCGCCGCGACCAGCACGCCCAGCTTCATCTTGATGCTGCGCAGCGGGTCGAGCGGGCGCACGTCGGGCAGGCGCCAGCGCTCGGAGTCCCCGCGGGCGTGCCGGGCGTGCGGCTCGGGGCCGGACGTCACGAGCTCCCGTCCGCGTCGTCGGCGGGGGCGTCCCCGGCCGGCTCGTACGCGTACCCGACCCCGTGCACCGTGCGGATGAGGTCGGACCCGAGCTTGCGGCGCAGCGCCTTGATGTGCGAGTCGACCGTCCGCGTGCCGCTCGCGTCGACCCAGTCCCACACGTCGGCCAGCAGCCGCTCGCGCGTCAGGACGGTGCGCGGCGAGGAGGCGAGCGTCAGCAGCAGGTCGAACTCCGTGGGCGTCAGGTGCACCTCTGCGCCTGCGCGCTGCACGCGTCGCTGCGCGCTGTCGATCGTCACGTCCCCGACCACCAGCGGCGGGTCGGGATGCTGCACGGTGGCCAGCTCGGCGGCGCGCGCGGCGCGCTCCGTGCGGCGCAGCAGCACCTTGGTGCGGGCGACGAGCTCGCGCATCGAGAACGGCTTGGTCATGTAGTCGTCGGCGCCGACGCCGAGACCCACGAGCATGTCCGTCTCGTCGTCGCGGGCGGTCAGCATGAGGACCGGTACCGGCCGCTCGGCCTGGATCTGCCGACAGACCTCGAGCCCGTCGATCCCCGGCAGCATGACGTCCAGCACGACGACGTCGGGCTGGAGGCGGGCCGCGGCGGCCACGCCGGCGTGACCGTCCCCGACGGCCTCGACGGTCCAGCCCTCCGCGGTGAGACGGTGCACGATCGCCTGGGCGATGGCGGGCTCGTCCTCCACGACGAGGACGGTGGTGACGCCCGGACGCGACACGGTGGTGACCATGGGGTCAGCGTGGCACACCGACCTGGCACGAGTCCCGGCGAGCACTCGGCAGGTCGGTCGGAGGTCCGTAGGATGTGCCCCACCATGAGCAGCTCAAGTCGCTGCCGGCATCGCGTCCCGTCCCGCTCCCGCCGCGCCCCCGGCGCAGGAGCAGGCTCGGTCCCCCCGGGGCGCGAGACCGCCGGCCCACCCTCGTCATCCTCCGCAGCGGCGGAGGGCCACCGTGCCACCCGGACGCGGGTGGCCACGTGCTGACCGACTGGTTGCTCGTCGGCCTCGGCGTGCTGCTGACCGCGGGGACCGCGATCTTCGTCGCCGCCGAGTTCGCCCTCGTCACGCTCGACCCCGGCCTCGTGGAGCGTCGGACGGCCCCCGACGACGCCCGGGGTGCCTCGGTGCTGCGGGCCCTGCGGCGCCTGTCCACGCAGCTCTCGGGCGCGCAGGTCGGCATCACCGTCACGACCGTGCTGCTCGGCTACACGACGCAGCCCGCCGTCGTCCGGCTGCTCGGCATCCCGCTCGAGGCGACCGGAGCGGGTCGCGCCGTGGCCGGCGCGATCGCGGCCGTGCTCGCACTCGTGCTGGTCAACGGCTTCTCGATGCTGTTCGGCGAGCTGGTCCCCAAGAACTTCGCCATCGCCCGCCCGCTGGGCACCGCGCGCGTGGTCGCGCCGCTGCAGCTCGGGTTCACCGCGGCGCTGCGGCCCGTCATCGCCGTCACCAACGGCACGGCCAACGCCCTGCTGCGGCGGGTGGGCGTCGAGCCGCGCGAGGAGCTGTCGGGGGCACGCTCGCCTGCGGAGCTCGCGTCACTCGTGCGCCGGTCGGCGGCGCAGGGCACGCTCGACCAGGCCACGGCGACGCTGCTGACGAACTCGATCGACTTCTCCACCCTCACGGCCGTCGACGTCATGACGGACCGCACGCGCCTGGTCGTCGTGCGCCGCGACGACTCGGCCGCCGACGTCATGGCCCTGGCCCGCCAGACGGGCCACTCGCGCTTCCCCGTGATCGGTGACTCCGTCGACGACGTCGTCGGGCTCGTGCACCTCCGCAAGGTCATGGCCGTGCCCCACGAGCGGCGCACCGAGGTGCCCGCCGCTGCGCTCATGGTGGAGGCGCCCCGGGTCCCCGAGACCGTCGGGCTCGGCCCGCTGCTCGTGGACCTGCGGGCGCAGGGCCTGCAGATGGCGCTCGTCGTCGACGAGTACGGCGGCACGTCCGGTGCCGTGACGCTCGAGGACGTGGTGGAGGAGCTGGTGGGGGAGGTGGCCGACGAGCACGACCGCACGCGCGGCCAGCTGGCCCGCCAGGCGGACGGCTCGTGGGTGCTGCCCGGCGTGATCCGGCCCGACGAGCTGCACGAGGCGACCGCGCTGCGCGTCCCCGAGGACGGCCCCTGGGAGACCGTGGGAGGACTCCTCATGGCCCGGCTGGGCCGGGTGCCCGTGGAGGGCGACGAGATCCTCGAGGGACGCGTCAGCCTGCGGGTCGAGCGCATGGACGGCCGTCGCGTCGAGCGTGTGCTCGTCCGCGAGCTGCAGGACGAGGGGGGTGAGGCGTGATGGACAGCACCGTCGCGCTCGTCCTGGCCGTCGTCCTGCTCGCGGCCAACGCCTTCTTCGTCGGCGCCGAGTTCGCGATCATGTCCGCGCGGCGCTCGTCCGTCGAGCCGCTCGCCGAGGCGGGTGACCGCCGGGCCGTCACCGTGCTGTGGGCCATGGAGCACGTGTCGCTCATGCTCGCGGCGGCGCAGCTCGGGATCACCGTGTGCTCGACGAGCCTGGGGCTGGTCGCCGAGCCGGCGATCGCGCACCTCATCGAGTCCCCGCTGCACGCCCTGGGCGTCCCGGACGCGTTCACGCACCCGATCGCCTTCGTCCTCGCGCTGCTCGTGGTCGTGTACCTCCACGTCGTGCTGGGCGAGATGGTGCCCAAGAACCTGGCCGTGTCCGGGCCCGACCGTGCCGTGCTGCTGTTCGGTCCGCCCCTCGTGTGGGTCGCGCGCGTCCTGCGGCCCGTGATCGTCGTGCTCAACTGGCTCGCGAACCATGTGCTCCGGGCGTTCCGCGTCGAGCCGCGGGACGAGGTCGCCTCGGCGTTCACGGCGCAGGAGGTCCAGTCGATCGTCGAGCGCTCGCAGGCCGAGGGCCTGCTGGCCGACGAGCAGGGCCTGCTCGCGGGTGCCATCGAGTTCTCCGACCGGACGGCGGCCGAGGTCATGGTGGCGGTCGACGACCTCGTCACGGTCGACGCGGCCAGCACGCCCGACGACATCGAGCACCTCGTCGGGCGGAACGGCTTCAGCAGGTTCGTCGTCCTCGACGGCGACGGTCGGCCGACCGGCTACCTCCACATCAAGGACGTCCTGTACGCCGACGACACGACCCGCACCCAGCCCGTCCCGTCGTGGCGCGTGCGCACGCTCGCCGTGGTCGGGCCGCAGGACGAGGTGGAGACCGCGCTGGAGGCCATGCAGCGCTCGGGGTCGCACCTCGCCCGGGTCGACGACGCGCAGGGCCGCACGACGGGTGTGGTCTTCCTCGAGGACATCCTCGAGGAGCTCGTGGGTGAGGTCCGCGACGCGATGCAGCGGGGCCAGCTGCGGTGAGGCGAAGGGGGTGCAGGGCGCACCCCGAACGCTCCGCGGGTGCCCCGGGTTGTGGGCCGTCCGGTGGAGGATCGGTGAACGCGCGGCGTGTCGGACGGCGTGTCGCACCGGGTGCCCGATTCGGGACCGGTCTGTGACATGGCCGGGTCTTGGAGAGGGCACCCACATCCCGTTATGGTTCCGTGACCGCATCGGGGGGGACCGATGTCACGCGGGACGAGTGAGGCGGAGGTGTCGTGGGATCCCACCGAGCGGAGCCGACGACACGCGCGCGCCGGGACCGGCAGCAGCGCACCGACGCGCCCCCGGTCCCCGTGGCCGCCGCCCCCGCCGTCGAGGGCCTGGGCGCCCCGGCCGCGGACGCACCGCGCCGATGGTCCACCCGCATGCTCGGACGGACCGGCGTGCTGGCCGCGCTCGTGGCCGTCACGGTCGTCGTCCCGGTCTCGCAGGGCGTCGCGGACGGTGAGATCGTCGTCGGCGAGCGGCAGGTCGACCCGAACCTGCCCTCGACGGTCACCGCGCTGACCGCCATCCCGCTGTCCGACCTGCCGCCGACCCCGCTCGTCTCCGCCGACGGCGCCTCGCGGCTCCGCGCGCTGGCGGAGGTCTCGCGCGACGCCGAGCGGTCGGCGCTGCCCGGCTGCGACGGCGGCGTGCGCGCCGCGGGTTCGAACGGCCTGCTGGCGACCAAGGACCTGTGCACGCTGTGGGACGGGCGCACGCAGATGCGCGCCGACGCGGCCGTGGCGCTCGCCGAGCTCAACGAGGCCCACGTCGCGCGGTTCGGCACCGACATGTGCCTGACCTCGGGCTACCGCACGCTCGCGCAGCAGAAGGCCGTCAAGGCGCAGAAGGGCGGCATGGCCGCCACCCCCGGCAAGAGCAACCACGGCTGGGGCCTCGCGATGGACTTCTGCTCCATCCAGACCTCGGGCGCCCGCTGGACGTGGCTCAACGACAACGGCCCGACCTTCGGCTGGGAGCAGCCGAACTGGGCGGTCAAGGGTGGCTCCGGCCCCTACGAGCCGTGGCACTGGGAGTACACCAAGGGCGTCAAGGCCGACGGCGAGTACTACGGCTGACGGACCGGCGCGCCCGCCGCAGCGGGCCCACCGGTCGTCGGCAGGCTCGGCCCGCTCGTCCGCTCAGCGCAGCGACATGCCCCAGCGGACCTCGTGGGACGCACCCGGCTCGAGCTCCACGAGCAGCTCACCGGTGCGGAACGCGTCCGCGATGCACGTCATCGGCTCGACGGCGACGCCGCGGCGCTCGATGCCCGCGATCCCGTCACCCGTGCACACCTGCCACGCGGGCAGGGTCGCGTCCGCCCACACGGCGACCGTGCGGCCGTCGCCGCCCGTGAGCGTCGCCCACGTCAGACCGTCCGCGTCGGGCGTCGCGTCGACCCACGCGTCGTCGAGGGCCACGCCCGCGAGCGGGCGGCCCTCGCGCAGGTCGAAGCGGCCGGCGACCGCCTCGGTGCCGACGGGCAGCAGCCGCTCGTCGACCGTCACGCGGCGCGCGGCGTCGAGCCGGAGGGTGCACGCGTCGACAGGACCGGGGCCGGGGGAGAGCCACGGGTGGAACCCGACGCCGTACGGCGCCACGCCGGTGCCCAGGTTGGTCGCCTCGACCGTGACGGTCAGGCCGTCCTGCGCCAGCGCGTACGTGACGTCGAGGCGCAGGGGCCACGGGTACCCGGGGATCGGGACCAGGTCGTGCCGCAGCGTCACGGACTCCGGCGTCACGTCCACGGCCGCGAAGCGGGCGTAGGACACCAGGCCGTGCAGGGCCGTGAGGCGCTCGTGCTCGGTCAGCGGCACCTGGTAGGTGACGTCGCGGAAGCGGTAGGTCGCGTCCCGCAACCGGTTGGGCCACGGGGCGAGCACGCCACCGGAGAAGGCGGGGGCGATCGCGTCGACCGCGAAGGGCAGGACGACGTCGCGGTCGCCCACGCGGTACTCGCGCAGGCTCGCGGCGACGGACGTGACGACGGCGACCTGGTCGCCGTGCCGCAGCACGTGCTGGTCACCTGTGGGGGAGGGCGTGTTCACGTGCACAACCTATCCGGGGCCGGCCGAGGTCACCGCCGGGGGACCCGCCGAGACGGGCGTGCGCCGTACGCCCGGCGCGGGGGTCAGACGGTCGGGACGTCGTCGTCCGGGACCGCGCGCGCCCCGGCCCTGACGTCGGAGTGCCCCAGGGGCCTGTCCGGTGCGACGCGGTCGCGGACGAGCTGCTTGAGCGTCGTCACCTCGGGGAAGCCGCGCCCGTCCGAGCGGTCCCAGATCGTCTCGCCGTCGACCTCGACCGTGAAGACGCCGCCGGTCGCGGGGCGCAGCGCCACCTCGCCGAGCTCGCGGTGGAAGGTCGTCAGCAGCTCCTGCGCGTACCAGGCGGCCCGCAGCAGCCAGCGGCACTGGGTGCAGTAGGTGATGGTGACGCGCGGCTGCGGGTCGTCGGCGCTCATGGCGGCAGTCTTCCGCACGCACGCACGCACGCACGCACGCACGCACGCGACGACCGTCCGTCCGGGGGAAGTCCTGCGACGTGCCGCGGGGCCTGCCCCGATCGTCGCAACGTCCGGCGATGATGCGGGCATGACGCACACCTCCGAGGCCCGCGACCTGCCCCGACGCGCACCCGAGGAGGTCGGTGTGCCGTCGGCCGCGCTCCTCGCGCTCGTCGACGCCCTCGACGCGCACGACGAGACCCACTCCGTCATGGTCGTCCGTCGGGGCGCCGTGGTGGCCGAGGGCTGGTGGGCCCCGTACGGCCCGGACCTGCCGCACGACCTGTACTCCCTGTCGAAGACCTTCACCGCGATCGCGGTCGGGCTCGCCCGGGAGGAGGGGCTGCTCACGTTCGACGACCCGGTCCTGTCGTTCTTCGGCGACGAGGCACCCGACGAGCCGTCGCCGCACCTCGCCGCGATGCGGGTGCGCCACCTGCTGACGATGCGCACCGGCCACCACGACGACGCGAGCTCGCGCACCTTCGCGGGCGACGACCTGGTGCGGGCGTTCCTGTCGCTGCCCGTCGAGCACGAGCCGGGGAGCTGGTTCGTCTACAACACCGCGGCGACCTACATGCTGTCCGCGATCGTCACCCGGCTCACGGGGCAGCGGCTGCTCGACTACCTGCGGCCACGCCTGTTCGAGCCGCTCGGGATCACGGGCGCGACGTGGGAGCAGTGCCCGCGCGGCGTCGACATGGGCGGGTTCGGGCTGGCGCTGCGCACGCGCGACATCGCGGCCCTGGGGGTGCTGCTCGCGCAGGACGGCGTGGTCGACGGCGTGCGGGTCCTGCCCGCCGGCTGGGTCGCCGAGGCCTCGGCCGACGGCGGTCCGTCGGTGCCCGAGCAGGACGGCGACGGGCCGCCGGAGTGGCACCAGGGCTACGGCTACCAGCTGTGGCGCTGCCGCCACGGGGCCTTCCGGGGCGACGGCGCGTTCGGCCAGTTCTGCGTCGTGGTGCCGGACCAGGACCTCGTGGTCGCGATGACGTCGGGCGACCTGGACATGCAGGGGGTCCTGGACCGGGTGTGGGACCTGCTGGCGCACCTGTCGGCCGACGCGCTGCCGTCCGACCCGGCCGCGCACGGGGCCCTGGTGCGTCGGCTCGCGGGCCTCGCGCACCCGGCGCCCGCCGGCTCCGTGGGCGACGGGGTCGGCGCGCTCGCCGGGCGCGACCTCGTGCTCGAGCGACCCGTCGGGCCGGTGCACGGCGTGCGGATCGACGTCGGGCCCGACGAGGACACCCTCGTCGTGCGCACGGCCGACGGTGACGTCCCGCTCCGCGCGGGCCACGGCGACTGGGCCGCGCAGACCGTCACGCTGCCCAGCGGGCACGGCGGCCCGCCGCGCGACCTGCTCACCCTGGCGTCCGCGGACCGTCCCGAGGCCGGCGCCTACCGGGTCACGGTGCGCGCTGTGACCACGCCGTTCCGCTGGACCGCGACGGTGCGTGTCGCGTCCGACGGCACGGCGACGCTGGCCGCCGAGCAGAACGTGGGCTACGGCGTGACGTCGTCGGGGGAGGTCCCGCTGCGCCTTCAGGGGTGACGGTGTCACCCGTCCGTTCTGTCCTGTGGACGAAGTTCCACGGGCGCCCGGCCGATGCCCTACCGTCACTCCCGAAACGGACGAACCCGGCATCGGTCGTCCGCTGCACCGGGAGCGGGGGTGGACGTGGACGGCGTGGCGATCCTCGAGAGCGAGGTCCGCGAGCTCATCCGGCGCCGCGGGGTCGACCCCGTGCGCGACCGCGCGGGCGTCGTCGCGCTCGTGCACGCCGCCATGGCGGACTACGACGAGCGCTCGCTGCTGGGGTCGGTCCCGCAGCTGGGGGACACGGCGGCCGCGCACAAGGCGGTCGTGGACGCGGTGGCCGGGCTGGGACCGCTGCAGCGCTACCTCGACGACGACGAGGTCGAGGAGATCTGGATCAACTCGCCGTCCCAGGTCTTCGTCGCGCGGCGCGGCGAGCCTGAGCTGACGACGACGATCCTCACCGACGCGCAGGTCCGTGACCTCGTCGAGCAGATGCTCAAGGTCTCCGGGCGCCGGCTGGACCTGTCCAGCCCGTTCGTCGACGCGTCCCTGCCGGGCGGGGAGCGCCTGCACGCCGTCATCCCGGACGTCACGCGGCGGCACTGGTCCGTGAACATCCGCAAGTACGTCGTGCGCGCGACGAGCATGCAGGACATGGTCGGCCTCGGGTCGCTGACCCCGCAGGCCGCGGCGTTCCTGCAGGCCGCGGTCCGTGTCGGTCTCAACGTGCTGGTCTCCGGGGCCACGCAGGCGGGCAAGACGACCATGCTCAACGCGCTCGTCGGCGCGGTGCCGCCGCGCGAGCGGGTCATCAGCTGCGAGGAGGTCTTCGAGCTGCGGCCGGCGGTCCGGGACTGGGTCGCGATGCAGACGCGGCAGGCCAACCTGGAGGGCACCGGTGAGATCACGCTGCGGCGCCTGGTCAAGGAGGCGCTGCGGATGCGTCCCGACCGGCTGCTCGTCGGTGAGGTCCGTGAGGCGGAGGCGCTCGACCTGCTCATCGCCCTCAACAGCGGCGTGCCGGTGCTCAATAGTGACACATGTCGCCCGTCGCAGGTCGTACCATCGACGGCATGCCGTCAAAGTCGCCGGAGTTCCAGGAGACCGCGTTCAACTGCCCGTTCTGCGACGCCTATGCGGCGCAACACTGGTCGGGCGTCCTGCTCCAGGACGAGAAAATGGGACAGTTTTGGCACGACAATTTTGATGCGGCAAAGTGCACGCACTGCCAGCGGTGGAGCGTGTGGGCCGATGAACGTATGGTCGTGCCCTCCGGGGTCCGTCAGGGCTCGGCGCCACTGGACGGCATGCCGGACGACGTGCGACGCATATTCGAGGAAGCGCGAGAGGTCTCGGCTGTCTCGCCTCGAAGCGCTGCCGCGCTACTCAGGCTTGCGCTGCAAGTCCTCATAAACGACCTAGAGCCCGGCAATGGGACACTCGACGTCAAGATTGGCCGTCTCGTAGCCCGCGGACTCAGTCAGGAGGTCGCGCGGGCGATGGACGTCGTCCGCGTTATCGGGAACAACGCAGTGCACCCCGGTCTAATCGAGATGGGCGGGGACGTGACACCGGTCCCGGCGATGTTCACGCTGCTAAACCTCATCGTGGAACAGGTGATCGTCCGAAAGGCGGAGGTCGACCGACTGTTCGACTCACTGCCCGGGGGGTCTCGTGAGGCGATCGCGCGGCGAGACGGAACTGTCTCGTCGCCAGAGTCCTGACGGGCTGCCTGACACAAGGTTCCTGAGGTGCCCTAGCGCTCGGACCGGCCGTCATTCGCTGGATGATCGTGGCTCGCCCGTAGCCGGGCTGTATGGGCACACGAGCGGTCACGATTTGGTGGCTTTGGTCGGGCCTGCCGCCGTCGGCGCGCCTGGGCGGCGGCGCGTGTCGATCTTGAGGGCTGTGACACTTTTCCGCACGGCTCACCGGTAGGGCAGGGCGCGTGGAACCTCTAGGGCGCTCCGTGGGCGCGAGCGGGTCAGGCGGTCACGGTGTCGCTCAGCCCAGAGGCGCCGCCCTCGGACTGGCCGGGGGCGGTCGCGGTCTACCTGGACGGCGCGCGGCTCGGGTGGGTGAACGGGGGTGGGGCGCCGATGCGCGAGGCGCTCGGTCGGGCGTGGGCGCTCGGTTTCTACGTCGTCGTCCCGGGTGTCGTGGAGATTCTGGACCGCGCTCCAGTGGTTCGGCTGGCCCTACCCCGATCGGTGCAGGTGGTGAAGTGGCTCGACGAGCAACGGCCACCCGGACCCGGCGGGTAGACCCGATCGTCGGTGGCCCCTCGCGATGCCCGTCGTTAACGGCTCTTCGGCGGAAGGATGAGCCTCTGTGTCTCCGGCGCATCAGAATGTGCTGCGTCCAGCCATTCGACGACGCAAGAGGCCGGACCCGGAGTCGCCTCGGTCGCTGCAGTGATGACCTCGATTGAGCCACCCGCTGCGACGCGGTCACAAGACCGAAGGTTGCTCGGGGAAGAATTGGGAGGGGGCGTCACGGTGACGCTCATGACCTCCCGACCGCCGACGTTGGTCAGGATGTACAGGTCCCCCGAGTGGTGCTCGATGGCCCATGTGGGCTGGGCCGCCCGTAGGTCGAGTGCATCCGCGCGCTCAGCCCTCATGATGTTCAGTTGCTCCTCTGCGGCGGACGCCTGGCGTTCGCTCGCTTCCGTCGCGGCGTTAGCCACCTTGACGCTATCTCGGGCGGAGTCTCGTTGGTCGCGCGTGAACTTCGCTGCCACCGCTGCAACCACGAGCGCGACAAGGGCCGCAATGCCTGTGACGGTGCTCCAGAGCGATTCGTCCATGCGGCGACGCTAGCGTTAGTGCCGCCCCCGGCTCGGCCAGCCAACGAGCGACGCGCCGCAGCGTGTAAACGACGAAAGCCCCGGCCCTCTCAGGTTACGGGAGAGGGCGGGGCTCGGGTCGTGGCGGCTTAGGCGAGCACGGGCGGCGCTGTTGAGGTCGCGGTCGACATGATCGTCGGCCGTGCGGCGGGCGGGTCGTCGAGGTGGTGCGTCGGGAACGCCAACCCAGAAGCGCCGACGGAACCGACCTCCCGGGCGACCTCCGCGGGACGAGGCGCCTAGGTGACTTCGGTTGAACCCGCGTGTCCGCGCGCGGGCGGTCCGACGCCGCGTCAGGAGTTAAGCGCTCGGCGCATGGCAATGAGAACGGCGCGCTTTTGTTCGTCACTACCCTTGACCATGCGTGCCTGAATATCAATGCGGGCCTCATCGCCGACGACACCATCCGTGTGGGGAAGGTTGGGATGGGCGAACTCGACGATATTTTCGAGCATTGCCAGATACTTGCCTGCTGGGATGGCAACGTCTGGGGCAAGAATGTGGAGAACCTGGAGAGCAGGTTGTGCATCGGCGAGGGCCTCTGGAGGGGGCTTCACAATTCGGGTCGATTCGGTGTGGAAATCGCCTAGAGACGTCCACGCCGCGCATGCTGCGAGGTACCGTCCAAAGGCGTCGCGTAGTACATCGGCGCGGCGCTGCGCTACGGAGTGTCGGGCGGTAAGCCACGCCCCGAGCCACACACCGACGAGGGCGAGTGGTGCGGACGAGAGCGCGATCCACAACTCTGGGGTCATCGCGCGACGGTAGCGTCAACCGCCCGGGAGCGGAGGGGGGACCGCTGGATCGTCGTCGCCAGTCGCGCGCTGACCGTCACTGAAACGTCTGGGCGTTCGTGTCGCTCACGAGCCCGGCGCGAGTCGCCGCGAAGCGTGCGGCGGCGGCGAGCGGGCCGGGATACTGGAGGCCGAGGCGGGGGCCGACAGCCCGGGCGTACGCGAGCGCCGGATCTGGGCCGGGCCAGTCGATCGGGTCGAATGGCGGGGCGTGCGGGTGGAACACGGGCGGCGGGCTCGGCTCGGGCTCACCGACGTCGTGCGGCGTCTGCGTCGTGGGGCGCAGTGGCACCACGCCGCGGGCGACGGCCTGTGCGGTCCGGCGTGAGCGCAGACCGTGGCTCACCGCGTCGCCCATCGGGCGCGGGCTGCGGTGCGGGCTCGGGCCGTCGAGGTCATTGCTCCGGTGCCCGCGCTCGGTGAGGCGAGCCGGGCAAGGATCGACGCCGCGGCGGTGCGGGCGAGCCGGGCCTCGATGATCGCCGGGTGCACGACGGTCTGACCCGTCGAGCCAGCGGTCGTGTACCCGTCCGCGCGTGCCGCGGAGGCAAGGGCGTCGGCGGCGGTGATGAGGTCGGCGACCTGGGTAAGGGCTGCGAGGTCCGCTCCGGCGAGGTCGCCCCGGACCTCGAGCACCTCCTCGACGGCGTCGCGGGCGGCGGCGGACCAGTGGTCGGGGTAGGGCTGGTCGTCGGTGGTCAATGTGGCTCCGAAACGGGGTCGTGTGGACGCGCGATGAGGGTGGTCGCGTGTCGGTGGAAAAACAGGGGGCATGCCGGCACGCACAGGCAGGCGCTATGCCACTTCGGGGCGGCGACCCCCCCGGGTGGGGAGGTGGTGCCCCACCCCTAGACGCTGGACGCCCGTGCGACCCGCTCGCGAAGGGCGGGCGGGACGGCGTCGCCTAGGGCGAGCACCAGGGCGTATATCGCATCGGCCTCGGCGAGGCGTGCGTCGTACGCGCGTCGGGTGAGCATCTCGGCGATGTTCTCGCGGGCCGTTGCGAGGCGGAGGTGTGCGGGGCTCACGCATAGGCGGTTGCCACAGGCGTGATGTACGTGGTCGCCGGTCGGGATAGGTCCGCGGGTGGCGGTGTAGACGAAGCGGTAGGGGGCACCCTTGCTCGTCGTGGGGTAGCCGTCGCGGTTGACCATGCCGACCCACTCCCAGCACCCGCCGGGGCGCCGGGCCGAGCGGTGCTTCGCCCACGCCACTACGGCGCGCGCGTCCCCGCTCGCGGCCATGCTGCGCATGCTCCGTTGGGGGAGGTACGGCGGGCGGGTCTCGCGCTCGAAATCCTGACGGCTTGGGTAGCGCCCTAGGCCCCCGCCGCGGACAAGCGCCTTGCACCTGTCAGAGCACACGCGCACCTGTCCGCGAACGCCGGGACGGGACGACACGAACTCGGCACCGCACACGCCGCACCGCACACGCCGCACCGCATGCGCCGACGCCGAGCACCCGAAGAGGTACGGCACGCCGGGTATGACTTCGGGCGCTGCCCCTTCGTGGGCTTGCGCTGCCATGCCTGCCCGCACGTCTCGCACGTGTGATTCTCCATGCCGAGGCAGTGCGTAGGTGGGGCCTACCCGTTGCCTATTAGGCCGGGGTGAGGCTCGGGGTCGCGGACCTGTGTGGGGCGGGGCTTGCGTGCGGCGGCCCCCTCCGCGCTGCTCTTGCGTGCGTGGTGCCAGCGGCACAGGGCCTGGAGGTTGCCGAGTGAGTGATCGTCGCCGGGCACGATGTGGTCCGCCTGATTGGCAGGCTCACCACACGGTGAGCCCTGCGAGTCGCGGGCCTGACAGCGGTAGGCGTCACGCCTCAGCACCCGCACGCGGCGGGTCGTCCAGTCGCTCGGTAGGCGCGCTGCTCGGGCGCTCGTGCTCGCGGTCCCCCATGCCATGCGCGCCACCTCCAGGGGACGACAAAGCCCTCGGGTGGCGCTCTATTCTGCGAGGGAGGAACGCCACCCGAGGGCGGGCCGGGGCGCGGCGTCGCGCTCGCCCGGCGGGGTGGGTGGGGTGTCAGGCAGCGTGAGCCGCACAAACGGGCCGGGCGGACAGGAGACGCGCGGGGCCTCGGGCCACCGTGCTCCCGCGCTCACCTGTCGTCGACGCTCCGGGCTCGGCGGGCCGAGGGCACCCGTGCTGCGGAGCCCCGCGGCCCGGTCCCCGCGGCGAGGCGATCGTGTGCGCGACCGCCGGAGCGGAAGCGCCTGACGTCGGGCTCTGCATCCCTCACAGTCCCGCGGCTCGCGTGGAGCCTCCGGCAGCGTCGCTGACGCCACGGGGGCGACGTGCGGTGCGCCGCCCGGTTCTGCGGGGCTGTGCACGACCACGGTTCGGGGGAAGGTCGGCCGCCGCTCGGTGGGCGGGGTAGAAACCGACGAGTGACCGGGGATGAGCGCGAGCCTCCTCACGGTCTGAGTCCGACCAGCGGGCCGACGAGCACGCGCCCGGAGAGCAGTTGCTCGCATTCGCGAGCCTCGGCGAGACGGATCGTCGGCGCGTCGTCATGCTGCCAGGGCGATGCCTTGGCGGCCGCATGAGTCGCGCGCGAATGCGCGACGGCGGGCTCGGCCCCGGCGATGCGTTCGCGGCCGTAGGTGTCGCCGTAAGTCGAGAGGTGCCGGTCGCGCGGTGAGAGGTGGGCCGCGCGAGGGCTGCTCCTCGGGTGCTGGCGGTGTGTCTTCACGAGCGGGCCTCCTCGGTCGAGGCGGGGGCGCCGACCGCGCGAGAGCGCGCGACGACGAGGGCATAGAACTCGGCAGGGTCGACGCCGCGCGCGGCAGCGCCGCGGCGCACGATCCGCGCCGCGGACGCGGGCAGGCTGCCGAATCGGGCGGGTAGGGCGACGTCAGCGGCCACGGAGGGCCTCCTCGGCGACGCGGTCCAGGGCCGCGCGCTCGGCAGCCTCGGCGCGCTGCGCCGCGGTGCCGTGCTCGGCGATGACCTCGGCGACGGTGGCCTCGATGGATTCGAAGGAGAGGGTCACGCGGTCGCCTCCTGGTCGTCGGTCTCGAACACGTGTGCCGGGAAGCCGTTGACGATCGTGCGCAGGTCGTCGATGACGCGGGTAAGCGCGAAGTCCGGGAATCCTCGGTGAGGCACGACCGGCGACAGCGACCAGTGCGTCAGGCGATGCCCACGCTCGCCGTGCCACTGGCGCGCTGGGTACCCGGCCAGCGCGTGTCCTCGCTCGCGTACGGCGAGCGCCTGCTCCAGGGTCGCCAGGGCCTCGACGGCCGCGGCGTGCGCCGCCGGGACAGCGTCGATCGCGGTGTCGGCACGAGCGGTGCGGGTGGCCTCGTCGACCGCGAATACGACGGTCAGGTAGCCGCGGTGTGCGCGCACGGTCTCAGCCTCGGCGCGCCTGACGGCCTGCTCGTGGGGCTCGATGAGGTCGTAGATCGCGTCGCGCCGCATCTGGGTGGTGCCGTCGTGACGCAACTCCTCCACGTGTTCGCCCTGCGTCGCGGCGAGCGCGGCACGGGCCTCCCCGAGTGCCTCGCGTGCGGCCAACCAAACGTCGCGCGCCTCGGTGGCGCCGGGCGTGGAGGTCAGGAGGTTGTCGGTGGCCTTGGCCGTCAGCGCGGTCCGGTCGACAGCAGTCATGTTCGCGATCGCTTCGGCAGGAACGTAGATCGTCGGCCGCGGGTAGCCGGTGTACGCCTGCGGAGCGGTGCGCGTGTCGGGCGGGAAGAGCGCCGAGGCGGCGCGAGGGGACGGCGTGGAGGGCACGGGTGGTTCCTTTGCTGCTGGAGGGAGAGGAGGGACGGTCGGGAGGGAGGCCGCCCCCGTGGCGGCGGGTCAGCCGGGGGTGAGCGGCGAGCGGTGCTGTGGTCGTTCCATGCGTCCGTCGGCGTGCCGAAGCCGGGTCACGCGCGCGCCGCGGGCGACGAGCGCGTCGGCCTTCGCGGTCGCCATGACGCACGAGCGCAGGTAGTCGCCTTCGGCGACGTAAGACACCTCGACGTGCCCGGGTGCCACATGACGAGGCGGCCGCGCGATGAGGAACACGTCATCGGCGCCGACGGGCGCGTGGAGTCGGGCGCTGGGGTGCGGGGCGAAGCGATCCACGGGACGGGACTCCTAGCGGGCGAGCGGTCGGGGACGTGCGGACGAGCGCGGAGACGCCGGGACGCAAGTTCACGAGCGCCCAGCCGCGGGGCGCGTCCCGTATGGCCCCGGTAGGCGGCCTCACGCTGCGGCCCGGCGGGCGCGTGCTGCCTCGAAGTCGAGGACCGTCGCACCGGGCGCGGTGTGGCGCTCGCTCTGGGCGCGGAGTGCGCCGAGCCGGTCGCCCACGGCCCATGCGGCACGCTGGCGCTCCAGGAGGTCGAACGCGCGCTCCTCGGCGTCGGTGAGCGCGTTCGTGGCGTCGGCGGCGGCGTAGCGGGCGTCAGCGAGTTCGTGGGTGGCGTCGGCCTCGACACGGATCGCCGCGACGGTCGGGCTTGCGGTCACGGTGGGCTCCTCGGGGACAGCGGGGACGACGAGGACGCGGCTTCGCGCGTGGCCGGTGCGGACGTCGGCGCCGTCGCTCAGGAGCGCGTAGAAGGTGGTCCGCCCGATCATGTCGAGGGCGTCGCGCCGCGGGCCGGGGGCCGTGCGCTCGACCGCGGCGCCCCATGCGGCCCAGACGTCGGGCAGGCGGTGGCGGCCAGTGGGGAGCGTCGCGGCCCACTTGGCTACCAACGGGCGGGCGACCTCTACCGGGGAGAGGCGCACGGTGCGGTGGCGGGCGTTTGAGGTGGCAGCGGTGGCTGCGGCCTCGGCGCGGGCTGCGGTGCGCCGGGCGCGGGCGTGTCGGTCGGTCTCGTGCTCGGCGTCGGTGGGTGCCGGGAGCGCGTTGGCGGTGGCCGTGCGGACGGCCCAGAGGTAGCGGGTGTGCCCCGCCGCTCGGCGGGCGAGGAGGTTCGCTGCGTCCCACGGGCGCCGGGCGCGAGCGGGCTCGGCGTCGGCTGCGGCGCGCAGGACTGCGACAGCGACCTCGCGGACGGTTTCGCGGAACTCCGCCACCGTGACGGCGGCGAGCATGCCGTCGTCGTCGGCTCGCAGGGAGGTCGGCCGCAGCGCCTCGTCGTGGAGGCGGTGCCCGTCCTGGGCGAGCCGTTGGGCGACGTCACGTCCCAGGGTCAGCGGGTCGGGTACGCCGCGCCCGGCGACTGTGGGGCCGTGCACGTCATAGAGGGTTCGAGTTCGCATCGGTCTCTGGGCTCTCTGTGAGGGATCGCCGGGTCAGGGAGATCGCGTGTCGTCTGCCCCAGCCCGAACGCGCGAAGACGCCCCCTGGCACGCGCTCGCTCACGGTGACTAGCCGTGAGGTCTTCGCAACGTGTCAGGGAGGCGCATCCGCCCTCGGCCCGGGACAGGACCAGCCGCCAGGGGATCAGTCCCGGCAGCGTCGATGTGACGTCGAGGAAGTGGCTCGGGCTAGCGGCTTTGTTGCCCACGAGTTCGCAGACGGGCGCCGCGAGGCGTCCGCTACGCGGCGGCGGCGGGAGCGGGGTCGATGCCCTGCCAGGCGTCGAGGGCGCGATCGACCTCGCGCTCCGCGGCGGCGGTCGCGTCGATCGCGGCGCCGAGGGCACGCTCTCCGCGCCGGACCGCGGCCCGGAGGACGAGCCGGGCGTCGTCGAGCACGGTCGCGGACGTCGGGTCGTTCGGCGGGGCGCCCTTGCTCCGCTCGGTCGTGTCGTCCCGGGGGCGCTGCCGCGGGGCGGCCTGCCACTGGACGGCCTCGGCGTCCTCCAGGCGGAGCGCGAGCGAGCGGGCGGTGAGCACGAGGTCGCCGAGGGCGGTGCGGGCATCGGTGACGGCGGTCATGCGGGCTCCTCGGTGTGGTGGGCGACCAGGAGGGCGACGACGGCGTCGAGGGTCGCGACGTACGCGAGCGCCTCAGGCAGCGAGTCGGCGTCTCCGCGGCGCAGCACCTGAAGCGCTGCGCGCTCACGAAGATGCCCTGCGTTGCGGCGACACGTCCCGGAGCAGTACCGGGCGCGGGCGTCGCGGCCCGCGAGGTCTCGGGCGCACTGGAGACAGCGACGGTCGGTCATGGCGGCTCCTCTCGGGGCGTGTGGCGTGTGGGGTGTGGGGTTACCCCCCCGTAGAGGTAGTAACCCGGGCGTTGCCCGGAGCCGGACGGAAGCGGGCGGGCCTCTCACGTTGCCCGCTGGCGCGGGTGAAGCAGGTAGGCGGCGACGCCGAGGGCGCGGAGCACTCGCCCGATCGCGGCAGGACGCGCGCGCTGTGCCTTGAAGAGTGCGGCGGCCGGTCGGCTCGGTGGTGAAGAGTTGGACATGGGGCGTGTTGCACATGCCCTCCAGGTCTCTTCTCTAGGGCGGCTCTCTCTCTATGAAGGAACTAGAGATGCATGTGCAACACGCCCCATCGCGAACTCTTCACCACGGGTACCCCTCCCCGGCGCCCCCCGGCGCTCGGGGCCGACGTCGACACGGCTCGCCGCGGCGCCGAGCGGGGAGCGCCTCGCCGCGCGTCCGTCGGACGGCCCCTCTCGAGGGAGGCGGAGGGGTCGGGGTACGCGGACGCCCCGTCGCGGCCAGGGGCCGGGAACGGGGCTCTCCGAGATTGCTAGGGGGCCACAGACGCCAGAGGGTCCGGGCCTCTTCGATGAGGCTCGGGAGGGGCCTCACGCAGGGGCCGATGATCGCCCGACGAGGAGGTGCTCCGCGTCCGGCGGCGTAGCCGAGAGGAACGCGAGCGCGTCGCCCTGCCTCACGAGCCACCCGACGATCGCGTCGCCGGGCACGAAGACCTGGGCGACGAGCGCGTCGGCGCTCCAGTCCGGCGCGGGGTAGCGCGTCGGGGCGACGACGAGGTCGAGCGGTGCTCGCGGTGGGCAGTCACGCCGCGTTGTAATCGTCGTGGTTGTTCGCCTGGTCGGTCTCTCCGCGCCACCGGACCTCGACCCGGGCTCGGTCGAGGGGACCGGTCCTGCCCCGGACGCCGGGGTGCACCGCGACGTAGTCGAGCGCGGTCATGAGGTGGTCGCGCCGCGATGACGTGTCGGCGAGGCGGCTCCACACCTCCGCGTAGGTTTCGCCCGTCTCGTGGAACTGGACCTCGGGCGGGGTCGCTGTGGCCTCGGCGCGGAGGGCTCGGACGCGAGCGCGAAGCGTGCTTCGCTGCGCGAGGAGTGCCTCCTCGTCTGCGTCGTCGAGGTCGGCGTTGCCGAGCCGACTACCGAGGTGCTGGAGAGCCTCTTCGGCCTCGGCGAGAGCGGCAGCCACAGGCTCGACCTCGACGGGATGGACGACGGCGAGACGGCCTACGGCCGACAGGAACTCCCGCACGACGAACTCCTCTAGACGCTCGGCGGTCACGCTCGCGGCGCCTGCGCACGGGCGCCCGTTGGAGCGTGAAGCGCAGCGGTACGCGGGGGTCCCGTTCTGCTGCTGGCGCACGTACAGGGGCGCGCCGCAGGAAGCGCAGACGGCCACGCCGGAGAGGAGGCGGGATCGCGCGCTACGGGCGCGTGTCCCTGCGGGCTTGGACGACTCAGCGCGGGCAGCGAGTACCGCGCGCACCTCGCGCCAAAGGTCGACCGGGAGTGCGGGCTCCCAGACCTGACGCGGCATCCCGTCCGCGTCGCGCATCACCTCGCCCTTGATGGTCACGCGCCCGACGATCGCCGAGCCCGTTAGCGACTGCTTCACGGCCTGGAGCGACCAGGACGGCGCCCGGCGGGGTCGGAAAGGCGTCGAGTTCATGTACGCCGTGACGGCGTATACGGACTCGCCAGCCACGATGCGCCGCGCGGCCTCCACCAAATACCGCACCTCGTCGGTCGCCGGGATGAGCACGCGGCCCGGCCCGTCGGGGTTCGGCGCGCTTGCGTATCCGACCGGCGCGGGACCACCGGTCCAGCGGCCCGCCGCGCGGTTGCTGGCGATCGCCGAACGAACGCGGATCGCCGTGTTGTTCGACTCGCTCCGGGCGAACGTCGCCAGGATCGGGGCGAGCATGTCCCATGCGCTCGTTCCGGAGCGAAGCCCGTCCTGGAGAGCGACGAAGGTCGACTCGGGTCGCGAGTCCAGCGCGTCGAGAAGGGGCACGAGGCCGCGGACGCCCTCGCGTGAGAACCGGTCAAACTTCCAGACCGCCAGGACGTCGATGTCACCGCTGCGGAGAGCCTCGACGGCGGCGGTCGCCTTCACTCGTGCGGCGCGGCCGGACATGCCGTCGTCTATGAGCACCGAGACGACGTCCCAGCCTTCGGCGGCTGCGAGGCGACGGAGGTCGCGCTCTTGGCGTTCGATTGAGGTCGACTCGTCGTCGGACGCGACGCTGAGTCTGAGGTAGAGACTGGCTCGAAGTGGGCGGGAGTGCTGCGTGGCAGGCATGGTGCTGGGTTCCTGTTCGTCGGGGTCACCGGGGGAGTAGTCCCCACGGCGCCCGGCGTTGCCCGGCCTGTATCACTAGCGGCGGCCGGGCGTGCCGGCGATGTGCACGATCCACGCGAGCTCCGCGCGCGAGGCGCTGGTCAAGCTCTGCACGCTGCCGCTGCTCGCGGGCGAGAACATCTCCGACCGGTTCGTCGTGCCCACCGTCGCGTCGTCGGTCGACCTCGTCGTGCACCTGGAGCTCGACGCGCGCGGACGGCGCCGCACCCGGGAGGTCGTCGCGGTGCCCGGCCGCGTCGAGGCCGGCATCGTCGAGACCGCCGACGTGTTCACGACGCGGGACGGTGCGCTCGTGCGCGGCGACGGCTTCCCGCCGCACGCCGAGCGCTTCGCGCGTGCCGGCGTCGACGTCGTCGCCCTGCTGCGGCAGGTCTGACCCGTGGGCGTCGTCGTGGGGCTGCTGCTCGGGGCCGGGCTCGCGTGCGTGTGGTGGTCGTGGTGGCCGCTCGCCGTGACCGTGGAGGGGGGCCGCGACGGCTGGTCGGCGCGCGTGCGCGACACCCTGACGCAGGCCGAGGTCACCGGCGTGAGCCCCGGCGGGCTCGTGGCGGTCAGCGGGCTCCTCGGGCTCGTGGTCGCGGCCGTGTCGTTCCTCCTCGTCCCCGTGCCGGCGGTGAGCCTGTGCTTCGGCGCGTTCGCCGCCACCGCGCCGTGGACGCTGGTGAGAGGACGCGCCCGGCGCCGGCTCGCCGGCACGCGCGAGCTGTGGCCCGACGTGGTGGACCACCTGGCCTCCGGCGTCCGGGCCGGGCTGTCGCTGCCGGAGGCGGTCGCCCAGCTGGGGGACCGCGGCCCGGCCGAGCTGCGGGCGCCCTTCCGCAGGTTCGGCGAGGACTACCGCGCCACCGGCCGGTTCACCGACAGCCTCGACGCGTTGAAGGACCGGCTCGCGGACCCGGTCGCCGACCGCATCATCGAGGCGCTGCGGCTCACGCGCGACGTCGGGGGCACCGACCTCGGGCGGCTGCTGCGCACGCTGTCGTCGTTCCTGCGCGACGACCTGCGCACGCGCGGTGAGATCGAGGCCCGGCAGGGGTGGACCGTCTACGCGGCCCGGATGGCGGTCGCGGCGCCCTGGATCGTGCTCGCGATGCTCGCCACCCGGCCCGAGGCGATCCGCGCGTACGACTCGCCCGCCGGGGCCGTGGTCCTGCTCGCGGGCGCGGCGAGCACCGTCCTGGCCTACCGGCTGATGCTGCGCGTCGCGCGGCTGCCCGACGACCCGCGGGTGCTGCGGTGAACCCGGGACTCACTGGAGCGCTCATCGGGCTGCTCGGCGGGTGCGGGGTCGTGCTCGTCCTGCTGCGGCTGCGCGCGCGGCGGATCTCCCTCGAGCAGCGCGTCGGACCGTACCTGCGCACGCGCGGCACGTCCTCGCTGCTGCGGATCGAGACCGTCCGGGGGCCGTGGGGCACCGTCGAGCGGCTCGCCACGCCCTTCCTCGCCGACGGCGTGCGGCTCATGGCGCGCATCGGGTCGCCCGCGGGCGAGCTGCGGCACCGGCTGTCGCGCGCCGGTCGGACGGAGACGGTCGAGCAGTTCCGTGCCCAGCAGGTCGTCTGCGGCGTCGTCGGGCTCGCCGCGGGACTGCTCCTCGCCGTCACGCTGGCGGCGACACGCGGCGGCGGGCTCGTCCCGCTGGTCGCGCTGGTCCTCGTGGTCGGCCTCCTGGGCGCGCTCGCACCCGACTGGCTGCTGGGTCGGCAGGTCGCACGCCGGGAGGCGCGGCTGCTCGCCCAGATGCCGACCGTCACCGAGCTGCTGGCGCTCGCCGTGAGCGCCGGGGAGGGCGCCACGGGCGCGCTCGAGCGCGTCGTGCGCCAGACGCGCGGCGAGCTGGCCGACGAGCTCGCGCGCACGCTCGCCGACGCCCGCGCCGGTGCGCCGCTGACGACCGCGCTGCAGTCGCTCGCCGACCGGACGGGGATCCCCGCGCTCGCGCGCTTCGCCGAGGGGGTCGCGGTCGCCGTCGAGCGCGGCTCGCCGCTCGCGGACGTGCTGCGCGCCCAGGCGCAGGACGTGCGCGAGGAGGGGCGCCGCGCGCTCATGCAGACAGGCGGGCGCAAGGAGGTGCTCATGATGGTCCCGGTGGTGTTCCTTATCCTCCCGGTGACCGTCCTGTTCGCCGTCTTCCCCAGCGCGGTGGTCCTGCGGGTGGGGCTGTGACCCCGGCCCTGATGCACGCGGAGGCGCCGACCGGCGCGCTCCGGACGACGACGGAGGTCGACGATGAGGTTCTTGGCTCGAACGTGGTGCGCGCTCGCGCAGCGGGCGGCAGCAGTGCCGGAGGACGACAGGGACCGCGGAGACGTGCCCGGCTGGGTGCTCGTCACGCTGATGACCGCAGGCCTGGTCTCGGTGCTCTGGTTCGTGGCGGGCGACGCGCTGCAGCGGCTCTTCGTCGACGCGATCTCGGACGTCAGCCCGCGCTCGGGCACCTGACAGGACCGGCGCGGACGGGCGGCGCGGACCGCGGGTCCGCGATCGTCGACTTCACGCTCGTCGGTGGCCTCGTGGTCGTGCTGTTCGCGTCGGTGCTGCAGCTCGCGCTCGTCCAGCACGTCCGCAACACGTGCGTCGACGCGGCCGCCGAGGGCGCGCGCTACGCCGCGCAGGTGGGACGAGCACCGGCGGACGGTGCGCAGCGCACCGCGGACCTCCTGCGGGCGTCGCTCGCCGAGCGCTACGCCACGGACGTCACGGCACGCCGGGTCGACGCCGCGGGGCTCGCGCTCGTCGAGGTGACGGTGCGCGTCCCGCTGCCCGTGGTCGGGCTGCTCGGGCCCGGCGGCGTGATGGAGCTCGACGGGCACGCACCCGTGGAGCAGCCGTGACCGGGTCGGTGCGCCGCGCGGCGCGGTGGTGGGCGACCCTGCGGCAGCGGTGCGACGGGGACAGGGGCAGCGCGCTCGTCGAGTTCCTCGGCATCTCGCTGGTCCTGCTCGTCCCGACGGTCTACCTCGTGCTCGTGCTGGGACGGATCCAGGCGGCGACCTTCGCGGTGGAAGGGGCGGCGCGTGAGGCCGCACGCGTCTACGTCGCCGCCGACGACGCCGCCCAGGGCGCGTCGCGTGCGGTGACGGCGGTCGGGGTCGCGCTCGCGGACCAGGGCTTCGACGACGACCCCGCCGGTGCGCTCGACGTGCGCTGCTCGGCCGACCCGTGCCTGACCCCCGGCGCCGAGGTCGCCGCCACCGTGCAGGTGCGGGTCCCGCTGCCGTTCGTGCCGACCTTCGTGGGTGACGTCGTCCCGCTCGAGGTGCCGGTGCGCGCGGAGCGTGTGGCACCGGTCGACACCTACCGGGTCGCGCGGTGAGGCGCGTGCCGGCCGGGCACCGGCGCGCGGCGCGGGGCGATGCCCGGGCGGGTGACGAGGGGCGGGGGCGTGACGAGGGGCAGGTGATGATCCTGTCCCTCGGGTTCGGTGTGGTCGCGATCCTGCTGGTGCTGGTCATCACGGCCGCCACCGGGGTGCACCTCGACCGCAAGCGGCTGCTGGCGCTGGCCGACCTCGCGGCGCTGTCCGCCGCGGACCAGGTGAGCACCACGTACTTCGGTGAGCCCCAGAGCCGCGCCTCCGGCGGGATCCCGCTGACCGACGCCACGGTCCGTGCCGCGGTCGAGGAGTACGTGCGCGACCACCCCGAGCCGGCGGCACGCTGGGACGGCGTCCGGGTGCTCGAAGCCACCACGCCGGACGGGCGCTCCGCCGTCGTACGGCTGGGTGCGCTGACGCGTCCACCGCTCGTGACGTGGGTGCTGGCGCCGTGGAGCGACGGGATCGAGCTGGTCGTCGGCGCGAGCGCTCGCGCGTCCTGACCCCCGCCGGACCGGGGCGCCAGGGCGACCTCCCCCGGTTGTCCTTCCCGACGTGCGGCGGGACGATCGGGGCGTCACCGAGCGTCGAGGAGGACGCCATGGAGGGGCACGTGGTCGCGGGGTACGACGGGTCGCCGGAGGCGGTGACAGCGGTGCGGTGGGCGGCAGGGTCCGCGAAGCGGCTCGGGGTGCCCCTGAACGTCGTCCACGTGTGGGGCCTCGCCGGGCACCTGGACGCACCGCCGCTGAGCGCGGCGTCCGCGTACGTGCGGGCCGGTGCGCAGGAGGTCGCGGACGAGGGCGCCGAGGTCGCGCGCCTCGCGGAGCCCGGCCTCGAGGTGGTCGCCGTCCTCGACGACGGTCCACCGGCGCGTGCGCTCGTGCGGCGGGCCGAGGGTGCGGTGCTCATCGTGCTGGGCCGGCACGGCTCGGCCCGGCTGTCCGGCGTGCTCCTGGGCTCCGTCGCGCTCGGCACGGTGCAGCACGCGCCGTGCCCGGTCGTCGTCGTCCCCAGGACGCAGGTGGACCCGGCGGCGACGGACCTGGTCGTCGTCGGTGTGGACGGCTCGGCCCACTCCCTGGGGGCCGTCGACGCCGCCGGTCGCTACGCGACGGGCGCCGGTGCGCGCCTGCGGGTCGTGGCCTGCTGGCAGGAGCCGACGCGTGGCCGATCCCTCGCAGGCTGGTTGCGCGAGAACCCCGGAGTGCCGCTCGCGGACCTCGCGCGGACGCGTGCCGAGGGGGCCGTCGACGCGGCCGCGGCCCGGCTCCGCGAGCGGTGCCCCGAGGTGCAGGTGGAGCGGGTCGTGGAGGAGGGGCCGGCGCCGCACGTCCTGGCACGGCACGCCGAGAAGGCCGACCTGCTGGTGGTCGGCACGCGCGGGCGCGGCGGGTTCGCGGGGCTCGTGCTGGGCTCCGTGAGCCAGTGGCTGGTGGCGCGGGCGTCGTGCCCCGTCCTGGTCTCGCGCGCCGCACCGGACTGACGGGGGCGGGGCCGCAGGGAGCGGGTAACCTGGTCGGTCGTGGCCACCACCGACTTCCCTGCCGAGCTCCGCCAGCTGCGCACCACGCTGGAGTCGATCGAGACGGTGAGCGACCCGACCGCCCTCGAGGCGAAGATCGCTCTGCTCTCCGACCAGGCCTCGGTGCCGAACCTGTGGGACGACCCCGACGAGGGGCAGAAGGTGACGAGCGCGCTGTCCGCCGCGCAGTCCGAGCTGGAGCGGGTCAACCGGCTCCGCTCGCGCATCGACGACCTCGAGACGCTGGCGCAGATGGCCGCCGAGGAGAACGACGAGGACACGCTGGCCGAGGCCGAGGCCGAGCTCGTCGGCATCCGCAAGGACCTGGGTGAGCTCGAGGTCCGCACCCTGCTCGCGGGTCCGTACGACCAGCGCGACGCCGTCGTGACGATCCGCGCGGGCGCGGGTGGCGTCGACGCGGCCGACTTCGCCGAGATGCTGTTGCGCATGTACCTGCGCTGGGCCGAGCGCCACGGGTACGCCACGACGGTGCTCGACACCTCCTACGCCGAGGAGGCCGGCCTCAAGAGCGCGACCTTCGAGGTGAAGACCCCCTACGCGTTCGGCCACCTGTCGGTCGAGGCCGGTACGCACCGCCTCGTGCGCATCTCGCCGTTCGACAACCAGGGGCGCCGCCAGACCTCCTTCGCGGCCGTCGAGGTCATCCCGCTCATCGAGCAGACGGACTCGGTCGACATCCCCGAGTCCGAGATCAAGGTCGATGTCTTCCGGTCCTCCGGCCCCGGCGGGCAGTCCGTCAACACCACGGACTCCGCCGTCCGCATGACCCACATCCCCACGGGCATCGTCGTGTCCATGCAGAACGAGAAGTCGCAGATCCAGAACCGCGCCGCCGCGCTGCGGGTCCTGCAGTCGCGGCTGCTCCTGCAGCGCCAGGAGGAGGAGCGGGCCGCGAAGAAGGAGATGGCCGGCGACGTCAAGGCGAGCTGGGGCGACCAGATGCGCTCCTACGTCCTGCAGCCGTACCAGATGGTCAAGGACCTGCGCACCGAGCACGAGGTCGGCAACCCGTCGGCCGTCTTCGACGGTGAGATCGACGACTTCATCGAGGCGGGCGTCCGCTGGCGGCGCGCGCAGCAGGGCCTCGACGACTGACGCCGGGCCGCACCGCGCGGCAGCGTCCGGCGGGTGCGCAGGGACGGACCGGGACGACCCGGACACCGGTTCACGAGACCGCCGATTCACAGGGGTGCGGGCGGCGTGTCCTGCCCTCGTCGGGGTGACGACCTTCCTACCCTCGATGAGGCCCGCGGCCTGCGGGCGGCCACGGGTACGCCCGGGGGCAGGACGAGGCGAGGTCGGCTGTGATCCGGTTCGAGAACGTGACGAAGGTCTACGCGCGTGGTGCACGGCCCGCGCTGGACCGGGTGTCGCTCGACGTCGAACGCGGTGAGTTCGTGTTCCTCGTCGGGGCCTCCGGGTCCGGCAAGTCGACCTTCCTGCGGCTCGTGATGCGCGAGGAGCGGGCGTCGGCGGGCAAGGTGTTCGTCGCCGGCAAGGAGCTCGGCACGCTGTCGAGCTGGAAGGTCCCGCACCTGCGCCGGCAGATCGGCGCCGTGTTCCAGGACTTCCGCCTGCTGCCCACCAAGTCCGTCTTCGAGAACGTCGCGTTCGCCCTGCAGGTCATCGGCAAGCCGCGGCACCACATCCTGACGACCGTGCCGGACGTGCTCGACATGGTCGGCCTGGCCGGCAAGGAGAAGCGGCGGCCGCACGAGCTGTCGGGAGGCGAGCAGCAGCGCGTCGCCATCGCCCGCGCCTTCGTCAACCGGCCCTCGATCCTGCTGGCCGACGAGCCCACCGGCAACCTCGACCCGACGACGTCCCTGGGGATCATGCGCCTGCTCGACCGCATCAACCGCACCGGCACCACCGTGGTCATGGCCACCCACGACGACGAGATCGTCGACCAGATGCGCAAGCGCGTCATCGAGCTGAGCACGGGCGAGATGGTGCGCGACCAGTCGCGCGGCGTCTACGGCTCGGACCGCTGAGGGGGCCGGCAGATGCGCGCCCAGTTCATCCTCTCCGAGATCGGCATCGGCCTGCGCCGGAACCTGTCGATGACGATCTCGGTCGTCCTCGTGACGTTCGTGTGCCTGACGTTCCTCGGCGCCGCGGCACTGCTGCAGGCGCAGATCGACAAGATGAAGGACGACTGGTACGACAAGGTCGAGGTCTCGGTCTTCCTGTGCCCGGCGAACTCCGCCGCCCCGACCTGCGCGGCCGGTGAGGTCACCCAGGAGCAGCGCGACGACATCCTCGCGGCCCTCGAGGCGCCGCAGGTCGACGCCTTCGTCCAGGAGATCTACCCGGAGTCCAAGGAGCAGGCCTTCGAGGCGTTCCAGCGGCAGTTCGGCGACCAGTTCTGGGCGTCGGCCGCCACTGCGGACGACATGAACGCGTCCCTGCGCATCAAGCTGAGCGACCCGGAGCAGTACCAGGTGGTCGCCGACGTGGTCTCGGGACGTCCGGGGGTGGAGTCCGTCGAGGACCAGCGAAGGCTGTTCGACAACCTGTTCCTGGTGCTCGACCGCGCGACGTGGGCAGCGGGTGGGCTGGCGGCGATCATGCTGCTCGCGGCCGTGCTGCTCATCACCACGACCATCCGGCTCTCCGCGCTGAGCCGCAAGCGCGAGACGGGCATCATGCGGCTCGTCGGCGCCTCGACGCTGTTCATCCAGCTCCCGTTCATGCTCGAGGGCGTCATCGCCGCGACGCTGGGCGCCGCACTGGCGATCGGCGGGCTGTGGCTGGGTGTCGAGTACCTCGTCACCGACTGGCTGGGCCAGTCCGTCACCTGGATCCCGTACGTGAGCACGTCCGACGTCCTGGCGGTCGCACCGCTGCTGGTCCTCGTGGCACTCGTCCTCGCGGCGATCTCATCCCTGGTCACCCTGAGCCGATACACGAAGGTATGACCATGCGTCGAACCGACCGCACGTCGCCCACCGTCGCCCCGCGGCACCCGCGGCACCCGCTGCGGGCGCTCGTCGCGCTGCTGTCCGCCCTCGCGGTCGCGCTGCCCGCGCTGCTCGTGGGTGCGGGCCCCGCGGTGGCCGACGACCTGTCGAACCGCCGCGCGGCGAGCGAGAAGCGCGCCGCGGCGGCCGACCAGCGCGCCGCCGACCTCGCGGAGGCGATCGAGGAGCTCAGCGGGGAGCTGGCCGCCGCGCTGTCCAGGCTCGCCGAGGTCGAGGCCCAGCTGCCGGTCGCGCAGGCGCGGCTCGACGAGGCCGTCGCGGCGGCGCAGGCCGCGCAGCGCGAGGCCGAGATCCTGGCGGCGAGGCTCCAGGCCGCGCGGGACGAGGAGGCCGCGATCACCGAGCAGATCGCCGTCGACGACGCCCGCGAGCAGGAGATCCGCACGGCCATCGGGCAGATGGCGCGCGAGGCGTACAAGGGTGGGCGGGACGTCTCCGGCATGAGCGTCATGCTCGACGCCGAGAGCTCGCAGGACTTCGTCGAGAAGTACGGCCTGGTGTCGACCGCGCTGCGCACGCAGACGCAGGTGCTCGACGAGCTGACGGCGCTGGCCGCGAAGAACAAGAACGCCCAGGCCCGGCAGACCGCCGTGCGCGCCAAGGTCGACGAGCTGAAGGTCGCCGCCGACGCCAAGCTCGAGGAGGCCCGGCAGGCGCAGGCCGAGGCCGAGTCCGCCAAGGCGGAGGTGGAGCGGCTCGTCGCGGAGCAGCAGCAGCGCAAGGCCGACATCGAGTCGCGCAAGTCGGAGGCGCAGGCGCAGGTCGCCGCGAACGACGCCGAGCGCGCGCAGGTCGCCAACGAGCTGTCCGCGATCATCGAGCAGCAGCGCGTCCAGCGGGAGAAGGAGGAGGCGGCGCGTCGTGCCGCCGCGCAGGCCGGTGGCGGTGGCGGCGGTGGTGGCGGCGGTGGCGGCGGCGGGGGCAGCGCCCAGCCCGGCGGCGTACGGCCGGGCGCGATGTTCGCCAACCCGACGGCGCACAACCCGATCGTCGTGACGTCCGAGTACGGCAACCGGCTGCACCCGGTGCTCGGCTACTACCGCTTGCACGCCGGGATCGACCTGCGCGACCGCTGCGGCGAGCCGGTGTACGCGGGCCGCGACGGCACGGTGCAGTGGGCCCGCCACCGCAGCGGCTACGGCGGGCAGGTGATGGTCGACCACGGGTGGGTCAACGGCTCCTCGCTGATGTCGAGCTACAACCACATGTCGTCGTTCGCCGTGGGCGGTGGCGCGCAGGTCCGCGCCGGTCAGCTGCTCGGCTACGCCGGCAACACCGGGACGTCGGCCGCGTGCCACCTGCACTTCGAGGTGTACGTCAACGGCGGCACGGTGAACCCGCGTTCCTACCTCGGGCTCTGAGCCCCCGCGTCCGCGGTCGGCGAATGACCGGGGGACCGCGCGCACGTCGCCGGTAGGCTCGTCATCGGTGCGACGTCCGTCGCGCCCCGCCCGTCCCGGGCGATCCTCGTTCGGTTGCCAGCGTGCGCCGGACCAGCACCAGGAACGGAGGGCCGTGTCGTGGCGAAGGCGAAGGCCGACGGCCGCACGATGGTCGCCGCCAACCGCAAGGCCCGGCACGACTACCTCATCCAGGACGTGCTCGAGGCCGGGCTCGTCCTGACGGGGACCGAGGTGAAGGCGCTGCGCGCCGGACGCGCGTCCCTCGTCGACGGCTGGGGCGAGATCGAGAACGGGGAGGCGTGGCTGCACGGCGTCCACATCCCGGAGTACTCGCAGGGCACCTGGACCAACCACGCGCCGCGCCGCAAGCGCAAGATGCTCCTGCACCGTGAGGAGATCGAGCGGCTCGAGGCCCGCACGCGCGAGAAGGGCCACACGATCGTGCCGCTCGCGCTGTACTTCCTCGACGGGCGCGCGAAGGTCGAGATCGCGCTGGCCGTCGGCAAGAAGGAGTGGGACAAGCGCCAGGCGCTGCGCGAGCGGCAGGACAACCTCGAGTCGCAGCGGGCGATCCGCGAGCGACGCGACCGGTGACCGTCGTGCGGTCGTCGCTCCCCGGTGCACCGGGCGAGCCCGCTGTCGCCCGTGCAGTGCGTCGCCTCGCGGTCCTGGGCCTCGTGCTGCTGCTCGCGCTCGGGGCGATCCTCCTGGCGCCACCGGTCGCGCTGGCCTCGTCCGGCCGCGCCGACCTGAGCACGGGACGCGAGATCACGCGCTACGACGTGACGGCCGACGCGGCCGCCGACGGCACCGTGGACGTGGTGATCGACTTCGACTTCGACTTCGGCGACGATCCCGGCCACGGCCCGTACCTGACGTTCCCGACCCGCGTGTCCTACGACGACGAGACCGACCGGTTCTTCGAGTTCAGCGACGTGCGCGTCACCAGCCCCACGGGTGCGCCGGCACAGCTGCACCGCGAGGACGAGACCTCGGCGGTGATCCTGCGGATCGGCGACGAGGACGTCGACGACGTGTCCGGCGTGCAGACGTACCGCGTCGAGATGACGGTCGACGGGTGGATCAACCCGGCCAACGCCCAGCACTCGGGCGACGAGCTGTACTGGAACGTCATCGGTCCCGGTTGGGAGGTCCCGCTCTCGGACCTGTCCGTCACCGTCACCGGGCCGGCCGCGGTGGAGGGCGTCGCGTGCTTCACCGGGCCGCAGGGGTCGACGACGCCCTGCGACGACGCGACGACCGCGGGGGACTCCGCGACCTTCACACAGTCCGTCGTGCCGGTGGGGGACCAGCTCACGACGGTCACGGGCTGGCCCGGGGGGACGTTCCCCGGCGTGCAGCCGATCCTGCGTGACAAGCCCGACCCGGTGCTGCCGCTGCGTCCCACGACCGTGGGCGGCGGGGTCGCCGCCGCGGTCCTCCTGCTCGGCGGCGGGCTCGCGGTCCGCCGTGTACGGCGGACGGGCCGGGACCAGGCGTACCTGGGCCTGACGCCGGGGCTGCGACCGGCGGACGGCCAGGGGACGGCCAGCGGTCCGCGGGACCGCCGCGCACCCGTCGCCGTGCAGTTCCAGCCGCCCGAGGGTGCGCGCCCGGGGGAGATCGGCACGCTCGTCGACGAGAAGGCCGACGCGGTCGACGTGACGGCCACGATCATCGACCTGGCGGTCCGCGGCTGGCTCCGCATCGAGGAGGTGCCGCGCGAGGACCCGCGCAAGAAGCCCAAGGACTGGACGCTCGTGCGGCTGCGCGCGGGTACCGAGGGCCTGCTGCCGTTCGAGGCGGGGTTGCTCGGCGACCTCTTCGAGAAGGGTGACGAGGTGAGGCTGTCCGACCTGCGGCAGACCTTTGCCTCGTCGCTCGCCAAGGTCCAGGGCATGCTGTACGACCACGTGACGGATGTCGGGTGGTTCCGTGCGAACCCCAAGAGCGTGCGTACCGCCTGGATCGTCGTCGGTGTGCTGCTCCTGCTCGCGGGCGGCATCGGCGCCGCGGTGGCCATGGCGGTGCAGGTCGTGCCCGGGCTGGCCCTGGTCGGGATCGCGCTGCTGCTCGTCGGCGTCCTCGTGCTCGTGCTCAGCGGGGCGGCGCCCGCGCGCACGCCCGCTGGCACCGCCGTCCTCGCGCAGGCGCTGGGGTTCCGTCGCTACCTCGCCACCGCGGAGGCCGACCAGATCCGGTTCGAGGAGGGGCAGGACGTCTTCAGCCGGTACCTCCCGTACGCCATCGTCTTCGGTCTGGCGGACCGGTGGTCCCGGGTGTTCGCCGAGCTCGCGGCGCAGGGGGTGCCGGTGGCGGCTCCGACCTGGTACGTCGGGGCGTACTCGCCCGGCACCGTCGGATTCTGGGGCGCCGGGTTCGTCGGCGCCCTCGACCGGTTCGAGTCGATCACGACGGCGGCCATCTCCGCCCCGACGCCCGGCACCTCGGGCGGGTCGGGGCTCGGTGGGGGCGGGTTCTCCGGTGGTGGCGTCGGCGGTGGCGGCGGGGGCGGCTGGTAGGACCGGAACCACCGTCGGGCGAGGCTCGCTCAGGTGTCGTCGGCGCGCGAGCCGAGCGCCGCCTGACCGGTGCGACGCAGCGTGGTGCGTGCGACGACCTGTTGCCACGTCGACGCCCGCTCGGAGCGACCGCGCCCGACGAACGACACCGCCCAGTGCAGCAGCGTCGTCAGCCGGTTCTTGAAGCCCACCAGGTACACCAGGTGGACGCCCAGCCACAGCGCCCAGGCCACGAGCCCCGAGGTCCGCACGGACCCGATCTGCGCGACGGCGAAGAACCGCGAGACCGTGGCCATGCTGCCCTTGTCGCGGTAGACGAACTCCTGCCCGGTGGGCTCACCCTGCACGCGACGGCGGATCTGGTCCGCGGCGTGCTGCCCGCTCTGGATCGCGACCTGCGCGACGCCCGGCAGCTTGCCGTGACGCATGAGGTCACCGACGACGAACACCTCGGGGTGCCCCGGCAGCGTGCAGTCCTGCTCCACGGGCACCTGGCCGGACCGGGTCGGCTCGACCCCCGCGCGCTCCGCGAGGACACGGCCCACCGGCGCACCGGCCACGCCCGCGGCCCACACCTTGCACACCGACGGCACCACGCGCCGGTTCCCGTCCTGGTCCTCGACCGTGACCGAGCGCTCGTCCACGTCGACGACCTTCCAGCCGGTCCAGACCTCGACCCCGACGTGCTCGAGCTCGCGCGTCGCCGCGGCGGACAGCTGCTCCGGGTACCCGGGCAGCACGTGCGGCACCGGGTCGACGAGCAGGATCCGCGCCCGCGACGGGTCGACGTGCCGGAACTGGCCCGGCAGCACGCGGTGCGCGAGCTCGGCGACCTGCCCGGCCATCTCGACGCCCGTCGGGCCGGCGCCGACCACGACGAACGTCAGGAGCCGCTCGACGACCTCCTCGTCGCCCGTCAGCTCGGCCAGCTCGAACGCGCCGAAGATCCGCGCCCGCCCCTCCATCGCGTCGTCGAGGCTCTTGAGGCCGGGCGCGTACTCGGAGAAGTGGTCGTTCCCGAAGTACGACTGTCCGGCCCCCGCGGCGACCACGAGCGAGTCGTACCGCGTGCGGGTCACGCCGAGGGGCGACCGGTGCACGACCTCGTGCGCCTCGAGGTCGACGTCCTCGACGAGACCGAGGACCACGCGCGCGTTGCGCTGTCGGCGCAGCACGTCGCGCGTCGCGGGCGCGACCTCCCCGGAGGAGAGGATGCCCGTGACCACCTGGTAGAGCAGCGGCTGGAACAGGTGGTGGTTGACCCCGCTGATCACCGTGACCCGCACGCCGGGCACGCGCGCGAGCGCCCGGGTCGTGAACAGCCCACCGAACCCCGAGCCCACGACGACGACGTCGTGCGGGCGCCGCGTCGGTGCCATCAGTGCCTCCCGTACCACCGGTCGGCCACCGGCAGCGTCGTGGCGTCCTCGTCGCGTCCGACGCTACGGGCGTCGGGCGCCGAGCGCGCGTCGGCGGTCATCGCACGGTTCGGCGCGCGCCCGGGCCGCGCAGGCGGTAGACCTCCACCCGGGGATCGACGGTGAGGACGGTGGCGTGGCGACGACGACGGACAGCACGACGGGGACGAGGCTCGACGAGGCGGTGCACCGCGTGCTCGGCGAGGGCACGGCGCTGCGCCAGGCGCAGCGCGACGCGCTGGCAGGGCTGGACGCCCATGACACGGTGCTCGTCGCCCGCACGGGCGCCGGCAAGACGGCGGTGTACGCGATCGCGACGCTGGTCGCCGCGCGTCTGACCGTCGTCGTGTCGCCGCTGATCGCGTTGCAGCGTGACCAGGAGCGTGCGTTGGCCGAGGCGGGGCTTCGGGTCGCGTCCGTGAGCTCCGTCCGGACCGCGCGCGAGCAGCGCGAGGCGCTCGAGGCGGCGTCGTCGGGCGGGCTCGACGTGCTCCTGCTCGGTCCTGAGCAGCTTCAGCGGAGCGTCGTCCTGGAGGCGTTGACAGGTGCCGACGTCGGTCTGGTCGTCGTCGACGAGGCGCACTGCGTGGCCGAGTGGGGTCACGACTTCCGTCCCGACTACCTGCTCGTCGGGTCCGCCGTCCGGCGGCTGGGCTCGCCCCGCTTGCTCGCGCTGACGGCGACGGCGTCGACGCACGTGCGCGACGAGATCGTCGCGCGCCTGGGGATGTGCGACCCGCGCGTCCTCGTGCACGACGCGGACCGGCCCAACATCTGGCTCGGCGCCCGCCCCGCCGCCACGCAGGACGAGCGGGACGCCGTGGTGCGCGAGCTCGTCGCCGACGAGCCGGGGCCCGTGATCGTCTACGCGCGGACCCGGACGCACTGCGAGGAGCTGGCCGCCCGGCTCGCGGAGGTGCGGCCCGCGTCCGTCTACCACGCGGGCCTGCCGGCGGCCGAGCGGGCGGCGACGCAGGACCGCTTCCTGTCCGGCCGCGACGACCTGGTGGTCGCCACCTCGGCGTTCGGCATGGGCATCGACCGGCCCGACGTGCGCCTGGTCGTGCACGCGGGCCCGCCCACCACGCTCGACCAGTACTACCAGGAGGTGGGCCGCGCGGGCCGCGACGAGGAGCCCGCACGCGCGGTCGTCGTCGTGAGGTCCGAGGACCACGCCCTGGCGCGCTACCAGCGGTCCGGCGGCGGCCCGCGGCCCGCGACGCTCCTGCGGCTGCTGCACGCGCTCGCGACGACGCCGGGTGACCAGGCGGCGCTCGCCACGGCCACCGGGCTGGGGCGCCGGACGGTCGCCCGGGCGCTGGGCACGCTGCAGCACGTGGGCGCGGTCCGCGACGACGGGGGCACGCTGCGGCTGGCCGACGGTGCCGACGGCCGGCAGGTGCTCGCGGACGTGCACGAGGCGCGCGAGCGCAGGACACGGCTGGAGGCCTCGCGCGTCGACCTCGTGCGCACCTACACCGACACCACGGACTGCCGTCGCCGCCTGCTGCTCGAGCTGCTCGGCGAGGAGCGGCGCGAGCCGTGCGGCCGGTGCGACAGCTGCGACGCGGGCACGTCGCTCGCCGTCGCGGCGCAGCGCGTGCGACCCGGCCAGCCGGTGCGCCACCAGGAGTTCGGCGCCGGGACGGTGAGCGTCGTCGAGGCGGAGCGGGTGACCGTGCTGTTCGAGGACCGCGGCTATGTGACGCTCGACACGCAGATCGCCATGGACTCCCAGCTTCTGACGCTTCAAGCGCGGTGACGAGGCACGCGCCGACGCGCCAGCGGTTGCCGGGACGCGGCGCTGCGAGCACGGTGGAACGCACGAAGCGACAGGAGGCCCCCTGCATGAGCGAACCGACCAGTCCCGACCCGGACCCGGCGACCACCCCCGGTCTGGAGCCGGGCGGCGGCGTGTCGCCCGGTGACACGCCCCCCGGCGAGTCGTCGACGTCGGAGGCGATGCACCAGCAGCCGGACACCGGCTCACGCGGGGCCAACTGGATGGCCTACGTGATCATCGGCGTCGTGGTCGTGTTCGCGGCGCTGTTCTTCGTCGGGTACGCGATCGGTCTGGCGGACTGACCGGCCCGTCGTGACGGTCTGAGGCAGGTCAGCCGCCCAGCACGTCGGCCAGGTCGTACCCCACGGGCTCCTCGAGCTGCTGGTACGTGCAGGACCGCGGGTCGCGGTCCGTGCGCCACCGGCGGAACTGCGCGGTGTGCCGGAAGCGGTCGCCCTCCATGTGGTCGTAGGCCACCTCGACGACGAGCTCGGGGCGCAGCGGGACGAACGACAGGTCCTTGGTGGCGTTCCACCGGCTGACCGCGCCCGGCATGCGGCGGTCGGCGTGGGCCTCCTGGTCCGCCCAGGCGCCCCACGGGTGGTCGGCCAGGTCGACGTCGCGGTAGGGCGCGAGCTCGTCGAGCAGCGTGCGCCGCCGCACCATCGTGAACGACGCGCTCACCCCGACGTGCTGCAGGTGACCCTCGTCGTTCCACAGCCCCAGCAGCAGCGAGCCGACCACGTCGCCGGACTTGTGCCACCGGAAGCCCGCCACGACGCAGTCGGCCGTGCGCTCGTGCTTGATCTTGAACATCGCGCGCTTGTCCGGCTGGTACGGGGCGGTCAGCGGCTTGGCGACGACCCCGTCGAGGCCGGCGCCCTCGAACTGCGTGAACCAGCGCTGTGCCTCGGTCATGTCGGACGTCGCGCGCGTGACGTGCACCGGTGGCCGGGCGTCGGCGAGGGCCTCGACGAGCAGCGCCCGGCGCTCCGAGAACGGGCGGTGCGTGAGGTCCTCGTCGCCGAGCGCGAGCAGGTCGAACGCGACGAACGACGCGGGTGTCTGCTCCGCCAGGAGCTTCACGCGGCTGGCCGCCGGGTGGATGCGCTGCTGCAGCGCGTCGAAGTCCAGCCGGTCGTCCGAGACGACGACGATCTCGCCGTCGAGCACGCACCGCTCCGGCAGGTTCGCCTTCAGCGACTCGACGAGCTCGGGGAAGTAGCGCGTCATCGGCTTCTCGTTGCGGCTGCCGAGCTCGACGTCGTCGCCGTCGCGGAACACGATCGTGCGGAACCCGTCCCACTTGGGCTCCACGTGGCCGGTGTCGGGGATCTCCTTGACCGACTTCGCGAGCATCGGCGCGACGGGGGGCATCACGGGCAGGTCCATGGGGCCATCGTGGAGCAGACCACCGACAGGCGCACCGGTTCGGGCGCCCGACGGGCGTCGTGCGATCGCGCGGTAACTCTTTCGAGGTAATTCTCACTTTCGTGGTCATAGACCCGCTACTGTCCCGGATCGAGAGGTTTGCCCCGCGAGTGCAGCGTGGTGCGGATCGCCCTTCCCGGGTCCGCCGAACGGTGTGCTGCGTCGTCGCGCACCGCGCTGTGACCGAGATCTGAGCCCCACTGCTCACTCGTGCCCGCCGCGATGCCGACGCGTGCGCGGCAGACCGTGTCAGGGGTGACGAGAGCGACCGCCGTGGCAGGGCTGCGGGCGGTCCGAGGGGGTTCATGTGGCGCGCGCTCGCATGCGGTCGGTCATCGCCGCCGTGGTGGCGGTAGTCCTCGGTCTCACGCTGGGCGGGCCCGCTGCGGCGGCCACGACCGACGGAGTCGACCCCCTCGCCGACCGCTCATGGGTCGTGTCCCTGGTGTCCTCGGGGACGCCGTCGGTACGGCGCGCCGCAGAGGCTGCGCTGCTCGGATCCGACGCCGACCTGCAGGAGTTCGTGGAGTCGGGCTTCGACGAGGCGCTCGCCGCGGACTACCGGGCGGCGGCACAGGTGCTGGGCAGCACGGACGGACCGGCGTTGCGATCGGCGGCGACCAAGGCGCTGGCGGGTCCACCGGAGGCGTTGCGGACCTTCGTCGACGGGGGGTTCCGCACCGCTTGGGCAGCCGACGAGGAGCTGCGCGTGGTGCGGGCCATGGACAGCGCCGGCGCCAAGACGCGAGAGGTTGCCGAGAAGGCGTTGGAGGGGGACGTCGAGGAGTGGTCCCACTTCCTGTCCTCCGGCCTGGCACAGGCCCGGTTCGTCGACGAGGAGATGGCCGCCACGCGGATGCTCGACGGAGGGGCGAACAACAGTGCTCCTGCGTCCTCGTCGCCGAGTGCCCTGGGCCTCGCCGCGCAGGCCGCCCTGGACGGGTCCCCGGAGGAGCTGCACGAGTTCCTGACGCACGGCCAGCACGTCGCGCGGGCGCGCGACGCGGAGATGGCCACGGTCGCGGGACTGACGGAGCAGGCGAAGGTTGCCGGCGAGGCGACCGCGACGCATGCGGCGGACGCGACGTCGGCCTCGGCGCGCGCGGTCGCGGCAGCCCAGCGCGCCAAGGAAGCGGCGCAGGAGGCACTGGCCCAGACCGAGGCGGCCGGTGGTGCGGCGCAGGGCGCCTCCGCGGCGGCGGGACGCGCGGCGGATGCCGCGGCGGCGGCAGAAGGTGCGGCAGCGGAGGCGTCGGCCGCGTCGAGTGCCGCGTTGCGTGCCGCGCAGACGGCCGCCGACGGGGCGCGTCGGGCCACCGCCGCGGCCTCCTTGACGGCTCGCGCTGCCGCGGCAGCGCAGTCCGCCGCCGCGGCGGCACGTGCCGATGCAGGGAAGGCTGCCGAGGCGCGCGCCGCGGCACAGGCGGCGCGGGACGCCGCTGCGCAGGCGGCGGTGCTCGACGAGGTGCGTCGGCAGCGTGACGCCGCCTTGGCGCAGGCGCGAACGGCGGCGGGTGCGGCGGCCGGCGCCAGCGTGAACGCCGATGCCGCGGCGACGGCGGCGGACACCGCGTCGCGTCAGGCCGGGGTCTCGGCCGCGCAGGCGAAGCGGACGCGGGCCGCGGCTGCGTCCGCCAAGAACCAGGCGGCGGTCGCCGCCTCCGCGGCGGCCCGCAGCCTGAAGTTCGCCGAGGACGCCGCGGCTGCCAGCGACGAGGCGTTCTCGTTCGCGTCCCAGGCTGCCCGGTACGCGACGGCCGCGGCGGCTGCCGCTGACGAAGCCGCGGCACAGGCGGGCATCGCTGGTGCAGCCGCTGCCGAGTCCGCGGCGCACGCGGCCGAGGCGACCAAGGCCTCGGAGCTGGCAGTGGCGGCAGCCGAGCAGGCGGCGAAGGTCGAGCAGCTCGCGCGGCGAGCGGACTCGGCACGGCTGGAGGAGGCGACCGACCAGGGTATCGCCGCCGCACAGGAGGCCTTGGCCGCGGAGAAGGCGTCGACCGGTGCGGGCGGGGAGGCCGCCGGATGGGACCGGGAGCTGCGCTGGGACACGGAGGAGGAGGACCGGGTCCCGCCTGCGACGCGCGAGCTGCTGGACGCGGCCGGTGCCGACGGGGCCTCGGACCGGGTCGTGGTGGACAAGGGGCGCCGCGCGGCGCTGGCCCTGATGAGCACGGGCGGCGAGTGGACGAAGGCCGCCGCCGTGGAGGCGCTGGCCGGTGACGAGACGGTCCTGAGGTCCTGGCTGGAGACCGGACGGGCGCTTGCCGCCGGCCAGGACAACCGGGCACGGCTCTGGCACCTGGTCGACACCCTGCCAGACGGGCAGGAACGGACGGCCGCGCGTACGGCGCTCGACGGGGACGACGCCGCGGTGGCCACGTTCCTGCGGACCCGCGCCTACCCCCGCAAGGCGTTGGACGACCAGGTGGCGTTGGCGCGGATCCTGGAGTCGAACCCCGGACCGGCGCTGTACGAGGCGACGCAGCGCGCACTGGACGGCACGGCGCACGACGCTCACGAGTTCCTGCGCACCGGGCAGTACGTAGCCCGCACGGCCGACCAAGAGGTCGAGATCGCCCGGGTGATGCAGGCCGGCGGGGCGGAGGTCAAGGCCGCCGGGCAGGTGGCGCTGGAGGGGCCGGCGTCCTACAAGTCCTACTTCCTCGCCGTCGGGCAATACCAGGCCGCTCAGCGAGACGTGGAGCAGGCGGCGCACGTCCAGGCGGTGAAGGGCCTGATCGCTCAGGCGCAGCAGTACGCCCAGACCGCGCTGGCCGACGCCGCCCGTGCCCGGCGCGTGGCGGCGGAGGCCCAGGGTGCGGCCGCGGAGGCCGCGGCCGCCGCGAACCAGGCCGCCGCTGCGGCGTCCAGAGCCGCCGGCTACGCCGACGAGGCTGCCCGGTCCGCGGCTGCGGCCAAGAGCTCCGCCGATCAGGCCGCCGCGTCGGCGCAGGCCGCCCTGGTGGCGGCCGACACGGCGCACGCTGCGGCGCGCGACGCCGCGGGATCGGCCACGACGGCCGCTGCCGCCGCGCAGCGGGCAAGCGGCGATGCCGCCGAGGCGCAGTGGGCCAAGCAGGACGCGCGCGCATCGGCCAAGGCGGCGGGCATGGACGCGGTGGCCGCCGAGGCAGCAGCACAGCAGGCAGTCGTGACCTACTCGAGCCGGCTGGAGGAGTGGCAGCAAGCGAGCCGCAGCTCGGCACCCGGTACGGGCAGTGACGGCGCGAGCGCCGCCGTCGACACCCACAGGTACTGGAACTGTCTGACATCAGTCGACACGGCGCTCGGCTCGCCGGACGTCTGCATCAACGGCTTCAAGGCGTTCGGTGAGGTGATGCTGAATCCCGCCAAGTGCGCCACGCCGCTGAGTCGGGATTCGTTGGGCTGCTCGATGCTCAGCGAGTTCAAGCGCTTTGTCGGAGGCAACGCCGATCTCATGTGGGACGTTGCCCAGCTGGCACTGGGGCTGTGCGGTCTCATCCCCGCGGTCGGCGAGGTTTGCGACGCACTGGATGGCGCCGTTTCCGCAGCGAGGGGCGATTGGGCCGGAGCCGGGCTTTCCCTCCTTGCGATGGCGCCTGGTGTCGGCGTGCTGGCCGGCTCGGCCAAGGTTGCACGTCTCACGGATCGATTGCGTGAATATGTCGACACCATCCTCGATGGGCTGACCGCCGGACGTCGTGCGAACGTGGATGAGATTCCGACGGGCCGTGCCTGCCGCACTGCCAGGAGTTTCGGTGCTGAGACCAAGGTGCGACTGGCCGACGGTAGTCACCGGCGGATCAGCGAGATTCGCGTGGGCGACGAGGTGCTCGCGAGCGATCCTGTTTCTGGTGTGCGCGGTGGGCGAAGGGTCACCCACGTGTGGGTGCATCAGGACGATCTTTATGACCTTGAAGTCGACGGTGAAGTCGTGGTCACCACCGAGGATCACCCGTTCTGGTCGGTCACGGACCAGAAGTGGGAGGACACGTCTGATCTTCACGAGGGCGAGTTGCTTCTCGGCGCCGACGGTCGGGAAAGTGTCGTCACGCGTTCGGTCGACTTCGGCTCTCGTCGCGTCGGCACAGCCTTCAATCTGGCTGTCGAGGGTCTTCACACCTACCACGTCGGTCTGTTCGCCGTGCTGGTGCACAACTCGGACGGCATCGATCTGTCGGACGCCACCGAGTGGCCGGCCGGCGACTTCCCGGCGGGAGGCGCCAGGAGTGCGGCCGGCCCGCCCGGGGGAATTCTCTTCCGCGCGAGGAACGGCAGCATAACGAACTACGCCGTCTACGACGAAAACGGGACGATCCTCTATCGGGTCGACCTCACGGGCGGCACGCACAGGGGTGTCCCTACGCCGCACGTTCAGGAGTACAGGCACGACGAGCGCCCTGACGGAAAGGTGTTCCCGAAGCCGACCGGAATCGCGAAGCCCGCCGGTCCCGACGATCTTCCGCAAGGGTGGTGCGAACTGTGACCGCGCATTCCGAGATAGTTCTGACGGACTTCAAGGAGCTCGATGAATTCCTTGACGACAGAGAACATGACGACCCGAGGACGTTCGTTTCCTACAAAGGGTCGCCAGGGTTGCTTGCTGCGGTGATGAAGTTGTTGGACCCGCCGCTCGTCGAGCACCGTGGGGCAGTCTTTCTCGGGTTCGCCTTCGATGCTGCGGTGGTGGACGAGTGGTTCCTTCGTCTTGCCGGCGACGTAGCGGGAGTCGAGCGCATCGTCAACCATCTGCACGTCTGGGAAATTCTTCCGACGAACGCCTTCGACGAGGATGAGGCAAAGCGCCTTGTTGGGCCGATCGCGCAGTTCTGGCGATCTGCGCTTCAGGCACGATTCCCAGACCGCAGATTCGTCGTCGAGACCGAGTGCGACGCCGATTACGGCCCCGAGGTGACGTTCTACACTTCAGCACCCCGCTTGAAGTGATCCAATGACTCTTGTTCTGTCGAATGAATGATGGAGGGTGTTCCGTTATGAAGCGAGCGCTTGGTTGGACAGGTATTTCCCTCCTGGTCGCCGGAGCGGCGGTGGCGGTGCTGAGCGGAGGCCCGGCCGTCGCCGACGCTGAGGTGCAGTCCTCGCTGGTGGAGGACTTCGCGTTCCCAGGAGCGGACGAGATCCTCGCCGAGCACGGTCTGCGGCTGTACACCGGTGACGGGCACGTGGAGTTCGTACCCGCGGAAGACGAGACGTGCTCCGCCGGCCTGATCCGTGTGACGGCGTCGCTGCCCGACGAGCCGTACCGGGCGGTGTACTGCTTCAAGACGTCCGGTGCGCGCGGGTTCCTGACGATGGAGGTGCCCAACACGTTCCTGGTGCGTGCCGCCGCTGTCGCCGTGCAGGCCACGGCCGTGGTGCCCGAGGAGGGCGCGGGGGGTGACCCGGTCCGCGAGGTGTACGAGGTGCCCGCGAACCGTGCCGTGTCCATCGAGGCCGGATCCGGTGCTGACGCGCCGCCGGCGGTGCTCGTCGAGCTGCGGTTCGGCGACTGGTGAGCGCTGCCCTGCAGGCGCTGATCCGTCACGTGGACGGTGGGGCGTGAACCGTCAGAGCACCGCGAAGCACGAAGACAAGGAGACGCCCTCATGAGGCGCCTGATGCAGGTGGTCGCCCCCGCCCTGGCGGTGACGTGGACGCTGGCCGTGGTCCCGTCCGCCGGCGCCGTCCAGGGCACTGTCCCGACCAGCGCAGCGGCGGCCGCGACCGTCGCGATCCACATCGCCGGGGACCCCGATGCTGCGCCCGGCCACGTCCGCGAGCGGGCGTGCTCGGGAGCGTTGATCAGCCAGCGGTGGGTGATCACCGCGGCGTCGTGCTTCGGGACCGGCTCCGGAGCACCACGGGAGACGAGCTTCCCCGCGTGGGCCACCAGGGCCACCATCGGCCGTGTCGACCTCACGGGCACCGCCGGGCGCGTCGTGACGATCGACCTGCTCGTGCCGCACCCGGAGCGCGACGTGGTGCTCGCGCGGCTGGCCACGCCTGTGAAGGACGTCGCCCCCGTCGCGGTCGCGAGCGCGCCTCCCTCCGTCGGCGAGGAGCTGACCGTGACGGGCTACGGCCGGACGAGCGCCGCGCTCGTCCCGAGCTCCGCGCACGCGACGGCGTACCGCGTCACTGCTGCGGGTACGACGACGATCGACATCGCAGGTGCCGAGGCCGGTGCGACGATCTGCAAGGGCGACGCCGGTGGGCCTGCTCTGCGGTCGACGTCCGGGGGCGGGCTCGAGCTGGTCGCGCTCCACCACACCGCGTTCCAGGGCGGGTGCCTCGGTGCCTCGACGACGCGGCAGGAGGCGACCGAGACCCGTGTCGACGACCTCCGCGCCTGGATCAGCAGCCACACGCGGCCGCAGGACGTGTGCGGGCAGGCCGCGGCGGTGTCGTCGAGCGGCATCGGCAACGGTCAGCTCGTCCGCACGCCCGACGGCACGATCTACGTCGTCGCCGGCGGGGCGAAGTACCCGCTGTCGTACGCGCAGTGGTCGGCGATGGGCCTGCGGGCGTACGCCGACATCTCGGTGGCGGCTGCGGCCGAGCTCGCGGACGTGCCACGTGACGGGACGTTCCTGCGGGACATGGCGACCGGGTCGATCCACGGGATCACCGGCGGGATGCCCTACGCGCTGGCCTCGCTGGGCCAGTGGCAGGCGCTCGGTTCCCCGGCGTACGTCGACGTGCCCGTCGGGTTCATCAACCGGGTCGCCGACCTGCCACCCGCCGGTCCCGTGATCCTGCGGGACCCGGCCTCGGGCGCGATCCACCAGGTCGTCGGGTGCTCCCGCTACCAGCTGTCCCTGGCCGAGTGGCAGGCGCTCGGTTCGCCCGCGTACATCGAGGCGTCGGCCTCCTTGATCGACCGCGTGCCGACCGGGGTCCCGACGCGGCCGGTGATCCTGCGTGACCGTGCCGACGGCAGCATCGTCCAGGTCGTGGGAGGCGCGAAGCACGGGCTGACGATGACGGAGTGGCAGGCCCTCGGTCTGCCGCCGTACACCGAGGTCCCGACCGGCCTGCTGGGCCGGATCAGCAAGACGGTGCCGGACGGGCCGGTGCTGCTGCGCGACCCCGTGACTGGGTCCATCCACGAGGTCGCGGGTGGCGTGAAGCGGGGACTCGACCTCGCGCAGTGGCAGGCGCTCGAGAACCAGGCGTACGTGGACGTCCCGGCCAGGTGGCTGGCGCGGATCCCGAACGCGTGAACGCGTGGTGACGAGTGCGCGCGCTCGACCGAGGGCTGCGCAGTGACAGATCGACGGTGATGGTGCCGCGAGGCGCCACAGGACGGAGGCAGCTGCTGTGGACAGGTGCATGCGGGTCCGGATCGGCGCGGCGGTCGCCGCGCTCGCGATGACGTTGGCCGGGGCGTCAGTGGCGCACGCCGTGGGTGGCGCCGTGCCGGAGGGTACGGTCGCGGCTGCGACGGTGAAGCTCGACATCGCGGGTGACCCTGGCACCGCGCCCGGTCAGACGCGTGAGCGGTCCTGCTCCGGTGCGTTGCTCGGGGCGTCGTGGGTGATCAGCGCCGCGTCGTGCTTCACCGGGCCGCAGGGTGACGCGGTGAGTGCTGGTGCTCCTGCGTGGCCCACCACTGCGACGGTGGGGCGGGTCGACCTGAACGGGACGGCCGGCCACGTGGTGCGGGTCGACCGGCTGGTGCCGCACGAGGAGCGTGATGTCGTACTGGTACACCTGGCCTCGCCGGTCACCGGCGTGCCCGCCGTCACCGTGGCCTCGACACCGCCCGCGGTCGGGGACGAGGTCACGGTCAGCGGCTTCGGGCGGACCACCGACCGGGTGGTGCCGGACACCGCGCACGCTGCGGCGTACACCGTCGGGGCGATCGGGGACGGCACCCTGGACATCCAGGCCGCGCAGGAGGGCGCCACGATCTGCAAGGGCGACGCTGGTGGACCCGCGCTGCGCGCCACGGCGACGGGTGTGGAGCTGGTCGCGATCCACCACACCGCCTACCAGGGCGGGTGCCTCGGGGCCACGAGCACGCGGCAGGACGCCACCGAGACCCGCGTCGACGACGTGCGTCTCTGGATCGCCGGGCACGTCTCGCCCCCGCCGTCGCCGAGCATCCTCGTCAAGCACATCTACACCGTGAATGGTGGCCAGGTGCACGAGGCGGCGTCGAACAACGGCTGGAAGAGCCTGAATGCCGGGATCTCGACGTCGGGGGCCGTGGCGGTGATGGCGATGGACGGCGTGAAGTACGTGTACACGGTCAACGGTGGTCAGGTGTACGAGGCGGCGTCGAACAACGGCTGGAAGAGCCTGAATACCGGGATCTCGACGTCGGGGGCCGTGGCGGTGATGGCGATGGACGGCGTGAAGTACGTGTACACGGTCAACGGTGGCCAGGTGTACGAGGCGGCGTCGAACAACGGCTGGAAGAGCCTGAACACCGGGATCTCGACGTCGGGGGGTGTCGCGGTGATGGCGATGGACGGCGTGAAGTACGTGTACACGGTCAACGGTGGCCAGGTGTACGAGGCGGCGTCGAACAACGGCTGGAAGAGCCTGAACACCGGGATCTCGACGTCGGGGGCTGTCGCGGTGATGGCGATGGACGGCGTGAAGCACGTGTACACGGTCAACGGTGGCCAGGTGCACGAGGCGGCGTCGAACAACGGCTGGAAGAGCCTGAACACCGGGATCTCGACGTCGGGGCCCGTGGCCGTGTTGTCGTCCCGTGGCGTCAAGTACGTCTACACGGTCAACGGAGGACAGGTGCACGAGGCGGCGTCGAACAACGGCTGGAAGAACATCAGCTCGCTGGTCGCGACGTCCGGGCCGCTGGCCGTCCTTGGTCTGCAGTAGGTCGAGCGGCCGGCGTCTCGAACAGGCGTCGGGACCGCTGGAAGGCGCGGGTCGCACGGCGCGCGCTTCGAGTGTGCCGAGATCCCCGCATGAGTGATGGGTCGAGATGCACGTGAGCGTGTCGGACGAGGCAGCGGGTCGGGACAGGGAGAACGGTGCACATGCGCAAGTCATGGACGGCGCGAGTCGCAGCGGTCGCCGCCGTGGCGGCGCTGGCGGGTGCGGGAGTGCCGGTCGCTCACGCGGTCGAAGGCATCCTCCCGACGGGTGCGGCGGCTGCGGTGACAGTGAAGCTGGACATCGCGGGTGACCCCGCTGCGGTACCGGCGCCCGGCAAGCCGCGCGAGAAGTCGTGCTCGGGTGCTCTGCTGAGCGCGTCGTGGGTCATCAGTGCGGCGTCGTGCTTCGCCGAGACCCCGGGTGCGGCGGTGAGCGCGGGTGCTCCGAAGTGGGTGACGACTGCGACGGTCGGGCGGGCGGATCTCACCGGCACGTCCGGCCACGTGGTGCAGGTGGACCGGTTGGTACCGCACCCGGATCGGGACGTGGTGCTGGTGCACCTGGCTGCGCCGGTGCGTGACGTGGCCGCGGCGAAGGTGGCGAGCGCGGCCCCGCAGGTCGGTGAGGAGCTGGCGGTCGCCGGGTTCGGGCGTACGGCGGACCGGGTCGTTCCTGACACGGCGCACGTGGCGACGTTCACGGTGGGTTCGGTCGCCGTCGGGACGATCGACATCGAGGCGGATCAGGCCGGTGCCACGATCTGCAAGGGCGATGCGGGCGGGCCGGCTCTGCGCACGACGTCGACGGGTGTGGAGCTGGTCGCGATCCACCACACCGCCTACCAGGGCGGGTGCCTCGGTGCCACGAGCACACGCCAGGACGCCACCGAGACCCGCGTCGACGACCTGCGGGACTGGGTCGACCGGTCGACGGCACCCAAGCCCGGACAGGCGGAGTTCAACGACGCGTACGTGGCGTCCGTGTACCGCCACGTCCTGGGCAGGGAGGCAGGCGCCTCGGAGATCGCCGTGTGGACGTCCGCCATCGGGAGCGGGGCGTCGCTCCAGATGGTCGCGGAGGGGGTCACCGGCTCGGCGGAGTGGCGCAACCGATTCGTCGACGAGCAGTACCGCCTGCTGCTCGGCCGTCCGGCGGACGCGGCGGGGCTCGCCACCTGGGGCGGGGTTCTCGACCAGGGCAAGGGCACGTTCGCGGTCACCCAGGGCATCGTCGGCTCGGCCGAGTACTTCGCGCGCGCCGGATCGGACGACGCAGGCCTGGTCAAGGCGCTCTACCGGGACCTCCTGGGGCGCGAAGCGGGTGCAGGCGAGGTCAGCGCCTGGTCGGCGACCGTCGCGACCTACGGGCGCGACGCTCTGCTCAGCGGGATCGTGAACTCCCCGGAGCATCAGAACCGCGTCGTCGACCAGCGCTACCGGCAGATGCTGGGCCGCCCTGTCGACCCTGCAGGTCTCACCACCTCGGTCGACGCACTGTCGCGCGGCGGCACGGTCCAGCAGCTCCTGGCCCGGTTGGCCGGCAGCGGCGAGTACACGGACGGACGGGTCAGGGCGCTGTGAGCGGTCAACCGTCGGACGTCGGTCCCGGCGGTTCGGTCGGACGCGGCATGCGGCGTCCGTCGAGGCGAGCGGCGGTGGCGGTGACCACCGCGTGGTGGCGCGCGCGGCCACAGCCGTCAAGGACATGGCTCCGGTGGCGATCGGCGAGGGGGGCGGTGCCGCTCCAGTTCTCGACGACGCCAGACCCGTGCGCGCCGACCGGTCGGCGGCCTGCTCCGGCCGCTGTGCGATGCCACCGCCAGGCACTCAGGTTCCGCCAAGGCCGGTTTCAGCACCCACCAACCTGCCCGAGGTCTCCTGGGAGGCAGGAGGCGCCCGACGGGACGCCGATGGGAAGGAGCAGCGCCATGGAGGACAAGAGCGCGACCCGTTCCACGGGTGAGCAGCACATGCAGCCGCCGGTCGAGGGAACCGCGCAGCCGCAGGCCACGACGCCCGCCGCACCGCCCGCGGAGCAGGCGGCCTTCACCGAGCCCGCGCCGACCACGGGCAGGCGCCGCAGCATGAGCACGGCGGCGACGGCAGCGATCGCGGCGGGTGCCCTGGTGGGTGGACTGGTGGTCGGGGGCGGTGCCGTGGCGCTGGCCCAGCGCGGTGACGACGGCCCGGGGGATGCCGGCGGCACGTACCAGCAGGGTCCGCGGGACGACTTCGGGGGTCGTCAGGACGAGGGCCGCGGCGGCCACCAGCACGGCGGCGATGACCACGGCCGCCCCGGCGAGCCGCGCGACTGGCCGGGCGAGTCGCAGGACGGCTCGGGTGACCGGTCGCAGGACGGCTCGGGTGACCTGTCGCAGGACCAGGACGGCGGCACGCCCCGCGAGCGGGCCGAGCGCTCGGACGAGACCCCGACCCCGGGGCCCTCGACCCTGCCGGGCGCGTTCGACGACCTCTGAGCGTCGCGGACGGGGTGCACCGGGTCCGGACCACGCGGTGCGGACCCGGTGCGGGAATGCCCGCGACTCCCGAGGGTGTTGTGACGTACGCTGGTCCATGCCTGCCGCCCCGCCAGGGCGGACAGACGGCTTGACAAGTGCATACACCCATGGGGGTGATCGGTTTCGACGGTGATCGTCGAGCCAGGTGAAGCGGGTCGAGGATGCACGGTTATCTCGTAAACGCTCCGTGCAACTTATAGGTGCCGATTCCAATCGCACCGACTTCGCCCTCGCCGCCTGAGCGAGCCTCGAAGTCCGTCGGCCTAGACATGCTCTCGGTCTAGTTCCCGGCGTCATCTAGAGAGCCACTGCTGTCCGTCCTCGTCGGTGGGGCGGGCGGGACTCTCAGCCGACTGGGCCCGTCCACGTCTTGTCCGCGTGATCGTGGGGGCCGAGAAAATCTACAGCGGTCTGCACCCGGAGAAGCCCTGGTTCAATGTCATCGGACGCGGGTTCGATTCCCGCCACCTCCACGTCGAGGTCTTCGTAGAACGCGAAGGCACTCTTCGTAGCTTGTGCTGAGGCCCGTCCCGTCCTGGGGCGGGCCTCAGTGCTGTCCATGGCATGCGTGTCGGTGACCCCCGCTAGCCTCCGGCGAGTGCCGTCGGAGGGCCGTGTGGCATGCCCGGCAACCGGGAGCTTGCTTCGTTGATCTTGCTTGCCGGTATGGCTCGGTCTGGCGCATCGTGGTCCTCGGTACCGATGGGAGCGGTCGTGACTACTACGGGCTCCGCCAGGAGGTCTCACCAACCGCCGACGCTGCAGCCCACCTGGCCGCTTCGGGGCCGAAGCGGCGAGCGGGCGAACACCTGCGGCTGGCCTGGTCCAAGCTCTACGGCCTGCACCCAGATCCGAGCGGAGCCTACTGGCACGCCGTAAAGGCGATCGAAGCCGCGGGCAAAGGCACGCTCGCTCCAGATGACGACGACGCGACTCTCGGGAAGCTGATGAACAACCTCCGTACTGGACGCTCGAAGTTCCGCGTCCGCCTCGACGGCGACGAGCACAACGACTCACGCGACACGATCCACCACCTGATGGGAATGGTGTGGCGCAGCGAGTTCGACCGTCACGGCACCGATGATCCGGAGGTCCCCCTCGGCGTGGGTGGTGCAGACGCGGAAGCGGCGACCTTCGCAGCCGTCACCTTGGTCCACTACTTCCAAGCAGGCCACATTTCCCGGTCCGATGCCGCGGAGGCCGCTCGCGACTGACCCTTGGTCCGGCGGGACTGCTGCACGGAGAGGGGACACGTGACCTCTGGTGCCGGGAGGCGCCGCTGGAAGGATGTGCACCGAGGCACTCGACCCGTCGCAGCGAGGCGGAGAAGGTCGACTGCCGAGATCGTGCCCGTCAACCCGCCACGACCCACCCCGCCGGCGCCGACCACGGCGTCCGGCGGGACGGGACAGGGCGAGGACACCCGTGCACGTCACGGACGTGCGGGGCCGGCGGCGCGGGCCGGTGACGCCATATGCGCCCGCTTCGTCATCCGTCCCCGGCATGTCCACGTGATCGCCCCCGGCGGGATCGAGGAGCTGCTCCCGGTCGACCGGCACCGTGCCACAGGCTCAGAGGACTGAGCGACTCGCTCCTCGTCGATCCCGTCGAGCCCCTGTGACCGGTGGGATGTCCCTCGCCGTGCGCACCGGGGTGACGGCTGTCGTCCGCCGGTCGGCTAGGTTCGCCCGGTGCCGACACACCACGCGCGCGGACGTTCCCGCCGATGAGCACCGCGACCGTCGTCGGCGGCGGGCCGGCGGGGCTCATCGCCGCCGAGGTGCTGGCACGTACCGGCGTGGACGTCACGGTGCACGACCGCATGCCGTCGGTGGGACGCAAGTTCCTGCTGGCCGGCCACGGCGGTCTGAACATCACGCACACCGAGGGGCGGGACGCGTTCGCCGAGCGGTACGGCGAGTCGGCGCCCCGGCTGCGGCCGATGCTCGACGTGTTCGGCCCGGAGGACCTGCGCACATGGTGCGCAGGGCTGGGGGAGCCGACGGTCGTCGGGACGAGCGGGCGGGTCTTTCCACGCTCGTTCCGGGCGACACCCCTCATGCGCGCGTGGCTCGCACGCCTGACCGACCTCGGGGTGCGGATCGAGAAGCGGCAGCGGTGGGACGGATGGTCCAGCGACGGTGCGTCGCTGTTCACCGGCGCTGATGGCACGACTGTCGAGGTCGGTGGTGATGTGACGGTGTTCGCCCTCGGTGGCGCGTCTTGGCCGCGGCTGGGCGCCGACGGCGGCTGGGCCGGGCCGTTCATGGACCGCGGGATCGCGGTCACGCCGCTGCGAGCGGCCAACGTCGGCGTCCGGGTGGGATGGACGAATGTGCTCGCGCAGCGGTTCGCCGGCACGCCGCTGAAGAACGTCGCGCTCACCGTCCGCGGGCGCCCGGCACGGGGCCGCGGGGACGCGATGCTCACCCGCACCGGCCTTGAGGGCGGCCCGGTCTACGCCATCGGCGCCGCGATCCGCGAGGCGCTCGACACGGACGGTCGCTGCGTCGTCGAGATCGACCTGCGGCCGGACCTGACCGTCGCCCAGCTCGACGAACGGCTCGGGCGCCGCCGCCCCAAGGACTCGGGCTCGTCCTGGCTGCGCCGCACGGTCGGACTGGACCCTGCCGCGATCGGGCTGCTGCGCGAGGCCGACGCGGGCACCCTGCCGTCTTCCGGGATGGCGGAGCGGATCAAGGCCGTGCCGGTCGTGGTGACGGCCACCATGCCGATCGAGAAGGCGATCTCGACCGCGGGCGGCATCGCGTGGTCGCAGGTCGACGAGGCGCTGATGCTGCGCGCCCTGCCGGGCACGTTCGTCGCCGGGGAGATGCTCGACTGGGAAGCGCCGACCGGCGGCTACCTGCTGCAGGCGTCGTTCAGCACGGGTGTCGTCGCGGCCCGGGGTGCGCTGGCGCGACTCGGGACGGCGCCGTCGGGACACGGACTCGGCGGCCCCGCGCACGTCTGACGGCGGGCGGCGCCGTCAGGCCGACAGCCCCGGGCGGCGTCGGTCTCCGGGGTGAGCCCGGGCGTCGCCCGTATCCGGCTCGAACGGCCGCCCACGGCGGTCTACGACATCGTGTACTCCCGGCGCACGTCGACCGCGTCGTGGACCTGCGGTACCTGCATGTGCTAGGCCGCCCGGCGACCACCCCGGAGGTGACGGCGTCGCAGGCGTGCGGTGCGCCCGGGCCTCAGCGGCTCGCCGTCGCGTCCCACGCGAACGACGCGAGCCAGTGCGTCGCCACGAAGTCCTCGTTCTCCAGCGCGGCGAGCCCCGCGGCGAGCAGGCGGTCCCCGGCGTCGCGCAGCGTCGGGTCGTCGAGCGCGTGCGCGAGCCGGAAGAGTGCCCCTGCGCGCGAGAGGTTCAGGCCGTCGAGGTGCACGGCGTGCCCGTCGGTCGGGTCGACGACGCGCGCGGGTGACACCAGGTCGTCCGGCCGGGGGAGGAACCCCGCGAACCAGGGCCGCAGCTCCTCGGCCGGCAGCACGCGCGCCATGAGGTCCGCCTCGGCGAGGCCGGGGGACAGGAAGTCGTGGCCGCTGCGCTCCCAGCGCGCGGGCCAGTCCAGCTCCCTTCCGAACAACCGGCGCGCGTGCGAGCGCAGGGCATCGGCCGACGCGGTGCGGCCCAGGTCGTCGGCGGACGTGAGCAGCAGCGCGAGCCCGAACGCGGTGTTGCTGTGGACGCCGTGCCGGACCGGGTGCTCCACGCGGGCGAGCCACGGGTCGGCGAGGTCGAGCACGGTGTCCGCGAGCGGCGCGGTCGCGTCCGCCCAGCGTGCCGCGTCCTGGTCCCCGGCATCGGCCGCGGCCCGGCACGAGGCCGCGAGACGCGCCGCCCAGCCCCACCCGTAGGGCCGCTCGAACGCAGGGTGTGCCCTCAGGTACGCGACCTCGCCCGCGATCCTGCCGGCCGTGAGGTTCGCGTCGACGCGTGCACGCAGCGTCGCGTCCTCGTGCCCCGCGCGCAGCACCTCGACACCCAGCCAGTGCATGTGCACGCAGGAGTGCCAGTCGAAGGACGTGTGGAACGCGGGGTACAGGTCGGCGGGCGCGCGCACGTCGTCCGGGCCTGTCGCCAGGTGCACCAGGTGGTACGGCCACGGTGTCGCGAGATTGGTCGTGACGATGCTCGCGTAGCGGGCGAGGGACGGCCCAGGCGTGTCGGTCACCCTCCCAGCCTCCCGCACGCACGGGCTGTCGGAGTCCCTCAGCCCACGAGCCCCGTCCGGTACGCCCACACCACGGCCTGCACGCGGTCGCGCAGGTCCAGCTTGGTGAGGATGCGTGACACGTACGTCTTCACGGTCTCGGGGCTGAGCACGAGGGCGCGGGCGATCTCGGCGTTCGACAGGCCGTCGGCGACGAGCCGCAGCACGTCGAGCTCGCGTGGGGTCAGCGGGGAGCCGTCGGCGGCGGGCGGTGGGGCGACCCGGCTGGCGTACCGGCCGACGAGGCGGCGCGTGACCTCCGGCGCGAGCAGCGCGTCGCCCGCGGCGACCGTACGGATGCCGTCGAGCAGGCGGGCCGGGGGAGCGTCCTTCAGCAGGAAGCCGCTCGCGCCGGCGCGCAGCGCCTCGTAGACGTACGCGTCGAGGTCGAACGTCGTGACCACGAGCACCTTCACCGGGTCCGGGACGCCTGACCCGGCCAGGAGGCGGGTCGCCTCGATGCCGTCGAGGACCGGCATCCGCACGTCCATGACGACGACGTCCGGGCGCAGCCGCGCGGCCAGCTCGACGGCGGCGCGCCCGTCGCCGCACTCGCCGACGACCTCGAGGTCGGTCTGGGCGTCGATGATCGTCACGAAACCGGTCCGGATGAGCACCTGGTCGTCGCACACCAGGACGCGGACGGTCACGACCGGCCGCCCAGCGGGATGCGGGCCCGCACGTCGAAGCCGTCCGGCCGCGGCTCGGCGCGCAGCTCGCCGCCGAGCGCCCCCACCCGCTCCCGCAGGCCCGCCAGGCCGCGTCCGCCGCCCTGGGCCATCGGTGCCGTGCGTGACCCCTGCGTGCTGACGTGCACCCTGATCTCCTCGTGGTCGTGCCGGACGTGGACGGTCGTCGCGCTGCCGCGCGCGTGCTTGAGCGCGTTGGTGAGGGCCTCCTGGACCACCCGGTACGCGGCCAGCTCGGCGCCGCTCGGCGTCGGGGAGGGGACGCCCTCCTCGACGTACTCGACGGGCTGGCCGGCCTGCCGCGTCCGTTCCACCAGCTCGAGCACGTCACCGACCGCAGGTGCGAGGAGCTCGGGGCCGTGCCCGGGGTCGAGCACCTCGAGCAGGTTCCGCAGGTCGGCGACGGCCCGGCGGCCGGTGTCGGCCACGGCGGTCAGGGTGCGGTCGAGCGCGTCGGGGTCAGCCACCCGGTACCGGGCGGCCTCGGTCTGGACCACCATCGCCGTGACGTGGTGTGTCACGACGTCGTGGAGCTCGCGCGCGAGCCGCGTGCGCTCGGCCACGCGGGTGCGCTCGGCGACCGCCCGCCGCTGCTCGGCCTCCGCCGCGCGGGTGCGCCGCAGCCAGGCACCGGCGCCCCAGGCGAGGGCGAGGAGCAGGAAGAACGTGAGATAGCCCGAGACGGGTTCCGACCCGCCGAGCCGGTGCAGCGCGACCGTCAGCGCGACGTACGCCACCGCCGTGGCGGCCGCGGTGGCGCGGCGGTGCCGTTCGACGTGCCCCCCCGCGCTGACCAGCGCGACCACCAGAGCCGTGCCTGCGAACGTGTGGTACCCGAGCACCTGGTCGAGCGCGAACCCGAGCGAGACGACCGCCAGGCACGCGGCCGGCCACCGGCGGCGGACCGCCAGCGGCAGGCACTGCAGGAGGACGGGGACGATCGCCCCCGCGTCGAGCGGCCGGTCCGGGAGCCCGCCGAGCTGCGTGCCCTGGGCCTGCAGCGCCGGGACGAACGTCGCCCCGGCGAGCAGCAGTCCCAGCGGCAGGTCACGCAGGGTGACGGGAAGCCCTCGCCACACGTGCAGCAGGCGCTCGGTCACGACGACAACGTAGTGGGCGCGGCCTGGTCCGTCGTGACCCGGTCCGCCGTGCGCCGGTCCGCCCGGCGCGGCAGCGGCACGATGTGCCCCCGCCGGTGGGCGACTCTCATGAGGACGATCGTGAGGACGAGGCCGGCGGTGACCGCGACGATGCTCGCCTCGGGCCCGAAGGCGCCACCGGACAGCAGCGTCGGGCCCGACGTCACGCCGTCCAGCAGGCCGGTGGCCGTGTCGTTCCCGCTCACCTCGGTGCCGAAGATGCCCGCGGCCGCGAAGTTCCAGCCCATGTGCAGGCCGATCGGCAGCCACAGCGACCGCGTGGCGACGTACGCGGCCCCCAGCATGAGGCCGGCCTCGATCGTGATCGCGGTGGCGCCCCAGGCCGTCGCCGCCGGGTTGGTCAGGTGCACGGCACCGAACAGCACGGAGGTCACGGCCAGCGCGCCCCACGTACCGGTGCGCGACTCGAGGTGCCGGAGCAGGACGCCGCGGAACACGACCTCCTCCGTCGCCGACGCGGCGGCCGCCAGGCCCAGGAGAGCGAGCGCCGTCGTCACGGAGCCCCATCCCTCGACGCGGTACGCGCCCAGCGCGGCGATGATCCCGATGACGGCGACGAACAGCAGCATTCCGCCGGCCGTCCCTCGCACGAGCGGGCGGATCGCGCCGGTGAGGGGGAGGTCGACAGGGGAACGACGCTCGGTGCGGCGCACGACCCAGGCGTAGGTGCCCAGCGCGAGCGCCGCGGCGGCCAGGCCGAGGACGAGCTGCAGCGTCCACTGGTCCGCCACGGCCGTGGCCAGGGTGCCGCCGATCGCCCACGCCGCGACGACGGCGAGGAGTTGTCCGAGAAAGCGCATGACAGGTCCTTTCGGTGGTGCACGACCCCGTCGGCCGCGCTACGTCGACGCTAGGGACCGGGCGGGACGGGCGGGTCACCGCCGGGTGGACACCTCCGGGTCCCCCGCACGGGGGACGACGAGACCGTGCCTGACGCGGTGCCACCTCGGCGACGTGCCCGAGAATCACGGGTGCTGCATCTGTGCTTCCAGGGTGCGAGCCGTGCCGGACCTTCGTAGATGCACGGGTTGGCCTGCAGAAACACAATCCACGAAAACCCCACGTCAGACGGCCGTCGTCCCCTCGCGGGACGGCGGCCTTCGTCGTGCTCCCCGGTCCCGGGGTCACGTGCTCACGAGCCCCGTCCGGTACGCCCGCACCACGGCCTGCACCCTGTCGCGCAGGTCGAGCTTGGGTGAGGATCCGCGAGGCGTACGTCTTGACCGTCTCGTGGCTGATGACGAGCGCGGCGACGATCTCGGCGTTGGACAGGCCGTCGGCGAGGGTGACCGTCAGGGATCCGGCTCCCGCGACGCGGTTCCCGCCGGCGAGCGCGATGACCCCGATGACCGTTCCGAACATCACGAGCCCGATCACCAGGCCACGTCCCAGCGATCGGCCGGCGCCGGCCAGCGCGACCTCGACGGGTGCACGCTGCTCGGTCCGCCCGCACCACCCACGCGTACGCCGCGAGCGCGAGCGCCGCCACCACCGCCCGACGACCAGGGACAGCCACCAGCTGTCCAGCACCGCCATGACGGCCGGGTGCCGACGAGCGACACCACCACCACGACCAGGAGCTGCTTCACCAGGCGCACGACACGTCACTCCGGAGGTTCCCGCGGCTTGTTGGCCGCACGACCTCGACGCTAGGGAGCGTCGGGGGGGCCGGCGGCTCCCCGCATCGTGGACAGCTCCAGGTCGCTCGCGCGGGGGACAGGCTCGACGGGTCGGCGCCCCGTCGAGGGACGACGGTCTTCGTCGTGCCGTCTCAGGCGGCGCGCGAGCCGAACACGTGCAGGTCGAGCTCGGCGCTGAGCGCCTCGCAGGCGATGCGACCGCGGACGCTGGTGCCCTGCTCGTCGAGCGGAGGGCTGACCACCGCGCCACCCAGGACGCCCGGTGCGGCCAGGACGATCCCTCCGGACACGCTCGACTTCGCGGGGACGCCCACGCTGCGCATCCACCGCCCGGAGCCGTCGTAGACGCCGCAGGTGGCCATCACCGACACGACGTCGCGCGCCACGTCGGTTGGGACGACGCGTTCCCCGGAGACGGGGTTGACGCCGCCGCACGCGAGGGTGGCACCCATGACGGCGAGCGCCCGCGCGTCGACGAGCACCGCGCAGGCCCGTGCGTAGACCGCGACGGTGTCGTCCGCGCCGACGCTCAGGGTCCCCTCGGAGCGCATGAGGTGGGCCAGCGCGTGGTTGCGGTCACCCAGGAGGTGCTCGCTGTGGGCGACGTCGTCGTCGACGTCGAGCTGCCGGCCGGCGAAGGCGGACAGGCCGCGCAGGATGCGTGCGTCACGCGCGGCCACGTCATCGCCGTCGACGAGCGCGCCGGTGAGCAGCGCCCCGGCGTTGACCATGGGGTTCGGCGGCCGGCCCGTCCCGGTCTCCAGCTTGACCGCGTCGAAGGCCTCACCGGTCGGCTCGATGCCGATGAGGTCGAGCGCGTCGCCGCCCGTGTCGAGCAGCGCGAGCGCGAAGAGGAACGGCTTGACGGCCGACTGCACGCTGAACGGCACGTCCGCCTGCGCGCTGTGTCGTACGGTGCCGTCCGTCAGCACGAGCGCCAGCCCGCACAGGTCGGGGTCCGCGGAGGCGAGCTGGGGGATGCTGTCGTCCACGGCGCCGCCGTGCTCCGCGAGCACGCGTTCCCGCAGGTCGTCGAGGTCGTAGGAGCGGGCGTCGACGGAGCGGGTCATGCGCCCATGCTGGCAGGACGCGCGTCCGTCGGCCCGCGGAGGTGAGGCTCAGAGCCGCGCGAGCCACGCGTGCCCCGGGTCGGTCAGCCGGAGCGCCTCGCGCAGCCACGCACGGCGCTCCGGAGAGAGATGACCGGCGACGGCGTCGAGGTCCTGCTCGTCCTTCGGGCGAGGACCGTGGCTCTTGTGGAGCAGCTGGATCTCGGGCGCCAGCACGGGCACGCCGGCCGAGGACGGGGGAGCGGTGATCGTCGCGATCGGGCGCCGGACGCGCGGGTCCCGTCGGTAGACCCACTGGTCGTCGACAGCGTCGAGCACCATGAGCTGCAGCGACCAGGCCTCGCTTCCGCGCGGGCGGCACCAGACGTCGTGCACCGCCGACGGCAGCTCCTCACCTGGCTCCCAGTCGCGCAGCGTCCCGGGCGGGTCGGCCGCCATCAGGGTCCACCCGTCGAGATGCCGCTGGACCGTCGGCAGGTCCTCGCGCAGCACGACGACGTCGGTGTCCGCGTGCGGGCGGGTCTGCCGGCCGAGGTACAGGTCGAGCGCCCACCCCCCGGCGATCCACCAGCGGCAGCCCACGTCGGCGAGCAGCGCGGCGACCTCCGTCGGGTCGAGCGGGTCCCACGCACGGGTCTCCTCGAGGCCCACGCGTCAGGCCCGCGAGTGCGCGGGTGCCGACGCCCTGAGGCGGTACACCGAGACGTGCGAGCCGGAGTCGGCGGTGAACGGCGCTCCTGCCCAGTCGGCGTGCCGTCTCTCGAGCCCGAGGTAGCCCGGCTCGTCGCGCCACACGGTCGCGGTCGCGCCGGGGGGCAGCGAGCGCAGCTCGGGCACCCACAGCTCGATGACGAATCGTCCCCCCGGGACCAGGTGACGGGCGGCGTTGCGGAAGCACGCGACCTGCTCGTCCTGCGTCAGCAGGTTCGAGATCGTGTTGAAGACGAGGTAGACGAGCGTGAACTCGCCCGGCGCCCGGGTCTCGGCCATGTCGCCCATGACGACCGGGATCGTCGCATCGTCCACCTTGGTGCGCAGCCGCGCGACCATGGGTGCCGACAGCTCGACTCCGGTCACGGGCACACCGCTGCGGGCCAGCGGCACGGCGACCCGGCCGGTGCCGATCGCGAGCTCGAGCGTTGCCCCGCCGGCCGCCAGCTCGGCCAGCCGCTGCACGGTGGGTTGCAGAACCTCGGGGGAGAACATCCCCACGCCGGGTGTGTCGTACGCGCTGGCGGCGGCCTCGCCCCACAGGTCCTTTGTCACGAGGCCACGGTCCTCCGACCGGGAGGGTCGATCCACCTGTTTGCGCGCGGGGTGTGCGGCTGACGGCAGTCGGGTTCGGTCCTGTTCATGCGGCGGGGACTGCCGGGCGCTTCCACCGGGGTCACGATGGCCCTTCCGGCCCGGCCACGGGCTGAGACGCCGGTTCACGGGCGGCGCTCGGGTGGCATCGCAGTGAGGCCGAGCGCCGGTCAGTGCTTCTCGTCGTCCTGCGACGACACTGCCGTCGAGACCAACGCAGCCGCGGTGTCGGGTTGCTCGGCGATGATCTCGGCGATCTCCACGTCCGTGCGCAAGCGTGGGGGAGCCGCGGACCACGCCTTGATCTGCTGAACCACGTCGCCGTAGAAGGCGTCGACGGCATCGAGGACGGAGTCGATGAAGGAACCGCGCCCCCGGCTGCGCTTCGTCCCCATCGGCTGGGACAGCGAGACCTGGAACGACCTGATCTCACGCGCCGTGTCCCCGGTGATCGACGCGGGGGTCTCACGAACGGTCCGGAGGAGCTCCGTCGGCCCCGCACCGCGCTGGTGGGCGATCCTCGACTCGACCCGCACCGTCTCGGGCGCACCCTTCAGCTGCCGCACGAGCCAGTTGACGCGGGTGGTCGGACGGCCCTCGCGTGGAGCCTCGACCTCGACGGAGCACGTCACGACGCCGGCACGCAGATCGACGTCCACGATCACGTCGCCCACCGTGGCCGGGATGCGGATCGCCCCGGAGAGCGTCCCCGATCCGGCCAAGGTGGCCACGAGCGCCTGTGTGCGCAGAGCGGGGTCGGCGAGCTCTTTGCGGGACAGGACTGGGGTCACCTCGGTGCCGAGCTGGCGCCCGAGGCTCAGGCTCGCGTAGCGGAGCAGGGCGTCGAACCGATTGGCTACCTCGTCGACGCCCTTGTCGCTGCTTCGCAGGGTGCCGTTGCGCACGGCGTCCCGGACCGGAACCCACGACGCGCCCATGTCCTCGAACTCCAGCGCACCCGAGCGAGGATGCTCGAGGTAACGGATCAGCTCGCCCAGGATCCACGCCTGGTCGGGGTCGGCGACACCGCGGAACTCCTTCTGGAGTACGGCTGTCGCGAGAACCTGGGTCCACGACAAATGGTGGAGGGCTACGCGTTTGGTCTTTCTTCTGTCGACCTTGGTGGGGTGCTGCCCGGCCACCGGCGGAATCTCGTTCGAGATCGTCAGAAGCGCATCGAATCCTTGCTCGCGGGCCACGTCCAGATAGTTCTCCAGCTGCGTGGTCACCAGCTCGTTCTGGCCGGTCTTTACTTCTACCAGAGCAGTCCAGACCCGGCTTCCCCGGGTGACCTGGATCAACCCGTCGGGGATGACCGTCTGTTCCCCGAGCTTGAACGGGACCTCGATGTACGTCTGCACGGTTCCGGCGTGCGCACCGAACTGGTGCGTCAGGGCTCTGCCGAACTCCTTGACCGCGCTCAGCACCGCCAGGAGGGCAGAGGTGGCGCGTCGTTCCTGTTCCTCGGCACCGTTGATCCCGGATGTCGGGATCAGGCGTGCTTCGTGCCAGCTTTCCTGCGCCATGTCCAGCTCCAGATGTCGTCGGAATCGACATCCTGCACCGTTCGTCTCTCGCACCAGCGCATCGCCGCTCCGACTTCACCCGCGTGGCGCCACTTGAGAACGCCCGCGGGCTTGTGTGTGCGGTGACGCGCGGCGATGACGGGAACGCGGTGAAACGCTTCGCTGCGCCGACCTCTCTTGTGTCCGGACGTCGACCGTCGGCACGATGACGGTCGCTCCCCGCCGCCGACGACGTCGTCGCTCACGAGGAGTTGTGAACGATCACAGGCCCCTCGCGGGCCGTCCATCCCGGTGCGTTCGACCCCTCGCGGAGGATCGATGTCAACCACGTCCAGCTCTACGCGCCCTCATGCCAGGCGGCTGCTCGCCACGGCGACGGCGCTCGCCACCGCGGCGTCCGTCGGCATGGTGGCCGTCGCCCACGCCCCCGCCGCAGCGGCCGCCACCGTCGACACCGGGACGTCGTACGTCCTGGTCAACCGCAACAGCGGCAAGGCCCTCGACGTCTACAACTTCGCCACGGCCGACGGCGCGCGCCTCACGCAGTGGACACGCGGGACCAACGCCAACCAGCAGTGGCGGTTCCTCGACTCCGGCGGCGGGTACTACCGCGTCCGGTCGCAGCACTCCGGCAAGGTGCTCGACGTGAGCGGCTGGTCCACGGCCGACGGCGGCCGCGTCGTCCAGTGGTCCGACACCAACGGGGCGAACCAGCAGTGGCGCCTGCAGGATGCGGCGGACGGCTACGTGTCGCTCATCAGCCGTCACTCCGGCAAGGCGCTGGAGGTGCAGAACGCGTCGCGGGACGACAACGCCGAGATCGTCCAGTACAACCCGTGGGGAGGAACCAACCAGCAGTGGCAGCTCGTGCCCGTAGGGAGCCCCGTGACGCCGACGCCCACACCCACCACCACGACGCCGCCGGTCACCGGTACGTTCACCAACCCGGTCGTCTGGCAGGACTTCGCCGACGGCGACATCATCCGCGTCGGTGACGCGTACTACTACTCCGCCTCGACGATGCACTACTCGCCGGGTGCGCCGATCCTGCGCTCGTACGACCTCGTGAACTGGGAGTACGCCGGTCACTCGGTGCCGCGACTCGACTTCGACGACGCGAAGTACGACCTGGTCGGCGGCCACCGCTACGTCAAGGGCATCTGGGCGTCGACGCTGAACTACCGGCCCAGCGACCGGACGTACTACTGGTACGGCTGCACGGAGTTCAACCGCACCTACGTCTACACGGCGTCGTCGGTCGACGGCACGTGGACCAAGAAGGCGCGGATCAACAGCTGCTACTACGACGCCGGCCTGCTGATCGACGACGACGACACGATGTACCTCGCCTACGGCAACGGCACGATCAGCGTCGCGCAGCTCAACGCCGACGGCACGCAGCAGGTCCGGGCGCAGCAGGTGTACCAGACTCCGTCGAGCATCGGGACGCTCGAGGGTGCGCGGTTCTACAAGAAGGACGGGTACTACTACATCTGGCTCACGCGCCCCGCCAACGGCCAGTACGTGCTGCGCTCCCGCTCCCCGTTCGGCCCGTACGAGCAGCGTCAGGTGCTGCTCGACCTGCCGGGCCCGATCAGCGGCGGTGGCGTCCCGCACCAGGGCGGCATCGTCCAGACGCAGAACGGCGACTGGTGGTACATGGCGTTCACCGACGCGTACCCCGGGGGGCGGATGCCGACGCTCGCGCCGCTCACCTGGAACGACGGCTGGCCCAGCGTGCAGACCGTCAACGGCCGGTGGGGCACCACCTACCCGCGGCCGGCGATCAGCACGACGCGCACGGTGCAGCCCATGACGGGCCGGGACACGTTCACCGGGACCCGGCTGGGCCCGCGGTGGGAGTGGAACCACAACCCCGACACGAGCCGCTTCTCGGTCGGCGACGGCCTGCGCCTGCAGACGGCGACCGTCACCAACGACCTCTACGCCGCCCGCAACACCCTCACGCACCGCATCCAGGGGCCGTCGTCCACCGCGACGATCGAGCTCGACTACTCCGCCATGGCCAACGGCGACCGGGCGGGCCTGGCGATGCTGCGGCAGTCGTCCGCGTGGATCGGGGTGGTCAAGGCCGGCAACGGCACCACGCGGGTCGTCATGACGGACGGCCTGGCGATGGACTCGTCCTGGTCGACCACGAGCACCGGCAGCGAACGTGCCGGCGCGGACGTCAGCGGGGGCAGGATCTGGCTGCGGACGTCGGCTGACATCCGCCCCGGGTCGGGCCGGCAGGCCACGTTCTCCTACAGCACCGACGGCACGACGTTCCGGACCCTGGGGCCGGCGTTCACCCTCAACAACGACTGGCAGTTCTTCATGGGCTACCGGTTCGGCATCTTCAACCACGCGACGACGTCCCTGGGTGGTGCCGTGACGGTCCGCAGCTTCGACCTCACGACGCCCTGACCTCCTGACGCACCACCGACGCGTCGCCGTCGGGTCCCGGGCCGGGGACCCGACGGCGACGGACCGGCCGCGCCACGACCGGGCCTCCGGGAGCGACGCGGGACGGGTCTACTTCCTGACGCCGCGCGATCCGGTGACCGCTCTCACCCGCTGAGAGCGCCACGCGCGCCACGCGCCCGTGGACCACAGCGCCCAGAGCACCAGCGCACCCTGGAACGGCAGCCGAGCGAGGCGCTTGGCGTCCGTGTCGAGCCCGAAGCCGTCGTTGCCCTCGACGTACTGCGCCACGTTGCCGGGGAAGACAGCGACGAAGAAGGCCGCGGCCGCGGCGCCCACCCACGGCCGGTAGCGCGCCGGCGCGGCGACCAGCGCGGCACCGAGAGCGATCTCGACGACGCCCGAGCCCACGACGACCAGGTCGGTGTCGACCGGCACCCACGACGGCACCTGCGCCTGGAACTCCTCGCGCGCGAACGTCAGGTGGCTCGTTCCGGCGAAGGCGAGGAACCCGCCGAGCGCCACGCGCCCGATCGTCCGCGCGAGCCCGTCGCGGGGTCGGTCCGTCCGGCTGCGGTCAGTACCCACGGCGTCCTCCTCGGCTGGGGCGTCCCCCGAGGCTAGGTCCGGGTCGTTCCGCGCGCGCGGGCGGGCCGGTCAGCGGGCCAGGAACCCGCCGTCGACCGCGATGACGTTGCCGGTGACGTACCGGGCCTCGTCGGAGAACAGCCAGGCGACCGCGTCCGCGACCTCACCGGTCGTCCCGGCGCGCCCCATGGGCAGCAGCGTGTCCCACGCGTCGGCGCCCGGCGGTGCCATGCCCGGACCTGCGAACATGCCGGTGTCGACCGGACCGGACGCCACGCCGTTGACGCGGATGCTCTGGTCGGCCAGCTCGACCGCGGCGCACCGCGTGAGCGCCAGCGCGGCCGCCTTCGACGCGGCGTACGGTGCGACACCGCGGAACACGGTGCGCACGGAGTGCACCGAGAGGTTGTTGACGATGGACCCGCCGCCGGAGACCGTCATGTGGCGGACCTCCGCGCGCATGCACAACCACAGCGCGCGGGTGTTGACGGCGAACGCACGGTCGAAGTCCTCGACGCGGGCGTCGGCGACCGTGCCGGGACCGGTCACGCCGGCGTTGTTGAAGGCGTGGTCGAGGCGTCCCCAGACCGCGGCCGCCTCGTCGACGGCGGACTCGAGCGCGTCGTCGTCGCACAGGTCCGCCGTGACGAGCGCGGCCTGGCCGCCCGACGCGCGGATGCGCTCGACCACGCCGGCGCCGCGCTCGGCGTCCCGACCGAGCACGACGACCCGCAGGCCGCGCCACGCGAGCTCGAGGGCCGTCGCCGCGCCGATGCCGGACGTCGCCCCGGTCACGAGGGCGACGCGACGCGCGTCGTCGTCCCTGCCCGCGCGGGCACGCGTCGGCGAGGGTGCGGTGGTGCGGTCCATCGGTGGTTCCCCCTGGTGCTGTCGAAAGGGAGGGCGAGCAGGCCGGCCCCGGTGACAGTGCCCTGCGGGAGCGCTCCCAGCGGACGCGAGACTAAGGGATCGCGAACGGCACCCACAACCCGGTACGTGTGGTTCTGAGACGGTTGTCCAGTCCTCAACCACCGGGTCAGGTGCGGTCGGGACGACGACGGCCAGGCGTGGGCCCGCGAGCGGCTGAGAGCGCCACGTACCCTGGTCAGGTGCGCTGCGGTTACTTCGACGCGGGCGTGTGCCGCTCGTGCACGCTCCTGGCGGTGCCGTACCCGGAGCAGGTCGACGCGCAGCAGCGCCACGTGCGCACCGTGCTCGGCGACCCCGTCGGCGTCACGTGGCTGCCGACCGTCACGAGCGCCGAGGCGGGCTTCCGCAACAAGGCGAAGATGGTCGTCGCGGGCACCGTCGACGCCCCCACGCTCGGCATCCTCGACGGTCACGGCCACGGCGTGGACCTGCAGGGCTGCCCGCTGTACCCGCCGGCCCTGACGGCGGCCCTCGCGCCGCTCGCCGCCTTCGTCTCCGAGGCGCGGCTGGTCCCGTACGACGTGCCGACGCGCACCGGTGAGCTCAAGCACCTGCTCGTGACGGCCTCGCCCGACGGCGACCTCATGGTCCGGTTCGTGCTGCGCAGCACCGAGGCGCTCGCGCGCGTGCGCAAGCACCTGCCGTCCCTGCGGGCCGCCCTGCCGCACCTCGTCGTCGCGTCGGTCAACGTGCAGCCGGTGCACGCGGCGGTGCTCGAGGGGGAGCGCGAGATCCTCCTCACCGAGCGCGAGACGCTGCGGATGCGCGTCAACGGGCTCGACCTGCACCTGCGACCGCGCAGCTTCTTCCAGACCAACACCGAGGTCGCAGCTGCGCTCTACCGGCAGGCCGTCGCCTGGGCCGACGAGGCGCAGGTGACCTCCGCGTGGGACCTGTACTGCGGGGTCGGCGGGTTCGCGCTGCACCTCGCGCGGGCGGGGCGGCGGGTCGTCGGTGTGGAGACGAGCGCCGAGGCGGTCGCGAGCGCCGAGGTGACCGCGCGCGACGCCGGCCTGCCGGGCACACGGTTCCTCGCGGGCGACGCCACGGCGTTCGCGCTCGCTGCCCACGACGTGCCCGACCTCGTGGTGGTGAACCCGCCGCGGCGCGGGCTGGGCGAGCCGCTGAGCCGCTGGCTCGAGGCCAGCGGGGTCCCACGCGTCCTGTACTCGTCGTGCCACGCGGGCTCGCTGGCGCGGGACCTCGCGCACATGCCGTCGCTGCGCCCGGTGCGTGCCCAGGTCCTCGACATGTTCCCGCACACGCTCCACCACGAGGTCCTCACGCTCCTCGAACGCACCTGACCCCCTCCGCCGCTCGGCGTTGGCGGCGACGGGGGGAGCGGGTCAGGCGAGGGCTTCGGCGAGGAGGCGCAGGGTCTGCTCGCGGGCCGGTGCGCGGTCCGCCGGGGTGCCGCGCGTCGCGCCGGCGACCGGCTGCACCATGATCTCGTCGGTGCCCAGGCGTCGGGCCAGCTCGCGGACCTGCTCGGCCGCCTGCGCCGGGTCGCCGATGATCCACGACGAGGTCAGGGCTCTGAGGGCGTCGTCCGCGGACGCGGGCAGGGGAGCCGCCTCGGCGTCCTCGACCAGCTCCTGCGGCTCGAGCGTCGTGCCCGAGCGCAGCCGCCACATCGTGCGCACCTGCGGCAGGGCCAGGCGGTGCGCCTCCTGCGCGGTCGGTGCCACGGCGACGTTCGCCACGGCGATCGTGCGCGGCTCGGCGAGCGTCTCGGACGGCACGAACGTCTCGCGGTACAGCGCGACGGCCTCGTCGGTGCCGCGTCCCGCGAAGTGGTGGGCGAAGACGTACGGCAGGCCGAGCCGCCCGGCGAGCTGTGCGGAGTACGACGACGACCCGAGCAGCCACAGCTGAGGTGCGGACACGGCGCGCGGCGTCGCGCGCAGCGGGTACGTCGACGACCCGACGCGTACCTGCACGCCGTCGGGCCGCACGAGCGCGGCCAGCGCGGCGACGTCGGCGTCGAACGTGTCCACACCGTCACCCGTCGACCCGCGCCGCAGCAGGTGGCTCGTCACCGGGTCCGACCCGGGCGCGCGCCCGATGCCGACGTCGACGCGCCCGGGGAACGCGGCCTCCAGCAGGGCGACCTGCTCCGCGACGACCAGCGGCGAGTGGTTCGGCAGCATCACGCCGCCGGACCCCACGCGCACGCGCGACGTCGCAGCGGCGACGAGCGACATCAGGAGCGGGGCGTTGGTGGCCGCGACGGCCGGCATGTTGTGGTGCTCGGCGACCCAGTAGCGGCGTGCGCCGACCTCGTCGGCGACGCGGGCCAGCGCGAGCGTGGCGGCGAGGGCGTCGGCCGTGGTCTGGTCGGAGCGGACGGGCACGAGGTCGAGCACGGAGATGGCGGTCACCTCAGGCCCAACCCGCCCGGCGCGAGCCCCATTCCGGGTCCGGCGGGTGGGCCTAGGGTCGGTCACGTGAACCACGACACACGGCGCTTCCCCGCACCGGGCGGGCAGGTGGGGCCGTTGTGGGTCGTCACGCGCGGCTCGGGGCCCCCGCTGGTCCTGCTGCACGGCAACGGCGAGGACCACCACGTCTTCGACGGGATGGTGCCGGCGCTGGGCGCCGGGCGCACGCTCATCGGCATCGACTCGCGCGCCCACGGACGCAGCCCGCGCGGTGACGGCCCGCTACGCATCGCCACGATGGCCGACGACGTCGCGCACGTGCTCGACCTGCTGGACCTGCCGAGCGTCGACGTGCTCGGCTTCTCCGACGGCGGCAACGTCGCGCTCGAGCTCGCGGTACGTCACCCCGGGCGGATCCGTCGTCTCGTCGTCGTCGGGGCCAACCTGTTCCCGGCGGGCATGAGCAGGACGATGCGCGCGGTGGGACGCGTCGGCCACGGCCTGCTGTCGGCGCTCGCGCGCGTCGTGCCTCGGCTGCGCGTGCCCGCCGAGCGGTTCGCGCTGATGGTCCACGACCCGTGCCTCGACCCCGCCGACCTCGCGCGCGTGGACATCCCGACGCTGGTCGTGGCGGGCGAGCGGGACGTCGTGCGGCCGGAGCACACGCGGCTGATCGGCGCGTCGATCCCCGGTGCGCGCACCGCTGTGCTGGCCGGTGTGGGCCACATGATCCCCGTGCAGGCGCCCGACCGGCTGAGCGCGCTCGTCACCGCCTTCCTGGCGGAGGGGCCGTCCCATGAGGCGTCCGCGGGGACCGCCGGAACAACTCGCGCGAATCCGTGAGAACGGGGCACAGGCCGCTCCCAGGAACGCTACTGTGCGCGCCATGTCCACACTCTTCGCGGTCCCGATCACCGACGCCGAGGCCGCCGCGGCCGCCGGCGGCATGGCGATCCTCTTCCTCATCTTCGGCGTCGTCGGCTACGTCATCTCGTCCCTCGGCCTCATGGGTGTCTTCACCAAGGCCGGCAAGCCCGCGTGGGCGGCCTTCGTGCCGATCTACAACCTCATCGTCCTGCTCGAGGTCGTCGGTCGCCCCGTGTGGTGGCTCGTCCTCTTCCTCGTCCCCGGCGTCAACATCGTCGCCCTGATCATCGTGATGAACGACCTGTCGAAGTCCTTCGGGCACGAGGCAGGCTTCACCGTCGGGCTCGTCCTGCTCACGGTGGTGTTCCTGTGGATCCTGTGGCTCGGCTCGAGCACGTACCGCGGCCCGGCCGCGGCCACGACCGCCGCACCGACGACCGCGTACGCCGCCTGACCTCCTCGTCCTCCACGGCCCGGTCGCCCTCGCGGGCGGCCGGGCCGTCGTGCGTCCGGGGTCGTCAGCCCGTGACGAGGCCGCCGCCCACCCAGGCGCGGATCGCGGCCGCGTCGCCGTTCGTCAGCTCCATGCGGGCGCCGCGGCACAGGCCGATGACGTTGTCCGCCCAGCTGCGCGCGACGTCCTCCGGCGTCGGCTTCGCGTCGAGCGACAGGCCCGTGTACAGCACGCCGGAGATGACGAAGTTGATGGTCGAGCGGCCCACCTTCGCGCCGGACTGCTGGCACGCCTCGTGCACGCGACGGGACGTCGCGACCCGGTCGAACGGGTGTGCGGCGACGTCCGCCGCGAGCGTCTGGAGCACCACCCGGTACTGCGCCTGGCTCAGCCCGGGCGTGTCGGTCACGGCGATGACCTGGCGCTGCAGCTGGTTGGGCGCCGTGTCGGCCACCGCACCCGGCAGGTCGGCCTCGCCGAAGCGCTGCGGGTCCCACACGTGACCCGGCGGGCGCGTCGAGACGTCGAGGTCCGGCAGGGCCCGCGACAGCCACGCGGTGAAGCCGCCCGTGCCGGCCCACTGCGACGCGGCGAGGGTCGGGTCGGCCGTCTGTGCGACCTGTGCCGCGGCGCCCAGCGGCAGGGGGGCGTCGGCGGTGCGCACCGCACGCCGCACGGCACGCCGGGCACGCGCCTCGGCCTCGTCGACGATCCGCTCGGTGACGCGCACCTTGGTCGTGCGGGGGGCGGCCGGCGCCGCCTCCTCCGCGGGGACCGCGGCAGGGAGCTCGGGGGCGACCTCGGCGACGGCCGGGACCGCTGCGGTCACGCCGCGCGTCGCGCGGCGCGAGCGGCCCGTGCGCGTCGTCGTGGGTGCGGCCTCGGGCGGCGCTGCCGCGGCCACCGGCTCGACGACGACGGTCTCGGTCTCGACCGCCACCGGCTCGGGCACGGGGTCGGCCACGAACGTCGAGGCGGTCTGCGTCACGAGGTCCGCGAGCGCGTCCGCGCCGATGACCGTGTCGGCGACCGACCGGTACGCGGAGGCGGCCGGCGAGGCCGTGATGATGGTCACCCGGCGGTCGTCCGCGCGGCACCGCTGCGCGAGGGGCGTGAAGTCGGCGTCGGCGGAGACGATGACGAACTCGTCGTAGTGCGTGGTCGCCGCGAGCGCGTCGACGGCGTCGAGGACGAGGTTGATGTCGGCGCTGGACTTGCCCTGCTGCGTGAGCGAGGGGCAGTCGACGACCTTGAAGCCGGCGCGGGTGAAGTTGGGGCGGAAGCGCGAGTACACCGAGGGGTTGAGGTAGCACGCGCGCACCAGGAACCGGCGGGTGAGGTCGCCGTCGACGTCGGACCCCTGGCCGAGCTCGGAGAGCCAGTGGGCGGGGTCGGTCGCGAACGCCTCCGCGGCCTGCGGGTCGAGCCGCGCCAGGCCGATGTAGACGTTGTCGAAGTCGACGAACAGCGCAGAACGCAGCCGGCGGGTGTGCTCGGGAGTGATGGTCACACCCCCATCCTGCCGTGCCCGCGCACCCTGGGGTGGGTAGCCTGCCCAGCGAGGGCCGTCGGAGCCGCGCGGTCGCAGGAGCGTCGAGGGGGTGCGGTGGGCGTGCACGACGTGCTGCGGGGTCCGCGGGTCGGCGGGGGCGCGCGGTGACGCTGTCCGCGACGGCCCTCCCCACGACGTTCCCGACGACGGCGTCGGTGACGGAGATGGACGGGCTCGGGACGCCGCGGGCCGGGACGCCGGACCCGACCGAGCCCGCGACGACGACCCGGCCCGACGTGACGGACGCGCCGACCGAGGACGCCACGCCCGCGCCGGCACCGCCGCCCGTCGTCCCGGCGAGCCCGGATCCCCAGGTCCCGGTGCCCACGGTCGAGCCCACGCCCGGGGTCGGGACCCTCGCGCCCACGGCGACCCCGACCTCGGCCCTCACCCCGACGCCCACGACGGGGGCGGTCATGCCCAGCTGGACGACCCGCCCGGCGGTCGTCGAGTCGTCGTTGCCCTGGGGCATGGTCGCGGTGGCGGCGCTGGTGCTCGTGCTCGCGGCGGTCGGGCTCGCGTGGGGCTGGCGCCGGTCCGGCCGGTCGTCCGCCGCGACCGCCGACGCCGCGGCACCCACCACGGCCGCGACCACGGTGGCTGCGGGTGACGACGCGCCGACCCTCGTGCTGCCACCGGCGGATGACGCCGAGACGACGGCCGAGCTGCCGGTCGTCGCGCCCGACGACGCGCAGCCCGCCGGGGTCGACGCGCTGACCGCCCGCGCCGACGCCACCGTGCTGTTCCTCGCGCGGCTGGGCGAGGCCATGATCGACACGGGCTCCCCGATCGTGCAGGTCAACTCCACGCTCGAGCGCGTGGCGGCGGTCAACGGGCTGCCCGACGCCGCCGTCGTGACCTTCCCCACGGCGATGATCGTCTCGGTGCCGCAGCACGACACCGTGCAGACGGCCGTGAGCACGGCCGGTGGCCGGACGCTGCGCCTCGACCAGATCGCCGACGTCCTCGACCTCGCGCACGCGGCGTCCAAGGGTGACGTGCGACCGCGTGAGGGGATGGCCGCGCTGGCCTCGATCGTGCTGTCCGAGCCGGCGGTGTCGGTGGCTCGTCGTGCCGCGGGGTACGTCGCGGTCGCCGCGGGGCTGTCGCTGGTCCTCGGGGGCGGGTGGCTCGACACCCTGGTCGCGGCCGTGCTCGGGGGTGTCGTCGCCGCGGTGACGACGGCGACGCGGCGGGTGCCGGCGGTGTACCAGGGCCTGCTCGTGGCGCTGTGCGCGTTCGTCGTCGCCGTGCCCGTGCTGCTGCTGGTCCGCACGGGCTGGCCCGTCGGGCTGCTGGCACCCCTTGCTGCGCCGCTCGTGACGTTCCTGCCCGGTGCGCTGCTGACCACCGGCGTCATCGACCTCGCGACCCGCCAGATGATCGCCGGGTCCTCGCGGCTCGCGGCGGGCATCCTGCAGCTCGTGCTGCTCGCGCTCGGGATCACGTCCGCGGCCGGCCTCGTCGGGGTGCCACCAACGGACGTGGGGACGGCGAGCACGGGTCAGCCGCTGGGGTGGGCCGGCCCCTGGATCGGCGTGCTGGTGTACGCCGTCGGGGTGGTGCTGCACTACGCGGCGCACCGCGCGGCGCTGCCGTGGATCACGCTCGTGCTCGTCGTCGCGTACGCCGGCCAGGTCATCGGTGGCTTCCTGTTCGGCGCCGTCGTGTCGTCGTTCATCGGTGCGCTCGTGATGACGCCCGTGGCGATGCTCGCGGCGGCACGCCGGGGCGGACCGCCGTTCCTGGTGACGTTCCTGCCCGGGTTCTGGGTGCTGGTCCCCGGGGCGCTCGGCCTGGTCGGGGTCACGTCCGCGCTGGGACGCTCGCCCGACCAGGCGCTGACGACCATCGTGACGACGGGTGTCTCGATGGTCGCCATCAGCCTCGGCGTGCTGGCCGGGCTCGCGCTGGGCGGCGGCGTCCAGCGCAGGGTCGCGCCGGACGCGCCGCTGATCGTGTGAGCCGACGGCTCAGGACGACACGTCGGCCGTCGTGAACCGGGCCCACGCGAGCGCCCCGAACACCACGACCCAGCCGGCCTGCACGGCGAGCCCCTGCGCGAGCACGTCCGCCGACGGCACGACGCGCAGCATCTCCGCGAAGTCGAACCAGTGGTGCGTGAGCAGCACCGGGTGGATCACGGCCACCTGCGGCAGCTGGTCGAGCACGCTCGAGACGACGGCCACGACGACGGTCGCGGCCATGGCGCCGACGGGCACCTCGGTGAGCGTCGAGAAGAACAGCCCGACGGCGACCAGGCCCGTCATCGACAGCCCCACGTAGGCGACGACGCCGGCGACGCGCAGCACGCCGTCGGCGAGCGGCACCGTCGTCCCGGACAGCAGCGTGAGGTCGCCGACGCCGAACAGCGCGGCGCCGACCGCGAGCCCGACGACGGCGATGCCCAGGACGGCCACGGCGGCGAAGACGAGCGCGCCCAGGGCCTTGACCGCCAGCAGCCGTCCCCGGCCCACGGGCACGACCAGCAGGTAGCGCAGCGTGCCGGTCGACGCCTCGCCCGCGATCGCGTCACCCGACGCGATCCCGATGGTCAGCGGCAGCAGGAACGGCGTGCACAGGAACAGCGACGCGACCACGAGGAACAGGCCGTTGCCGGTCACCCGGGCGACGAACGGGGGACCCTGCCCCGCGAGGCCTGCGTCCTGCGCGAGGAACAGCACGAGTCCGAGCAGCACCGGGACCAGCGCCAGGCCCACGAGCAGCACGAGGTTGCGGCGCCGGCCCAGCACGAGGGCCAGCTCCGAGCGCACGAGCCGGCCCGTCGCGCCACGGTGGCGGACGGGGTCCGCGACCCGCGCGTCCGCCGGTGCGGTGTCAACGGGTGACATCGAAGCCCTCCCCGGTCAGCTCGACGAAGACCTGCTCGAGCGACGGTCGTCGCACGTCGAACGCGAGGATGCCGGCACCGGCGCGCACGAGGGCGCCCGCGACGTCCTGCGGCGCCGGCAGGTCGCCGTCCGCGCCCGTGTCGTCGGCCAGCGCGGCCGAGACCGTCACGCTGCCGTCCGCGGCGGGACGCTCGGCCGTCGCGTCCGCCAGGCCCAGGCGGCGCAGCTCCGCGAGCGCCGTCGCCGCGTCGGCCTGCGGCGTGCGCACCATGACGCGCGACCCCCGCCGGGCCGTCAGGTGGTCGCGCGTGCCCTGCAGCAGCAGCCGGCCGCCGCCCATGATGCCGATGTGCGTGCACACCTGCTCGATCTCCGCCAGCAGGTGCGAGGACACCAGCACGGTGGTGCCGGCGTCGGCGAGCTCGCGCACCAGGTGCCGGACCTCGCGCGTGCCCTGCGGGTCCAGCCCGTTGGTCGGCTCGTCGAGCACGAGCAGGTCGCGCGGTCGCAGCAGCGCCGCCGCGAGCCCGAGCCGCTGCTTCATGCCCAGCGAGTACTGCCGGTAGCGCTTGTCGGCCGCGGCACCGAGGCCCACGCGCTCGAGCGCGGCGTCGGCCCGGGTGCGGGTGGTCCGCGGGTCGGCCGACGCGTCGACCGCGTCGAGCCGCGCGAGGTTCGCCCGCCCGGACAGGTACGGCTGGAACGCGGGGCCCTCGACGAGCGCGCCCACGCGCGGCAGCACGCGGGCCGCGGCCTGCGGCATGGGGGCGCCCAGCAGGTGCACCTGACCGGCGGTCGGCGCGACGAGGCCCAGCAGCATGCGGATCGTCGTCGTCTTGCCCGAGCCGTTGGGTCCCAGGAACCCGTACACGGCGCCGCGGGGCACCAGCAGGTCGATGCCGTCGACCGCGACCTGGCCCGTGCGGAAGCGCTTGGTCAGGCCCCGGGTGCGGATCGCGTCGTCGCTCACCGCACCAGCGTGCGCCTCGCGGGGTGCCGGTGCGGGGGCGGCCGCCGTGGCGGTCGCCCCCGGCGCCGTCGTCACGCCCCGGCCGCCGCGCGCAGCGCGTCCACCGGGACGGCGCCGACGAGCACCCGGCCGTCATCCAGCACGAGCACCGACAGCAGCGTCGAGGACAGGGCGCGCCCGCCCTCGACGGGCGCCGTGAGCTGCTCGTAGAGCGCGGCGGTGTCCAGGTCGACGGGTGGCCCGTCGCCCTCGGGCGCGAACTCCTCGTACAGCTCCTGCGCGCCCTGCGACCCGAACTCCTTGTCCAGCCCCGACATGCCGGACACGGCGGCGGGGTCGCCCGCGACCAGGGCGGCGACGTCCACGTCGGTCAGCTCGACGATCGTGTCCCAGCCGGTGCCGGTGACGGCGACGCCCTCGGGCAGCGGCGCGTCGGCCGGGTCGGTGGGCAGGTCCGTCGGCAGGTCCGTGGGTGCGGTCTTCGCGAGCGTCGCGTCGTCGGGCAGCGGCACGACGACCTCGCGCACGCTCGCACCCGGGGGTGCCGAGAACGTCAGGACGGCCGCGTCGGGCGCCGCGAACGTCACGTCGGTGAAGCCCAGCTCGAGCGCGGGCGTCGCAGCGTCGTCGCTGCTCCACACCTGGACGCGCAGCGGCGTCCACGTCTCGGCGTCGACGGCCACGACGATGCGTCCGACGAGCGTCGTGGTGCTGCGCGGGGTCACGACCACCTGGTAGGCGTCCCGCCCGGCGACCGTCGTGGCCGCGTCGACCCCGACCGTCGCGTCCTGCTGCGCGCGCTCGAGCGCGTCGCGTCCCAGCTGCTCAGGCGTCGGCAGGTCCGCGGGCGGTGTCGCGGTCGCCGCGAGCTCCTGCGCACGTGCCGCGTCCTGGGGCGACAGCGCGTAGTGCACGACCTCGTCGTCGGACGACGAGTACGTCCAGGCCTGCGTGCCGTCGGCGACGACCGAGTACTCCGACGCCGTGCCCAGCAGCGAGACCCGCGAGCGCTGCTCGCCGTCGGTCCACGCCCGCAGCGTCGTCGACCCGCCGAGCAGGCTGATCGGGTCGGCGCCGGTCACCTGCGTCATCGACAGGTCCGGCAGCCCGAGGCGCGCGGTGTGCACGACGGTGCCCGACAGCGCCTGCGGCTCGGCCTCGAGCACGCGGGTCACGAGCTCCTCGGCGGTGACCGGCGGCAGCCCGGCCGTGTCGGCCGACGCGAGCAGCGGCGGGGCCGCGAACGCCGCGGCGACCGCCACGACGGCCACGGCGGGGACGGCCCAGGCGGTGCGGGTCCGCGACCTGGCGGGGGAGACGGGGGTGGTGTCCATGGCTCCACCGTGCACCCCCGGGGCTGAGCGGACCCTGAGAGGGGGTCGCGGGAGCCGGGCCGTCGGGGCGGGCGCCGGGTGGGATGCTGCCGGGGTGCGCGTGCTCGTGGTCGACGACGAGGTCGGGCTGGTCCGCGCCCTGCGCCGCGGCCTGACCGCCGAGGGCTTCGCCGTCGACGCCGCGCCCGACGGTGACACCGGCCTCGCGATGGCTCTCGACGGCGAGTACGACGTGCTCGTCGTCGACGTGATGCTGCCGCGCCGCAACGGGTACGACGTCGTCGCGGCGCTGCGCGCGCAGGACGTGTGGACCCCGGTGCTCATGCTGTCCGCCAAGGACGGCGAGCACGACGTCGCCGACGGGCTCGACGTGGGCGCCGACGACTACCTCACCAAGCCGTTCTCGTTCGTCGTCCTGGTCGCGCGCCTGCGTGCCCTCGTGCGGCGGCCGGTCGCGCCGCGGCCCGCCACGCTGCGCGCCGGGGAGATCACGCTGGACCCCTCGTCCCGCGAGGTGACGCGCGACGGGCAGGTCGTGACCCTGACGGTCCGCGAGACCGCGCTGCTGGAGTACCTGCTGCGGCACGCGGGGCGGGTCGTCGGCAAGATCGAGCTGCTCGACCACGTCTTCGACACCGGCGGCGAGGACGCCAACGTCGTCGAGGTGTACGTCGGGTACCTGCGCCGCAAGCTCGGGCGCGACGCCGTCGTCACCGTGCGGGGGGCGGGGTACCGCGTGGGGACCGCGTGAGCGGCGTCGCGCCGGTGCCGGGCCGCCGTCCGTGGCGCCGGCTGTCGCTGCGGGCGCGCCTCACGCTCGTCGCGACGCTCGCGGTCGCCGTCGTCCTCGTCGCCGGCGCCCTGGCGCTCACGGCGACGCTGGGCACCGCCCGCACCGCCGCGCTCGACGACGTCGTGCGCGAGCGCTCGGCGACCCTGGCCGCGCTCGTCGCCGACGACCGCGTGCCCGACGCCCTGCCGGTCTCCCAGCCGGGGGAGGTGGCACAGCTGCTCGACCGTGACGGCGGCGTCCTCGCCACCTCGACCACCGCGTCGCGCACGCTGCCGGTCGTCGACGCCGCGACCCTCGCGGGTTGGCGGGAGCGCGCGGCCGACGACGTGCTCGTCGTGGGCACCGACGCGAGCGCGTACGACGAGGTCGCGCGGGCCGCCGTGCGCGCCGTCACCTGGCGCGGCCTGCCCGCGACCCTCGTGACGACCGTGCCGGCGACCGACGTCGAGGGCGTGCTGGGCGCGCTGCGCGTCGCGCTGCTGCTGGTCGTGCCCGTGCTGGTCGCCGGCTTCGCCGTGGTGCTGTGGACCGTGCTGGGGCGTGCACTGGCGCCGGTCGAGCACCTGCGGGCGGCGGCCGACCGGGTCGCGCTCACCGGCGGGCCGGGGTCGCTGCCGGTGCCGGCCGCCGACGACGAGCTCGGCGCACTGGCACGCACGCTCAACGCGATGCTGGACCGCCTCGAGGTCGCCGCCGCACGGCAGCGGACCTTCGTCGCCGACGCGGCGCACGAGCTGCGCTCACCGGTCGCCGCCGCCCGCGCCGCGGTCGAGGTCGCGGCCGCGCACCCCGAGGCGTACCCCGTGGCGGACCTCGTGGCGGACCTCGCACCCCAGGTGGCCCGCATGCAGACGCTCGTCGACGACCTCCTGGTCCTCGCGCGCGTCGGGTCGTCCGGAGCGGCCCCCGGCCCCGTGGACCTCGCGGCGGTCGTGGACGACGCCCTCGCCTCGGTGGCCCCCGACGCCGCCGCGCGGGGCGTGCGCGTGCTCGTCTCCGGGGCTGCGACCGCCGCAGGCACGCCCGAGGCGGCGCGCCGGGTCGTGCGCAACCTCGTCGCGAACGCCGTGCGGCACGCCGTCGGCCGCGTCGACGTGCGCGTCGAGCGGGTCCCGGGCGGCGGGCGCGTGCGCGTCGTCGTCGACGACGACGGGCACGGGGTCGCCCCGGAGGACCGCGAACGCGTCTTCGCGCGGTTCGTGCGGCTCGACGAGGCCCGCGAGCGCGACGCCGGCGGCACGGGCCTGGGGCTCGCGATCGCGCGCGAGATGGCCCGGGAGCTCGGCGGGGACGTGCGGCTCGAGGAGGCACCCGGCGGCGGGACACGGGCCGTGCTGGAGCTGCCGGCGGGCTGACACCCGGTGCGGTCGGCGGCGTGCGACCTGCGCCGGCGCCACCGCCCCCCCGCGCGGCCCGGGGGAAGCCGTGCGACGATCCGGGGGCGCGTCCCGACGGGGGACCCGCGACGGGAGGGTCATGCCGCTGACGGTCCGAGGTCTGGGCGCACCCGACGCCGCCGACGTCCACGAGCACCGGATCGACGGTCTGGTGCTGCGGGCGCGGACCCTGCGGCACAGCACCGCCGCACCGCCCGACGACGCCCGTGCGGACACCGTTCTCGTGCACGGGCTGGGGTCGTCGTCCGCCACGTTCGCGCCGCTCGCCCGTCATCTCATGCGCGCCGGGACGGTGCACCTGCTCGACCTGCCCGGGTTCGCGCGTCTGCCGCGCCCGCGCCACCGCCTCGAGGTCGAGGAGCTCGCGTCGGTCGTCGTGGGCTGGATCGAGCGGGCGGGGCTCGAGCGGCCGGTGCTGGTCGGGCACTCCATGGGCGCGCAGGTCGTCACCGAGATGGCGGCAGCCGCGCCGGAGAGCGCGTCGGGCGTGGTGCTCCTGGGTCCGACGACCGACCTCGAGGGACGGTCGGCCGCGCGACAGATGCTGCGGCTCGCGCGCAGCACCGCTCACGAGTCGAACGCGGCTCGCGCCGTGCTGATGCGGGCCTACGCCGAGTGCGGGCCGCGCTGGTACCTGTCCGAGCTGCGGGCGATGCTGGGCCACCGGGTCGAGGAGCGGGTGGGCGACGTCCGCGCGCCCGTGCTCGTCGTCCGCGGCGATCACGACCGGGTCGCCCCCGCGCGATGGACGGCGCTGCTCGCGGACACGGCACCGCACGGTCGTGCGGCCACGGTCCCGGGTGCCGGGCACGCGGTGATGTACGACCGGGCGCGCGAGGTGGCCGACCTCGTCCTGGAGCACGCGGTGCCATGAGCACGGCCGGGCAGGGACCCGCCGGGCCCCTGCGGACCGCGGGACGGGTCGTGGGCGCCGCCCGCCGCCGGATGCAGCAGGGTGCGGCCTGGGCGCGGGACTACGTGTGGATCGTCGCCGCGCAGGCCCGGGCCACGCTGCGCCCCCCGCCCGCCGACGCGCTCGTGTCGGGGGACCGGACCCCCGTCGTCCTGCTGCCCGGGATCTACGAGACGTGGCCCGTGATGCACGCGCTGGCGCGCGCCCTGCACGCGGCCGGGCACCCGGTGCACGTGGTCCCGGCGCTGGGGCTGAACCGTCTCGGGCTCGAGGAGTCGGCGCGCCTCGTCGCCGCGCGCCTGGCGGAGCTCGGGCCGGACCCCGTCGTCCTGGTCGCGCACTCCAAGGGCGGGCTCATCGGCAAGCTCGTGCTCGCCGACCCGGTCGTCGGCCCGCACGTCGCGGGGCTCGTCGCCGTCAACACGCCGTTCGCCGGGTCCGTGTACGCGCGGTGGTTCCCGGCCCGGCCCGTGCGTGCCCTGTCGCCGCTCGACCCGCACGTGCTCGCGCTCGCGCACGACGTCGCCACGCACGCGCGCATCTGGTCGGTCTACGCGCGCTTCGACCCGCACGTCCCCGGGGGCAGCGAGCTGCCCGGCGCGGTCAACGTCCGGCTGCCGCTCGACGGCCACTTCCGGCCGCTCGACGACCCACGGCTGCACGCGGTCGTCGTCGACGCGGTCGGACGGCTCACCGCACCGGGTCAGGGGCGCGCGGGCTCCTGACCCGGTGCGGTGGCGTCCGTCAGTGGTGCGCGGGGGCTGCCGACCCTGCCGGGGCGGCGCCGACGGCGAACGCCGCCGCGATCGCCGGGAGCGTGAGGACGGCACCGACCAGGAAGGCCGCGTGCACGCCCCCGGCCGTCGCCGTGACCTCGGTCGCGCCGTCGGCGGCCAGGCGCGCCGCGGTGGCCGACAGCACCGTGACGAAGACGGCGGTCCCCGCCGCGCCGGCGACCTGCTGCACCGTCCCGATGACGGCCGACCCGTGCGAGTACCGCTCCGGGTCCACGGACCCCAGGGCGGAGGTGAACAGCGGCGTGAAGACGAGGGCCAGGCCGGCGGACATGGTCAGGTGCGCGCCGACCAGCAGCCACGACGAGCTGCCGGCACCGAGCAGCAGCGCCATGGCCCACGTGGCCGTGCTCACGAGCACGGTGCCCGGCACGAGCAGCGGCCGCGGCCCGACGCGGTCGTACGCGCGTCCGACCGCGGGGGCCAGGAGCCCCATGAGCAGGCCGCCGGGCAGCAGCATCAGGCCCGTGCGCAGCGTGTCGACGCCCAGGACGTCCTGCGCGTAGATCGGCAGCATGATGATGACGCCGAACAGGGCCATCATCATCACGGCCATGAGCGCGACGCCGACCGCGAACGTGCGCGAGCGGAACGTGCGCAGGTCCAGCAGCGCGTCGTCGGTGCGCTGCAGCCGGATCTGCCGGGCGACGAAGAGCGCCAGGCCGACGGCCCCGGCGACCAGGGCACCGAGCGTGACCGGCTGGACGCCGCCGTTGACGGCCTCGCCGATGCGTGACATCCCGAGCACGAGCCCGCCGAACGCGACCGCGGACAGCAGGACCGACACGATGTCGACCCGCGCGCGGCGCGCCTCGGTGACGTCCGGCAGGCGCAGCGCGCCGAGCACGAGCGCTCCCAGCGCCACGGGCAGGACCAGGCCGAACATCCACCGCCAGTCGAGGACGGACAGGATCAGCCCCGAGATCGTCGGGCCGAGCGCCGGGGCGACGGAGATGACGATCGAGATGTTGCCCATCGTGCGCCCGCGCGAGGCGGGCGGGGTCACGGTCATGACGGTCGTCATGAGCAGCGGCAGCATCACGGCGGTGCCGGTGGCCTGCACGACGCGGCCGGCGAGCAGCATCTCGAAGCCGGGCGACAGCGCGCAGACGAGCGTGCCGACCGAGAACAGGCCCATCGCCGTGAGGAAGGCGCCGCGCGTGGTCGTGCGCTGCAGGAAGAAGCCCGTGACCGGGATGACGACGGCCATGGTCAGCAGGAACGCCGTGGTCAGCCACTGCGCGGTGCTCGCCGTGATCGACAGGTCGTCCATGAGCCGCGGCAGCGCGACGCCCATGATCGTCTCGTTGAGGATGACGACGAACGTCGAGACGAGCAGCAGCGTGACGGCGAGGCGGTCCCGCGGGTTCATGGTCGCCGGCGTGCCCGGGGCGTCGTCGACGCCCGGTCCCGTGACGGTGCTGGTCGGCGCGGTGTGGTCGTCCACGTGGTGGCCTGTCGCGTTGGGGCCCCGGGAGAGGGGCGCTGAGGGCATGGCCCGCAGGCCGGTGGGGTGGCGCGGCCGGCGCGCGTGCTCCGGACACGTCTGAGATGGCAACCACCGGCGCGTCGACGTCATTCCGTCCGCACGTACCGACCGCGCGGGGCGCGTGAACTCACCGCCCGCCGGCGCGCCCGTCCGGTCCGGCGCGGGGACGGGCGGTCGCCGGACGGGCGGGTCCCCGGACGGGCGGGTCGCCGGACGGGAGGTGCGTGCGCTCAGACCGGCGCGAGGACCGCGTCGAGCAGGCCGAGGACCACCGTCGCGGAGCGTTCCGCGGCGTCGTCCACGTGGGCGTCGAAGTCCACGCCCGCGATCGGGCCGCAGAGGTCGGAGATGCCGCGGACCGACAGGAACGGCACCCCGGCCAGGTGCGCGGTGTGCGCGAGCGCCGCCGACTCCATGTCGCACGCGAGCGCCTCGGGGAACGCCGCGCGCAGCGCGAGGACCCGCTCCGCGTCGACGAAGACGTCGCTCGACAGGATCATGCCGCTGTGCACGGTCAGCCCGCCGGTGTCGACGCCCGCCGCCGCGGCCACCAGGGCGGGGTCCGCGTCGAACCGCTCGGGCATGCCCGGCACCTGCCCGAGCGCGTAGCCGAAGACCCGAGCGTCGGCCGCCCCGTGGACGGTCGTCGCACCGACGACCACGTCGCCGACCCGCACGTCGAGCCCCATGCCGCCGGCCGAGCCGGCGCTCAGCACGACCCGCGGGCTCGAGCCGTGCAGCGCGAGCGTCGCGGCCGAGGCCGCGTTGACCAGGCCGATGCCGCAGGTCACGAGCAGGACGCGGGACCCGCCCAGCTCGAGGACGCGGCGTCGCGCACCGGCGACCTCGATCTCGTTCCCGACCGCCGACGAGCGGTCGAGGAAGGGCGACGCCTCGACGCCCATCGCCGTGACGACCACGGCGTCCACCCGGGCACCGGGTGCGGCGGACAGCTCCCGGGCGCTCGTCACGCGGTCACCGAGCTCCACTCGTCGCGGGCGGCGAGGAACGTGCGAGCGACGTCCTGCGCACCGGCGAGCGTGTGGTGGGCGCCCCAGCCGCACTGCACCTCGTTGGCGGCGGGCACCTCGCTCGCCCCGAGGATGTCGGTGAGGGTGGCGGCCACGAGGTCCGCGACGTCCTGCGACGTCCAGCGGCCCTCGAGCATGAGGTAGAAGCCCGTCTGGCAGCCCATCGGGGAGAAGTCGAGCACGCGGTCCGAGTGGTTGCGCGAGTGCTCGGCGAACAGGTGCTCCAGGGAGTGCACGGCGTCCATCTCGAGGTGCGCGACGTTCGGCTGGGTGAAGCGGACGTCGAACTTCGACAGGACGTCCCCGTGCGGGAGCTCCTTGAGGTCCGCGAGCCGGATGTACGGCGCCACGACGGTGCGGTGGTCGAGGTTGAACGACTCGACGTTCATGCGAGGTGTGTCCACGTCACCAGTGTGCGGCATCGCGTGCACGGTTCGCCGGTGCGTCCGCCCGGTGGAGAGGCGCCCCGTCAGCGCGCGCGCAGCTCGACGAGCACCCGCGGGAGCTCCGGCAGCAGCTCGCGCGCCAGGTACCCGTGCGGGCCCACCGCGGCCGCGAGGCGGTCACCCGCGACCCCGTGCACCTCGACGCCGAAGCACGCGGCCTGCGCCGGGTCGGCGCCGCGCGCGAGGAGCCCGCCGACGGCACCCGCCAGGACGTCGCCGCTGCCCGAGGTGCCCAGGCCGGAGTAGCCGGTCGACGAGCGCCAGCGCCGCCCGTGCGGCTCGGCGACGACCCCGGCGCACGCGACGACCATGCCGTACGCGTCGGCGATGCGGGCAGCCACGGGGACCTCGGCGTCGTCGCGGCCCTCGTCCGTCGTGTCCGCGTCCTCGCCGAGCAGCCGGCCCGCCTCGGTCGTGTTGGGCGTGAGCACCGCGCGTCCGGCCAGCGCCCGGCGGACGTCGTCGGCGTCACGCAGCACGCCCAGCGCGAACGCGTCGAGGACGAACGGGGTCGTGGCCGGTGCGCCCGCGACCGCGGCCCGCAGCAGCGCCAGCGTCCCGTCCGGCTCGTCCAGGCCCGGGCCGACGACGACGACGTCCGCGCGCTCGAGCTCACCCGCCAGGGCGTCGCCGGGGCCGGTGACCGAACCCGTCGGTCCCTCGTCGAGCGCGACGACACCGGCCTCGGGCACAGCCACCGCGAGCGGCACGGCGACGGACGCGGCGACCCCGAGCGAGAGCCGCCCCGCGCCGACCCGCAGCGCCGCGAGGCCCGCGAGCGCCACCGCCCCCGGCGTCCCGCGGGCGCCACCGAGCACGAGGACGCCGCCGCGCGCGTCCTTGCCGCCCGTCGGCTCCGGCAACGGGTGCTCGCGCAGCAGCGCGGGGCTCAGGACGGGATCAGCCACCGGTGTCACCGGTCCCCTCGTGCTCGGTGACGGGTGCGTCGAGCGCCGCGAGGTGCTCCACGTCGTCGAACAGCACGAGCCGCCACGCGTCGGCGGCGCGGTCGACGCGCGTGAACGACGCGTTACGGACGCTGCGTTCGCGCACGACGGTCATGAGCTGGTCCTCGGTGAGCTCCTCGAGCGCGTAGCGCAGCAGCATCACGACGGCGTCGTGCACGACGACGAGGACGCGCCTGCCCTCGTCGCGGGGGGCGAGGTCACCCAGCGCGGCACGCAGCCGCAGGGCGACGTCGGCCCAGGACTCGCCGCCCGGCGGGCGGTGGTACATCTTGCCGAGGTGGCGGCGGCGTTCGGCCTCCTCGGGGTGTCGGTCCTGCACGCCGCGCCAGGTCAGCCGGTCGAGGATGCCGAGCTCGCGGTCGCGCAGGCGCTCGTCGATGCGCACCGGCAGGTCGAGCCCGGCGGTCTCCAGCGCGATCCGGGCGGTCTCGAGCGTCCGCAGGTAGGGCGAGCACCAGACGACGTCGGGCTGCTCGTGCGGCGGCATGGCGGCGAGCCGGACCCCGAGCGCGCGGGCCTGCGCGCGGCCCCGGTCCGACAGCGGGGTGTCGGCGTCCCGCGTCTCGACGTCCACGACCAGCGCACCCGCCCGGTCGGCGCGGGTCGCGGCGAGGTTCCCCACGCTCTCGCCGTGGCGCACGAGCACGAGGCTCGTCGGGGTGGCAGCGGGGGTCGTCACCGGCGGTCGCGGTCCTCGAGCGCCGGCAGGATCGTCGTGGGGATCGCGAAGGCCAGCGCGAACGCGAGGATGCCGGCCGTGACGAGCGCGGCCCCGGCGAACCCGTCGGAGTCGAAGCCCACGGTCATCAGCGCGAACGACCCGACGAAGAGCAGCAGGCACAGGAGCCCGGTGGCAGCGCGCGACGGAGCCTCGGGTGCGGCGTCGGTCGTGGGCGCGGTGTCGTCGTGGGCCATGGCTCCTCCTGGATCGGGACGGCGGTCGGGCCCAGTATCGCCGGGACGCGCGGGAGGGGCACGTCCGTCCACGACGGCGCGCCGGGCGGCGCGGGGGCGGGCGTCACCGCAGGGGCAGCGCGCGGCGCCCCCGGGGGCCGTACGCGGGCATGCGGCCCAGGTGCGCGGTCGCCAGCAGCACCAGCACGCGCTGCCGCTGCCCCTGCCAGGGTGCGAGCAGGCGCAGCATGCCCGCGTCGTCCGCGCGGCGACCTGTCAGCGCCCAGCCCACGAGGTGCGGCAGGTGCGCGTCGCCGACCTGCACGGCGTCGGGGTCGCCCAGCGCGCGCGACGTCACCTCGGCGGCCGTCCACGGGCCGATGCCGGGCACGGTGCGCAGGCGCCGCGCGAGCTCGGCGGGCGTCAGGTCCGCGCGGAACGCGTGCGCGACGGCCGCGGCACGCCGCACGGTGTCGGACCGCTGCGCGTCGACGCCCGCGGTGCGCCACTCCCACACCGGCAGCGCTCCCCAGACGCGTGGCGGCGGGGCGGCGCGCAGGCCGGCCGGCGCGGGCCCGGGCGCGGGGGTGCCGTGGCGCGCGACGAGCCGCCGCCACGAGGCGTGCGCGTCGACCCCGACGACGCGCTGCTCCAGGACCGCCGTCACGACGGCCGACCACACGTCGCCGCTGCGGGCGAGGCGCAGCCCCACGTGCGTGCGGTGCGCGCGGGCCACGACCGGGTGCAGGTGGGCCGCGAACCCCGTCGCGTCGTCCAGCAGGCCGAGCAGGCCCGGGGCGTCGGCCAGGACGGCCTCGGCGCCCGGACCCCAGGCGTCGGCGCGCACGCCACCCGGCACCGCGCGCAGCCGCAGCGTCGCGACGTCGTCCCCGCGCCGGGTCGCGTGCCACGCACCGTCGGGCGCCCAGCGCCACGTGGGATCGCCCGCGCCGCGCCGCAGCCGCCCGGTCGTGCCGCGCACGTCCAGGACGTCGGGGCACGCGACGACGACGTGCGCGTCACCGGTCGCCGCGCTCTCGGTGGTCACGCCCACCAGGATGCACCCGCGCGTGCACCGTCCCGGACCCGTCGGCGCCGACGGGTCACGTCCTGCGCCCGTCGTGGGCGCGCGGTCGCCCGGACCGTCGTCAGGGCCGGTCGTCGCGGACCGCGCCGCCGCCGACACCGCGACGTCGGACGCCCCGGGAGCGCTCGGCGTGCCGGAGGTGGGGGACGTGAGGGACGTGCGGCACACTCGGCCGATGGACGTGCGACTGGCGGTCGGTGGACGCCTCGACGTGCGCACCGACGGGGCCGTGCTGCGGGTCGCGCTCGTCGGTGCGATCGACCTGGTGGTCCGGGAACGTGACGCGCCCGCGCTGTGGACGGCCCTCGACGGTCCGGCCGTGCGCGCCGTGGAGGTGGACGCGTCCGAGGTGACCTTCCTCGACTCGACGGGCCTGTCCGTCCTGGTGCGGCTCGCGCGGGACGCTGCCGAGCGCGGGCTGCCGCTGCGGATGGTCGCGGTCAGCCCGCGGCTCGCCGACCTGCTGGAGCAGACCGGCGTCGCGGACTGGATGGCCGGGCTCGCCGGCGCACGCTGACGCGCCGTCCGCCCCGCCGTCGGGTGCTCAGTGCCCGCGGAGCCGCTCGATGGCGCGCCGGTCCCGCTTGGTCGGGCGGCCCGCGCCGCGGTCCCGGTGCGCGGCGAGCGCGACCTGGTCGCGCGGCGGCGGCACGGGGGAGCGGTCGAGGTAGGACGCCTGCGCGACCTCGGCGGACACGCGCTTGACCAGGAGACGCTGCACGACCACGAGCCGCTCACGAGGGCCGCCGCGCACCTGCACCTCGTCGCCCGGCACGACCTGCGTGGCCGGCTTGGCGCGCTCGCCGTTGACGCGCACGTGGCCCGCGCGGCACGCGGCGCCCGCTGCGGACCGCGTGGGGAACAGGCGGACGGCCCACGTCCACGCGTCGACGCGGACGCGTCCCTGCGGCTCGGCCACCGCGCCACCTCCTCGTCGGTGCCCCGGGGGGCCACCGAGGTCAGCCTGCCACGCCGCCGGACCGGGCCGGACGCCCGGCCGGTCGGCGGCGCGGCTGACGGTGCTCAGTCCCGCAGCTCCAGGTACCGCTCGATGAGACCGCGGGTCGACGGGTCCTGCGTCGCGAGCGCCGCGGCGTCACCCTGCACGGCAGGCGCGATCTCCGTCGCGAGCTTCTTGCCCAGCTCGACGCCCCACTGGTCGAACGAGTCGATGCCCCACACGACGCCCTGCGCGAACGTGATGTGCTCGTACAGCGCGATGAGCTGGCCGACGACGGCCGGCGTGAGCGCGGGCGCCAGGATCGACGTGGTGGGGCGGTTCCCCGGGAACACGCGGGCCGGCACGACCGCCTCCGCGGTGCCCTCGGCGCGCACCTCGTCGGCCGTCTTGCCGAACGCGAGCGCCTTGGTCTGCGCGAAGAAGTTGGCGAGGAACAGCGCGTGCACGTCGATGCCGCCGTCGCGCAGCGGGTACGCGGGGTTCGCCACGGCGATGAAGTCGGCCGGGATCAGGCGCGTGCCCTGGTGGATGAGCTGGTAGAACGCGTGCTGCCCGTTCGTCCCCGGCTCGCCCCAGAAGACCTCACCCGTCTGCGTGGTCACGGGCGTGCCGTCCCAGTGCACGGACTTGCCGTTCGACTCCATGGTCAGCTGCTGCAGGTACGCGGGGAAGCGGTGCAGCTGCTGCGCGTACGGCAGGACCGCGTGCGTGTGCGCGTCCAGGAAGTTGACGTACCAGACGTTGAGCAGGCCCATGAGGAAGGGCACGTTCTGCGCGACCGGCGTGGTGCGCGTGTGCTCGTCGACCGCGTGGAAGCCCGCGAGCAGGTCGCCGAACGCGTCGGGCCCGATCGCGATGGCCAGCGACGTGCCGATGGCCGAGTCGACCGAGTAGCGCCCGCCGACCCAGTCCCAGAACCCGAAGGCGTTGTCAGGGTCGATGCCGAAGTCGGCGACCTTGTCCAGGGCCGTCGAGACGGCGACGAAGTGCTTGGCGACGGCCTCGCGGCGCGCGTCGTCGGAGTCCTCCAGGTGCCCGCCGGCCGTGAGGGAGTCCCAGAGCCACTGCCGTGCGAGGCGCGCGTTGGTGAGCGTCTCGAGGGTCGTGAAGGTCTTCGAGGCGACGATGAACAGCGTCGTCGTCGGGTCGAGGTCGGCCGTCTTCTGCGCGAGGTCGGTGGGGTCGATGTTGGAGACGAACCGCACCTCCAGGTCGTCGGCCACGTACGGCTCGAGCGCCTCGTACACCATGACGGGGCCGAGGTCGGAGCCGCCGATCCCGATGTTGACGACCGTGCGGACCGGCTCGCCCGTGACGCCCGTCCACTCGCCGGAGCGGACCTGCTCGGCGAACGCGAAGACCTCGCCCAGCACGGCCTGCACGTCGTCGTCCACGTGCTGACCGTCGACGACCAGCGGCGGCTCGGCCTCCGCGGGGCGGCGCAGCGCGGTGTGGAGCACGGCGCGGTCCTCGGTGACGTTGATGTGCTCGCCGGCCAGCATCGCGTCGAACCGGTCGGTGAGGTGGACCTCGTCGGCCAGGCGTGCCAGCAGCGCGAGGGTCTCGTCGGTGACGAGGTTCTTCGACAGGTCGACCGTGAGGTCGGCGAGCTGCAGGGTCAGCCGCTGCGCGCGGTCGGGGTCCTCGGCGAACCAGCCGCGCAGGTCGGGGCGCAGCGCGCTCGCGTGCTCGGAGAGGGCCTGCCAGGCGCTCGTGGTCGTCGGGTCGATGGGCGGCGTCGGCACGTGGGTCTCCCTGGGGTCTCCGGCGGGTCTCCTGCCCACCGTAGGGCCGCCGGGGGGATGCCCGCACGGGACGTCCGTCGCCCGGGCCGGACTAGCGTGTGCGCCATGCCCCGACCTGCTGCTCTGCCCGTCGCTCCCGTGGCCGCCGTCGGCCTGGTCCTGGCGTTCGCGCTGGCGCAGGGCACCGGCGTGCGGTGGCTGGGCGGCGTGGTCCTGCTCGTCACCGCCGCGGTGTGCCTCGCGCTCGCCGTGCCGCGCGTCGGGTGGTGGCGTCCGCTCGCCGTGATGGTCGTGGGGCTCGTCGCGTTCGTGGCGTCCCACGCCCTGGCGGACGTGCTGGGGGCGTGGCCGGCCGTGCTCGCGGCCGCGGCCGTGCTCGGTGCGACGGGCTGGTGGCTCGTCGACCGGTCACGGCCGCGGGTCGGTGCGGACCGCTGACGCGTCAGCGGTAGGTGATGCTCGACGTGCTGTAGCCGCAGGCGCTGCTCGGCCCGGACCCGACCTTGGTCGGCTCGCCGGACGTGACGCCCCGGTACTCCTCGCAGATGACGATCTTGCGCGACGCGTCGTTGAGGATCGTCACGCCCGAGATCGTCGCGCGGTCCCCGAGGTTCGGGTTGATGCCGACGAGCGACTTGCCCGGGGCCGTGACCTGGACGTTCGAGATCTGCACCGTGCGGGCGTGCTGCGTGGAGCAGTTGCCGCACGAGCGGTAGAGCTTGCCGAAGTCGGAGACCTGGAAGTTCCGGATGACGAACGTGCCCGGGCCGTTGTGCTGGAACACCTTGTCGCTCGCGTAGCGCGCGCCGCCGCCGTCGACCGTCATGGTCTGCGAGGCCGACGTGCCCTTGAAGGTCGCGGCGTCCTCGCCGACGTCCTCCCACCACACGTTCTGGACCGTGCAGGTGCCGCGGCAGTGGATGCCGTCGGCGGCGCCCGTGCCGAGGATGACGTTCTTGATGGTCGCGCCGTCGGCGAGCTCGAACACGGGCGGCTGGCCCTCGTCCTGGCCGCCCGAGGACAGGCCGTAGTACCGCACGAGACCGCCGTCGAACGTCCCGCTGACCTTGATGGTCGCGGACACCTTCTGCTGGCCGGTGGCCGACGGCCACGACACGTTGCCGGACGGCGGGGGAGTCGTGGGTGACGTCGTGGGCGACGTCGTGGGCGTGGTGCCGCCGCCGGAGCCGACCTTCACGAGCTGCCACTGCTGGTTGTACTGGTTGTTGTCGGTGAGCTGGGTGACCGTCGCACCGTCGGCGGTCGAGCGGTCCGTGACGGTCACGGCCTTGCCCGAGTGCCGGTTGACCAGGCGGACGTAGGCGCCGCTCGCCGAGTCGCCGAGCTTGAACTGCTGGTTGGTGGCGTTGAGGTCGCTGAACTGGCGGAACTCGCCGCGGTCGGCCGTGGACCAGTTCCACAGGTCTAGCACCTTGCCGGAGTGCCGGGACTTCAGCCGGTAGTAGCCGGACCCGGAGTCGACGAACTGCCACTGCTGCCAGGCGCCGTCGTTGCGCGGCCACTGCTGGATGACGGCACCGTCCGCGGTGGAGGTGCCCGCGACATCCATGACCTTGCCGCTCTGGCGGTTGACCAGGACGTACCAGGCGGTGGTGTCGACGCTCGCGGCGGCGGCGCCGGCGGCCGTGGCCAGGCCGAGCGCACCGCCGAGCACGAGCGCGAGGGCGGCGGCGAGCGCGACGCGGGCGGGGCGTCGGGCTGCCGGTGGGCTGGGGTGCATGTCTGCCTCTCGTCGGTGAGCGCGTGCGCGTCACCCAACCACGACCGGACATTCCCGGTGAAGCCCCCGTGCGGGGGTGAAACGGTTTGTTGTGAACGATCACAGCGCGCGGTCGCCCGGGGGAGCGCGGCGCCCTGCGAGGATGCGTGCATGCCGGCACCGCTCGTCTGCTGCGGCCTGACGACCCTCGACGTCACGCAGACGCTCGACCGCGTGCCGGCCCCCGACGAGAAGGTCGTCGCGGACGGTCTGGACGTCACGTTCGGCGGTCCCGCCGCCAACGCGGCCGCCGTGGCCGTGGGGCTCGGGGTGCCCACCACGCTCGTCACGGTCCTGGGTGCCGGGCCCCTGGCCGACGTGGCGCGCGCCGGCCTGGCCGCTGCCGGCGTCCGGGTCGTCGACCTGGCACCGCATGCCGCCGACGTCCTGCCCGTCTCGACCGTGCTCGTGACGCGGGCCACGGGGGAGCGCGCCGTGGTGTCCGTCAACGGCGCGCGCACGTCGCGGCTGCCGGCGCCCGCGCCCGACGTCGTGCAGGGCGCGGGTGCGCTGCTCGTCGACGGGCACCACCCCGACGCGGCCCTCGTGCTCGCGCGCGCCGCGCGTGCGGCCGGGGTCCCCGTCCTGCTCGACGGCGGCAGCTGGAAGCCGTCCACCCCCGAGCTGCTGGCGACGGTCGACCTGGCCGTCCTGTCGGCCGACTTCCGGCTGCCGAGCGCGCTCGCGGGCGTCGGGGTCGCGCAACACGCGGTCGACGCGCTGCTCGACGCGGTCGCGGCGCTCGGCCCGTCGTTCGTGGCGCGCAGCGCGGGCGCCGGTGCCGTGCGCGTGCGACGCGTCGCCGCGGACGGTCGGCCGGTGCGCTCGGCGCTGCGTCCCGCCGCGGTCCCCGCGGGCCGCGTCGTCGACACCCTGGGTGCGGGGGACGTGCTGCACGGTGCGATGGCGGCGGCGCTGGCGCGGGGCGACGACGCGCTCGACGCGCTCGCCGACGGCGTGCGGTGGGCGACCGTCTCGGTGCAGCACGCCGGTGCCCGTGGGTGGCTCGCTGCGACGGGTCCCGGCGCCCGGCTCCCGGAGTCCGAGCCGCGCGGCTGAGCCGTACCCGGCGCCCGGGCAGCGCCCTACGGGTGCGCCCGAGGCGGCTGCGTCACGCGCGGATGACACGTCGCGCACGGTCGTGTGAACCCGCGGTCACGATGTGATCACGGTCACTCCCGGCCATTGACGCTGATTTGTAAGGAAGGTCTACTAACAAACGTGTCCACATTGCCCCACCCGCTCGCCGCCCGCACCGCGGGTCCCGTCCGGCGCGCGCTGCGACCGACCACCAAGGTGCTCCCCGAGCACGCCCGCGCGCACAACCGGTCGCTGGTCCTGGGCCACCTGTTCCACGAGGGGCCGTCGTCCCGCGCCGACATCGCGCGCAGCACGGGGCTCACCCGCGTGACCGTCTCGGACCTCGTGGCCGCGCTGCTCGCCGAGGATCTCGTCGCCGAGCTGGGGGTCCGCGCCGAGAGCAGGGTGGGCAAGCCCGCGACCCTCGTCGGCCTGCGCTCGTCCGACCACCACGTCGTCGTGGTCGACCTCGCCGACGACGTGACCGTCCACGGCGCCGTCATGACCCTCGACGGCGAGGTCGTCACGCGTCAGCACGTCCCCGGCGCCGGTGCCACCGGCAGCGCGGCGGTCGCGCTCGTCGAGGACCTCTGCCGCCGGCTCGTCGCGGCGGCGACCCGGCCCGTCGTCGGCGTCGGCATCTCCTCGCCCGGTGTCATCGACGCCGCGGGTCGCGTCCTCGAGGCGCCGAACCGGGGCTGGTACGACGTGCCGCTCGCGGCGCGGCTGTCGGCCGCGCTCGGCACCCCCGTGCACGTCGCGAACGACGCCAACACGCGCGCCCTGGGGGAGTACACCTACGGCGGCGCCGCGGCCGACGCGATGGTCGTCACCGTCGGCCAGGGGGTCGGCGCCGGGATGCTCGTCGACGGGTCGCTCGTGCGCGGCCGCGGCCACGCCGCGGGGGAGATCGGGCACGTCACCGTCGTCGACGCGCAGACCGTCGGCGAGACCCCCCGGCCGTGCGCGTGCGGACGCACCGGCTGCCTCGAGACCGTGCTCAGCGCGCCCGCGCTGCGACGCCGCACGGAGCTCGCCCCCGAGGACCCCGACGCGGCGCTCGCGTCGGTCGGACGGATGCTGGGGCGCGCCCTGGCACCCGTCGTCAGCGCGCTCAATCTCGCCGAGGTCCTGCTCTCCGGCCCGCCGGAGCTGCTCGACGGACCCCTGCGGGAGGCCGCGACCACCACCCTCCGCGAGCGGACGATGCCCGTGATCGGGCAGGACCTGCGGGTGCGGATGGCGGCTCTCGACGAGGACGCGGCGCTCGCAGGCGCCGCCGTGCTCGTCCTGTCCGGGCAGCTCGGGATCACGTGACGGTCCCGAGCGACCGGGGCCGGCTCGCCGTCACGTGACGACCGCGAGCCGACCTTCCAGCAGGTCGGCAGCACCACCCACCGGCGACGTCGTGGCGACGATCGCCTCGCACACGGGAGGACCACCCACGTGAAGATCCTACGTTTCGGCGCCGTCGCACTGACGTCAGCGCTCGCGCTCACCGCGTGCTCCAGCGGCGGCGGCACCGGCTCCGACGGGGCGTCCGGCGACACGGAGGGCGCCGAGATCCGCGTCTGGCTCGTCGGCACCGACACCCCTGACGTGGCACGCGAGTACCTGACGTCGACCTTCGAGGAGGAGAACCCCGGCTCGACGCTCACGATCGAGGAGCAGTCGTGGACGGGCCTCGTCGACAAGCTCACCACCGCGCTGTCGTCCTCCGACTCGCCCGACGTCGTCGAGGTCGGCAACACGCAGGCCGCGACGTTCACGTCGGCCGGGTACTTCGCGCCCCTCGACGACATCGCCGAGGACCTGGGCGGGGACGACCTGCTGCCCGGGTTCGTCAAGGCCGGCACCTGGGAGGACACGCTCTACGCCGCCCCCTACTACGCGGGCTCGCGCATCGTGTTCTACAGCGGGCAGGTCCTCGGGAGCACACCCGTGCCCACGACCCTCGCGGAGTACGTCCAGACCGCCACGTCCCTGCGGACGGCCGACCGGTCCGGCCTGTGGTTCCCCGGGCAGGACTGGTACAACGCCCTGCCCTTCGTCTGGGAGAACGGCGGCTTCATCGCGGAGCCCGACGACGACGGCACGTGGGAGGCGGGGTTCTCCTCCCCGGGCGGCATCAAGGGGCTCCAGCAGGTGCAGGACCTCATGGTCAACGCGTCCAACGCGCCCAAGGACGGTGACGAGGCCGAGCTGCAGGTGCCGTTCTGCGCCGGGCAGACGACGTTCCTGTCCGCACCGAACTGGATCCGCTGGTCCATCCAGGCCCCGGCCGACGCCGAGGCACCCGGATGCCCCGACACCTTCGGCGCCGACCTGCACGCCTTCCCCCTGCCCGGGGCCACCGCGGGGCAGACCGCCAAGGTCTTCGCCGGCGGGTCGAACGTCGCCGTCGCGACGAAGTCGGCGAACGTCGACCTCGCCAAGAAGGCCCTGACCATCCTGCTCTCGGAGGAGTACCAGACGATCCTCGCCGAGAACTCGATGATCCCGGCGCGCAAGTCGCTCGCGTCGGCACTGCCGCAGGACGAGTTCACGCAGGCGTCCGCCGCCGCGGCGGCCAACGCCGAGCTCACGCCGGCGACGCCGAAGTGGGGTGACGTCGAGGCGCAGAAGGTCATCCAGGACGCGCTCGTCCAGATCGCGCAGGGCGGCGACGTCCCGACGATCGCCGCGGAGCTCGACACCCAGATCGAGTCCATCCTCAACGGCTGACCCGGCAGGTCCGGTCGGGCCCGCGCGACGCGGGCCCGACCGGCCGTCGACGGAGGGACACCCCATGAGCTCCACCACGCTCCCGGCGGCCCCGCCGGACGCCGCCCCGGTGCCGCGCGCCACGCGCGTGATCACCCCGGCCCGCCTCCTGCCGTGGCTGATGCTGGCGCCGAGCCTCGCCGTGCTCGTCGTCATCACGGGCTACCCGCTCGTGCGCATGCTGTGGCTGTCGGTCCACGAGTACGAGCGCGCCCAGCTGCTCGGGGTGCCCGCGCCGTTCGTCGGCCTGGACAACTACGTCGCGACGCTGACCGACGAGCGCTTCTGGGCGGTGACGGCCCGCAGCTTCGTGTTCATGCTCGTGTGCGTCGCCGTCACGATCACTGCCGGCACGCTCGTCGCGCTCCTGCTCATGCGGCTCGGCCCGGTCATGCGGCTCGTCCTGTCGATCGGCATGCTGCTGGCCTGGGCGATGCCCCCGCTCGCGGCGATGCTGGTGTGGGGCTGGATCTTCGACACCCAGTACGGCGTCGTCAACCACGTCCTGACGTCGCTGACGGGCGACGACTGGATGGGCCACTCGTGGCTCATCTCGCCGCTGTCGTTCTTCGCCGTCGCGGCGCTCGTCATCGTGTGGGGCGCCATCCCGTTCGTGGCGTTCACGCTGTACGCCGGCTTCACGCAGATCCCCGGGGAGGTGCTCGAGGCCGCGCAGCTCGACGGCGCGAGCGCGCGGCAGCGGTTCGCGAGCGTGCAGGTCCCGTACGTGCGGACCATCTACGTCGTCGTCATCGTGCTCTCGATGATCTGGGACCTGAAGGTCTTCACGCAGATCTTCGTGCTGCAGGGCATCGGCGGCGTCAAGGCCCGGACCAGCACTCTGGGCGTCTACATCTACGAGATGGGCATGGCGCAGGGGCACTACGGCGCCGCCAGCGCCATCGCCGTCATCTTCACGATCATCATGCTCGCGATCTCCGCGTACTACGTCCGCGCGACGATCAGGGAGGAGCAGCTGTGAGCCTCGCACCCGTCGGCGCCGTGCCCGCGGCCGTCGCACCGGTCCCCGCGCCACGTCCGGCCGTCGGTGCCCGCCGCCGTCCCGCGCGCCGCACGGCGGCGTCCGTCGGCTGGGGCGTCGTCGCGGCGCTGCTCGCCGCCGCGTTCGCCTTCCCCGTCTACTGGATGCTCAACACGTCGCTGCTGCCCACCAACCTCATCTCGGGCCCCGAGCTGCACCTGTGGCCGGACCGGCTCACGCTGCGCAACTACGACACCGCGATCTTCCACCAGGAGCGCTCGCCGTTCCTCCCCGCGCTCGGCACCTCGCTGCAGGTCACGTTCCTCGTGCTCGTCGCCTCGATGGTCCTGGCGTTCGCGGCGTCCCTGGCCGTCACGCGCTTCCGGTTCCGCGGCCGCAAGGCGTTCGTGCTCTCGATCCTGGTCGTCCAGATGGTGCCGGGCGAGGCGATGATGATCTCGGTGTTCCAGCTCGTCGACGCCTGGCAGCTGCTCAACACCGTGCTCGCCCTGGGTGTCGTCTACCTCGCGGGCGTCCTGCCGTTCACCGTCTGGACGCTGCGCGGGTTCGTCGACGGGGTCCCCGTCGAGCTCGAGGAGGCCGCGATGATCGACGGCTGCTCGCGGCCCCGCGCGTTCTGGAAGGTGACGTTCCCGCTGCTGGCACCCGGGCTCGTGGCGACCGGCGTGTTCGCCTTCCTGCAGGCGTGGAACGAGTTCATGATGGCGCTGATCATCATGACCCGGCCCGAGTCCATGACGCTGCCCGTGTGGCTGCGCACGTTCCAGCAGGCCACCAAGGCGACGGACTGGGGGGCGCTCATGGCGGGCTCCGTGCTGGTCGCCGTCCCCGTCGTCGTGTTCTTCCTCGTGGTGCAGGGGCGCATGACCGGCGGCCTGGTGTCCGGGGCGGTCAAGGGCTGAGCCATGGACGCCACGATCCCGGGGGGGAGGCCGGCCGTGCCCGCTGCGCACCTCGACCCGCGCGCACCCGGATGGGGCGTGGGCGTCGACATCGGCGGCACCAAGGTGCTCGCGGTCCTGCTCGACCCTGCGGGACGGGTGGTCGGGAAGCACCGCGTCGCGACGCGACCCGGCCACGTCGGTCTCGTCGACGCGGTGACGACGTCGGTGCGGGCGCTCACCACCGCGCACGACGTGCCGGCTGCGGCGCTCGCGGGCGTCGGCATCGGCGTGCCCGGCGTCGTCGACCCCGTGTCGGGGACCGTCGAGCACGCCGTCAACGTCGGCGTGGACCGCCCGTTCGCGATGGCCGACGCGGTCGCGGACGCCCTCGGCGCGCGCGTGCGGGTGCGGGTGGAGAACGACCTCAACGTCGCGGTGCTGGGCGCCGCGCACACCCTCGGCCCGGCGGGGGAGCGCCGGGACCTGGCGTTCCTCGCGCTCGGGACCGGGGTCGCCGCCGGTCTCCTGCTCGACGGCACGCTGCGGCGCGGCGCGCACCGGGCCGCCGGTGAGGTCGGCCACCTGACGCTCGTGCCCGACGGCCTGCCCTGCGGGTGCGGGCAGCGCGGGTGCCTCGAGCAGTACGCGTCGGGCAGTGCTCTCGACGCCGCGTGGCCGTCGCCCGACGGGCGGCCGGCACCGCTGGTCCTGTTCGAGGCCGCAGCCGCGGGGGACCCGCGCGCCGTCGCCGTGCGCGACCGGTTCGTGTGGGCCGTCGCCGGCGCCGTGCGGATCCTGGTCCTCACGTGCGACGTCGACGCCGTCGTCGTCGGAGGGGGGGTGAGCGGCGTGGGGGAACCGCTGCTGCGCGCGGTGCGCGCCGAGCTGGCGCGCGCGACCGCGGCGTCGGCGTTCCTCGGGTCGCTGCGACTCGCCGAGCGTGTTCACCTGGCACCGCAGCACGTCCCGGTGGGTGCCGTGGGCGCCGCGCTGGTCGGACGAGGGGAGATCGGCTGATGGAGGTCGTCATCGCAGCACCGGACGAGCTGGCGCGGCTGGCCGCGGACGCGGTCGAGCGGCTGCTCGTCGCGCGGCCCGACGCCGTGCTCGGCCTCGCCACGGGCTCCAGCCCGCAGCTCGTCTACGACGAGCTCGCACGCCGGCACGCCGAGCGCGGGCTGTCCTTCGCCGGCGCGCGGGCGTTCCTGCTCGACGAGTACGTGGGCCTGCCGGCGGACCACCCGCAGCGGTACCGCAACGTCATCGGCGCCGATCTCGTCTCGCGCGTCGACCTGCCGCCCGGTGCGGTGCACGGACCGGACGGTCTCGCGGTCGACCTGGAGGCGGCGTGCGCGGCCTACGAGGCGGCCATCGCGCGCGCGGGCGGCGTCGACCTGCAGCTGCTGGGCATCGGCACGGACGGCCACGTCGCGTTCAACGAGCCCGGCTCGTCGCTCGCGTCGCGCACCCGCATCAAGACGCTGACGCGCCAGACGCGGCAGGACAACGCCCGGTTCTTCGGCGACGACGCCGACGCGGTGCCCCGGCGCTGCCTCACGCAGGGCCTCGGGACGATCTCTGCCGCGCGGCACCTCGTGCTGCTGGCGACGGGGGTGGGCAAGGCGCAGGCCGTCCGGCAGCTCGTCGAGGGGCCCGTGAGCGCCCGCTGGCCTGCGACCGTGCTGCAGCTGCACCCGCACGTCACCGTGCTCGTGGACGAGCAGGCGGCGAGCCTGCTCGAGCTCGCCGACCACTACCGCGAGACGTACGCGGACAAGCCCCCGTGGCAGGGCCTCTGACGCCCTGGGCCCACCGGCGCGCTGCCGGCCGTCCCGGCGTCAGCCGAGCAGGGCGCCGCGGACGAGGTCGAGGGCCTCGTCCGTGGTCAGGCCGGCCGCACGGGCGGCGCGCACGTACGCCGCCGCGGCGTGGCGCGCCGTGACGTGCGCCGGTGCGGCGTCGTCGGCGACGACCGTCCCGCTGCGTCGCCGCGTGACGACGACGCCCGCGAGCTCGAGCTCGCGGAACGCCCGGGCCACGGTGCCGGGCGCGACGCCGAGGTCGGTGGCGAGCGCGCGGATGGTCGGCAGGCGGTCGCCGGGGCGCAGCCGGCCGGCTGCGACGTGCGCGACCACCTGCGTGCGGACCTGCTCGTAGACCGGCACGCGGGAGGTGAGGTCGACCTCGACGTGCACGCTCACGCCGGCACCACGGTCGGTGCGGCCGGTGCCGTCGCGCGGGACGCGCGCGCGAGGGCCACGCCCGTGATGGCGAGCGTCGCGACGAGGACCACCGGCGCGGCGACCAGGCCCGCGACGCCGAACGCCTGCGCGAGGGGGTCGGTCGACGTGGTCCACCCCTCGCCGACGTCGTAGCCGGAGGTGGCCGCGTTGCGCAGGGCGTTGCCGGTGACCAGGAGCACGCCCGCGAGCGTGCCGCCGACGACGAGCTGCACCGCCGCGAGGACGCGTCGCGCGCCGGCACGTCGCAGCCGGGTGTCGTCGGCGGTCGATACCTGCGCGACGGCGGGGCGGGAGGCGACGAGGTGCAGCGTGACGTAGGTCGCCACGAGCAGCACGAGGACCGCCGCGGCGATCGGGAGGCCGTACGCCGCACCGGGGTACGGGCCCGCACCGGAGGTCGAGTGCGCGTCCGGGCGCACCGTCACCGAGCGCCCGTCGGGGGCGGCGCTGAGCGCCGTCGCGAGCAGGACGGCCAGCAGCACGCCCGACCACACCAGGACGGTCCCGGCCAGCGCGCGCGGGGCGACGTCGCGGACGTCGCGGCGCGCGAGCGAGGCGCGCCGGACCGCCCCGGCAGGACGCGGCCACGTCCGCTCGCCGACGGCCGCGACGAGCAGCGCGACGAGGCCCGCGAGAGCCGGTGCGCCACCGAGCAGGACCCCCTGGTCGGGCCCGAAGGGGATCGTCCGCGGCAGCGTCACGGCGACCAGCACGAGCGCCGCCCAGGACAGTCCCGCGACGAGCGCGGCGTGGCGACGGGCGCGTGCGTACGCGTCGGGCGACGTCTCGACCTCCGGGCCGCTGCCGGCCCCCGGGGGCGTGCGGGCCGTGACGACGGTCGCGACGATGGCCGCCAGCGCCACGAGGGGCAGCAGGACGAGGGGGAGGAGGAGCAGTCGCACGTCGGGTCTCCGATCCGATGGGCAATGTATCGATACTTTGACACATCTATCGCCGCGGAGGAAGCCCGTGACCGTGGGGCGCGACACGACCGCCCGCCACCAGGACGTCGGACCCGCGACGTACGATGTTCGCCATGAGTGAGCCGACCCCGCCGACAGGACCCGACGACCCGTTCGGCCCGCAGGGCGGCACCTCGCTCCTCGAGCGCACCGAGACCGACGAGCAGGTCGAGCCGGGCGACCACGAGCGCTTCGCGCACTACGTGCGCAAGGAGAAGATCATGGAGTCCGCGATGACCGGCAAGCCGGTCATCGCCCTGTGCGGCAAGGTCTGGGTGCCCGGGCGGGACCCGAACAAGTTCCCCGTGTGCCCGGTGTGCAAGGAGGTCTACGACGGCCTGCGCGAGCCGCAGGACGGTGACGGCGGCTCCGGCGGTGGCGGAGGAGGCGGTCGCGGGTTCTTCGGCTTCGGACGGGGCAAGGGCTCCGGCTCCGGGTCCGGCGCGGGCGGCGCGTGAGCGCGGCCCGTCGGTCCGTCGCCTCCCTCAACACCCCCCAGCACCCCTCGACGTCGGCAGCGCAGCAGCTGCCGCCGGCGTTCCCCGCGCGTGCGCCGTGGGGAGCCGCGGGGAGTCTGCGGGCGTGGCAGGCGCAGGCCATCGACCTCTACCGCGAGCGCTCGCCGCGCGACTTCCTCGCCGTCGCGACGCCCGGCGCCGGCAAGACGACCTTCGCACTGCGCATCGCGACCGAGCTCCTGGAGTCGCGCGCGGTGCGCCGCGTCACCGTCGTGGCCCCCACCGAGCACCTGAAGAAGCAGTGGGCGGACGCCGCGGCGCGCGTGGGCATCCGGCTCGACCCCCGCTTCTCCAACGCCCAGGGACGGCACGGGGCGGGCTACGACGGCGTCGCCGTCACCTACGCGCAGGTCGCCAGCAAGCCCGCGCTCCACGCGGCCCGCACGACCGCCGAGCGCACGCTCGTCATCCTCGACGAGGTGCACCACGGCGGCGACGCGCTGTCCTGGGGTGACGCGGTCCGCGAGGCGTTCGAGGGCGCGACGCGCCGCCTCGCCCTGACGGGCACGCCGTTCCGCTCCGACACCGCCCCGATCCCGTTCGTCACCTATGCGCCGGACGCGCACGGGATCCGTCGCTCGCTCGCCGACTTCACCTACGCGTACGGCGACGCGCTGCGCGACCACGTCGTGCGGCCCGTCATCTTCCTGTCGTACTCCGGGTCCATGCGGTGGCGCACCAAGGCAGGGGACGAGATCTCCGCACGCCTGGGCGAGCCGCTGACCAAGGACATGACGTCGCAGGCGTGGCGCACCGCGCTCGACCCCAACGGCGAGTGGATCCCCTCGGTGCTCGCGGCAGCGGACCGGCGGCTGACGGAGGTCCGCCGCACGGTCCCCGACGCGGGCGCCATGATCATCGCGACCGACCAGACCGACGCCCGCGCGTACGCGGGGCACCTGGCGCGCCTCACGGGGCAGTCGCCCGTCGTCGTGCTGTCCGACGACGACGGCGCGAGCGACCGGATCGAGGAGTTCGCCGAGGGTGACGCCCGGTGGCTCGTCGCGGTGCGCATGGTGTCGGAGGGCGTGGACGTGCCCCGGCTGGCCGTGGGCGTGTACGCGACCAGCACCGCCACACCCCTGTTCTTCGCGCAGGCCGTCGGACGGTTCGTGCGCGCGCGTCGACGCGGCGAGACGGCGTCCGTCTTCCTGCCCAGCGTCCCGCAGCTGCTCGAGCTGGCGGCCACCCTGGAGATCGAGCGCGACCACGCCCTCGACCGGCCGACGAACGGCTCCGAGGACCCCGAGGCCGACCTCCTGGCGCTCGCCGAGCGTGCGGAGAAGAGCGCGGACGCCGTCGGTTCGGACGGTGTCGCGGGGACCTTCGAGGCGCTCGAGGCGCAGGCGTCGTTCGACCGCGTCCTGTTCGACGGCGGCGAGTTCGGCACCGGCGCGGAGGTCGGCTCGGACGAGGAGCTCGACTTCCTCGGGCTGCCCGGGCTGCTCGACGCGGACCAGGTGACGACGCTCCTGCGGCAGCGGCAGGCGGACCAGCAGGGGGCCCGGCGGGCCCGGGGGCAGGCCGAGCCCGACGTGATGGACCACCGCAAGCAGGCCGAGCTCCGCAAGGAGCTGGCCCAGCTGGTGGGCGCGTGGGCGCGGCGCAGCAGTCAGCCGCACGCGACCGTCCACGCCGAGCTGCGCCGGCGGTGCGGCGGGCCCGAGGTCGCGGTGGCCGCGCCGGACCAGCTCGCGGCCCGGATCGCGATGCTGCGCGGTTGGTTCGTCGGCAAGCGCTGACCTCCCGGAGGCTCCACGCGGGCGCCGCCGTCTCAGCATGCGGACGATGAGAATCGCATGAAATCGCAGGGCAGCGCACTGGACACGTGACCACATACCAGTGCTGGACGGTCGCGCAAGTCGACCGTTCAGCGTGCCGAACCGGGCCGGGACTGCCAGGCTCATCCCCGACACAAACCCGGTCCGGGTACCCCCGGGCCGAACCCGGAGCCTGGCGGCCCACGTGCCGCCGGCGTTCGCACGAAAGAGGTGTTACATGCCGTCCTGGCTCATCCTCATCCTTGTCGGTGTCGTCCTCGTCATCCTTGGCGTCGCGACCAACATCGGCCAGTTCCTCATCTGGATCGGCGTCATCGTGCTGGTCGTCAGCCTCATCCTCGGCCTGGTGGGCCGCGGTCGCTCGAGGATCTAGCGCAGCCGCGACGGTCGACACCCCCCTCCGCCGACCGTCGCGCCGCACACAGCACCAGGCCGGGACGCCATGAGCGTCCCGGCCTGTGCTGTCCCCGGACGCCGTACCCGGGGCCACCCTTCAGACCAGGCGCATCTCGACGGTCTCCACCGCGGCCTCGTCGGCCGACAGGCGACGTGCGCCGCGGGGCAGCTCGTCGCGCGACGCGGCGTGGCGCGCCCGCGCCGCCTGCACGCCTGCGGCGGCGGTGAGTCCCGGCAGGACCTCGCCCTCGACCACGAGGGGCACGTGCAACGGCCGCAGCGCCGCGTCCGGCTCGCGCCGCTGGGCGTCGGTCCACGCGGCCACCTGCTCGTCGGGTCCCACGACCAGCACCTCCTCGACGGCGCGGCCGTCGCGCCCGAGGCGCCGCGCGGCGGCCTTGCGCCCGCCCAGGCTCGTCTTGGACCGCGACGCCTTCGCGACCGGTTCCATCGCGCCGGACGCCCCCTCACGCGCCACCAGCTTGTAGACCATGCCGCACGTCGGGGCACCGGAGCCCGTGACGAGCGAGGTGCCCACGCCGTAGGAGTCGACCGGCGCGACCGCGAGCGACGCGATGGCGTGCTCGTCGAGGTCGCTGGTGACGACGATCCTCGTGTCGCGCGCCCCGGCGGCGTCGAGCTGGGCCCGGACCTCGTGCGCGAGCACGCCCAGGTCGCCCGAGTCCAGGCGGACGGCACCGAGCCCGGTCCCGGCCGCGGCGAGCGCGCGCTCGACCCCGCGACGCACGTCGTAGGTGTCGACCAGCAGCGTCGTGCCCGGACCGTGCGAGCGCACCTGCGACGCGAACGCCGCCTCCTCGTCGTCGTGCAGCAGGGTGAACGCGTGGGCCGCGGTGCCGATGGTGGGCAGCCCGTAGCGGCGGCCGGCCTCGAGGTTCGACGTGGCCGCGAAGCCCGCGACGACCGCGGCGCGTGCGGCCGCCACGGCGGCGTCCTCGTGCGCGCGCCGCGCCCCCATCTCGAGGCACGGGCGGTCCACGGCCGCGCTCGTCATGCGGGACGCCGCCGACGCCACCGCCGAGTCGTAGTTGAGGACGGACAGCACGAGGGTCTCGATGAGCACGGCCTGCGCGAAGGTGCCCTCGACGACGAGCACCGGCGACTGCGGGAAGAAGACCTCGCCCTCGGCGTAGCCGACGACGTCCGCGGTGAAGCGGTAGTCCGCGAGGAACGCGAGGGTCGCGTCGTCGACGACGCGCTCGTCGGCCAGCCAGTCGAGCTCCGGCGTCCCGAACCGGAAGGCTGCGAGCTGCTCCAGCAGGCGGCCCGTGCCCGCCAGCACCCCGTACCGGCGTCCCGCGGGCAGCCGTCGGGTGAACACCTCGAAGACGCAGCGCCGGTGCGCCGTGCCGTCGGCGAGCGCCGCCTGCAGCATGGTCAGCTCGTAGCGGTCGGTGAGCAGCGCGGTGCTGCCGGAGCCGACCGCGGCCACGGCAGCGGTGGTCGGGGTGGGCGCGGGGGCGCTCGTGTCCGTCATGGCGCCAACGTAGTCCGGACCCACGTGCGGCACCCGGCGGCCCGTGCGCCGCGGCCTACAGTTGTCGTCGTGCCCGCGACGACCGCTCCTGACACGCGTCCCCACGTGGACGAGGCGACGTCCACCGCCGACGCGTGGGTGACGATCGTCTGGAACGACCCCGTCAACCTCATGTCGTACGTCACGTACGTGTTCCAGACCCACTTCGGCTACCCGCGCGAGAAGGCCGACCGCCTCATGCACCAGGTGCACGAGGAGGGTCGCGCGGTCGTCTCGACCGGCAACCGCGAGGCGATGGAGGTCGACGTGCAGGCCATGCACTCCTACGGGCTGTGGGCCACCATGCAGCGCGGCGGGCAGTGATGCGCGCGTTCCGTCGGCAGAAGGGGCAGTTCGTCGCGGGGCTGGACGCGGGGGAGCGGGCCGTCGTCGCGTCCGTCGTGGCGGACGTCGCCGAGCTGCTCGGCGCCGGCAGGTTCGAGGACGGGCCCCGCGCGGGGGCGTCCTCGCCCGCCCACCCGGGCGCGCCCGAGGGCTGGTCGCTGCGCACCGCGCCCGTGCCGCCCCCGCAGGACCCGGCCGTGCGCCGCCTCCTGCCCGACGCGTCGCGGGACGACCCGGAGGTCGCCGGCGAGTTCCGCCGGCTCACCGAGGACGACCTGCGGGCCCGCAAGATCGCGCGCCTGCGGACGCTGTGGACGTCGCTCGTGCACGGGGAGCCGGGCTGGCCCGAGCACGCCCTGGTCGTCTCGCCGCAGGCTGCGGACGAGGTGGCCGCCACCCTGACCGACCTGCGCCTCGTGCTGGGCGAGCGCCTCGAGCTGCGCACGGACGCGGACTCCGAGGCGCTGTACGACGGCCTGGCGGCGGAGGACGAGGACGACGTGCGGGCCTACCTGGCGTCGGTCTACGGCGCCCTGTCGTGGCTGCAGGAGTCGCTGCTGGCTGTGATGCTCGCCGCACCGCAGGGTGGCGGCGCGGGACGCGGGCGGTCCGGCGGCTAGTCTCGGTCGCGTGAGCGACGCCCCCATCGGCATCTTCGACTCCGGTGTCGGGGGCCTGACCGTGGCGCGGTCGATCCTCGACCAGCTGCCGCACGAGTCCACGCTGTACATCGGCGACACCCTCAACGGCCCGTACGGTCCCAAGCCGTTGGCGGTCGTGCGCGCGCACGCGCTGGAGATCATGGACGACCTCGTCGACGCGGGTGTCAAGATGCTGGTCATCGCGTGCAACAGCGCGTCCGCCGCGGTGCTGCGCGACGCGCGCGAGCGGTACACGCTGCGGCGCGGGCTGCCCGTCGTCGAGGTCGTGCTGCCGGCGGCCCGCCGTGCGGTCGCCGCGACGCGCAACGGACGCATCGGCGTCATCGGCACGCGGGCGACGATCGACTCGCGCGCCTACGACGACGCGTTCGCGGTCGCCGGCGTGGAGCTGACCTCGCGGGCGTGCCCGCGGTTCGTCGAGCTGGTCGAGGCCGGCGTGACGTCGGGGCCCGACGCGCTCGCGACGGCGCACGAGTACCTCGACCCGGTCCGCGAGGCGGGCGTCGACACGCTCGTCCTGGGCTGCACGCACTACCCGCTGCTGACCGGCGTCATCTCCTACGTCATGGGGGACCAGGTCACGCTCGTGTCGAGCGCCGAGGAGACCGCCAAGGACGTCTACCGGACGCTGGTCGCGCACGACCTCGAGCGCGACCCCGACCAGGGACCGGCGGCGCACCGGTTCCTCGCGACGGGCGACCCCAGGTCGTTCGCCACGCTGGCGCGCCGCTTCCTGGGACCCGAGGTCGAGTCGGTCGAGCCGCGGGGGGCGCTGCGATGAGGCTGGTCGTGCTGGGGTGCGCGGGGTCGTTCCCCGGGCCGGGTTCGGCGGCGTCGTCGTACCTGGTGCAGGCGGAGGACGCCGCCGGGCGCACCTGGTCCGCGCTGCTCGACCTGGGCAACGGTGCGCTGGGCGCGCTGCAGCGCTGGGGCGACCCCGCCGCGCTCGACGTCGTCGCGCTCTCGCACCTGCACGCCGACCACGTCGCCGACATGGCCGTCCTGGGCGTGTACCGGCGCTACCGCCCCGGTGGCGCGCTGCCGCCGGTGGCGGTCCACGGGCCCGAGGGCACCCGCGAGCGGCTCGGGCACATGTCCGGCGACGACCTGGCCGCCGACACCGGGGAGCAGTTCGACGTCCGGGTGTGGCGCGCGGGCGAGCAGGTCGTCGTCGGCCCGCTCACGCTCGAGGCCGTGCCCGTCGACCACCCCGTGCCGGCGTTCGGCGTCCGGGTCACCGGGCCGTCGGAGAGCGACCCCTCCCGGCGCGTCACGCTCGCCTACAGCGGCGACACCGACGCGTCCCCCGGGCTGGACGACCTGGCCACCGGCGCGGACCTCCTGCTCGCCGAGGCCGCGTTCGTCGAGGGACGCGACGACCACGTGCGTGGCATCCACCTCACGGGACGCCGCGCCGGCGAGGCGGCCGCCCGCGGCGGGGCACGCTCGCTCGTCCTGACGCACGTCCCCGCGTGGAACGACCCCGCGGTCGCCCTGGCGGAGGCGCAGGCCGTGTACGACGGTCCCGTGACCCTCGCCGCCCCCGGCGCCACCTACCCCCTCTGACCCCACCCCCGCCCCGTGCCGTCCTCGCTGCCGCGTGCGCGCCGCGGGCCGGCCTGCGGGCGCGGGAGGCGGAAGGGTCGGGTGGGGCGTGGGGGTGGGCGTGGTTCGGGGGCGGTCCCGGGTCCACGTAGGGTCGTGGGCATGGTGAGTGCCGGTGGTTCGGGTGCAGGTGTCGGGGCGGTCGCGGGAGTCGGGGCGAGCACAGCTGCCGTCGTACGGAGCGACGGGCGGCGGGCCGACGAGCTGCGGCCCGTGACGATCACGCGAAGGTTCCTCGACGCGGGTGAGGGCTCGGTGCTCGTGGAGTTCGGCGGCACCAAGGTGCTGTGCGTCGCGTCGTTCACCGAGGGCGTCCCGCGGTGGCGCAAGGGGTCCGGCGAGGGCTGGGTGACCGCGGAGTACGCCATGCTGCCGCGCGCGACGAACAGCCGGTCCGACCGTGAGTCCGTGCGCGGCAAGGTCGGGGGCCGCACGCACGAGATCTCGCGCCTCGTGGGTCGCTCGCTGCGCGCGGTGATCGACGTCGCGGCGCTCGGAGAGAACACGATCGTGCTCGACTGCGACGTGCTGCAGGCCGACGGGGGCACCCGGACGGCCGCGATCACCGGTGCCTACGTCGCGCTGGCGGACGCCGTCGCCTGGGCCACCGAGAAGCGTCTGGTCAAGCCGGGGCGGCAGGTGCTGCGCGACTCCGTGGCCGCCGTGAGCGTCGGCATCGTCGACGGCGTCCCGGTGCTGGACCTGCCGTACGTGGAGGACGTCCGCGCCGAGACCGACATGAACGTCGTCACGACGGGTGCCGGCACGTTCGTCGAGGTGCAGGGCACCGCCGAGCACGCGCCGTTCGACCGCGCCGAGCTCGACGCGCTGCTGGACCTCGCGGTCGCGGGCACCGCGCAGCTCGCGGCGCTGCAGGCGGCCGTGCTCGCGGCACCCGCGGGCGACGGCACCGCCACGCGGGCGGCGGTGCCGGGTCTCGCGCCGTGACGGCCCCCGACACGCCCGGACACGTCGCCGTCCCCCCGGGCGCGCGGCTCCTCCTGGCCACGCACAACGCGCACAAGGTCGCCGAGCTGCGCGCGATCCTCGCGCCGGCGCTGCCGGACCTGGACCCCGCGGCCGTGCTCGGTGCGGGTGACGTCCACGCACCGGAGCCGGTCGAGGACGGCGTGACGTTCGCGGAGAACGCGCTGATCAAGGCGCGTGCGCTCGCGGCGGCCACCGGCCTGCCCGCGGTCGCGGACGACTCCGGACTGAGCGTGGACGTCCTGGGCGGGGCGCCCGGCATCTTCTCGGCGCGCTGGGCGGGCCGCCACGGGGACGACGCCGCCAACCTCGCGCTGCTGCTCGCTCAGCTGTCCGACGTGCCGCCAGCCCACCGCCGGGCACGGTTCGTGTGCGCGGCCGCCCTGGTCACGCCCGACGGCACCGAGCACATCGAGATCGGGACGCTCGAGGGCACCCTGGCCGCTGCGCCGCGTGGCGAGCACGGCTTCGGCTACGACCCGGTGCTCGTGCCGCTGGGGGACACGCGCACGTGCGCCGAGCTGACGCCCGCAGAGAAGAACGCGATCAGCCACCGCGGGCAGGCGTTCCGCGCGCTCGTGCCGCACCTGGTGGCGGCGCTGCGCGCATGAGCGCGGCGGTGTCTCCCCGGCCCGGTGACGTGCAGCTCGTCGCGCAGGCCGTGACGTTCGGCTACCCGGGCCGGCGCATCCTGGACCGGCTCGACCTCACGGTCGCGCCGGGTGACCGCGTCGGGCTCGTCGGGGAGAACGGGGCCGGCAAGACGACGCTGCTCGGCGTGCTCGCCGGGCGCCTGCACCCGCAGGAGGGCACGGTGCGTCGGCACGGCACCCTCGCCGTCGTCGAGCAGGACCTGGCGGTCGCCGACGAGGACACGGTCGGCACGCTCATCGACGCGACCGCCGACGCCGCCCGCGCCGCTGCGGCCGACCTGCAGGCCGTCATCGACGCGTTCGACCACGACGGGGGCGACGTCGCGGCGCTGTCGGCGTCCATCGCGCGCTACGAGCACCTCGCCGCCTGGGACGTGGACCGACGCGTCGACGAGGGACTCTCGCGCCTGCAGGCGCCCCGGGACCGGGACCGGCGGCTCGCCGAGCTGAGCGTGGGCGAGCGGTACCGGGTGCGGCTGGCGTGCCGGCTCGCCGAGCGGGCCGACCTGCTGCTGCTCGACGAACCCACCAACCACCTCGACGAGGGTGGCGTCGCGCACCTGACGGCACAGCTGCGGGCGTGGACCGGTGGTCTCGTCATCGTCACTCACGACCGCCGGCTGCTCGACGACGTGATGACGGCCGTGCTGGACATGGACCCGTCGATGGACGGCCGGCCGGTGCTGTACGGCGCGGCGCGCTACGCGGACTACCGCTTCGCGCGCGACCAGATGCTGCGCCGCTGGCGCGCCCGCTACCGGGCCGAGCGCAAGCGCGCACGGGTGCTGGCGGAGCGGCTCGACGCGTCGTACGAGGGGCTCTCGGACGAGTGGCGCCCGCCCAAGGGCTCGCAGAAGCACCGTCGCGGCACGCGTGCCCGGCAGCACGTGAAGGCGGCCGACCGGCTGATCGAGCGGCTCGAGGCGCAGGCGGTGGACGTGCCGGTGCCTCCGCCGGCTCTGCACTTCCCCGACCTGCCGTCCGTGCCGCCCGGTTACCCCGGCGGCCCGTTGCTCGAGGTGCGGGGACCGCGCGTCGCGGCACGCCTGGACCTGCCCGGGCGCCGCGTCGACGTCATGCCCGCGGGCCGCCTCCTCGTCACGGGCGCGAACGGCGCCGGCAAGTCGACGCTGCTCGCGGCGCTCGTGGGCGGTGTCGGCCTGGACCGGGGGACCCGGACGGTCGCGCCGGGCGTGCGGTGGGGGGTGCTCGCCCAGGAGGGCCCGGGCGAGCGGGCCCCGGCGTCGGGCGGTCCGTCACCGACGGCCTTCGACGCCTACGCGCGTCACGCCCTCGACCTGCTCGACGCAGGTGCGCTGGACCCGGATGCGCTCGTCCCGGTGGCCGCTCTCGGCCTGCTGTCCGAGGCGGACCTCGAGCGTCCCCTGAGCGAGCTCTCCATCGGCCAGCGGCGCCGGTTCGACCTGGCGTGCGCGCTCCTGGCAGCGCCCCACGTGCTGGTGCTCGACGAGCCGACCAACCACCTGTCGGTCGGGCTCGTCGACGAGCTGACGGCGGCGCTGCGCGCCACGTCGGCCGCCGTGGTCGTCGCCACGCACGACCGCCAGCTGCGCGCCGACCTGGCCGACTGGCCGCACCTCGACCTCGGCGGGTGACCTCGGCGGGTGACAGGGCGCGCGGCCGTCAGCGCGGCGCGTTGGGCAGGGTGCGGTCGACGCCGCGCAGCACGGCACCGAGCAGCGTCCCGAGCGCGACGACCACGCCCGCCCCGGCGAGTGCCCGCGCCGTCCCCAGGCGCTCGGCGTCGAGGAAGGGGTAGGGGTACCAGCCCAGGGCCGGCCCGCGCACGAAGGTCCAGACGAGCCAGACCGCGGGCAGCAGCAGGGCGTCGGCGCACGTGCGCCACGCGATGCGGGGACGTGGTCCGACGGCGGCCCACACCACGACCGTCGCGAGCGGGACGACCGTGTGGGTGAGCACGTCGGCGAGGCGCCCTGCGAGGTCCTGCGCGGTGTACGGCGCCAGCACGAGGTGCGCGGTCACGGCGGTGACGACGACGAACAGGAGGGTGTCGAGGCGCAGTGCGCGGAACACGGGCCCGTCGTGCCGGGGGCGGATCACCAGCAGCGTCGACACGCCCGCGACCAGCACGTTCGTCCAGATCGTGAAGTAGCCGACGAGCCGGACGAGCCGCTGGGCGCTCGCCGCGTCACCCGCGGCGAGCGCACGTGCGACCTCGATGCCGACGCCTGCCACCGCGCACGCGGCGACCACGCCGTGCAGGACCCGGGCGGTGGTGTCGCGGCGTGTCGTCGCCGTGTCGCCCACCGCGCCCGGGGCGCCCGTCACGGCAGGCGGCCGGCCCACGCCATCGCCTGGCGCAGCAGGAGACCCTGCCCGCCGTTCATCTCGACCTGCACGGCCTCGGTGCACGCCTCCTCGGGCGTGAGCCAGGCCAGGTCGAGCGCGTCCTGCTGAGGGCGGCAGTCGCCGGTCACGGGCACGACGTACGCGAGCGAGACCGCGTGCTGCCGTGGATCGTGGTACGGCGTGACGCCGGGCGTCGGGAAGTACTCGGCCACCGTGAAGGGCTGCGGCGACGCCGGCACCTGCGGCAGCGCGACCGGGCCCAGGTCCTTCTCGATGTGGCGCAGCAGCGCGTCGCGGACGCGCTCGTGGTACATCACGCGGCCCGAGACGAGTGCGCGGGACATGACCCCCTCGCGCGTCACGCGCAGCAGCAGGCCGACGGCGACGACGTCCCCGGACTCGTCGACGCGCACCGGCACCGCGTCGACGTACAGGATCGGCAGCTGGGCGCGGGCGGTCGTGATCTGCTCGGCGGACAGCCAGCCGGCAGGTCGCTCGGGGCGAGGGGGGAACTCGGCGGACGCGGTCACCGTGCAGTTCTACCTCGTCGGGGCCCGCGGGGCCGCATCGCCTCGCGGCGGGGACGCGCGCGGGAATAGCCCGGAGCGGGCGGGCGCTGTACGCGGGGAACCCTGCAGGATGGAGAGAGACACATGGCCACCACCACGCTGACCGCCGAGACGATCGCCGACACGATCAAGGACAACGACATCGTCCTGGTCGACTTCTGGGCGTCGTGGTGCGGACCGTGCCGCATGTTCGGCCCTGTCTTCGAGGCGTCGAGCGAGCAGCACCCCGACATCCTTCACGCGAAGGTCGACACCGAGGCCGAGCAGCAGCTGGCCGCGGAGCTGCAGATCAGCTCGATCCCGACGCTCATGGCGTTCCGGGACGGCGTCCTCGTGTTCAACCAGGCCGGTGCGCTGCCGGCACCGTCGCTCGAGCAGGTCGTCACGGCCGTCAAGGAGCTCGACATGGACGACGTGCGCGCCAAGATCGCGGAGCGCCACGCGGAGGTCTGACACCCCCGGCACCGGTGCGGCGGAGGGCCCCACGGGGTCCTCCGCCGTTCGAGTTGACGCGTGTCAACGCGATGTTAACGTGGTGTCCAGAACGCACCCACCGCAGCGCGACCAACGGGGGCCGCGCGGGGCGCGTCACGGCGCACGGCAATGGAGCACGTGCACCGTTGAGACAGGGTGACACCCGGCGTGCGCGTCGCGCCTGGTGGTCGCCTGGGGGCTACGAGCCATGTCAACACGATTCCGGACCCCACAGGGGTCCCTGATTCAGCATGCCCTGAACACGGTGCCGGGACCGTGGTCGCGCCGTCGGGTGGCGGCCGGCGCCGCCCTCGCCGTGGCCGTCGCCGGGGCCCTGGTGGTCGTGCCCGGAGACCGTTCGACGGCCGCCGACGGCGTCGTCGACGTGGGCGCCGGCAGCTACGCGGCTACGCCCGTCGGCCCGACGCCCGAGGGCTGCGACTCCGTCGAGGCCGACCCCCGCGCGGCCCTCACGGACGACGCACCGCAGGGGCCGCTGCCGACGAACGACTGGTGGTCCTCGCTGCTCTACAAGCGGCTCGACTGCCGGATGAGCGAGCCGCTGCACGCGCACCCGGCGTCGTACCAGCCGACGCCCGGCGGCCTCGGCCTGTCGACACCGCGCGAGGCGACGCTGTCCGGCACGCCGGGCGGGATCGGTGAGTTCCACTTCACGTTCGTGCAGGACGTCGTCGTCGGCGTCGCCGGGCTCGACGCGCCGACCGTGCAGGTCGCGGGCTGGACCGACTGGACGGTGACGCCGTCGTGGTCCGACGGGACGCGCAGCATGCGCGCGACCATCGGGCACGGCCTGCCCACCTCCTGGTACCACCTCGAGGGCGGGGACGCGCTGCTGACCTCCCAGCACGACGTCCGCGTCTGGGAACGCGGCGGCGCGACGCTCGGGTTCACCGCGAACGGTCACGACTACGCCGCGTTCGCGCCGTCGGGCTCCTCGTGGCAGGTCTCGGGGTCCACGCTGCGGTCCTCGCTCGCCGGGCAGGGCTACCTCGCCGTCACGGCACTCGCGACGGACGCGGACGCGACCGACGCCGAGCGGGCCGCTGCGCTGGACGCCGTCGCCGGGTCCGCGTTCGCCGAGGTCACGAGCACTGTCGCGACCTACGACTACGACGCGGAGGACGCCGTCGTCCGCACGACCTACGAGATCGGGACCACGCCGCTGGAGGGCTACGCCGACGGCGCGGTCGTCGCGCTGTACCCGCACCAGCAGCGGTACCTGACCGACGTCGACGGTGCCGAGCTCGACGCGACCTACCCCAGCCCGCGCGGCACGATGGCCGCCTACGCCGGGACGACGTCGTTCACGACCGCGACCCCGTTCACCGGGATCCTGCCGGAGATCCCCGCCGTCGCCACGTCGACCGGCGCCGGCCGTGCGACGCTCGACCGGCTCCTCGCCGAGGCCGCCGCCGACCCGTTGCCGATCCTGCGGGCCGACACCTACTGGACCGGCAAGGCGCTGGGGCGTGCCACCCGGATCATCGAGATCGCCGACCAGCTGGGCGAGACCGAGGTGCGCGACAGGACCCTCGGGCTGGTCCGGGACACCCTCACCGACTGGTTCACCGCGACCCCGGGCAAGAGCGAGCAGGTCTTCGCCTACGACGGGCGCTGGGGCACCCTCATCGGCTACCCGGCCTCGTACGGCTCCGACACCGAGCTCAACGACCACCACTTCCACTACGGCTACTTCGTCGCGGCCGCGGCGACGCTCGCTCGGTTCGACCCGCAGTGGGCCTCCGACGAGCAGTACGGCGGGATGGTGGACCTGCTGATCCGCGACGCCAACGGCTACGACCGGGACGAGACCCGGTTCCCGTACCTGCGTGACTTCGACATCTACGCCGGCCACGACTGGGCGTCGGGTCACGGCGCGTTCGCCGCCGGCAACAACCAGGAGTCCAGCTCCGAGGGGCAGAACTTCGCCGGCGCGCTCGTGCAGTGGGGCGAGGCGACCGGGGACACGGCCGTGCGGGACGCCGGTGCGTACCTCTACGCGACGCAGGCCGCCGCGATCCAGGAGTACTGGTTCGACCAGGCCGGGGCGATCCCGGAGGGCTTCGGGCACACGACCCTCGGCATGGTCTGGGGCGACGGGGGCACGTACTCGACGTGGTTCTCCGCCGACCCGGAGATGATCCAGGGCATCAACACGCTGCCCATCACGGGGTCCCACCTGTACCTGGGCCAGCGTCCCGACGACGTGGTGGCCAACTACGCCGAGCTCGTCGACGTGAACGGCGGGAAGCCGTCGGTGTGGCAGGACATCCTGTGGAGCTACCTCGCCCTCGGTGACGGCGACGAGGCGCTCCGCCTGCTGGAGGCCGACCCGGGCTACGCGGTGGAGGAGGGCGAGTCGCGGGTGCACACGTACCACTGGGTCGCCAACCTCGCGGCCCTGGGGACGTTGGACACGACGGTGCACGGGTCGAGCCCGCTCTCGGCCGTGTTCGTCGAGGACGGCCGGCGCACGTACGTGGCAGCGAACGTGACGTCGCAGGCGCTCACGGTGCGGTTCAGCGACGGGACGCGTCTCGAGGTGCCCGCCGGCCGCACGGTGACCACCGGCGCGTACACCTGGTCCGGTGGCGGGGCGGTCGGCGGTCCGGCATCGCCGACGACGAGCCCGAAGCCGACGGCGAGCCCGAAGCCGACGGCGAGCCCGAAGCCGACGACGAGCCCGAAGCCGACGACGAGCCCGAAGCCGACGGCGAGCCCGAAGCCGACGACGAGCCCGAAGCCGACGACGAGCCCGAACCCGACGGCGAGCCCCAAGCCGACGACGAGCCCGAAGCCCGACCCGTCGCGGGGTCTCCTGCTCGCGTTCGGCGGGAACGGCACGCTCGTGCCGGCGCCGGGTCAGCCCGGGACGATCCAGCTGGCGCCGGCCCGCGGGGTCGACACCGCGACGGAGCCGAGTGGCGCGGTCGTGCTGCAGGCCAGGGGACTGACGGCGACCGCGACCGGTGGGTCGACGGCCTTCGACGTCGGGCTCGACGCCGGGAGCCACGTCGGCAACGGCACGCGGGTGTCGGTGCAGTACGACCTCACGGGCGACGGCACGTGGGACCGGGTCGAGGTGTACCGGTACTTCGCGACCGACCCGGTCCCGGGTACCGAGCGGTACACGCAGACCGTCGGTCTGGACCGTGCCACCGGCACGCTGGGTGACCTGCGCGGCGGCACCGTGCGTGTCGCTCTGTGGAACGCGATCGGCAGCGCGCCGACGGTCGTGACCGCACGCGACTCGGTGCTGGAGCTGCCGTTCCGCTGAGCCGTGCAGGACGGCGGGGTCGGGGCGCACGCGCCCCGACCCCGCCGTCGTCGTGCGGGAGGCGGGAGTCGAACCCGCACGCCCTTGCGGGCACCAGGACCTAAACCTGGCGTGGCTGCCGTTTCACCACTCCCGCGTGCGCCCCGAGTCTGGCACGCGTGCCAGTCGCCTGGGGCGGTCGTCAGTCGATGCCGAGGTCGCGCCGCAGCTTGGCCACGTGGCCGGTGGCGCGCACGTTGTACTGCGCGAGCGCGACCGTGCCGTCGGGGTCGACGACCACCGTGGAGCGGATCACGCCGGTGGACGTGCGACCGTAGCTCGTCTTCTCGCCCCACGCGCCCCAGGCCTCGATGACGTCGTGGTCGGGGTCCGACAGGAGGGGGAAGGTGAGCGCCTGGTCCTGCGCGAACGTCGCGAGCTTGTCGACGGGGTCCGGCGAGACGCCGAGCACGGTGTAGCCGGCGGCGGTCAGCGAGGCCAGCGAGTCACGGAAGTCGCACGCCTGCGTGGTGCACCCGGGGGTGGCGGCGGCGGGGTAGAAGTAGACGACGACCGAGCGGCCGCGGAGGTCCCGGAGGGACACCTGGTCACCGGTGGCGGTCGGGAGCGTGAGGTCGGGAGCGGGCTCTCCGACGGCGAGGCGGGGCACGGTGCACTCCTGCGGGGTCGGGGGTGGGGGCGACGAGCGTCAGCCTAGATCGCCGCGGGGTAGCGTCGAGGACGTGAGTGCACCGAGCGAGACCCCCGGGACCGGACGCGACCTGCCCCTGCGGATGCTCAACGACCGCCTGCTGGTCGAGCTGGACGCCGACGCGCCCGAGCGCCGCACGGGTGGGGGCATCCTCATCCCGGCGACGGCCGCGATGGGCAAGCGGCTGGCGTGGGCCGGCGTCGTCGCCGCGGGTGAGCACGTCCGGCAGGTCCAGGTGGGGGACCGGGTCCTGTTCGACCCCGAGGACCGCGCCGAGGTGGAGCTGTCCGGGCGGACGTACCTGCTCCTGCGGGAGAAGGACGTGCACGGCGTCGCCGACCCCCGCGCCGGGATCGAGGGCACCGGCCTGTACCTGTGAGGGGTGCCGCGCCCGCCGAGCGGGACGGTCGGGGCTCGCTCGTTCCCAGCCGGGCGGCGTATCTTCCGGGGGACAGGTCGGGACGAGGGCCTGACCACCGCGTGAGACGGAGTCGACGATGCACGAGCGCCATCTGCCGATCGACGCCGGCAGGACCCCGGAGCCCGCGTCGATCGGTCCGGACGAGTCGGTCGTCGTCCTGGGCGTCGACACCGCGCAGCACGCGCAGGAGCTGCTGGCCGAGCACGTCCCCCTGACGCTGCTGGTCGACCTGCTGCGTCCGACGGGCGAGACCTCGGCCGAGCTCCTGGCCGACGAGGGGCTCCCGGACGAGCCCTGGTGGTCGCCGTCGACGGACGGCGACGCTGCCGGCGCGTGAGCGTCGTCACAGAGCGACCGCTGGGTGCCGATCGGGTTCGCCCGCACCCCGTCGTCCTGCTAATCTCTTCGAGCCGCGCGCCTCTAGCTCAACTGGCAGAGCAGCTGACTCTTAATCAGCGGGTTCCGGGTTCGAGTCCCGGGGGGCGTACCACCCACGAAGCCCCGTCAGGTCCTCCTGACGGGGCTTCGTCGTTCCCTGAGCAGGAAGGTCCGTCGACGCTCGTCGCCCCGGGCTCCACCGCCCGCTCGACGCGCGCGACCTGCCGTCCCACGCCACGATGAACCGCATCCCGGGTGGACGGAGGAGCCGTGGCCGAGGTGACGGACGAGTACGACGTGGTGGTCCTGGGTGCCGGGGCCGTGGGCGAGAACGTGGCCGACAGGGCGTCGCGCACCGGCCTGAGCGTCGCCGTGGTGGAGCCCGCACTGGTCGGGGGCGAGTGCTCCTACTGGGCCTGCATGCCGTCGAAGGCGCTGCTGCGGCCGGGCGACGTGCTGGCCGCCGCGCGGGCCGTGCCGGGGGCGGCAGCCGCGGTCACGGGCCGCATCGACCCCGCAGCCGTGCTCGTGCGGCGTGACGAGGTGGCCGCGCACTGGGACGACACGGGTCAGGTCGCCTGGCTCGAGGGTGCAGGCCTGACGCTGCTGCGTGGCCGCGCGCGCTTCACCGCTCCGCGCGCCCTGGTCGTCGAGGGCGTCGACGGCACGGTCCGCACCGTCACGGCCCGTCGCGCCGTGGTCGTCGCGACCGGCTCCGTCCCCGTGGTCCCCGGGACGTTCGCGGACGTGCGGCCGTGGACGAGCCGCGAGGCGACCTCCACGCACCGGGTGCCGCCCCGGCTGGCGGTCGTCGGCGGTGGCGTGGTCGCCACCGAGCTCGCGACCGCCTTCGCGGACCTCGGTAGCGAGGTGACCGTGCTGGTGCGCGGCGGGCGCCTGCTGGCTGCGGCCGAGCCGTTCGCGGGAGAGGCCGTCGCGCGTGCCCTGACCGACCGCGGTGTGCGGGTCCTGCTCGGTACGTCCGTGACGTCGGCCGTCCGCGACGGGGACGAGGTGCGACTCGTCGTCGAGCGGCGCTCGACGGCGGGGCGCCACGGCGACGAGACGGAGCGTCTGACGGTCGACGAGGTGCTCGTCGCGACGGGACGCCGGCCGGCCACCGACGACCTCGGTCTCGAGACCCTGGGGCTGCGTCCCGGGGACGCGCTCGAGGTGGACGACCGGCTCCAGGTCACGGGTGTCGACGGCGGGTGGCTGTTCGCCGCCGGGGACGTCACCGGCCGCACCGCCACGACGCACCAGGGCAAGTACGACGCCCGCGTCGTGGGTGACGTGATCGCCGCCCGGTTCGACCCGCGTCCTGCCGCCGAGGGGCAGCCCGGTCGTGGCGGCCGCGGCCTGTCCCGGCAGGCGGAGGCGCAGGCCGCGCCGTGGTCCCGCTACCGCGCGACGGCGGACGTCGCGGCCGTGCCGCAGGTGGTGTTCACGCGCCCCCAGGTGGCCTGGGTGGGCCGGACGCACGACCAGGCGCAGCGCGACGGCCTGGAGGTCGAGGTGCTCGCGTACGAGCTCGGTGGCCTCGGTGGCGCGAGCGTGACCGCCGAGGGCTACGAGGGCCGGGTGCAGCTCGTCGTGGACGTGGCGCGCGACGTCGTCCTGGGTGCCACGTTCGTCGGCCCGGACGTGGCGGACATGCTGCACGCCGCGACCGTCGCGGTCGTGGGGGAGGTCCCGCTCTCGCGCCTGTGGCACGCCGTGCCGTCGTACCCGACGCTGAGCGAGGTGTGGTTGCGCCTGCTGGAGGCGGCGGGCCGCTGAGCCCACCGCCTCCGCGTCCCGGTCAGTCGCGGGTGGCGAGCGATCCGTCGGACGACGTGACGAGCCCCACCGCGGCGTCGCCCTGCCGCACGGCCTGACCGATGAGGGCGAAGTCGTAGGACTTGAACTCGCCGACCGACAGGCCGTACGTCTCCTCGAGGCCGATCTGGCAGAACGGCCGCTCGGGGCACTCGGGCGGACCGGCGAGCACGACCTCGCCGCAGGTCGCCGCGAGGTCCGACAGCGTGGTCAGCTCGTGCTCGGCGGCGAACTCCGCGGTCACGGCGAACGCGTTCTGGTCCTGCGCGGCCGACGCGGCACCCACCACGAGGCCGCTCTCCTCGGCGAGCGGTTCCAGGGCGGTGACCGTCTCCTCGACGTCGCTGGACGCGACCGAGGGTGCGTCCGCACCGTTGACCTCGGCGTTGAGGTAGGTCACGAGCGTCGCCGCGTACTCGGGGACGACGGCGATCTCGCCGGACTGCAGCGCGGGCAGGTACGTCTCGCGCGCACCGATCGTCTGTGCCTGCGCGTCGAAGCCGGCGCTGCGCAGCACCTGCGCGTAGATCTCGGCGAGCGTGATGCTCTCGGAGAAGTTGGCAGCACCGACGGTCAGGCTCGTCCCGCTGCCGACCGACGCGTCGGGCGACTCCAGGGACTCGTCGGTCACGAACTGGGCGGCGACCTCGGTCGGGGTGCGCCGCTCGACGTCGACGGCACGGTTGAGCTCGATGAGCCGGTCGGTGTCGAGCGCGGCCGACACGGCGTCGAGCAGCTCGACGACCTGCGGGTGGTCCGCCGCGGCCTGGGCGTTGATCGCCGGGATGACGTTGTCGGCGTTCTGCAGGCCCAGGTCGTCCTCGAGCACGACGAGCGTCTCGCCCGCGACGGGCTCGCAGGCCGGCGCCCCACCGGCCGCGCTGGTGGGGTCGGACTCGGCCTGACCTCCTCCGGAGCCGGGCGTGCCGCACGCGCTGAGCGCGAGGACCGCGGCGGTCAGGACGCCGAGCGTGCGGGTCCGCGGGTTGGTGCGCATCGGAGGTCTCCTGTCATGGGTACGGCACGGGTGGCGCGGGGGTGCGGCCGGGCGACCTGTCGGCTGCGGGACCGGGAAGAGCGGTGGTCAGGGAGACGGCGCGGGATCATTCGATCCGTCTGCGGCGCCGACGGCAACCGGAAGCGCCCGCGTGCGTCGAGGGCCGGGCCGGGCGTCCGTGGCCGTGGCACGCGTGCGGCTCCGGAGCCCGCGCGGTGTCACGACGCGCTCGAGGACCGCGAGCAACCCCTCGACGAGCAGGCACAGGCCGGCCACCAGGATCCCCCCGGCGAGTGCCTTGCCGTAGCGCTGCGTGGCGAAGCCGCTGACCACGACGGTGCCGAGGCTCGTGCCGCCGACCAGGGCGGCGAGCGGAACCGTCGCGAGCACCTGCACGGCGCCCGTGCGGATCCCCGCGGCGATCAGCGGCACCGCGAGCGGCACCTCGACCGACCACATCACGCGGGCACCGGACATCCCCAGCCCGCGCGCGGCGTCGCGCGCGTCCGGGTCGACGCCCCCGACGCCGGTCACGGCGTTGGCGAGGATCGGCGGCACCGCGAAGACGGCGCACGCGAGGGCGGTGGCCGTGTTGCCGAACCATCCGGTCGCGGCGAGCAGGGTGAGGAGGGCCAGCGTCGGCAGCGCACGCGTCGTGTTCGCGACCACCACGCCGACGGTCGCCCCGCGCCCGCGGTGACCGAGCCAGAGCCCGACGGGCAGCGCGACGAGGAGCGCGACGGCGACGGCGACGGCCGACACCTCGAGGTGCGTGCGGGTCAGGGCGAGCACGCCCTGCCGCCCGGTCCAGTTGAGGGGGTCGTTGAGCCAGCGCACCGCCTCGGTCAGGACGTCCACGCGGCCTCCTCGGATGCGCTCGCAGGCGGGGTCGCCGCCGCCGAGGAGCGCCGCCACGGCGTCAGGACGCGACCCAGCAGGGCGAGCGCGAGGTCGGCGACGAGCGCCAGCACCAGGCACAGCACCGTGGCCGTCATGACCTCGGCGTGGTAGTTGCTGCGAAAGCCGCGGAACATCAGCTGGCCGAGGCCGCCGTACCCGACGACGACACCGACCGTGACGAGCGCGACGGTGCTCACCGTCGCCAGCCGGAGGCCCGCGACGACGGCCGGGACCGCCTGCGGCAGCTCGACGCCCAGCAGCAGGCGCAGGCGGCCGTAGCCCATGCCCCGGGCGGCGTCGCGCACCGCGGGGTCGACGCCCTGCAGCCCGGCCAGCGTGTTGCGCACGAGCACCAGCAGCGCGTAGAGGACGAGCCCGATGAGCACGGTGGTGCGTCCGATGCCGGTCACGGGCGCGAGCACCGCGAACAGCGCGAGCGACGGGACCGTGTACAGCACGCCCGTCGTGGCCAGCACCGGACCGGCGAGCCGCGGGCGGGCGTGCGCGAGCGCCGCGAGTGGCAGGGCCACGACGAACGCGATGAGCACGGCCTGCACGGTCAGCGACGCGTGCTGCTGGGTGTAGCGCAGCACGTCGGACCCGTTGCGCTCGAGGTAGTCCCACGAGAACCACGGGTTGGCGACGGTCGTGACGGCCTGACCGGACGGCATGCGCTCGAACCTACTGACGGGGACCGACACCCGCGCGCGGGACGCCCGGCGCGCGGGTGTCGGCGGCTGCCGCTAGCGTCGCTGGGCGTGACGCCGTCCGTACCCGGAGCCGACCGGAGCACGACCGCGCACGCGAGCGCGCCCACGAGCGTCGCCGGGGCCGACGAGGGGCACACCGTCGCGATCCGGTTCGACTCCGTGCGCAAGGAGTACGCGGGATCGGTCGCGGTCGACGACCTGTCGCTCGCGGTGCGCGAGGGCGAGCTGCTCGTGCTCGTCGGGGCGTCCGGCTGCGGCAAGTCGACGACGCTGCGGATGGCCAACCGTCTCGTCGAGCCGACCGCCGGGCGCATCGTGCTGGGCGACGAGGACGTCACCGACGTCGACCCCGTCGCCCTGCGGCGCCGCATCGGCTACGTCATCCAGAACGTGGGCCTCTTCCCGCACCGCACGGTCGCCCAGAACGTCGCGACGGTGCCCACGCTCGTGGGGTGGGACCGTCGGCGCACGCGCGACCGCGTCGCGGAGCTCCTCACGCTCGTCGGGCTCGAGCCCGCCCGGTACGCCCGACGCTGGCCGCACGAGCTGTCCGGCGGGGAGCGTCAGCGCGTCGGCGTGGCCCGGGCGCTCGCGACGGACCCGCCGGTGCTCCTCATGGACGAGCCCTTCGGGGCCGTCGACCCGGTGGGGCGTGCGCGCCTGCAGCAGGAGTTCAGCCGCCTGCAGCGCGACCTCGGGACGACCGTGATGATGGTCACGCACGACATCGACGAGGCCGTCCGCATGGCCGACCGTGTCGTCGTCCTGAGCCGCGGGGCGCGTGTGGAGCAGCTTGCGTCCCCGCTGGAGGTCGTCGCGCGGCCCGCGACCGAGACGGTCGCGGGCCTCGTCGGACGCGGTCGCACGGCGCGCCTGCTCGCCCTCGGCCGGCTGGAGCCGGCGGACCTCGACGCACCGCGCGAGGACGACGGCTCGGGGCACGCCCGTCCCGGACCTTCCGTGCGGCTCGGAGCCGAGCTGGGCGACGTCGTCACCGCGCTGACCGCCGCCGTCGAGTGCCCCGACGGGACGACCGTGGGGGTCCTCGACGAGGCGGGACGGCACGTGGGGACGGCGTCGGCCGCGAGCGTCGTGCGGGCGCTGCACCGTCTCACCGCGGCGGGCGGCGCACGCGCCTGACCGCCGCGCCCGACCGGTCCGGCGGCGGCGAGGTGCAGCCGGTGCGTCGACCGCGCGTCACGCGGCGGCAGCGTGCGCGACACACCGCGTGGGTACAGTGCGAGGTGTGAGCGAACCCACCGCACGTCTTGCCCTTGCCACGTGCGCCCAGCTGCCGCAGCTCGACCCCGACGACCTCCCGCTGCGGGCCGCGCTGACCGAGCGCGGCGTCCCCACGGACGTCGTCGTGTGGGACGACCCGACGGTGGACTGGTCGGCGTACCCGCACGTGCTCATCCGCTCCACGTGGGACTACACGGACCGGCCCACGCAGTTCGCCGACTGGACCCGCCGGGTCGAGCGCACGTCGAAGCTGCTCAACCCCGCCGACGTCGTCGCCTGGAACATCGACAAGACCTACCTGCGCGATCTCGAGCAGCGCGGGATCCCGATCGTCCCGACGATCTGGCTCGACCCCGAGCGCAACCTCGACGCCCGGGCGATCCACACACGCTTCCCCGCGTTCGGCGACTTCGTCATCAAGCCGACCGTCAGCGCCGGCTCGCGCGACACCGGCCGCTACGACGCGGGGCAGACCCCGTCGCGGTCCCTCGCCATCACGCACGCCAAGAACCTGCTGGCCGTGGGCCGGCGCGTCATGCTGCAGCGCTACCTGACCCAGGTCGACACGCACGGCGAGAGCGCGCTGGTGTACGTCGACGGAGCGTTCAGCCACGCGGTCCGCAAGGAGCCGCTGCTGGAGGGTCCGTACCGGGCGGGGGAGAAGGAGGGCGTGCTCTTCCGTGAGCGCGTCCTGGCCGCGCGTGACGTGACCGAGCAGGAGCGTGCGGTCGGCGACCTGGTCGTCGAGGAGCTCGGCAAGGTGTTCCCCGACCGCGCGCCGCTGCTGTACACGCGCGTCGACCTGATCCCCGACGACGAGGGTCGCCCCGTCGTCCTCGAGGTCGAGCTCGCGGAGCCCGCGCTGTTCTTCGAGCACGCCCCCGGCGCGGCCGAGCGGTTCGCGGACGCGGTCGCCGCGCGGTTGTGACGCGTCTCGCACACCCCCGGGCCCGCCCCGGGGCGGATGCGTGACGAAGGTCGGCGCCGCACCCGCTACACTCATCGTCGGCCCGGCGCGCGCGTCGGACCAGGTGCAGGACGGCCGGACTCCCTCGGGATCCCGGTCCGACGGCACCGCGGTGGCTATAGCTCAGCTAGGTAGAGCACCTGGTTGTGGTCCAGGGGGTCGCGGGTTCAAGTCCCGTTAGCCACCCAGCAGTCGCAGGGCGTCGACCTCGGTCGGCGCCCTGCGGCGTTCCTGGGTCACGCCCCGGGGAGCACACCCCGCTTGACGCTCGTCGCGACGACGTCGGCCGCGATCCTGCGCGCCTGGCCCGAGTCCGGCCCGGGGGCGGCGGGCAGCAGCGCCGCCCGGTAGTAGCGCAGCTCGTCGATGCTCTCGAGGATGTCGGCGAGCGCGCGGTGGCCGCCGTTCTTCTCGGGCGCGGCGAAGTACACACGGGGGTACCAGCGGCGCGCGAGCTCCTTGATGGAGGAGACGTCGACGATCCGGTAGTGCAGGTGCCCGACGAGCTCGGGCATGTCGCGGTCCAGGAACGCCTTGTCGGTGCCCACCGAGTTGCCCGCGAGGGGAGCCTTGCCGGCGTCGGGGACCCAGGTGCGGATGTAGTCGAGGACCTGCGCCTGCGCGTCGGCCAGGCTCACGCCGTGCTCGAGCTCGGGGAGCAGCCCCGAGGTCGTGTGCATGGTGCGGACGAAGTCGCCCATCTGCGCGAGCGCCTCCGGCGGCGGGGCGACGACGACGTCGACGCCGTCCCCCAGGACGTTGAGCTCGGAGTCGGTCACCACGGCCGCGACCTCCACGAGGGCGTCGTGGGCCAGGTCCAGGCCGGTCATCTCGCAGTCCACCCACACGATGCGGTCGGTGCTGGAGTGCGTGCCACCCGGGGGAGCGGCGGTGGTGGCAGTGGTCGGTGCGTCGTCGGCGGTGCTCGTCACCTCGACAGACTAGGACCAGCGCACGTCACCGGTCGTCGGGCGACGGGTCGCGGCGCGTCCCGGCCCCGTCGTCGCGGGTGGTGGTCGGTGGTCCCGGCACCAGCGGCAGGGTCGCAGCCAGGGCCGTCGCGACGACCGTGAGGACGGCCGCGGCGGCACCCAGCGCCCGCGCCGACTCCCACGAGGTGCCCGCCCACAGCGTCGCACCCAGGACCATGCCGCCCGCGAGCGCACCGACGACCACCCGGCCCAGCCAGCGCAGCGCCGCGCGTGCGGCCCGGACGTACCAGGGGGGCCGCGGTGCGGTGGCGGCGCCGTCGTGGCGGCCCATCACGCGCGACGCCCGCCCGCGGCGGGGACGCAGCGGGCGGGCGTGAGCACGGGGTCATGGTGCCACGGGTCGGGCCGTCGGTGCCGTCGGCCGTCCGGGGGGCGTCCGGCGGGTGCCGGACCCGGGATCCGGCGGTCGGCCGCGGGCGTCGTCCCGGGACCGTGGGACCGGCTCGCGCGTGCCCTGCCGGGTCGAGCGACGCAGCAGGGCGACCTGGTCCTGCCGGTGGAGCTCGAAGGTGCTGAGGGGGTGCATGGTGTCCTCCTGCGGACATGACGGGTCGCACCCGCAAGGGGTGTGGCTCGTGGTGGATGGGTGCTTCCAGGGCACCAGAGCGCAGGGGGTCGTGTCATCACATTTCCGGCGTCACGGCGGGCGTGGCAGGATGCCAGGCGTCCACCGGTGGGTCGCCCGCCGCCGCATCCCGCTGGAGGTGACGTGACGTCACGAGAGCCCGTGCTACCGGCGGTGCGGCCGGAGCACGACGTCGCTGCGCCCGCGGACGTCACCGCGCCGCAGGACGTCACCGCGCCGCAGGACGTCACCGCGCCGCAGGACGTCACCGCGCCGCAGGACGAGACCGAGACGCCCGCGGCCCCGCGACCTTCGTGGCGGGAGCGCGGTCACCGCGTCGCGCGGGTGTGGGCGCTGCCCGCGGGCGTCGGGCTGCTCGTCGCGACGCTCTACACGGTGTACTCCGTGGCCCAGTGGCGGGCGTTCGTGGTCCGCTCGTGGGACCTGGGGATCTTCACGCAGCTCGCCTCGCGGTACGCGGGGCTCGAGGCGCCGATCGTCCACATCAAGGGCCCGGACTACCACCTGCTGGGCGACCACTTCCACCCGCTGCTGGTGCTGCTCGGGCCGGTGTACGCGGCGTTCCCGCACGCCCTGACGCTGCTGGTGCTGCAGAACGTGCTCTTCGGTGTCGCGGCCGCCGTCGTCACGCGGGCCGCCGTGCCGTTGCTGGGGCGCGTGGTCGGCGGGCTCGTCGGTGTCGCGTTCGGGCTGAGCTGGGGGCTGCAGTACGCGGTGGAGGCCCAGTTCCACGAGATCGCGTTCGCGGTCCCGCTGCTCGCGATCGCCCTGGTGGCGGTGCTGCGCGAGCAGTGGCGCACGGCCGTCGTCGCCGGTGCCCTGCTCGCGCTCGTCAAGGAGGACCTCGGCCTGACGACGGCGGTGCTGGGCGTCGTCATCGCGTGGCGCGCGCGCAGGCCCGCTCTGCTGTGGCTCTCGGCGTGGGGCGTCGCGGGGTTCGTCCTGGCGACGCGCGTCGTGCTGCCCCGGCTCAACCCCGAGGGCGAGTGGGCGTACGGGTCCCGGCTCGACCTGGCCGCCGCGCTGTCGGACCCGCTGGCGCTGTACGCGCCGGCCAAGGGCTACACGCTGTGGCTGCTGGTCGTCGTCACCGGGGCGATCGCGCTGCGCTCCCCGTTCCTGCTCCTGGCCCTGCCGACCCTGGCCTGGCGCTTCCTGTCGGCCGAGCCGGGCTACTGGGAGCCGACGTGGCACTACAGCGCCGTGCTCCTGCCCATCGCGTTCGTGGCGATGCTCGACGGCATCGACCGAGCGCGGCGGGGACGCGTGCGCTGGCTGCGCCACTACAGCCGGTACGCGCCGGTCGTGGGCCTGACGGCGTCCCTCATGCTGATCCCGCAGCTTCCTCTGTGGCAGCTGACGAACCCGGGCCTGCACTTCGGTGCGCCGCGCGCCCAGGCCGCCCGCGACACGCTCGCGGTCATCCCCGACGACGTCGTCGTGGAGACGGACGTCGGCCTGATGTCGTACCTCGTCGACCGCACGGACGTGTACTACCTGGGCAACCGCAACCCCGTCCCGGACTACCTGCTGATCGACCGCCAGGGCGGCGGGACGCCGCAGGAGTGGGGCGACGTGCTGCAGGTGGCCCAGCTGCTGCACCCCGGCGTGCCGTTCGAGGTCGTGCACGTGCAGGACGGGTACGAGGTGGCGCGGCACGTGGGCACGTCCGCGGTCGATGACTGACCTCGCCCCCGACCGGCGGGTACGAGGGGGCACCGTCGTCGCGGCGTGTGCCGCGTGGCTGGTCCTGTGGTGGCTGACTCCCGGGCTGCACGCGCGCGGCGCCGGGAGCCTCGTGACCGATGACGACGCGACCTCCGTGCTGGTGGAGAGTGCCGTCGCGCTGGTCGTGCTTGCGGCACTCGCCGTCGCTCACCGCGGCGTGACCCGCTCGCTGCTGGCACCGTCGCGGGCCTGCTGGGCCTACGTGCTGCCCGCCGCCCTGGCGATCGCCCTGCCTTTCCACTACGGGCTGACCCTGCCTGTCGGCGTCTACGTGGCCTGGATGGCCGTCTCGGTGCTGTGGCAGCAGTACCTGACCTTCGGCCTGCTGCAGCACCACGTCGGCCGGCGGCTGTCGACGCCGTGGACGATCGTGGTCGTGGCGGTCATCTTCTGGGCCGGCCACGCGTGGGTGCTGCCCGACCGTTTCGGCCTCGACCAGCCGGTGCCGGCACTCGGGATCGTGGCCCTGGGTGTGGCACTCGCGACCATCCGTGCGCGGCTCGGCACGCTGCACGTGCCGGTGGCGCTGCACCTGGCGTTCTACCTGGCGTTCGCGTGAGGGGCGTCGTGGTCCGGTGGGACCACCGAGGGTGCCGTCAGCGTGCGGACCGGTCCGCCCGCAGCGCTCGTGCGTCGGCGGGCCGCAGGAGCGGCGGATGGAGCGTCCGGACGCCCTCGGTCCGGGCCTCGAACAGCGCGGCGGGCCGCCCGCGCCCCTGAGGCGGCCGCACCTCGTCGGTCGGCGCTGGGCGCACGAGCCCGGTGGTCTGCTGCACCCACCGGCGGAAGTTGGAGCGGTCGAGCCGTACGCCCCACACCGCCTCGTACACGTGCTGGAGCTCCCCGAGCGTGAAGGTCGGGGGGCAGAACGCCGTGGCGAGGGACGTGTACTCGATCTTCGCGGCGACGCGGTCGAACGCGGCGGCGAGGATGCGGGCGTGGTCGAACGCGAGCGTCGGCGCACCGTCGACGTCGCTGTCGTGGTCGCCGCCCCGCAGTCCCGGCAGGTCGAGGTCGTCCACGGCCCACCAGCGCGCACAGCGGGCGTCCGAGCCCGCCTGCGGGTCGGGCAGGTCGGGTGCGAACGCGACGTGCGCGACCGAGACGACGCGCATGCGGGGGTCGCGCCCCGGCGTGCCGTAGGTCCGCAGCTGCTCGAGGTGCCAGTCCGTGCGGGTCAGGCCGGTCTCCTCCGCGAGCTCGCGCCACGCGGCGTCGTCGATGTCCTCGTCGACACCCACGAACCCGCCGGGCAGCGCCCACGCGCCCTCGTACGGGTCCGCGGACCGCTCGACGAGGAGCACCTTGAGAGCGCCGTCGCGCACCGTGAAGATCGCCAGGTCGACCGTGACGCCGAACGGCGGGTAGTCCCCGGCGTCGTAGCCCTCGGGTGCCGTGGCCGGCGCGTCGGTGCCCGTGCTCATCGCGACTCCTCGAGCCGGATCCTCCGGGCGGTCAGGTCGGTCAGCGCCCGGATCGCGGTCGGCGCGGACACCGCCGCTGTCAGGTCCGTCAGGACGGTGACGATCGTCGCGCCGCCGCGTCGGGCGTCCACGGCGGTCGCGGCGACGCAGAAGTCGGTGGCCAGGCCGACGACGTCGACGCACGCGATGTTCCGGTCGAGCAGCAGGCTCGCGAGCTGGCGCCCGTCGGGGGCGTCGAGGATGCGGCCCTGGAACCCCGAGTAGTCCTGGCGCGACTCGCCCTTGACGACGTGCACCGTGCGCTCGGGCAGCTCGAGGTTCGGGTGGTACTCGGCGCCGGGGGTGCCGGCCACGCAGTGCACGGGCCACGTGGTGACGTAGTCGGGGTCGCCGTCCGCGGCGAAGTGCCCGTCGTTGGTGTCCGGCAGTGGTGCGTGCCAGTCGCGGGTCGCCACGACGGTGTCGTAGCGGGCTCCGCGCCGCCGGAGGTAGTCGCTGATGCGCGCCGCGACGTCCGCGCCGCCGGCGACGGCCAGGGCCCCGCCCTCGCAGAAGTCGTTCTGCACGTCCACGACGATCAGTGCGCTCTTCATGGTGAGGCTCCGCTCCGTTGCCGACCTACAGTGGTCGGAGTGACCACTATTGCATGTCGCGGGCGCGCTCGCGAGGGCAGGGGGTCGACGCGACCGTCGCACCCGCTCACGTCGACCCCGTGCCTTCGCGTCGCCCTCGAGGACGGCTGGGCAGGGACGCGGCGCCTCGCGCTGGCGCCCTGCCCTGGCCGGGTGGAGTCGCTCGGTGTTTGCGACCGAAGACAGCACCCAGCTCGCGGTCTTGGGGGCACGCCACCACCGTGGAAGACACGCCCAACCCAACGCCGGCGTGCCGGCGGTCGTGGCGTGCCGGCGGTCGCGTGTGGGCGGACGGGCTCGTGTCAGGGGGTGGCGGGTGCGCGCGCCCCGGACGAGGATGACCCTGATCGGGCTGTACTGCTCATCGGACGGGGGGAGGCTGCCCGATGTCGGGGTCCAGTGAGGAGGGGTCGGACTCGGACCCCAAGCTGTACACGACGGTGCAGCGACTGCAGAAGCATCCGGTCGCGGTCGTGGGGGCCCTGTTGCTCGGGGCGCTTGGTGCGGTGGCGACGGTCGGGGGCTTCTTCGGTGTGGTTCAGGAGTGGCTGTGGCCGGCGCCTTCACCTACTGCGACTGCGGCACCGACTCCGACGTCGTCACCGTCGCCGTCGGTGGACCCGTACGCGGAGCTGGCGGCGTTGGACCTGGATATCCGGCTGGCGTACTTCGAGGAGACGTTCGGGGTCGCGAAGTCTGCGGTCGACGTGTGCGCTGATGGGGAGTGCCTGAGCCCGCCGCCGGTGCCGGCGCAGCTGGTCATCCACGAGACCGACGACGTCATGGTGCGGGCGTTGTTCGCTGACGATGCCCTGGCGGCCTACACCGTGACGACGAAGGACGAGTCGTTCACACCGCCGGTGCGGTGGATCGGGATGGACCTGGGGCCGTTGGGGACCCTGACGACGCAGGAGCTCCTCGACGAGGTGGAGCCGGTCGCGCCGGACGGTGTCGCGTCGGTGCGGCACGGGATGGTGTGGCTCGCGTACGTGGACGTGTTCGTCGGTGGTGCTCCGGCGGACTACCGGGGTCTGGTGCTGGCGTGGACCTTCGATGGTGCGCCGACCCCGATCGACACGGAGGTCGCCGATGGGCTGATGTTCGCTGGGGACGGTCCGGGTGGGCATGACCCGTTGGCGAATGCGGAGTACGCGAAGGGGCTCGTGGCCATCAGGGGCACGACGGTGCCGAACACGTACGGCGAGTACCGCGATGACGGGCCGTTGGCGCAGTGGCTGCACGACCCGGAGAACGTGCACGGGCTGCTGTTCGAGGGCAGCGAGTACTGACCCCGCCCCGCGGTCCTGTGCCGGGGGCCGCGAGTGCAGCACGTCGGTCGCCGACCTGGAGCTCCTCACAGACCTGGTTGGTCGTGAGCAGGCGGCCGGAGGACTGGAGGCGAGTTGTCGTTGCCATACGGGCACTGGTGCCTGACGGTGAGAGCCTGTCAATGCCTGCACGCCCCCACAGCGGGTGAAGCCGACGGACGGTGGGGACCGCGGGGAACAAGCGGGACATCGCCAGCCTGTGCGGGACCTGCTGGGACGCCCGGCGGGGGCCGTTTTCGGGCCTCAGCGGGACACGAGCGGGACAAGCTCCCGGTGAGGGCGCGGTCCCGGTGGGGTGGTCAGCGCATCGTCCCTGGTCAGACTGGGCGCCCCCGGCAGGACTCGAACCTGCAACCGACGGATTAGAAGGCCGTTGCTCTATCCATTGAGCTACGGGGGCTGGTGCCGAACAGCGTAGTGGGGCCGGGCGGACGGCCCTCGTGGGTGACGTGCCGCAAGTCCGTCACCAGACCCGTGGCATGTCACCCGCGCGCCGCGTTTGGCCTGGTCAGGTGTGGGACCGACAATGGGCACGTGAGTGCGCAGCCCGGAACCGTGCCTGCGCAGAGCTCAGTGCCTGCGCCGGGGGACTTCGGCGAGCCGTCGGTCGCCCACCACGTCCTCGCACGTCCGCTCGCGCAGACGTCGCTGCTGGACGCCGTGCGCGACCTGCGCCGTGACGTCGAGGCCACGACGTTCCCGCTGGAGATCGTGGGGGTCGAGGAGGCGCGCGCGTCGCGTGCGCGGCTGGTCGACCAGCTCGACGAGCACCTCGTGCCGCGCCTGACCGAGCTCTCCGCGCCGGCCGTGGTGGTCGTGGCCGGGTCCACGGGCGCCGGCAAGTCCACCCTCGTCAACTCGCTGGTGGGGCGCGAGGTGAGCGCCGCGGGCGTGCTGCGCCCGACCACGCGCGAGCCCGTGCTCGTCCACCACCCGCTGGACGCCGACCTGCTGTCGCACCACCCCGTGCTCGACGAGGTCCAGGCCGTCGCCGCGGACACGGTGCCGCGCGGCATCGCGATCCTCGACGCGCCCGACCTCGACTCCGTCCTGGACTCCAACCGCGACACCGCGCACCGGCTGCTCGAGGCGGCCGACCTGTGGCTCTTCGTCACGACCGCGTCCCGCTACGGCGACGCCCTGCCCTGGCGGGTGCTCCGCTCGGCCGTCGAGCGCAGCACGTCCGTCGCGATGGTGCTCAACCGGGTGCCTGCGGCGTCCCTGCCGACGGTCCGCGGGGACCTGCTCGACCGGTTGCGCGCGCACGGCCTGGCAGGGGCGCCGCTGTTCGTCATCCCGGACGTCGGCCCGCACTCCGGCCCGCTGACGACCGCCGTCGTGGCGCCCGTCCTGCGCTGGCTCAACATGCTCGCCGGCCCGGACCGGGCCCGCACGGTCGTGGCCCGCACGCTGCGCGGCGCGCTCGCGGCCCTGCGGCTGTGGGTCGACGAGCTCGCGGAGGCCGTGCAGGACCAGGCCGACGCGGCGGCCCGCATCGCGCGGACGCTCGACGGGGCGACCACGGCCCCGGGCGACGCCGCCGCCGAGACGATCCGTGCCGGAGCCGTCGCCGACGGGGCCGTGCGGGCGCGCTGGGCCGAGCTGGTGGCCAAGGGTGCGCCCTTCGCGCGGCTGGTGCGCCGCTCGGGCCGGGTGCGCGGCTCGGGGCGGACCGGGCGTGCCCGCGGTGCAGCCGTCGCACCGCTGATGAGCGACCTGACCGCGTCGACCACCTCCGTGCTCACCGCCGTGGGGCTGCGGGGCAGCGCCGCGCTCCGGGCGGCGCTCACGGGCCCGAGCGCCCCGCCCGGCGGCTCGTCGGTGCTCGCACGCTGGCCCGACGGCGAGGCCTCCCGGGTCGCCGCCGCCGAACGAGCCGCGCGCGCCTGGACGGGCGAGGGCGCACGGCTGGTGCGCGTCGTCCTGGCCGGGAGCGGAGCCGACGCCCGGCGTCGCGCGCAGGTCGGCAAGGCGGTCGGCGAGGACGCCCTGGCGGCGATGGTGCTCGCGGCCGCAGCCGGCGTCGACGAGGCGGCACAGGCCGTCCGGACGCTGCTGGGCGACGCCGGCGACGACGTCGTGTCGGCGCTGCGCGAGGACCTGGTGCGCCGTGCACGCGCGCAGGTGGACCTCGAGCGGACCATCGCCGACCGCACCCTCGACGACCCGGACCTCGCGGCCGACGCGTCGTCGCGCCTGCGGCTGCGCCTCGCCGTCCTCAAGGGGCTGACGTGAGCGACGACCCGACCAGCACCACGACCATCCCCGTCGTCCCCGGCGGCGACGGACCCACGCACGACGTGCGCGTCGAGCCGCCGGCCACGTCGCAGGGTGCCGTGCGCGGCGCCACGACCGCGGCGCTCGACGAGCGGGTGGACGCGCTCGACGGCGCGCTGGCCGTCGGCGGTGCCCGGTTCGACCCGGCCGTGGTGGCGCGGGTCGGCGCGACGATCGAGCGCGTGCGGGAGCGCCTCGCGCTCGGCGTCGACCACACGGTCGTCGCGCTCGCGGGCGGGACGGGGTCCGGCAAGTCGAGCCTCTTCAACGCCGTGAGCCGCCTGCAGTTCGCCGACGTGGGTGTGCGCCGGCCGACCACGTCACGCGTGACCGCGTGCGTGTGGGGCGCCGACGGCGGGCCCCTGCTCGACTGGATCGGCGTCGAGCCCGAGCACCGCATCGAGCGGGAGAGCCTGCTCGACGGTGACAGCGAGGCCTCGCTGCGCGGCCTGGTGCTGCTGGACCTGCCCGACCACGACTCGATCGCGCCCGAGCACCGCGAGGTCGTCGACCGGGTGCTGCCGCAGGTGGACCTGCTGGTCTGGGTCGTCGACCCCCAGAAGTACGCCGACGACGCGCTGCACTCGGGGTACCTGCGGCGCATGACCGGCCGGGACGCGTCGATGCTGCTCGTCCTCAACCAGGTCGACACCGTGCCGCCCGACGTGCGCGGCGACCTCGTGGCCGACGTGCGGCGGCTGCTGGTGGAGGACGGGCTGCCCGACGTGCTGGTCCACGAGGTGTCGGCGGTGACCGGGGAGGGTGTCGGTGGGTTGCGCGACGCGCTCGCCGGCACCGTCGCCCGCAGGTCGGTCGCCGCCGTGCACGCCGACGCCGAGATCGCGGACGCGGCGCGTCTGGTGCAGGCGCAGGTCGCGTCGCGTGAGCCCGCGCCGAGCGCGCTGGCCGTCGGGGTCGTCGTCGACCGGCTGTCGTCGGCCGCGGGGCTGACCGCCGTCGGCGCGGCGGTCGCGGCCGCCGTCCGCGGTGGTGCCGGCACGCCGCCGCGGCTCGGTGAGGTCCACGCCGACGGTGTCGGGCTGGCCCGGGCGTCGTGGCTCTCGAGCGTCACGCAGGGGCTGCCCCGGCCGTGGGCCGAGGATCTGCGCTCACGCGTCGCGACGACGGCGGAGCTGCGCCTCGCGGTCACGGACGCGCTCGCTCACGTCCCCGTCGCGGCGCGGCGCTCGCGCGCGGCGACGGTCCTGCTGCTCCTCGCGGTGGTCGCCGGGGTGGCCGGTCTCGCCGGTGCGGGCGTCCTGCTGGCCGACCGCCTCGGGGCGTCCGTGTCGTGGCTGCCGCCGGTGGCGCTCGTGGCCGCCGTGCTCGCCCTGGGCGTGCTGCTGCTGGTGGTGTCGACGCTCGTCCGGCGCCGGGCGGCGCGCACGCGTGGCGCGCGCGTCGTCGCGGACGGTCGCGCCGCGATCGAGTCGGCCGCGCGCGGGCGCCTGCTGGTGCCGACGCAGGACGTCCTGGCGGAGCACCGGCACGCGCGCGAGCTCGCGGCGCGAGCCCTCGGCGAGGGCTGACACCCGCCCTCTCCGCCTGTGCGCGCGGTGAGCCGCCCACAGGCCCTGTTGTCGGCGTGCTCGTCCACCGATGCGCGTCCCGGCGCCCCGCGCGGCACCCCCGGCCGTCGACGATGACGGTTCGACGCCCCGCGCTCGCGGGGCCACGGCAGACAGGGGACCACGATGGGAACGCACACCCAGGACGTGACGGTCGTCGGATGGGTCGGCTCCGACCTGCGCACCTACCACCTCGACGGGGTCGGCGGAGTGCCCTACGCGCAGTTCCGGCTCGCCTCCACGCGGCGCGTGCTCGACCGGCAGTCCGGTGCCTTCCGCGACGGCCCGACGCTGTGGTTCACGGTCAAGGCGTGGCGGACCGCGGCCGTCAACCTCGACGCGTCCCTCGCGAAGGGCGATCCCGTGCTCGTCGTCGGGCGGCTCGGTCAGTCGGAGTGGGTCGCGCAGGACGGCGCGCCACGCTCCGAGCTCGTGCTCGAGGCGCTCGCCGTCGGGCACGACCTGAGCTTCGGGACGACGAAGTTCCGCCGCACCCTCTCGGGCCCGCGGCGGGCGCGCGACGACCAGCCCGACGCGACGCCGCAGGACGACGACCACGGCCCGGCCGAGGGGCGCGCGGGCGTGGGGGCCGTCCTCACCGACGACCCGTGGGCGTCGCTCGTCGACGAGGCGCCGGTCGAGGAGCCGGCGGCCGACGACGCGGACGTGGTGGACGGCGACGGCGGCGATGGCGGTCCGGAGGGCGCGGGTATGTCGTCCGCCGGGACCGGTGCGCGGCCGGGCGCTGGTCGGACGCGGGTGATCGCCTAGGCTGGTGGATCGGCACCCGGCGCCCGCGGCCGGGCGGTGACGGCGCGACACCCTGCACGTACCTCGCGTGCGTCCAGGGGCCGCGCGCCCCCGCCTCCGCGGCACCACAGAACCTACGAGGAGCGGACGAGCACTCAGTGGCTGAGTTCATCTACACCATGTACAAGGCGCGCAAGGCGCACGGCGACAAGGTCATCCTCGACGACGTCTCCCTCAACTTCCTGCCCGGCGCCAAGATCGGCGTCGTCGGCCCCAACGGCGCGGGCAAGTCCACGATCCTCAAGATCATGGCCGGCCTCGACCAGCCGTCGAACGGCGAGGCGCGTCTCGCGCCCGGGTACACGGTCGGCATCCTGCAGCAGGAGCCGCCGCTGAACGAGGAGAAGACGGTCCTCGGCAACGTGGAGGAGGGCGTCGCCGAGATCAAGGGCAAGCTCGACCGCTACAACGAGATCTCGGCCCTGATGGCGGACCCCGACGCCGACTTCGACACGCTGCTGGCCGAGATGGGCCAGCTGCAGGAGGCGATCGACGCCGCCGACGCGTGGGACCTCGACGCCCAGCTCGAGCAGGCGATGGACGCGCTGCGGTGCCCGCCGCCCGACGCGGACGTCACCGTGCTGTCGGGTGGTGAGCGGCGACGCGTCGCCCTGTGCAAGCTCCTCCTGGAGAAGCCCGACCTCCTGCTCCTCGACGAGCCCACGAACCACCTGGACGCCGAGAGCGTGCTCTGGCTCGAGGCGCACCTCAAGAGCTACCCGGGCGCCATCCTGGCCGTCACCCACGACCGGTACTTCCTCGACCACGTCGCCGAGTGGATCTGCGAGGTCGACCGGGGTCGGCTGTACCCGTACGAGGGCAACTACTCGACGTACCTGGAGAAGAAGGGCGAGCGCCTCGCCATCCAGGGCAAGAAGGACGTCAAGCTCGCCAAGCGCCTCAAGGAGGAGCTGGAGTGGGTCCGGTCCAACGCCAAGGGCCGGCAGACCAAGTCGAAGTCGCGCCTGGCGCGCTACGAGGAGATGGCTGCGGAGGCGGACCGCACCAGGAAGCTCGACTTCGAGGAGATCCAGATCCCGCCGGGCCCGCGCCTGGGCTCGATCGTGCTCGAGGCGTCGAACCTGCAGAAGGGCTTCGACGGGCGCGTGCTCATCGACGGGCTCAGCTTCACGCTGCCGCGCAACGGCATCGTCGGCGTGATCGGCCCCAACGGTGTCGGCAAGACGACGCTGTTCAAGACGATCGTCGGCCTCGAGCCGCTGGACGGCGGTGACCTCAAGGTCGGCGAGACCGTCTCGATCTCCTACGTCGACCAGTCCCGCGGCGGGATCGACCCGAAGAAGACGCTGTTCGAGGTCGTCTCGGACGGGCTGGACTTCCTCAAGGTCGGCAACGTCGAGATGCCCTCGCGCGCCTACGTCGCCGCGTTCGGGTTCAAGGGCCCGGACCAGCAGAAGCCCGCCGGCGTGCTGTCCGGCGGTGAGCGCAACCGCCTGAACCTCGCGCTCACGCTCAAGCAGGGCGGCAACCTGCTGCTCCTCGACGAGCCGACGAACGACCTCGACGTCGAGACGCTCGGCTCGCTGGAGAACGCGCTGCTCGAGTTCCCCGGCTGCGCCGTGGTCGTCTCCCACGACCGGTGGTTCCTCGACCGCGTGGCGACGCACATCCTGGCGTACGAGGGCACCGAGGAGAACCCGGGCAGCTGGTACTGGTTCGAGGGCAACTTCGCGTCGTACGAGGAGAACAAGGTCCAGCGCCTCGGCGCGGACGCCGCGCGGCCGCACCGCGTGACGTACCGCAAGCTGCGCCGCGACTGACGCACGGCCCTGCGACGGCCCGGACGAGCACCGCGTCCGGGCCGTCGCCGTGCGCGCGGGGGTCGACAGGTGGGCGGAGCCCGTGTCGGGCACACTGACGCCATGACGGAGCCCGAGGTCGGCGGTACGACGGAGCCCGAGGTCAGCGGCGCGTCCGTGACGTTCGACGGGGCGGTGAGCGGCCTGCTCGACGCGCTCGAGCGTCTGCAGCAGCGGCTCGCGACGCTCGCGCTCCCGCTCGAGGCGCCCGGCGTCGCCGAGGCGCGCCGCGACCGGCAGGCCGCGCTCGCACAGCTCGACGACTACCTGCTCCCACGCCTGCGCGCACGCTCGGCTCCGCTTCTCGTCGTCGTCGGCGGATCCACGGGCGCCGGCAAGTCCACCCTCGTCAACTCGCTCCTGGGGGTCCAGGTGTCGGCCCCCGGCGTGCTGCGCCCCACGACCCGGGCGCCCGTCCTCGTGCACCACCCGCTCGACGAGCGCTGGTACTCGACCGACCGCGTCCTGCCCGGCCTCGCACGTCTGACCGCCGTGCCCGTGACGGGTGACGCACCGGCGGGCAGCGGTGTCGCCGATCCGGCGCGGGCCCTGCGGCTCGTCGCGTCGCCGGCGCTGCCGCGCGGGCTGGCGCTGCTCGACGCGCCCGACGTCGACTCGGTCGACGTCGGCAACCGGCGCCTCGCCGCGCAGCTGCTCGATGCGGCCGACCTGTGGCTGTTCGTCACGACCGCGGCGCGGTACGCCGACGCCGTCCCCTGGGACCTGCTGCTCCGGGCCGCGCAGCGGCACGCACAGGTCGCGCTCGTCGTCGACCGCGTGGACCCGGGGACAGAGGAGGTGGCCGCGGACCTGCGGCGGATGATGGACGAGAACGGCCTGCCGGACGCCCGGCTGTTCCTCGTCCCCGAGTCCCCGCTGGTCGACGGGCTGCTGCCCGAGTCGGCCGTGTCCGGCGTCGCGGCGTGGCTCACGGCGCTGGGCGCCGACGCTCCCGCACGTGAGGCGGTCGCGCTCGCCACCCGGGACGGCGTGGTCGGCGACCTGGCACGGCGCGCACAGGTGCTCGCCGACGCGGCGGACGTGCAGGTGGCGACCGACCGCAGGCTCCGCGAGGTGGTGGCGGCCGCCTACGCCGACGCCGCGACGCACGTGCAGCTGGCGACGTCCGACGGGGCGATGCTGCGCGGCGAGGTCCTGGCCCGCTGGCAGGAGTTCGTCGGGACGGGTGAGCTGCTGCGTTCGGTCGAGCACGGCGTCGGCCGGGTGCGCGACGCGGTCACGGCGTTCTTCCGCGGCACGCCGACGCAGGCGCCGCGCGTCGAGCAGGCGATCGCGCACGGGCTCACCGCCGTCGTTCTCGACGCGGCCGACGAGGCCGCCGAGCGCACGCACGCGGCGTGGCGCGGCGACCCCGCGGGTGCCGCGCTGCTGCCCGGTCTGGACCTGGCGCGTGCGTCCACGACGCTGCGGGCCGAGGTGGACGCGCAGGTGCGCGGGTGGCAGTCGGACGTGCTGGAGCTCGTGCGGGAGCAGGGGGAGTCGCGGCGGGGGACTGCCCGCTACCTGTCGTTCGGCGTCAACGCGGCCGGTGTGAGCCTCATGGTGCTCGCGTTCGCGTCGACGGGCGGTCTGACGGGCATCGAGGTCGGCATCGCCGGCGGGACCGCGGTCGTCGCGCAGAAGCTTCTCGAAGCGGTCTTCGGTGACGACGCGGTCCGGCGGCTGACGACTTACGCGCGGGAGCGGCTGGACGCCCGCGTCGAGGGCGTGCTCGCGCGCGAGGCCGAGCGGTACACCGCGCAGCTCGACGCGCTCGGCTCCGCCGCCGTCGACGGGGCCGCGCTGCGCGCCGCGGGCCGGGACGTCGAGCGGGCGGCGAGCGCCGAGCGGTCCGTGCGCCCCGAGCTGGTCCCCGGCACGGCTCCCGCGGTGAGCAACGCGCTGCGCGGCGCAGGGGCGGGCGTCGATGCGGGTGGTCGGGGACACGACGCACCGCACGGAGCGGACCGCGAGCAGCCCGACTCCCGGCGCCCCGGGTTCTGGCGGCGGCTGCTCGGCGGGACGCAGGGCGAGGCATGAGCCTGACCCTCGACGAGCGCGTCGCCGCGCTCGACGCCGCGCTGGACGCCGGCGACGGACGGCTGCCCGCGCCGCTGGTCACGCAGACGCGCGACCTGCTCGCGCGCGTGCGGGAGCGTGCCGGGCTGTCCGCCGAGCACACCGTGGTCGCGCTCGCGGGCGCGACGGGCTCCGGCAAGTCGTCCCTCTTCAACGCGCTCGTCGGCGCGGACCTGGCCGGCACGGGCGTGCAGCGGCCGACGACGTCCCACCCGCTGGCCGTCGTGGTCGGGGACGACCCGGACGGCGACGGACCCGCTCGGCTGCTCGACTGGCTCGAGGTCGGGCGGCGGCACGCCCTGCCGGCAGGGCAGCCGGGGGCGCCCGACGGCCGGCCCCGTGCCGGGGCGGACGCGCGGGGTGCCCGGCTCACCGACGGGCTCGTGCTGCTGGACCTCCCCGACCACGACTCGGTCGTCGTCGAGCACCGCGTGCGGGCCGAACGGCTGGTGTCCCGTGCCGACCTGCTGGTCTGGGTCGTGGACCCGCAGAAGTACGCCGATGCGGCGCTGCACGAGCGGTACCTGCGGCCCCTCGCGGGTCACGACGACGTCGTCGTGCTCGTCCTGAACCAGGCGGACCGGCTCAGCGCGGGCGACGTCGACTCCGTCCTGGCGGACCTGCGCCGGCTCGCCGCCGCCGACGGCCTCGAACGTGCGCGGGTCCTCGCCGCGTCAGCACGGACGGGCGCCGGTGTCGACGACCTGCGGGCGCTGGTCGCGCAGGCCGTCGAGCGCCGCGAGGCGACGAACCAGCGCTTCGGCGCCGATCTGCGCACCGCCGCCCGCGGTGTCGCCGACGCCTGCGGTCCGGAGCCGCGCGGGCGCCGCCGTGACGTCGCCACCGACCGGCTGCTCGACGCGCTGGAGGACGCGGCGGGCGTGCCGACCGTCGTCACCGCCGTGCGGCGGTCGGCGGTCCGCCGTGCCGGCGCGCACACCGGCTGGCCGCCGGTGCGCTGGCTGGCGCGGTTGCGTCCCGACCCGCTGCGTCGGCTGCACCTGGCACCCCGGCCCGCCGCCGAGGCCGACCTCACCCGCACGTCGCTGCCGCCGGCCGGGGCCGCCCAGCGGGCGACGGCAGCGACCGCCGTGCGCGACCACGCGGACGCCGTGCTGGCGGGTGCACCCGACACGTGGGTGCTGGCGGCTCGCGCCCGCCTCGACACCGGGGCGCTGCCCGACGCGCTCGACCACGCGGTGGCGCGCACGCCGCTGCTGCCCGAGCGCCCGCTCTGGTGGTGGCGCGTCGCTGGGGCCGTGCAGTGGCTGCTGCTGACCGCCGCCGTGGTGGGTGCACTGTGGCTCGGGGGGATCGCCCTGCTCGCCTACCTGCAGCTCCCGGAGCCGGTCACCCCGGTGTGGGGCCCGGCGCCCGCACCCACCGTCCTGCTCGTCGGGGGTGTCCTCGCCGGTCTGCTCGTCGCGGCCCTCGGGGCGCTCGCGGGGCGCTGGGGAGCGCGGGCGCGCGCCCGCGCGGCCCGCCGGCGGCTGCGGGCGTCCGTCACCGAGGTCGCGCAGCGGCTCGTCCTGACGCCGCTGGCGGCGGAGACCGACGCGTTGGCCGCGTGCCGCCGGCAGGCCGCGCGGGCCGCCGGCCGCTGAGGCGGTCGGGTGCGCGTGCGCCGCACGCCGACGGCGTGCCCGCGGGGGCCGATTTCCGCCGGTGACGCACGCCGCGCGACGATACGACCTGGCGCCGCGACCGAGCGCCGGGGGCACGAGGAGGACGCATGGCCAGGATCACGGTGCCGGTGCAGCTGCGCTGGTCCGACATGGACGCCTACGCACACGTCAACAACGTGGAGATGCTGCGGCTCCTGGAGGAGGCGCGCATCGAGGTCTTCTGGCGCCACCCCGAGGGCCCGGACGGCACGGTCCCCGACGGTGCCCGTCCGACGGCGGTCCTCGACGCGGGGCCGGGCGCCCTGACGTCGACGCTCGTGGCGCGCCAGGAGATCCAGTACGTGCGTCCCCTGCCGTACCGCCGGGCACCCGTCGTCATCGAGCTGTGGCTGGGGCACCTCGGCGGTGCGAGCCTGGACGTCTGCTACGAGGTCCGCGACGCGCCGACGACCGTCGAGGGGTCGGTCGTGTTCGCGGTCGCGACCACGACGATCGTGCTGGTCGACACCGCGACCGGGGCCCCGCGCCGTCTGACCGCGGACGAGCGTGCCGTCTGGAGCCCGTACCTGGAGGCCCCCGTCGTCATCCGCCGTCGCGCGTGAGGTCGGCCCGCGCGCGCTCGGCCCGCTCGGCGGCGCGTGCGACGTTGCGCTGCATGCCACCGAACACGACGCCGTGGAACGGGTACACCGCCCACCAGTAGAGCTGCCCGCCGAGCCCGTGCGGGTGGAACAGCGCACGCTGCGCGAAGACCACCGGCGGCCTGCGCCACGCCGCGGGGTCCCACGACCCCTCGGCGTCGTGCGCGCCGGGATCGGGCTGCGGGCCGGCTCGCGTCCCGGGCGCGGTGCTCTCATCCTCCTCGACGCGCAGCTCGAGCCACGCCAGGCCCGGCAGCCGCATCTCGGCCCGCAGCCGCAGCATGCGTCCGGGCACCAGCTGCTCCACGCGCCAGAAGTCCACGGCGTCGTCGACGAGCAGGCGCGCGGGGTCGCGACGTCCGCGCCGCAGCCCCGGCCCGCCGACCACGCGGTCGAGCAGACCGCGCACGCGCCACGCCAGCGCCCAGGAGTACCAGCCGCGCTCACCGCCCACGGCCTCGACGACGCGCCACAGCGCGGCCGGTGACGCGTCGACCACGACGCGTCGCTCGTCGACGTACAGCGAGCCGCCGGCCCAGTCGGGGTCCGAGGGGAGCGGGTCGCTGGGGGCGCCGGGGGGAGCGGCGGAGGACCAGCGCGTGCTGACGCTCGCGCCCTGGACGCGGGCCAGCGCGAGCCGGACCGCGCGGTCGAACCCCACGAGGCCGCCGGGCGGATCGGGGACGTGGTCGGCGATGTCGTGCTCCTCGCAGACGACCTCGTGGATGAGCGACTCGACGAGCGGCCGTGCCAGCCCACCGGGCACCGGCGTGACCAGCGAGACCCACAGGCTCGACAGGCGCGGCGTCAGCACGGGGACGGGCACGATGACGCGCCGGGGCAGCCCCGCGATCCGGGCGTAGCGCTGCATCATGTCGCGGTAGGTCAGCACGTCGGGCCCGCCGATGTCGAAGACGCGGGACACGTCGCGCGGCATGGCCGCGGCGCCCACGAGGTAGCGCAGGACGTCGCGTATCGCGATCGGCTGGATCCGGTTCGACACCCACCGGGGCACCGTCATCGCCGGCAGCCGCTCGGTGAGGTAGCGCATCATCTCGAACGACGCGGACCCCGAGCCGAGGATGACCGCGGCCCGCAGCACGGTCGTCGGCACCCCCGAGGCCAGCAGGATCTCGCCGACCTCGGTCCGCGACGCCAGGTGGGGCGACAGCTCCTCGTCGCGCGGGGACAGCCCGCCCAGGTAGACGATGCGCCCGACGCCCGCCGCGTGGGCGGCCCGTGCGAACGTCCGCGCGGTGCGCCGGTCCCGCTCCTCGAACGTCTTCCCGGTCCCGAGGGAGTGGATGAGGTAGTACGCGACGTCGACACCCTCGAGCGCGGCCCGGATCTGCGCGGGCTCCGCGGCGTCCGCGGCGACGACCTCGACGGAGTCGTACCAGGGGCGCCCGCGCAGCCGGTCGGGGTGGCGTGCCAGCGCCCGCACGCGGTACCCCGCCGCCAGGAGCTCGGGCACCAGCCGCCCGCCGACGTACCCGGTGACGCCGGTGACGGCGACGAGCGGCGCGTCGGGCCGCGGCCGGCCGTCGGGTCCCGGCCCGGGCACCAGCCCGGTGAGCGTGCGCGCGACGGGCTCAGGGGCGAGGTCCGGCTCGGGCGCGGTGCCCGGCAGGTCGTCGCGGCTGTCGCTCATCCGGGCAGTCTGCGGCCACCCGCAGGCGCCCGCACGCGGTCGTGGCGTCAGGACGTCAGCAGGGCGAGCGTGCGACGCTCGGCCACCTGCTGCGAGCGTGTGGGGGCGATCGTCTCGCCCCGCTCCCACAGGTCGACGACGCGCGGGTCGATGTACGACGAGCGCGCGACGGTCGGCGTGTTCCCGAGCTCCTCGGCGACGTCCTTGACGACCGACGCCACGACGCGTCGGCGGGCCCGCTCGCTGCGGGGCGGCGGACCGGCGTCGGCCAGCCCCCGGGCTGCGAGCACGGTGGCGTGCCACGTGCGGAAGTCCTTGGGCGTGGCCTCCCCGAGCCGGTCGCGCACGTAGCGGCCGACGTCCGCGCTCGTGACGTCGTGCCAGCCGGCGTCGTCGCGCCAGGCCAGCAGCTCGGGGCTCTCGTCGCGTCGGCGCAGCAGCGTGCGGACGAGCTCGGCGACGACCTCGTCGTCGACCACGGTGTCCCGCACCTGACCGGACTTGGCGGGGAAGACGAGGTGCACGGCGCCGGGGCGCCCGTTCTCGTCGGGCAGGACCCGCACGTGCTCGCGTCGCAGCGTCGCCAGGCCGAAGGAGCCGTGCCGGCGCGTGTAGCCCTCGGTGCCGACGCGCAGGTACGCGCGGTCGAGCAGGCGGAACGCGAGGGCCAGCGCCTTGTCCCGCGGCATGCCGTCCAGCGCGAGGTCGGCCCGCACGCGCCGGCGCGCCGCCGGCAGCCGGCGCGCGACGTCCAGCACGTGCTCGTGCTTGAGCCGGGCGCGGCGCGCCTGCCACTGCTGGTGGTAGATGTACTGGCGCCGGGCGGCGTCGTCGAGGCCCGCCGCCTGGATGTGCCCGCTGGGCCACGGGCTGATCCAGACGTCGCGCCACGCCGGCGGGATCGCGAGGGTCGTGACGCGCTCGAGGTGCCCCGGCTCCACGATGCGCTGCCGGTCGACGTCGAGGTACACGAAGCCGCGGCCGGTGCGGCGCCGGGTCCACCCGGGCTGGTCGAGGCGGACACGTCGCAGGCGAGCCATGCCGGAGAGTGTCACCCGGCGGCGGCCGTCGCGCGCGGCGAGGCGCGCGACCGGCGCGCGGTGCCGTCGGGGGGAGATGGTCGACGCCCCCGTCAGTCGGGGACGCGCACCATGCCCTCCTGCGCGATCGACGCGACGAGCGCACCGTCGCTGTCGAACACGCGCGCGGCGCCCAGGCCGCGGCCGCCCTGCGCGCTCGGGGTGGACTGCGTGAACAGCAGCCAGTCGTCGACGCGCACGTCGCGGTGCCACCACATGGCGTGGTCCAGGCTGGCCATGGACAGCCCCGGCGTGGCCCAGGGCCGGCCGGCCCGGCGGAGCACGGGCTCGAGCATGATCTGGTCGCACGCGTACGCGAGGAGCGCGCGGTGCAGCAGCTGGTCGTCGGGCACGGGGCCACGGGCACGCGCCCACACGCTCTGACGGCCCAGCGGCGAGTCGGCGTCGGGCCGCAGGTAGATGGGCCCGGGGATGTGCCGCAGGTCGAACGCCGACTCCTGCGCCCAGAACTTGGCCATGGGGTGGTCGACGTCGCCGAGGACGTCGAGGGCCGAGGCGACCTCGTCCGGTCCCGGCACGACGGGCATGGCCTCGGCGTACTCGATGCCCGGCTGACGCTCCTGGAACGAGGAGATCATCGACAGGATCGGCACGTCGCCCTGCAGCGCGTGCGTGCGGCGCGCCGAGAAGGAGCGGCCGTCGCGGAGCCGCTCGACCGCGAAGCCGATGGGAGCGGCGTCGTCGCCGGGACGCAGGAAGTACCCGTGCAGCGAGTGCGGCAGCCGCCCGTCGGGCACGGTGCGGCCCGCGGCGAGGAGGGCCTGCGCGAGGACCTGCCCCCCGAAGACGCGTCCCTGCGGCTGCGGCAGGCTCTGGCCCTCGAACACGTCGGGCTGCTGCGCGTCGGCGGTCAGGTCGAGCGCCCGCAGGACCGCGCCCACGGGGTCGTGGCTCGCTCCCCCCGGCTCAGTCATCGAACGTGTTGAGCATCGAGTGCGCGGCACGCTCGAGGTAGTCCCAGAGCTCGGCGTGGTGCAGCGGGGCGAGCGCGAGGGAGTCGAGCGCTGCGCGCATGTGCAGCATCCAGCGGTCCCGGGCGTCCGGGTTGACCTTGTAGGGCGCGTGGCGCATGCGCAGCCGCGGGTGGCCGCGCTGCTCGGAGTAGGTCGTGGGGCCGCCCCAGTACTGCTCGAGGAAGTGCGTGAGGCGCTCGGCCGCGGGGCCGAGGTCCTCCTCGGGGTACATGGGACGGAGCACGGGGTCGGTCGCGACGCCGCGGTAGAACTCGTCGACGAGCCGGACGAACGTCTCGTGCCCGCCGACGGCGGCGTAGAACGAGTCGTCTCTCACGTCGACCATCCTCACACGCGGGGCGCCGCGCCCCGGCAGCGACGGGGTGTGGGCCGCACCACGCCGACGACCGTCACAGCCCGAGCTCGTCCAGGACGGGCAGCCCGGCACGCACGACGGCGCGTGCGTCGGCGGCGCTCGACGCGTCGGCGGCACGCCGGGCCAGCACGCGGCACGTCGCCAGGTCGGTCGCGCCCAGGACCGCCGCGACGTCGGGCAGCGCGCGCGGCGTCATCGACAGCGACGTGACGCCCAGGCCGACGAGCACGACGGCGAGGGCGGGGTCGGCGGCCGCCTCGCCGCACACGCCGACGGGCCGCGCCTGTGCCGCACCGCCGAGAGCGGTGGCCTCGACGAGCCGCAGCACGGCGGGCTGCCAGGCGTCGGACAGCGCGGCCACGGCGCCCAGCAGCCGGTCCGCGGCCATCGTGTACTGCGTGAGGTCGTTGGTGCCGATGCTCGCGAACCGGGCGTGCGCGAGCATCGGGCCGGCCAGCAGTGCCGCGCTCGGCACCTCGACCATGATCCCCGCCGTGGTCAGGCCGTGCCGCGCGCACGCGGCGACGAACTGCTCGGTCTCGTCGACGGTCGCCACCATCGGCGCCATGACCCACGTCGTCGTCCCCGGGTGCGCCGCGGCGGCGCGCGCGATCGCCGTGAGCTGGTCCTCCAGCACGTCAGGCCGCTCCTGCGCGACCCGTAGGCCGCGCACGCCGAGCGCCGGGTTGGTCTCCGGTGCTGCGTGGAGGAACGGCAGCGGCTTGTCGGCACCCGCGTCGAGCGTGCGCACGACGACCTTGCGGCCCGTGAACGCCGCCAGCACGCGCCCGTAGGCGGCGGTCTGCTCGTCGACGTCCGGCGCCTGCGTGCGGTCGAGGAACGCGAACTCGGTGCGGAACAGCCCGACCCCCTGGGCGCCGGAGTCGGCCGCCGCCTGCGCCTCGGCCGGGTCACCGACGTTGGCCACCAGCTCGACGCGGTGCCCGTCCGCTGTGCGGCCGTCGCCGTCGAAGGTGCGGACGGCACCGGCCAGCGCGCGCACGCGTCGCACGGCGTCGTCCGACGGGCCGGGTGTCACGGTGCCCGCGGCGCCGTCGACCAGCAGCAGCGTGCCGTCGGGGACGTCCAGCACGCCCGGGGCGGCCACCACCGCGGGGATGCCGCGCGAACGGGCGAGGATCGCCGTGTGCGACGTCGGGCCGCCGGCTGCGGTGACCACCGCGACGACCCGCTGCGGGTCCAGCGTGGCCATGAGCGCCGGGGCGAGGTCCTGTGCGACCAGCACGTAGGGCTCGGCCCGCACGGGCACGCCGGGCGCCTGCTGACCCGTCAGGTGGGCGACGAGCCGGTTGCGCACGTCGACCACGTCGCGCACCCGCTCCGCCATGCGCCCACCGAGGGCCTCCAGGTCGGCGGACACGGTGTCGGCCGCCTCCCAGACCGCACGCTCCGGGACGAGGTGCTCGTCACGGACGCGTTGCTGGGCATCGGCGACCAGCGACGGGTCCGCGGCCATCGCGGCGGTGGCGTGCAGCAGCGCCGCGGCGTCACCCTCGGCCGCGAGCGCCGCGGCGTCGAGCTCGTCACGCACGGCCGCCGCCGACCGCGCGACCTGCTCGACGGCCGCCTGCCGGTCCGCACCAGGGGGCAGGCGGCGACCCGCCGGCGGTTCGGCGACCGCGTCGGGCAGGTGGACGGCCGGGCCGACCGCGCGGCCCGGGCTCACGCCGATGCCGACCACGTTGGTGGTGACCACCTGCGACCTCCTCGGTGCCTGCGCGCGACGCGGGCTCCGTCGCCGTCCGTCGTCGTCGTGCCCGCAGTCTGTCGCTCGCGCGCGCCGCGGGCCAGTGACGACACGCGTGTGCGTCGTCACCCTGCCCGGTGGACGCGGGGTCCGCGGGGCCCGGGACGGCGGTAACCTGGGGACGAGAAGCCGACACCCGGGGAGAGCCATTGAGCAAGGCAGAGCAGATCCTGGCCGCACTGGGTGGGGAGACGAACGTCGTCGACCTCGAGCCGTGCATCACGCGCCTGCGGGTCGAGGTCGGTGACGCGCAGCTCGTCGACGAGGCGGCGCTGCGGGCGAGCGGCGCGTTCGGCGTCGTGCGCTCGGGCCGCATCGTGCAGGTCATCGTCGGGCCCGAGGCGGACAGCCTCGCGGCCGAGCTCGACCACCTGCGCTGATCGTGACGCACGCGTGACCGCGCTGCGTCTCGCGAGCCCGGTCCCCGGCGTCGTGCGGCCGCTGTCGGCCGTGCCGGACCCGGTGTTCGCCGAGCAGATGGTCGGTCCCGGGGTGGCGGTCGAGCCCGACCGCACCGGGCGCCAGGACGTCCTGGCCCCCTGCGACGGCGTCGTCGGTGCGCTGCACCCCCACGCGTTCGCGCTGGAGCTCGACGACGGCCGCGGCGTGCTCGTGCACGTCGGCATCGACACGGTCACCCTCGCCGGGCTGGGCTTCGACGTGCACGTCGAGCGGGGGCAGCGCGTGCGCGCGGGGGAGCGCGTGCTGAGCTGGTCGCCGGTGGACGTCGCCGCCGCCGGGCTGTCGACCGTGTGCCCCGTGATCGCCCTGCAGGCGGACCCCGCCGCTGTCACGGCCGTGGTCGCGGACGGCGAGCACGTGGCCGCGGGTCAGGCCCTCCTGGCGTGGTCGCCCGCGCCCTGACGCCGCGTCACCCGGGCGACCGCCCCTGCGGCTGCTCGGGCTCGACCGCCTCGTGCAGCGGGGTGTCATGGGGGTCGCGCCCGCCGTCGGCGGGGTCGGTGCTCTCGCGGGACCCCGCGCCGGACCCAGCGTCGGTCCCGCCCTCGGGGCCGGCGTCCGGTGCGGACGCCTCCGGCGCAGGCGGGACGGGCGCCGCCGCGACCGCGGCGCCCACCATGCCGCCCCCGTCCGCCCCGGCGGGCCGGTCGCGGCGCTCCTGGTGCGCGACCAGCGCGTCGCGCTGCCCGGCGAGCGGCACACCGGCCGCCTCGAGCGCGTCCCGCACGGCGACCCGCAGGTGCCGGGCGACCTCCCAGTGCATCGCCGGCGCGGTCCGCACGGACAGCCGCAGGCCCACGGCGTCGGCGGCCAGCTTCTCGGCCCCCGTGACGCTCGGCTCGCCCTGCAGGTAGGCGCCCACGAGGGGGTCCGTGGCCACCCGGCGCGCCGCCTCCTCGAGCAGGCCGCGCGCCTCGTCGAGGTCGACGAAGTAGTCCACGTCGACCTCGACCACGGCGGTGCTGAAGCCCTGCGTCTTGTTGCCGACGCGGATCATCGACCCGTTCGGGACGTACCAGAGCGTCCCGTCGACGTCGCGCAGCTTGGTCACGCGCAGCCCGACGGCCTCGACGGTGCCCGTGGCAGCACCCACGTCGACGACGTCACCCACCCCGTACTGGTCCTCCAGCAGCATGAACAGCCCGGACAGGAAGTCCTTGACCAGGCTCTGCGCACCGAAGCCGACGGCGACGCCGACGATGCCCGCCGACGCGATGAACGGCGCCAGGTTCACGCCCAGCGCGTCGAGCACGAGGACGGCGGCGATGGACCCCACGACGATCGAGGCGGTCGAGCGCAGCACCGAGCCGATGGTCCGGGCGCGCTGTGCGCGGCGCGCGGTCGCGAGCGGGTTCGCCTTGAGCAGCACCGACCCGACCTCGGAGCGCCCGAGCGGACGCAGCAGGCCGCGCTCGGTGAGGGTCTCGCCCTCGGCGACGTGCGTCGTGATGCCCGCGATGGCGCGCCGCAGGAGGAGCAGCACGATCGCGCTGATGATGACGATGAGGACGATGCGCAGGGGGACGCCGACGAACCACTTCCCCCACTCGCCCGCCCAGGCACCCCAGTCGCCGTCCTTGGGCGCGATGGTCCCCGGGGACGGGTTGCTCGTGGACGCGGTCGGGTCTGCCGAGAGCAGAGCCGCGAACGGGATCGCCGCGGTCACGGGCCGACCGCCGCGAGCAGGTCCGTGCGGTCTGCGACGAACTGCAGCTGCTCGACCGACAGCCCGATCGTGCGCGACAGCGCGCGCGCCCCGTGCCCGACGCCGATCTCGCGGCGCACCAGCACCGGCCGCTGGGCGGGGTCGGACGTCGTCGCGGCCTGCAGGGCCGCCGCGAGCTTGCGTGCGTGCAGCGGGTCGACGCGCGAGTCGCCCTCGAAGACCGTGAACAGCACCGCGGGGTAGGCGGCGCCGTCGACGACACGGTGGTACGGGGAGTAGCCGAGCAGCCACCCCAGCTCCTGGGGGTCCTCCGCGTCGCCGTACTCCTCGGTCCACGTCACGCCCAGGCCGAACCGCTGGTAGCGCACCATGTCGAGCAGCGGTGCGGAGCACACCGCGGCGGCCCACAGGTCGGGGCGCTGCGTGACCGCCGCGCCGACGAGGAGGCCACCGTTGGAGCCGCCCCAGCACGCGAGCGCGCCCGTGGTCGTCCACCCCTCGGCCACCAGGTGCTCGGCGACCGCGTGGAAGTCGTCGAAGACGTTCTGCTTGTGCGCGCGCATGCCGGCGCGGTGCCACTCCTCGCCCTCCTCGCCGCCGCCGCGCAGGTTCGCGACCACGTAGACGCCGCCGGCCTCGACCCACGCGAGCGTGGTCGCGGAGAACGCCGGGTCCAGGCTGACCTGGAAGCCGCCGTACCCGTAGAGCGCGGTCGGGGCGGGCGACAGCGGCTGTCCGTCGGGTCCGACGTGGTCGGCGCGCGCGAGCACGAACGCGCGCACGGTCGTGCCGTCGGCGCTCGTGACCTCGATCTGCTGCGTGCGGACCTCGGGCAGGTCGGGCAGGGCCCCGGGGGGCGCCGCCCACAGCGTGACCACCCCGGTCGTGGCGTCGTACCGGTGCACGTGCGGCAGCGTCACGTGGTCGGTGTAGGCGAACCAGACGTCGGGGCCGCCCTCGGGGCGGGTCACGAGGCCGGACACCGAACCGAGCCCGGGCAGCGGGACCCCGCCCGTGCGGGCACCCGTGCGCGGGTCGTGGACGGTGACCTCGCTCACCGCGTGGCGACGCCACGCTGCCAGCAGCCCGGTGGGCGCGGTCGGGTCGCCATCGTCGACGAACGCGACGTCCTCGAGCACCGCGACGTCGTCCTGCGGCAGCAGGGTGGCCCAGTGCGTGACGCCGGGGGTCGTGGGGTCGGTCACGACGAGCCGGCCGCGGGGGGCGTCGAGGTCCGTGTGCAGGTAGAGCCGCCCGTCGCGACCGACCCACGCGCCGACCTCGGCGTCCAGCCCCACGGCGACCTCGACGAACGTCGGTGCCTCGTGCGCGCCGGGCGCCGCGAGGTCGGCGATCCAGACGTCGGTGCGCGGTGCGGTGCCCGCCGCCGCGGAGACGAGCAGCCAGCGGCCGTCGCGGCTGACCTGCACGCCGTAGTAGCTGGTCATCGGCAGGCCCGCGCCGAACACCTCGACGTCCTGCTCCGGCGGCGTCCCCACGCGGTGCAGCCAGACGCGCCGGTGGTACTGCTGCTCGTCGGCCGGGACGAGGTCGGGCGCGAGCCGTCGGACGTAGTAGAACGCGTCACCGCCCGGCAGCCACGCGACGGGGGAGTAGCGCGCGCGGTCGATCGGCCCGTCGACGCTCTCGCCCGTCGCCACGTCGAGCACGTGCAGGACGCTCTCCTCGGTGCCGCCGTGCGACACCTGGTAGGCGAGCAGGTCGCCCTCCTTCGAGGGCTGCCAGGCGTCCAGGGTCGTCGTGCCCGTCGCGTCGAGCGCGAGCGGGTCGATGAGGACCCGTTCGACCTCACCGGGCGCGGCACCCGCCGCGGCCACGTCGCCCGGCTCGGCGACCACGACGACCGCGTGCTCCTGGTCCCCGGTGCGACGTGAGAAGAACCGCCGGTCGCCGCGCCAGGCCGGTGCTCCGACGAACCCCGCGCCGAGCAGGCCGCGCAGGCGCGCCGAGAGGGCCGCATCGGCGAGCGGTGTGCCGGCGGCCCGTGCCGCCAGGCCCTCGCGGTAGGCCGCGTACAGGTCGTCCTGCGCGCGCGACCAGCGCTGGGTGCGCTCGTCGTCGGGGTCCTCGAGCGTGCGGTAGGGGTCGGCCACCCGGTGGCCGGCGAGCTCCTCGACGAGGTCGGTGCGCGGCGCCGGAGGGTAGGCGGCGACCGGGACCGCGGTCGGCGCGGGGGTGGTCGCGGGGCTCGTCGCGGGGGTGGCTGCGGCGGTGGGTGCGGGCTCGGTCGTCACGACGCCACAGGCTACGTGGCCCGGGCGTGCGGTCGCGCAGGCCGTGGCCCGTCCGGGGGAGCGGTGCCTCAGCGGGAGATCGGCACCGGCAGGTCGGTCACGACGTCCTGCGCGCTGTCCTCCAGCGCACCGTCGCCGGTCAGACGCACGGTGTGACGCACGATCGTGCCGCCGTCCTGGACCCACGCGACGACCTCGAAGCCGTCGGCGGTCGGCGTGGCCGTCGTCGGGGCGACCTGCCCGTCGAGGGCGGCCCGGGCCGTGTCCGCGGCGGCCTGCGCGTCGGCGTCGAGCCGGGGGCGCAGCCGGACGTCGTCGAACGAGGCGATGCGCTGCGACCACTGCGTGAACGAGCGCGTCGCGTCGAGGTACGTGTCGACGACGGCCGCGGCGGTCGCGGCGTCCGCGACGTGGACGTCCGCCTGCGCGAGCAGGTCGACGAACACCTCGGGTGCGCCCGCGAGGACCACGGCACGGTCGTCGTCCGAGAGCGCGACGTACGCCCGCGAGCCGTGCGACCCGCCGCGCGCGAGCACGTCGAGGACCTGCCACCCGGTCAGCCACGGCGTGTCGAGCGGGGTCACCGTGGTGCCGTCGGACGTCACGAGGTCGGCGAGCGCGGGGTCGTCCGCGCGCAGCGCATCGGCCAGCCTCGTGCTCACGTCGTCCTCCTGGGGACCGTCGGTCGTCGGGGTGCCGCCTGCCGGCGCGGTGGTCGCGGCAGTCGTCGTCGGGGTCGTCGTGGGGCTGCTGGCGCCGTCGCACGCGCCGAGCGTCAGCAGGGCGCAGAGCGCGGCAGCCGCGCCGACCGCTGCCCGGTGGTGGTTGGTGCGTCGCACGCCTGCTCCTCGTCCCGTCGTCCGTCGCGTCACGCTAGCCGCTGCCCTCAGTGCCTGTCGTCCCACGCGTCCCCGTAGTAGTCGTCGTACGGGTCACCGGTGTTCGACGTCACGTACGTGCCGTCGAGGAACAGGTTCCGGACCGCGGCGAACCCGGCGTCCCGCGCCTGCGCCCCGGTGCGGCCCGCCTTGACGGCGGCGTCGTACGCGTCCCAGTAGGTGTCGTCCGAGACGTCGGTGGGCATCTTCACACCCGCGTCCTCGAGCTCACGGGCCGCGAGGATCTCCTCCACGACGCCACGCGTCTCCTCGTCGAGCATCCCGTTGACGTAGTCGTCGCGGGAGTCCTGGTCGATGTCCGGGCTCTGGCCCGCACGGTCGCTCTGCGCGTGGTTGACCTCGTGGACCAGGGTCCGGACGGTCTCGAGCGGCGTGTGGCCCGCGTCGATGTAGACGTCCGTGCCGTCCCAGTACGACCCGCGGCTGCTGTCCTTGATCGAGATGCCGTTGTCCGCGAGCCACTGCAGCATCTCGCGGCCGCGCTCGGTCTCCAGGAGGGTTCGCACGGCCTCGCCGTCGGGGTCCAGGCCCTCGGGGATCGTGACGCCGTCGACGACGGGCAGCCCGTTGGACGGGTCCGTGGGGTGGCCCGTGGGCGTGGGTGTCGACGTCGGGTCGTCGGTGGGGTCCTCGGTGGGGTCCTCGGGGCAGAACCACCCGAGCGTCTCGCACCACCAGCTCGGTTCGTCGTCCTTCGTCTCCTCCTCGTCCTGGGGGTCCGAGCAGAACCAGCCGACGTTGTCGCACCACCAGCTCGGTTCGTCGTCGTCGGGCGCGTCGGTCCCGGGGTCACGCGTCGTGGGGGTGCTGCAGTCGGCCTGCCCCAGGGACGAGACCTCGCACACGAGCCGCGCGACGAGCGCCTGGGCGACGGGGCTGACGGCCAGGACGACCGACCCGATGATCGCGACGACGACCACCACGATGCCGACGTACTCGATCGTGCTCTGACCGCGGTCGCGCAGCGGGTCGCCGACGGGACGGCCGGTGGTGAGGCGTTCCCTCCACGCCCCACCACGGGGCCGTCCCGTCGGCCGTCCTGGCACCCGCTCGCTCGTCGCGGTCATGTGCCCAGCGTCGGGGAGCGGTGTGGGGGCGACCAGGGCCTGGAGCCCCTGTGCACGGGACCCGCCCTGGGTCCCCGGGCCCGGCGTCAGGCCGGGCGCCCTTCCCTCTGGCAGGATCGAGACGTGCCGGACACCACCTCTCACGCGGACCTGCGGCGACTCGCCGTCGCCTACGACGTCGTCCCGGGCTACCGGGGTCACGACGGGCACGACCACGAGGCCTCTGACGAGACGCTGGTCCGCGTGCTCGCCGCGCTCGGCGTGGACGCGTCCTCGCCGGAGCGCATCGCGCTGGCCCTCGCGAACGTCGAGCACATGCCGTGGCGGCGGGTGCTGCCGCCCGTGGTGGTCGTCCGGCAGGGCACGTCCGCCCACGTGCCGGTGCACGTGACGCACGGCGACCCCGTCGACGTCTGGGTCGAACTCGAACCCGAGGCGGGCGGCGGGCGTCGTGAGCTGACCCAGGTCGACGTCGTCGTCGAGCCGCGCACGGTCGACGGGCGTCTCGTGGGCCGCGCGACGTTCGAGCTGCCCGACGACCTGCCGCTCGGGTGGCACGAGATCCGCACCGACGGGCCCAGCGCGCACGCGCACAGCCCTCTGGTCGTGACCCCGCAGAGGCTCGAGCTGCCCCAGCGGCTGCGTGAGGGCGGCGTGTGGGGGCTCATGGCCCAGCTGTACTCGGTGCGGTCGCGCACGTCGTGGGGCGTCGGCGACCTCGCGGACCTCGCGGAGCTCGGCTGGCTCGCGGCCCACCGGTGGGGGGCGGACTTCCTGCTCATCAACCCGCTGCACGCGGCGGAGCCCGTCGAGCCGCTGACGCCGAGCCCGTACCTGCCGACCACGCGGCGCTTCGTCAACCCGCTGTACATCCGCGTCGAGGACGTGCGCGAGACGGCGTACCTGTCGGCGGCCGACCGTGCGCTGCTGGAGTGGGCGGCCGAGCCCGTGATCGCGCTCGACGACGACCCCGGCCCGATCGACCGCGACGCCGCCTGGGCCGCCAAGCGGGCCGCCCTCGAGGTCGTGCACGCCCACCCGAGGTCGGCGGCCCGGCAGGCGGCGTTCGACGCCTTCGTCGAGGAGGAGGGCGAGGGGCTGCGCGAGTTCGCGTTGTGGTGCGCGCTCGTCGAGCGTCACGGACCCGTCGCGGACTGGCCCGAGGACCTGCGCGACCCCCTCTCCGACGCCGTCGCGGCGGCGGCGGTCGAGCTCGCCGACCGGGTCGTCTTCTGGTCGTGGCTGCAGTGGGTCGCCGACGAGCAGCTCGAGCGCGCCCAGCGCGTGGTGCGCGAGGGCGGCATGGCGCTGGGGATCATGCACGACCTGGCCGTCGGGGTGCACCCCGAGGGTGCCGACTCGTGGGCGCTGCGCGACGTCCTCGCGACGGGTGCGTCGGTGGGCGCGCCGCCCGACATGTACAACCAGCAGGGCCAGGACTGGGCGCAGCCGCCGTGGCACCCCGAGGCTCTCGCGCGCGCCGCCTACCGCCCGTACCGCGACATGCTGCGCACGGTGCTGCGGCACGCCGGCGCCATCCGGATCGACCACGTCCTCGGCCTGTTCCGGCTGTGGTGGGTGCCCGCGGGCAACAGCGCCAAGGACGGCGCGTACGTGCGGTACGACCACGACGCGCTCGTCGGGATCCTCGCGCTCGAGGCGCACCGGGCGGGTGCCGTCGTCATCGGCGAGGACCTCGGCACGGTCGAGCCGTGGGTGAGCGACTACCTGTCGGAGCGCGGCGTGCTCGGCACGTCGGTGCTGTGGTTCGAGCAGGAGCACGACGGTCGGCCGCGCCCGCCGGAGAGCTACCGCCAGCTGGTGCTCGCCACGGTGACGACGCACGACCTGCCGCCGACCGCCGGGTACCTCGCGGGCGAGCACGTGACGCTGCGCGACCGTCTCGGGCTGCTGTCCGAGCCCGTCGCCCAGGTGCGCGCGCACGCCGAGGCCGAGCGGGACGCCATGCTCGACGCGCTGCGCGAGCGTGGGCTCGTCGGGCACGACCCCTCGGAGCGTGAGGTGGTCGAGGCGCTGCACCGGTGGATCCGGGCGACCCCCGCCGCGCTGCTGGGCGTGTCCCTGGCCGACGCCGTGGGGGAGCGCCGGGCGCAGAACCAGCCGGGCACCGACCGGGAGTACCCGAACTGGAAGGTGCCCCTCGCCGACGGCACCGGACGGCTGGTGCTCCTCGACGACCTGTTCACCAACGCGCGCGCACAGTCGCTCGCCGACGCGATGAACGAGTGAGCCGTCCGCTGCAGCGCGTGCGGGTGGTCGGGACCTCCGGCGCCGGGAAGACGACGTTCGCACGACGGCTCGCGCGCGCCCTGGGCGCGCCGCACATCGAGCTCGACGAGGTGTTCTGGGGGCCCGGCTGGGTCAAGCGCGACGCCGAGGAGGCGCGGACCGACCTGCGGGCGCGCACGGCAGGCCCGCGCTGGGTCGTCGACGGCAACTGGGACTCCCGGCTCGACGGCGCGCTGGACGGCGCCGACGCCGTCGTCTGGCTCGACCACCCGCGGCGCACGGTGATGTCGCGGGTCGTGCGTCGCACCCTCTGGCGCGGGATCACGCGCCGCGAGCTGTGGCACGGCAACCGCGAGTCGCTCGCGAACCTGCGGCACACCGACCCGCACCGCAACATCGTGCTCTGGGCGTGGCACCACCACGCCGGGGTCGCCGACAGGTACGCCGCCCGCGCCCAGGCCCCGGGCTCGGACGTCGTCCGGCTGCGGGGCCCGCGCGCGGCCGAGCGATGGCTGCGCGCGGTGGAACGCGGTCGCTGACCCGGTCACGGCGGATCGGGACGGCGGGACCTCACACCACGGACGACGACGGCCGGGCACCCTGCGGTGCCCGGCCGTCGTCGTCGTGCGTCAGACGCGGCGGCGGTCGGCCTCCTGCGCGGCGAGCGCGCGTCGCACGCCGTCGCGCGACTCCACGACGAGACGCCGCAGCGCCGCCGGGGCGTCGCCGTGCGCGGCCAGCCACGCGTCGGTCGCCCCGAGCACGTCCACCTGGGGGTGGTCCGCGAGGGCCGTCGGGTAGAGCCCGAGCACCACGTTCTGCGCCATCTCGTTCGTCTTGTCGGCCCAGACACGCTCGAGGTCGGCGAAGTACGGCTCCACCCACGGCACGAGCAGCGCGTTGTCGTGCACGCGACCGAACCCGCCGATCGTCGCGGCCTGCAGGGCGTTCGGCAGGTCGTCGCCCTGCACGACCGCCGACCACGCCCGCTCCTTGGCCTCCGCGGTCGGCACCGCGGCCCGGGCGGCAGCGGCCGCGCGCTGCCCGGTGGCCGTCGCGTCGGCCGCCTGCTGCGCGGCGATGTCGGCGTCCCCCGCACGGCCGCCCGCGACGAGCGCGGTCAGCAGCTCCCAGCGCAGGTCCGTGTCCACGGACAGCCCCTCGAGGGCGCGTCGTCCATCGAGGATCTCGGTCACCACGTCGAGCTGTGCGGCGGTGCGCGAGCGGCCCGCGAACGCCTTGAGGAGCTGGAGCTGCTGGTCCGAGCCGGCCGGTGCGGCCAGCGCGAGCTCGAGCAGCCGGTCGGCCGCCGCCGTGGCAGTGGCCTCGCGGTGCTCGGGTGCGACGTACAGGTCGAGGGTCGTGGTGAGCTGGCGCAGCAGCACGAGGATGACGGACGAGTCCGTCTCGTGCGCGATGTTGCCGAGCACGAGGTCGACGAAGTCCCGGGCGGGGGTCTCGCCGTCGCGCGTGGCGTCCCAGGCCGCGTTCCACACCAGGGTGCGCGGGAGGGAGTCGGTGAACTTGTCCAGGTGCGCGACCGACGTCGCGAGCGACTCGGGGTCGAGCCGGACCTTGGCGTAGGCCAGGTCCTCGTCGTTGACGAGCAGCAGCGCCGGGCGACGCACCCCCACCAGCTCGGGGACCTCCGTGCGCGCGCCGTCGACGTCCAGCTCGACGTGCACCGTGCGGACCAGGCGCGCGTCGTCGCCCTCGCCCACGAGGTCGTAGCCGCCGACCGCGAGCCGGTGCGGACGCTGCACCGGGTGCTCGTCCGGGACCTCCTGCAGGACCGCGAAGGACGTGATCACGCCGTCGCCGTCGACCTCGACCGCGGGACGCAGCAGCGTGACGCCCGCCTGCTCGAGCCACAGCGCCGACCACGCCGACAGGTCGCGCCCGCTCGTCGTCTCGAGCTCGGTCAGCAGGTCGTGCAGCTGGGTGTTGCCCCACGCGTGCCGCTGGAAGTAGGCGCGCACGCCCGCGAAGAACTGCTCCTGGCCGACCCAGGCCACGAGCTGCTTGAGCACCGACGCGCCCTTGGCGTACGTGATGCCGTCGAAGTTGACCTCGACGTCCTCGAGGTCGCGCATGTCCGCGACGATCGGGTGCGTCGACGGCAGCTGGTCCTGCCGGTACGCCCACGACTTCTCGAGGGAGGAGAACGTCGTCCAGGCGCTCGTCCACTGCGTCGCCTCGGCCGTCGCGAGCGTCGAGACGTACTCGGCGAACGACTCGTTGAGCCACAGGTCGTCCCACCAGCGCATGGTGACGAGGTCGCCGAACCACATGTGGGCGAGCTCGTGCAGGATGGTCACCGCGCGCCGCTCGACCGTCGCGTCGGGCACCTTGGAACGGAAGACGTAGGACTCGAGGAACGTCACCGCGCCCGCGTTCTCCATAGCGCCCGCGTTGAACTCGGGGACGAAGAGCTGGTCGTACTTGGCGAACGGGTAGGGGTGGCCGAAGCGCTCCTCGTAGAACGCGAAACCGGCGCGCGTCACGTCGAGGATGTTGTCCGTGTCCAGGTGCTCGGCCAGGGACGAGCGGCAGTACACACCCAGCGGGACCGTGCGGCCGTCGCTGCTCGTCAGCTCGCCGTGCTCGCCGTGGTACGGGCCGGCGACGACCGCCGTGACGTAGGACGCGAGGGGAGGCGTCGTGTCGAACCGCCACGTCGCGGTGCCCTCGTCGCGGCCGCCGTTGAGGTTGCGACCGCCCTCCACCCGCTGCGGAAGACCGAGCTGCGGGTAGTTCGACACCACCGTCCAGTGCGCGGGCGCCGTCACGGTGAACGTGAACGTGGCCTTGAGGTCGGGCTGCTCGAAGACCGCGAACACGCGGCGCGAGTCCGCGACCTCGAACTGGCTGTACAGGTACACCTCGTCGTCGACCGGGTCCACGAAGCGGTGCAGACCCTCGCCGGTGTTCATGTACGCGCAGTCGGCGACGACCCTGAGCTCGTTCTCGTCCGCCAGGTCGTCCAGACGGATGCGCGAGTCCGCGACCACGTCCGCGACGTCGAGGTGGCGCCCGTTGAGCACCACCTCGTGGACCGTCGGCGCGATCAGGTCGATGAACGTGCTCGCACCGGCGGACGCCGAGAACCTCACCGTCGAGCGCGACGCGAAGGTCGTCGGACCTGTCGTCAGGTCGAGCTCGACGTCGTACGCGTGGGTGCGGACGAGGGCGGCGCGCTCGGCCGCCTCGGCGCGGGTGAGGTTCTCTCCTGGCACGGATGCTCTCCGATCGTTCTGCGGCGGTGGCCACGGTGGGCTGCAGCGGCGACCGGGCGGTCGGCGACGACCGGGGGTCGGGGTCGGCCGGGGCGGGACGCCGCCGTGTCGCACGTGCGCGACCGCACGATCATGCCACGGTGCCCCCCGTCGGCAGCGGAGACCTGCAGGGATGTGCACCGCCTGGCCGGAAGGGGCACACTCTGGCTGACCCTGCGACTGAGAGGAGGCCGGCGTGCCCGTCGTCGACTTCTGGTTCGACCCCGCCTGCCCGTGGGCGTGGATGACGTCCCGCTGGATGGACGAGGCCGCGCGTGTCCGTGACGTCGAGGTCCGGTGGCACGTCATGAGCCTGTCCGTCCTCAACGAGGGCCGCGACCTGCCGGACGGCTACCGCGAGCTGATGGACGCGTCGTGGGGTCCCGTGCGCGTCCTGGTCGCCGCCGCGCGCGACCACGGCGACGAGGTCCTCAAGCCGCTGTACGACGCGATGGGCACGCGGCGGCACCCCGGTGGTCGGACCGACACCGACGCGATCGTCGCGGAGTCCCTCGCCGAGGTCGGGCTGCCCGCCTCGCTCGCGGACGTCGCTGCCACCGAGGACGTCGACGACCTGCTGCGCGCGTCGCACGCCCGGGCGATGGAGCTCGTGGGCGACGAGGTCGGCACGCCGGTCGTCGCCATCGACGGTGTCGGCTTCTTCGGTCCGGTGATCACACCGGCGCCGCACGGCGAGGCGGCCGGGCGCCTGTTCGACGGGTTGGCGTTGGTCACGAGCGTGCCCGGCTTCTACGAGCTCAAGCGCACGCGCACGCAGGGCCCGGTGTTCGACGCGCCGGCGTCCGTCCAGGCGTGAGCGTCCCGGGGCCCCTGCGCGGCCTGAGCCGCGGCCTGCAGGTGTTCGTGCTCGTCGACGTGCTGCTCGTGCTCGTGCTGGTCGTCGTGCTCGCTGCCACGCTGCCCGGCCGCGGCGGGCCGGACCCGCAGGCCGGGGCGGCGAGCACCTCGACGCCCGTCGCGACGTCCGACCCGGGCGACGGTGCGGCCGCGCCGGACGAACCCGTCGCGTTCACGCTGCCCAGCGGCAACATCGCGTGCGAGATGAGCGTCGAGGGCGTGCTCTGCACGATCCGCAGCTTCACGTACGCCGCACCGCAGGTCACCGGGTGCGAGGCGGCGGCGGGTCACGTCGTCCGGTTCGACGCCGAGGGCTTCGGGTTCCGGTGCGAGGACGACGGCGTACCGACGGTCGCGAGCGGCAGCGAGCTGAGCTACGGCGCGCGCGAGAGCGTCGGGGACTACACCTGCGCGTCCGGCACCGACGGCGTGACGTGCACCGACGCCACGGGCGTCGGGTTCCGGCTCGCCCGCGGCCAGTGGGTGGCGCTGCCCTGACCGACGCGCGTGCGGCCCCGCACGGGGACCGCACGCGCGCGGGTCACCAGATGCGGACCCGGCTGTCCGGGTCGAGCCACAGGGCGTCGTCCGGGCTCACGTCGAACGCCGTGTAGAACTCGTCGATGTTGCGCACGACCCCGTTGCAGCGGAACTCGTCCGGTGCGTGCGGGTCCACCGCGAGCCGCCGGACGACCTCCTCGTCGCGGCCCTTCGTGCGCCACGAGTGCGCCCAGCCGATGAACAGCCGCTGCAGCCCGGTGTGGCCGTCCAGCACGGGCGCCTCGGCCAGCGGCCGGCCGAGCGCGATCTCGTAGGCGCGGACGGCGATCGCCAGGCCACCGAGGTCGCCGATGTTCTCCCCGATCGTCAGCTCGCCGTTGACGTGGTGGCTGCCGCCGAGCTGGCGCGGGGAGTACTGCGCGTACTGGTCGACGAGCGACTTGGTGCGACGCTCGAACTCCGCGCGGTCCTCCGCCGTCCACCAGTCGACCAGCCGGCCGTCACCGTCGTACTTCGACCCCTGGTCGTCGAACCCGTGGCCGATCTCGTGGCCGATGACGGCGCCGATCCCGCCGTAGTTGACCGCGTCGTCCGCCTCGGCGTCGAAGAACGGCGGCTGCAGGATCGCGGCCGGGAAGACGATCTCGTTCATGCCGGGGTTGTAGTACGCGTTCACGGTCTGCGGGGTCATGAACCACTCGTCCCGGTCGATCGGGCGGCCGATCTTGTGCAGCTCGCGGTCGAGCTCGAAGGCGTGCGAGCGGCGCACGTTGCCCAGCAGGTCGTCGGCGCGCACGTCGAGCGCCGTGTAGTCGCGCCAGCGGACCGGGTAGCCGATCTTGGGCGTGAACTTGTCGAGCTTCTCCAGCGCGCGGCGGCGCGTGTCCTCACCCATCCACTCGAGCCCGGTGATCGACTCGCGGTACGCCTCGACCAGGTGGGCGACGAGCGTGTCCATGCGCTCCTTGTGCGACGGCGGGAAGTGCCGCTCGACGTACACCTTGCCGACGGCCTCGCCCAGCGCGCCCTGCACGAGGGACACGCCGCGCTTCCAGCGCTCGCGGACCTCCGGCGCGCCGGACAGCGTGCGCCCGTAGAAGTCGAAGTTCGCCTCGACGAGCTCGTCGGTCAGGTACGGCGCGCGCGACGACACGGCGTGGTACGTCGCCCACGCCTGCCAGTCCGCGAGCGGGACCTCGGTCCACAGCTGCGCGAAGCCCTCCGCGAAGGACGGCTCGCGCACCACGAGCCGGTCGAGCGACCCGGCGGGGGCGCCGAGCGCCTCCGCCCAGGCCCGCCAGTCGAACCCGGGCGCGCGCTCGGTCAGCTCGGCCAGCGTCAGCGCGTTGTAGGTGAGCTCGGCGTCGCGGTCCTTCACGACGTCCCAGTGGTGGGCCGCGAGCCGGGTCTCGAGCGCCACGACGCGCGCCGCGAGGTCGTCCGGGTCACCTGCCGCGACGACCGCCGACGCGGGTGCCGCCAGCCGCAGCATGCGCGCGACGTGCGGCAGGTACTTCTCGCGCACCGCGGCGTGCTGCTCCTCGCGGTAGTACGCCTCGTCGGGGAGCCCCAGGCCCCCCTGCACGAGGTGCACGACGTAGCTGTCGGGGTCCTTGGCGTCGTTGTCGACGTACAGGTCGACGGCGGACACGGCACCCGTGCGCTGCAGGGCGCCCAGCGCCGTGGTCAGCTCGGCGCGCGTCGTCGCGGCGTCCACCAGGGCCAGGTCCTCGCGCAGCGGCTCGACACCGGCCGCGGCGACCGCGGCGGTGTCCATGAAGCTCGCGTACAGGGCGCCGATCTTGGCCTCGACGCCCTGGGCGCCGCCCTCGCCGGCCGCGGCCGCGGCGTCGGTGATGATGTCGAGCACCTGGCGCTCGGCCTCGTCGTACAGCGCACGGAACGGGCCGTCCATCGCGCGGTCCGCCGGGATCACGTAGGAGGCCGCCCACCTGCCGTTGACGTGGGCGTCGAGGTCGTCCTGGGGTCGGACGGCCGGGTCGAGGTCGTCGAGGGGGAGTCCGCTGCGCGTCATGGGCGACAGCCTACGAAGAGACGGTGACATCCGACGCCGCCGCGCTGCGGCAGGATGGGCACATGCGCATCCACGTCGCCGCCGACCATGCCGGTTACGAGCTGAAGGTCGCGCTCGTCGAGCACCTGCGGGCCGCCGACCACGAGGTCGTCGACCACGGGGCCTTCGAGTACGACGACCAGGACGACTACCCGTCGTTCTGCTTCGCCGCGGGGGAGGCCGTCGTCGCCGACCCCGGTTCGCTGGGCGTCGTGATCGGCGGGTCCGGCAACGGCGAGCAGATCGCCGCGAACAAGGTGACCGGGGTGCGCGCGGCGCTGGCGTGGAACCTCGACACCGCCCGCCTGGGCCGTCAGCACAACGACGCCAACGTCGTCGCGATCGGTGCGCGGCAGCACTCGGTGGACGAGGCGCTCGAGCTGGTCGACGCGTTCGTCGCCGAGCCCTTCAGCGGCAACCCGCGTCACGCCCGCCGCATCGAGCAGCTCGCGGCCTACGAGGCCGCGCGCGCCTGAGCGCCGGCCCGGACGCGCGGCCCTGCGGACGTGCCTCAGAACATGAAGGGGCACACGGGCGCGAGCGACGAGGCGAAGGCGGTCGTCAGCCGGTCGAGCGCCGCACGGTCGCCGCGCGCGAGACCCGCGCTGCCCATCGCGGCCGCCGACCGGCCGCCCAGGTAGAGCGCCCCGAGCTCGCGCACGTCGAGCGCCACGTCGGCGTCCACGTCGGTACGGCTCAGGTCGGCCGCGCCGTCGGCGTCGACGACGAGCCGCCAGCGCCCGGCGTTCGCGGGCAGCAGCACGTCGGTGACCTCGAGCACGACGTCCGCGGGGCCCGCGTACCGGCGCGCGGCCAGGGCCGTCGGCACGTCCAGGAGCCGCACCCACAGGTTGTCGGTGAGGCGCCGCCGCGTCGGGCGGGGGTCCACCAGGAGGTGGAGCAGGGGGTCGTCCACCGCCAGCGGGGGCGTCTCGACCGTGGTGGTCAGGTCGAGGTCGAGCAGGAACGACCACAGGCGGTGGGTCGACGCCGGGTCCAGCGCCGACGCCTCGCGGACCTTGACGACCGCGTCCGCACCGTCCTCGCCCCACGACGCCTTGCGGGCGAACAGCGCCACGCCGCGCACGTCCTGCCCGTCGAGCACCGTCGCGAGCAGCAGCGGCTCGCACCCCGCGCGTCGGCCGGGCGGGTCGCCGACGGTGTAGGCGCGCAGCGCGGGTGTCGCGCGCGGCACCCAGCCGGGGCGGCCGGCACCGGCACGGACGTACAGGTCCTCGACGAGCTCGGCGTGGCGTCCGGGGTCGACGCGCTCGAGGCGCACCGTCAGGCGCTCCGAGCCGGCCACGGGCCGCAGCGCCGCGCCGCGCGGCACCGTCAGCCGCACCTGGTCGGCGGCGCTGCCGTACCCGAAGCGGCCGTAGATCGGCGCCTCCGCCGCGAAGAGCGCCGACACCGGCTCGCCGCGCTCGAGCGACCGCTCGAGGTGCGTCGTGATCATCGCGCGCAGCAGGCCACGGCGGCGCTCGTCGGGACGGACACCGACCCACGTGAGCCCGGCGCACGCGACCTGCCCACCGGGCACCGGCATCACGAGGTCGTAGGACCCGTGCACGGCCGCGTACGTGCCGTCCGGCGACTCGACGGCCATGAGCCGGTCGTGCGGGACGGGGAACGGCAGGAGCTGGTCCGCCTCGGGGTCGGGTGCGACCGCGAACGCGAGCTGGTCGACGGTGCGGAGCTCCTCGATGCGCTCGGGCGGGACGACGACGGTGCGGTAGCCGGTCGGCAGCGTGCTCATGCCGCCATCCTGGGCCATGCACGTGCCGGGACGCACGGCCATTGCTGCGGCTCGTCCCGGCCCGCGCCGCCTAGGCTCGGGCCGTGACCACCTCCCGGCCCGGCGCCCCCACGGGGTGGGCCTGGCGGCTGCTCGCCGGCTGGGCCGCGGGCCCGCAGCCGCTCGTCGCGGCGGTGCTGTGCCTGCTGGCGGTCCTCTACGGCGCCGCCGTGCAGTGGCGTCCGGCGTGGTTCGCGGCGTCCGGGCTCGTGCTGGTGCTGCTCGTCGGCGCGTTCGTGCTGCGCTGGCGGTGGCTGCTGGTCCTGGTGTCGCTCGTCGTGCTGCTGACGGCCGGGCTGGCGGTGTCGGGGGTCGTGAACGCCGGCGAGGCCGCGGTGCCCGTGCTCGCGTGCGGCGCGGTGGTCATCTTCGGTGTCGAGCGGGAACGGCTCGGCCTGCAGGGCGCCCCGGGGGCGCTCATGCTCGTCGACCTGCGCGACCGGCTCGCCGCGGGGGGCCGGCTCCCCGCGCTGCCGCCCGTGTGGCAGGTGGACGCGGAGGTGCGCTCGGCGCACGGTGCGGCGTTCTCGGGCGACTTCGTGGTCGCGCACCGTGACGGCGCGTCGTTCGAGGTGGTGCTCGTCGACGTGTCGGGCAAGGGCCAGGCGGCGGGGGTGCGCGCGCTGCAGCTGCAGGGCGCGCTCGGTGGGCTGCTCGGCGCGCTGCCGTTCGAGGGGTTCCTGCCGGCCGCCAACGCGTACCTGCTGAGCCAGGGCTGGGACGAGGGGTTCGCGACCGCCGCGCACCTCGCGGTCGACCTGACGACGGGCACGTTCCGGGTCGCCACCGCGGGGCACCCGCCCCCCGCGGTGCTGCACGCGGGCTCGGGACGCATCGACGTGCTCGACCCGCCGGGCGGCGTGGCGCTGGGCGTCGTCAAGGACATGCGGCCCGGGGTGGTGGGCGGTGTGCTGCTGCGGGGCGACGCGATCGTGCTGTACACCGACGGTCTCGTCGAGGCGCCCGGACGCGACGTCGACCAGGGCATCGACCGGCTGCTCGGCGTCGTGGAGACGGTGGTCGCGGCACGTCCGGGCAGCGCGCACGAGGTGCTCGCGGGCGTGCGCGCGGCCGAGGACGACGACCGCGCCGTCGTCGTCGTGCGCAGGCGGTGACGTGGCCGGCGACGCCGACGACTGGGTCGAGGAGGTCCACGCCCTCGTCGCCCTGATCCCGGCGGGCAGGGTCATGACGTACGGCCTGATCGCCGAGGTGCTCGCCGACCGCGCGGCGGCCGCCGGGCGGCAGCCGCGCGGCGGACCCCGTCAGGTCGGGCGGGCGATGGCGCGCGGCGGGGACGTGCCGTGGTGGCGCGTCGTCACCGCGGACGGCCGCCCGCCCGTCTGCCACGAGGGCCGCGCGCTCGTCCGCCTGCGCGCCGAGGGCACGCCGCTGACGGCCGACGGCGAGCGCGTGCGGGTGCGTGCGGCGGTGTGGTTCCCCGAGGACTGAGCGCCCGGTGCCGCGCTCAGCCGAGCGCGCGCCGGGACGAGATGACGCCGGTGTCGAACCCGGCCAGGTGCAGACCGCCGTGGAACCGCGCGTGCTCGATCTTCACGCACCGGTCCATGACCACGTTCAAGCCCGCCTCCTCCGCGCGGCGCGCGACGTCCTCGTGCCACGAGCCGAGCTGCAGCCACAGGGTCCCCGCGCCCACCGTGAGCGTCTCGTCGAGCACGCTCGGCAGGTCGTCGTGGCGGCGGAACACGTCGACGAGGTCCGGGACGACCGGCAGCGCGTCGAGCGACGGGTAGACGGGCCGGCCGAGGATCTCGTCGGCGCGCGGGTTGACGAAGTACACGTCGTACGGCGAGCTCGACAGCAGGTACGTCGCGACGAAGTACGACGCGCGCGCGGGGTTGCTGGATGCGCCCACGATCGCGATCGAGCGCGTGGCGCGCAGGATCGACAGGCGCTCCGGCGCGCTGGGCCCCTGCCAGGTGCGTGCGCTCATCGTGCCTCCTCCCGTGCGGTGCCGGTCGCCGTGGTCAGCGCCTGGTCGAGGTCCCAGAGGATGTCGGCGGCGTCCTCGATGCCGACGCTGATGCGCACGAGGTCCTCCGGCACGCCGGCCGTCTCGAGCTGCTCGGCGGACAGCTGCTGGTGCGTCGTCGAGGCGGGGTGGATGACGAGCGTGCGGGCGTCGCCGACGTTCGCCAGGTGGCTCGCGAGCTGCAGGGCCTCGATGAAGCGGCGACCGACCTCCCGGCCCGGCAGGTCCGGCGTGCCGGCCAGCCGGAACGCGAAGACCGAGCCCGGCCCGAGCGGCAGGTACCGCTGCGCGCGCTCGTGGTGCGGGTGCGACTCGAGCCCCGCCCACAGCACCGACGCGACGCGGGGGTCGGACTCCAGCCACGTCGCCACCTCGCGCGCGTTGGCCAGGTGCGCGTCGATCCGCTGCGGCAGGGTCTCGACGCCCTGCAGCAGCTGGAACGCGGACTGCGGGGACAGGGCCGGGCCGATGTCGCGCAGCTGCTCGGAGCGCAGCTTGGTGAGGAACCCGTACTCGCCGAAGTTCTCCCACCAGCGCACGCCGCCGTAGGAGGCCACGGGCTCCGTCATGGTCGGGAAGCGCCCGCTGCCCCAGTCGAACCGGCCGGACTCGACGATCACGCCGCCGAGCGTCGTGCCGTGCCCGCCCAGGAACTTGGTCGCCGAGTGGATGACGATGTCGGCGCCGTGCTCGATCGGGCGCACGAGGTACGGGGTGGACAGCGTCGAGTCGACGACGAGGGGGACGCCTGCGGCGTGCGCGACCTCGGCCAGCCCGGCCAGGTCGGCGATCTCGCCCGACGGGTTCGCGATGACCTCGGTGTAGACGGCCTTGGTCTCGGGGCGGATCGCCGCGGCGTAGTCGGCGGGGTCGGTGCCCGGCACGAACGTCGTCTCGACGCCGAAGCGCCGCAGCGTGACGTCGAGCTGCGTGACCGTACCGCCGTACAGCTGCGCGGAGGCGACGAGGTGGTCGCCCGCGCCCGCCAGCGCCGCGAACACGAGGAACTCCGCCGCCATGCCCGACGCGGTGGCGACCGCGCCGATGCCGCCCTCGAGGGACGCGAGGCGCTCCTCGAACGCCGCGACCGTGGGGTTGCCGATGCGCGAGTAGATGTTGCCGTACTTCTGCAGCGCGAAGAGGTTCGCGGCGTCGGCGGTGTCCTCGAAGACGAAGGACGTCGTCTGGTAGATCGGCACGGCGCGCGCGCCCGTGGTGGCGTCGGGGATGCCGCCGGCGTGCAGCGCACGGGTCCGGAAGCCGAAGCGGTGCTCGCTCACGGTGCTCCTGTCGGGGGGACGGGTCGGGGGACGGGATTCGGTGGCCGGCCGGGACGGGCGGCTCAGCGGGGCAGGCCCGCCGCGACGAGCGTGCCGACCTGCTCGACCGCCCAGGGGTTCTGCAGGGACGTCGTGTCGCCGAGCGTGGTGCCCTCGACGAGCTGCGTGAGCAGCCTGCGCATGATCTTGCCCGACCGGGTCTTGGGCACCTCGGGGACGACCAGCACGTGGCGCGGCTTGGCGACCGGCCCGATCTCGCGGGCGACGTGGTCGCGCAGCTCCTCGCGCAGCGCTCGCGTCGCCGCGAGCCACGCCTCGACGTCCTCGACCGGCCCCGGCGGCGCGCTCGGCACGACGAACGCCGCGATCGCCTGCCCCGTCACGGGGTCGGCGACGCCCGCGACGCCGGCCTCGCCGACCGCGGGGTGGGCGACCAGCGCGGACTCGACCTCGATGGTCGACAGCCGGTGGCCGGAGACGTTGATGACGTCGTCGATGCGGCCGAGCAGCCAGATGTCGCCGTCCTCGTCGTACGACGCGCCGTCGCCGGCGAGGAAGTACCCGCCGTGCGGGCCGTGGCCCGCGAACCGGCGCCAGTACGCCTCGAGGTACCGCTGCGGGTCGCGCCAGACCGTCCGGGCCATGCCCGGCCACGGGCGCTCGACGACGAGGAACCCGCCCTGCCCGGGCCCGACCTCGACGCCGTCCTCCCCGACGACCTTGGCGGCGATCCCGGGCAGGGGTCGCGTCGCGGACCCGGGCTTGAGGGTGGTCAGCCCGGGGACGGGCGCGATCATCGCGGCGCCCGTCTCGGACTGCCACCACGTGTCGACGACCGGGACCTCGTCGCGCCCGAAGGTGCGCCGGAACCACACCCACGCCTCGGGGTTGATCGCCTCCCCGACGGTGCCCAGCACGCGGAGGCTCGACAGGTCGTGGCCGCCGGGCAGCTCGTCGCCGAACCACGTCATGAACGTGCGGATGAGGGTCGGGGCCGTGTAGTAGGTGGTGACGCCGTAGCGCTCGATGACCTCGAGGTGGCGCTCGCGGTGGGGGGTGTCCGGCGTGCCCTCGTAGATGACCTGCGTGAGGCCGTTGGCGAGCGGTCCGTAGATCTCGTACGTGTGCGCCGTGACCCACGCGAGGTCGGCGGTGCACCAGTGCACGTCGTCGTCCTTGGCGTCGAAGACGGCCCAGTGCGACCACGCGGCGTGCGTGAGGTACCCGCCCGAGGTGTGGACGAGGCCCTTGGGCCTGCCCGTGGTGCCCGAGGTGTAGATGACGAACAGCGGGTGCTCGGCGTCGAACGCCTGCGCCTCGTGGGTGTCGGGCTGACGGTCGACGACGTCGTGCCACCAGACGTCTCGCCCGTCGGTCCACGCGACGTCCTGGCCGGTGCGGCGGACGACGAGCACGTGCTCGACGTGCGCGAGCCCCGCGACGGCCTCGTCGGCCGCCGACTTGACCTCGACGGCCTGGCCGCGGCGGAACTGCCCGTCGCTGGTCACCAGCACCTTGGCCTCGGTGTCCTGCACACGGAACCGCACGGCCTCGGCCGAGAACCCGCCGAAGACGAGCGAGTGCACGGCGCCGATCCGGGCGATCGCGAGCGTGACGACGACGGTCTCGGCGATCACCGGCAGGTACACCACGACGCGGTCGCCGGGCCCGACGCCGAGCTCGGTGAGCGCGTGCGCGGCCCGGGCGACCTCGCGCTGGAGCCCGGCGTAGGTGATCGACCGGCGGTCGCCGCGCTCGCCCTCGACGTGCAGCGCGACCTTGTCGCCGCGGCCGGCCGCGACGTGCCGGTCGACGCAGTTGACGGCGACGTTGAGCCGCCCGCCGACGAACCAGCGGGCCTCGGGGACGGTGAGCTCGTCCGGCGCGCCGCCCTCGACCGGGACCGGCGGCGACCACGTGTGGGCGGTGTGCCAGGGCGTGTCCCACTCGAGGTGGCGCGCGGCCTCCTCCCAGAACGCGACCGGGTCGGCCTCGGCGCGCGCCCAGTCCCCGGGGCGGACGTTCGACGTCGCCGCCAGGTGAGCGGGTGCGGGGTACGCGCGCGTCTCCGTCTGCAGCGCGGTCAGGGTGGTCATGCGAACCTCCGCAGCAGCTGCTTCTCGACGACCGCGACGATCGAGTCGGTGACCTTGCCGATGAGGGCCAGCAGGACGATCGCGAGCAGGATCCGGTCGACGCGCCCGTTGTTCTGGGAGTCGGTCAGGAGGAAGCCCAGCCCCATGGACGCGGCGATGAGCTCGGCCGCCACGAGGAACAGCCACGCCTGCGCGAGCCCGAGGCGCAGGCCGGACATGACCGAGGGGATCACCGCGGGCAGCTGCACCGACTGGAACAGCCGCACTCCCCGCAGGCCGAACGCGCGGCCCGCCTCGACGAGCTGCGGGTCGACGTGACGCAGCGCGGCCGCCACGGTCGTGTAGATCGGGAAGAACGCACCGATCGCGACCAGCGTGATCTTCGACTCCTCGCCGATCTTCATCCACAGGATCAGCAGTGGGACCCACGCGAGCGACGGGACGGCCCGGATCGCGGCGAGCGTCGGCGCGAGCAGCACGTCCCCGGCGCGCGACAGCCCCACGAACGCGGCGCCCACCAGGGCCACCAGCGCGCCGATCGCGAAGCCGATGAACACCCGCTGCACCGAGATCGCGACGTGCGTCTGCAGGTCGCCGCGCTGCCAGAGGTCGACCGCTGCGTTCCACACCGACGCCGGGCTGGGCAGCTGGTAGGGCGGGACGAGGCCGCTGGTGGTGACGTACTGCCACACCGCGAGCAGGAGCAGCGGGAGCAGCGCGCCGCCGACGGCCCGCGTCGCACGCCGCGACCAGAAGCCGCCGGTGGGTCGCCGGGCTGCCGCTAGGTCGTGGACCCGGGGGACGGGTGCGCCCGGGGGCACGGTCGCGTCGGTGACGCGAGCGTCCTCGAGGGGCGCGTCGGCGACGGAGGCGTCGGTCATGGTGCGTGACTCCTGGGGGACGAGGAGGAGGTGCGGGGTGCGGCGCCCCGCACCGGCGGGCCGGGCGGGGCGCCGCGTGCGGTCAGCCCGCGATGGTGGAGGCGTCGGCCTTCTCGGCGAACGTCGGCTCGAACAGCTCGGCCAGGGCCTTGTCGATCGTGGCCTGGTCCGCCACGTCGCCGGACTCGACGAAGATCGGGCCGACGACCTCGAGCACCTCGCGCTGCGCGTCACCGGGGACCGGGTCGACGCCCAGGTTCGTGCGCTCGACGATGACCTTCTCGGCCACGGCCGGGTCGATCCCGGCGACCTCGGCGAGGATCGCGACGACCTCCTCGGGGTTCTCCTGCGCCCACTCGCGCGCCTTCTCGTACGCGTCGACGACGACCTGCGCCAGGTCGGGGCTCGCGTCGAGGAAGTCCTGCGTCGCGTTGAGGAAGCCGTAGGTGTTGAAGTCGATGTTGCGGTAGATGAGCTTGGTGCCCGACTCGGCCTCGCTCGCGGCCATGATCGGGTCCAGACCGGACCACGCGGCGACCGAGCCCTGCTCGAGCGCCGTGCGGCCGTCGGCGTGCTGCAGGTTCTGCACCTCGACCTGGTCGAGCGGCACGCCGGCCTCCTCGAGCGACTGCAGGAGGAAGAAGTAGGGGTCGGTGCCCTTGGTCGCCGCGACCGACTTGCCCGCGAGGTCGGCGACGGACGTGATGTCGGAGGTCGCCGGCACGACGATCGCCGCCCACTCGGGCTGGGAGTAGATGCCGATCGTGTGGATGGGCGAGCCGTTGGAGCGCGCGAGCAGCGCGGCCGAGCCGGCGGTCGAGCCCACGTCGACCGCGCCGGCGCGCAGCGCCTCGTTCGCCTTGTTGGAGCCGGCCGACTGCACCCAGTTGACCGTGACGTCGTCGCCGAGCGTCTCCTCGAGCCACCCCTGGTCCTTGATGACCAGGCTGAGCGGGTTGTAGGTCGCGAAGTCGATGTCGAGCGTGTCGGCGCTCCACGTGACCTCGCCGTCGGACGCGGCGCTCGGGTCGGCGGCCTCCGGCTCGGCGTTCTCGCCGGCGACGCAGCCGGTCAGCGCCAGGGCGGTCACGAGGGCCAGCGCGGTGGCGGACACGGCGGTGCGGATCGTCATCGGTTCTCTCATCTCGGGGAACGGGGCAGCAGGGCCCGGTGGTACCGGTGCGGGGAGCGCCGGGTCGGACGGGTGGGTCAGATGGAGTGGTGCTGGTCGGGGTCGACCGGTGCCGCGTGGTGCGTCGCGACGCCGAGGCCCTCGAGGAGCTCGGCACGCAGCTCGGCGAGCTGGTGGTCGGCGCGGTCGCGGGGTCGGGCGCCGGGCACGTCGATCACGCGGGCGACGGTCGGTGTCCCGGGCGGGCACTTCGCGAGGTTGCGCAGCAGCAGCACGCGGTCGGCGAGGTACAGGGCCTCCTCGACGTCGTGCGTGACGAGCAGCACGGTCGTCGGCTCGGCCGCGTGCACCTCGAGCAGCAGGTCCTGCATACGCAGGCGGGTCAGGGCGTCGAGCGCGCCGAAGGGCTCGTCGAGCAGCAGGACCCCCGGGTTGCGGGCCAGCGCCCGCGCGAGCGCGGCCCGCTGCGCCATGCCGCCGGACACCTGGCGGGGCCGCAGCCCGGCGGACTCCTCGAGGGCCACGAGGCGCAGCAGCTCGGCGACGCGCTCGCGTCCCACGTGCGTGTCGGTGCCGCGCGGCAGGCCGAGGGCGACGTTGCCCGTGAGCGTGCGCCAGGGCAGGAGGCGTGGCTCCTGGAACGCGACGGCGGTGCGTCGGTCGACGCCGGACAGCGGCGTGCCGTCGAGCAGGATGCGGCCGGCGTCCGGGGTGTCCAGGCCGCTCACCTGGCGCAGCAGGGTCGACTTGCCGCAGCCGGACGGGCCGACCAGGGCGACGATCTCACCGGCGCGCAGCTCGAGGTCGACGGCGTGCAGGACCGTCCGGGTGCCCGCGGGCGTCGGGAACGTGCGACGCACGCCGTCGAGGGTGACGGTGTGCGCGCGCCGCTCGGCGGTGGAGGTCAGGGTCATGGGGGACGTCCGTGAGGTCGGGCGTGGGCGTCCGGCAGGGGCCGGCGGCCACGAGGGGCGGGCACCGGCGGGGCGACCCGGGGGCGGGTCGGCGTGCTGAGGTCAGCGGATGCCGGTGCAGGGCTGCATGACGCAGCACGGGCAACAGCGGCACATGGGGGCGAGGCGGACGGAGGCGCGGTCGACGGCCATCGCGGTCCTCCTCCACCGGGGCGGCCACTCGGCGCTTCTCACGATGTGAGACCCGGTGACCACGTGTTGAGCAGACAGTAGCGCCACGCGGCGGTGCGGGCAATGCGTCTCAGCCGGCGGGCTGGATCTCCTGGGCGATCCAGGCCGCATAGCCCTCGCGGCCGCCGCCCGCGCGCAGGTGGATGCCGTCGTCGTAGAACCACGCGGGGTTGGCCTCCCCGCCCGACTTCCAGTCGAGCAGGCGCGCGTGCGGGTACTCCGGCACGACGCGCGCGAACAGCTCGTTGTCGTACTGCTCCCAGGGGCGTGGCACGCGCACGTTGACGACGAACATGCGGTGGCCCGCAGTGCCCTCGAGCAGGCGCCGCAGGTCCTCCTCGGCCACCGGCCCGTTGGTGCCGCCGTGCACCACGACGGTGTGGCCGAGCGAGCCGGCCGCTCCCGCGCCGAGCGCGAGGTCGACCATCTCGCCGAAGCTCCGCGACACGACGGCGTCCACGAGGACGCCACGTGCGGCGAGCTCACCGGCCGCGCCGAGCATGACCGAGTCCCCGAAGGCGGTGACCGCGCCGACCTCCTCCGCCGGCGCAGGGTCGGCGGTGGGCGCGGCGCTCGGTGCCCGGTCCTGCTCCGGGACGACGGAACCGATCGGGTCAGGCGCCGCCGACGTGCCTGCGGTCGTCGGGCCCGACGCCGCGCTGCCCGGCGCGGGAGTCCGGACGACCCCCACCGCGAGGACGACCGCCGTCGCGACGACGGCGGTGGTCACCGTGGCGGTGACGACCGCGGCCCTGACCCGTCCGGGTGCCGGGGTCCGCAGGCGGACCACCGCGCGTCCCAGGGCACCACGGCGCACGGGCATCTCGACCCACCGGTACGACGCCTCGGCGACCAGCAGCGTCACCCCTACGCGCACGAGGGGCGCCGCCCAGTCCGGCAGCGTGACGTCCTGGTCGGGGCGCGTCAGCATCAGCACGGGCCAGTGCCACAGGTAGATGCCGTACGACCGCTCGCCCAGCCACCGCAGCGGCTGTCGCGCCAGCGCCCGTCCCAGCAGCCCGGCCGGGTCGGCGGCGGCACCGACGAGCACGACGGTGAGCCCGGCGAACGCCAGGAACCCGCCCCGGTACAGCCCGACGGAGAACTCGTCGACCAGCGCGACGCACGCGACCACGCCCGCGAGCGCCAGGACGCCCGCCACGTCGGTGACCCCCGCCTCGAACCGGCGCACCGCGTCGCCGCGCTCGGCGGCCCACGACCCGGTGGCCCGCCACGTGCGCCACGGTCGCCAGACGGTCGCCGCGGCGACGCCCAGCAGCAGACCCATGGCGTGCGTGTCGGTGCCCACGTACACCCGGGTGGGGTCCTGCGGCACCGGCATGCCGGCACGCGCGGCCAGGACGCCCATCGCGACGGTCGACGCGACGGTGAGGACGGCGGCGACCTGCCCGACGCGAGCGCGACCCGCGCGCAGCGCGAGCAGTGCCACGAGCGGGACGGCGAGGTAGAACTGCGCCTCCACAGCCAGCGACCACAGGTGCTGCAGCAGGGGAGGGCGGCCCGTCAGCTCGAAGTACGAGCGGTCGGCGACGACCTGCCACCAGTTGGACGTGTACGTCAGCGCGGCGAGCAGGTCGCCGCGCAGCGACGTGAGCGCGTCGCGCGCGACGAGACCGGCGGCCGCCGCGCCGGCCAGCACCGCGAGCAGCGCGGGCACGAGCCGGCGCACGCGCCGCGCGAGGAACCGCCCGGTGCGGAACCGCCCGGTCGCCTCGACCTCCTCGAGCACGAGGGTCGCGACGAGGTAGCCGGACAGCACGAAGAAGACGTCGACTCCGAGGAACCCGCCCGGGGCCCACGGCACGCGCAGGTGGTACAGCAGCACGGCGACGACGGCGAGCGCGCGGACGCCGTCGAGCCCGCGCAGGTGCGGGAGCCGGGCAGGACGGGACGGGCCGGGCGTCGCGGGTCGGGTCGTCGGACGCGTCGCGACGTTCTCGACGACTGCCACTGAAACCCCTTGCGGACGTGCCCTGCGCGATCCGACGCGCTTCCCGGCGGGCGCGGCGTGCGGCCCAGGCTAGGCCTGTTCGGCCGCCGGACGGTCCGTGGCTCGCTCGTCGTGACCAGCCTCACCCCACAGCGCGGCGATCCGTGGCAGCGCGCGCGGGTCCGTCTGGGCGAGCACGGTCGTGACCGCCGTGCTGCGCCACGCCGGGAGCTGGGCGCGCACGTCCTGCTCGGTGCCGACCAGCGCGATGTCCCGCACGAGCTCGGTGGGGACCGCGGCGGCCGCGCGGATCCGGTCGCCCGCGAGGTAGTGCGCCTGGATCTCGTCGCACGCGGTGGCGTACCCGAGCCGGTCGAGCACGTCGCGGTGGAAGTTGGCGCCCTTGGCGCCCATGCCGCCTGCGTACAGGGCGATGAAGGGGCGCACGGCGTCGGCGGCCGACTCGACGTCGTCCGCCAGGACCACGGGCACCGTCGCGACCACCTCGAACTCCTCGGCGGGCCGGCGCGCGGGGGAGCGGCGCGCGAAGCCCTCGGCGAGGAGCTCCCGGTAGGTCGCGTCCATGCGCGGGGAGTAGAACAGTGGCAGCCAGCCGTCGGCGATCTCCGCGGTCATCGCGATGTTGCGCGGTCCCTCGGCCGCGAGGTGGATCGGCAGGTCGGCCCGCAGCGGGTGGACCGTCGAGCGCAGCGCCTTGCCGAGGCCGGCGCCCTCGTCCGCGGGCAGCGGCAGGCGGTAGAACGCGCCGTCGTAGGTGACGGGGGCCTCGCGCGCCAGGACCTGCCGGACGACGTCCACGTACTCGCGCGTGCGCGCCAACGGCCGCGGGTAGGGCTGCCCGTACCAGCCCTCGACGACCTGCGGCCCCGAGGCGCCGAGGCCCAGCACGAAGCGCCCGCCCGAGAGGTGGTCGAGCGTGAGCGCGGCCATCGCGGCGGCGGTGGGCGTGCGCGCCGAGATCTGGGCGATGGCCGTGCCCAGGCGGACGCGCCGCGTGCCCGCGCCCCACCACGCGAGCGGCGTGAGGGCGTCGGACCCGTACGCCTCGGCCGTCCAGACGGAGTCGAGGCCGAGCTCGTCGGCGGCCCGCACCGCCTGCGCGGCACCCGGCGGGGGGCCGGCCGACCAGTAGCCCGTGTGGTACCCGAGGCGCATGCGGTGCTCCTGTCGTCGTCGACGTGCGCCCCACGGGCGCCCGGGTGACGTTACCGGGCGGTAGCCGCGCCCCGCGTGCGGTCAGCCAGGGTGTTGAGGAGGGCGGCGCCGGTCGCCGCGTCGTCGACCGTCACGACGGTGATGCGGCCACCCGTGCGCTCGACCTCGATGCCCTCGCCCTTGCGCAGCACGAACCCGACGCGCCCGCCCGAGCCGATCCGGTAGCCCCACCCGCCGAAGTCCCCGAACGGGTCGATCTGCGTCGTCCGCGCGGCGACGACCTCGTCCAGCGGCACGCGCACGCCCGGCCAGCCCAGCGGCGAGCGGGCCACGAGGCCGCGCGCGTCAACGCTCACCCGCAGCACGAGGCTGGCCGCCAGGAGCAGCCCGAGCCCGGCGGCGAGGATCAGGAGCTCCGGTGTCCGCAGCGCGATCGCCAGCACCACGTTGACGAGCACGGCCGCCCCGCCGACCCCGGCCCCGACGGGGCTGGTGACCGCCCGGCTCCAGGCGGCCCGCTCGTCCGGGCGCAGCGTCGTGCGCGGCGCGGCGGGGTCGATCGGGGCCGCGGTCGGTGCGGGGGCGGTGCGCGGCACGACGAGCGCCGCGAGGACGCCCGCGAGGATGCCGCCCCCGAACGCCCACCCGACGACGTGGCCGATGCCCGGCGCCTGTGCGGCGTCGGCGAGGTCGAGCTGCACCGACAGGGACCCCAGCACCACGATCGACATCAGGACCGACAGCCCGGTCGCGAACCCCGCCGCCATGCGACGCGTCGAGGTGTCGCGTCCGGCCCAGAACGCCATCGCCCACATGCCGAGGGCGAACACGGGCACGAAGAGCAGCGGGATCGCGATGGCGTCCTTGAGCGAGCCGAAGCCGTCCGGCGCCCCGGACCCGGACCAGTGCACCGCCAGCGGGTCGGGCAGGCGTGGTGTCCAGCTGATCGCGACCGCGACGGCCGCGGCGATCACCAGCAGGGGGACGACGAGGGTCGTCACGGTGGTGGCGACCCGGTGCGGCGGCGTCGGGCGGGGGGTGGTCATCGCAGTGCCTCCTTGACGAGGGCGGTCACGGTCTCGGGGGAGACGCGCAGTCTCCTCGCGGTGGCGGCGAGCGCCCCGACCGCGGTGTGCAGCTCGTCCAGGTCCGGTGCGGCGTGCTCCGTCACGACGGCGCCCCGCCCGCGGCGCAGCTCGATCAGGCCGCCGTCGCGCAGCTCCTGGTACGCGTGGAGCACCGTGTGCAGGTTGATCTCGAGCGAGGCCGCGAGATCGCGCGCGGACGGCAGCCGTTCGCCCGCGCGCAGGTCGCCGTGGGCGATCGCGGTGCGCACCTGGGCGACGAGCTGCGTGTACAGCGGCTCGTCGGACGCGGGGTCGATGCGGAAGAGCATGCAGCCAGTCTAGTAGTTACACAACAACTAGAACAAGCTGCGCCGCGCGCGGCGGTACGTCAGATGTAGATCGCCGGATCGTCGACCTCGACGTCGAACGGCACCTGCGTGCCGCGGCGCCGGATCTTGGCCGGCACGCCCACGGCGACGGCCCCCGTCGGCACGTCGGTGATGACCACGGCGTTCGCGCCGACCTGGACGTCGTCCCCGAGCCACACCGGGCCCAGGATCTTGGCGCCCGCGCCGACGACCACGCGGTCGCCCAGCGTGGGGTGGCGCTTGCCGCGCTTCATCGAGCGGCCGCCGAGCGTCGCGCCGTGGAACAGCACGACGTCGTCCCCGACCTTGGCCGTCTCGCCGATGACCACGCCCATGCCGTGGTCGATGAACAGCCGCTCGCCGATGCGCGCCCCGGGGTGGATCTCGACGCCGGTCGCCGCGCGCGCCGCCTGCGAGACGAGCCGTGCGGGCAGCCGCAGGAGCGGGACCGTCCACATGTGGTGCGCGAGCCGGTACACCCAGATGGCGTGGACGCCGGGGTAGGCGAGCGCGACCTCGAGCAGGGAGCGCGCCGCCGGGTCGTGCTGGTGCGCCGCGTCGAGGTCGTCGCGCAGCGTGCGCAGGAAGCGGTGCAGGGGACGCATGGCGGTGCTCCGGGTCATGAGGGGTCGTCCGCCGGTGGGCGGACGCGGCGCGGGCCCGGTCGTCGTCGCACGACGACAACCGGGCCCGGGCGGTCAGTCCAGCAGGTCGGCGTAGAGCACCGACGACAGGTAGCGCTCGCCGAACGACGGGATGATGACGACGATCAGCTTGCCCGCGTTCTCGGGACGCTGCGCCAGCAGGGTGGCGGCGTGCAGGGCGGCACCGGACGAGATGCCCACGAGCAGGCCCTCCTCGCGTGCCGCACGGCGTGCCACCGCGATGGCCGTCTCCGCGTCGACGTCGATGACCTCGTCGTAGACGGTGGTGTCGAGGATCTCGGGGACGAAGTTGGCGCCGATGCCCTGGATCTTGTGCGGGCCCGGGGCGCCGCCGTTGAGGATCGGTGACTCGGCCGGCTCGACCGCGACGATCTGCACGCCCGGCTTGCGCTCCTTGAGCACCTGGCCGACGCCCGTGATCGTGCCGCCCGTGCCGATGCCGGCGACGAGGATGTCGATCTCGCCGTCCGTGTCGGCCCAGATCTCCTCGGCCGTCGTCCGGCGGTGGATCTCCGGGTTGGCCTCGTTGGCGAACTGGCGGGCGAGGATCGCGCCCGGGCGCTCGGCGACGATCTCGTTGGCGCGGTTGACCGCGCCCTTCATGCCCTCCGAGCCGGGGGTGAGGATGAGCTCGGCGCCGAATGCCCGGAGCAGCGCACGGCGCTCCTTCGACATGGTCTCGGGCATCGTCAGGACGACCTTGTAGCCGCGTGCCGCACCGACGAACGCCAGCGCGATGCCGGTGTTGCCGCTCGTGGCCTCGACGATCGTGCCGCCGGGCTGCAGGTCGCCGGACTTCTCGGCCGCGTCGACGATCGCGACACCGATGCGGTCCTTCACCGAGCTGGCCGGGTTGTAGAACTCGAGCTTGCCGACGACCTGCGCGGGGGCGCCGTCGGTGATCTTGTTGATGCGGACGAGCGGGGTGTTGCCGATGAGCGCGGTGGCGTCGTCGTAGATGCGGGCCATGATTCCTCTTCGGTCGAGCCGTGCCCGTCAGGGCCGGCGGTGCGGGGGATCTGCGAGGGGTGCGCCGGAGCGACGCGGGTGGGGCCGGGGGAGGCGCGCCGCGGCGGGTCCTCCGGGGCGAGCGCTGGGCGGGGTGCACCCGACGGGTGCGCGCACGTCAGGCGTGCGGAGGCGGCCAGCGCTCTACCGACACCGACAACAGGTGCACGCCGCGCAGGCGCGCACGACGGGGGCAACGGCGGCGGTGGGCACGCGCATCGCTCTCCTCGTCCAGGGCCTCGCCGAGGGCGGGGCCGGGTGCACGGACGTCGGCCCGTGGTCGAGCCGACGCTAGCGTCAACACGGTAGCGGGCGCAAAGGTTCCCCGCGAGACGCGCGTCCCGTGATGTGGACGGCGGGTGACCGGTGGCCCGGACCGTCGGTCGCGTGGCGCGGTCCCCCGGACGGGGGAGCGGTGCCGCGCACAGGGGTGACGGTCGGGCCTGGTCGCGCTCCCGCGCTGCGCTCGGGCACCGAGGGCTTGGGAGTGCTGATAAATCGTTGTATCGTCCGCGGCAACGGGGGCCCGAGACGCACCGGTCGACGAAGACCGGTGGGTGCCGGGCACCCGTCCATCGGGACGAGGAGCGGACGCGACGCGCCGACGACTTCCGATGGACGCGCCGACGACGAGCGTCCGTCGTCATGACGAGGTCGACCGCCACGCGGTCGCACCAGCAGGGCCGGACGGCCCTGAGCAGCAACCACTGAGGGATCACCGCACGGATACGAAGGAGTCATCACGTGAGGAACGCTGTAGAAGGGCGGCGCCGTCGGCGCGCCGTGTCGTTGCTGGCGTCGCTGGCGATCGGTGTCGGAGCCGTCGCGCTCGCACCGGCCGCCCACGCGGACACGCCGGCGCCGGGCGTCACCGTCGTCGCGGACCCGAGCTCGCCCACCGGCTACATGGTGACGTTCGTCTACCACAACGAGAACGCCAGCCAGGTGCGCCTGGCCGGTGACCTCACGTTGCTCGACGTCAACACCGGCACCACCCGCTACGAGCCCGAGGAGTGGCGGCCCGGCCGCTACCACGCGGGTGGCGTCGAGTTCGTCCGGCAGATGGTCCGGGACGACGACGGCAACTGGTCCGTGACCCTCCCGCTGCACGCGGGCAGCCTCAGCTACTGGTACCGCGTGTGGGACGCGAGCCAGGGGTGGGAGAACAAGCGCATCTGGGACCCCGCCTCGGCGCACCCGCGCCCCGCGGGCGACTCGTTCCGCGTGCGCAACAACGACGTGCTCGACACCGCGTACGTCCCGTACTCGCCCGTCCAGGGTGACCCGGTGCTGGAGGAGCGGGCGCAGTACGAGCTCCCCGTCGCCGACCCGGCGCACAAGGGCTCCGTCCACTACGAGGAGTACACGACCATCCTCGGCGACGACGGCCACCACCTCGGCGTCTACCTGCCGGCCGGCTACGACGCGGACCGCGCCGAGCCGTACAAGGTCGCCTACCTCATGCACGGCATCTTCGGTGACGAGACCGACTTCATGGTCCCCACGAACGTGCCCAACATCCTGGACAACATGACGGCGCGCGGCGAGATCGAGCCGACCGTCGTCATCACCGTGGGCAACCACTTCACGGGCACCGCGCTCAACTTCGGCTCGTACAACCAGCAGAACTCGGCCGACAACCTCGTGCGCAACGTCATCCCGCGCATCGAGTCGCAGTACAACGTGTCGAACGAGCGTGAGGACCGCGCCTACGGCGGCTTCTCCTACGGCGCGATGACGAGCTCGCACGTCATGCGCTCCTACCCGACCGCGTTCGGGTACTTCGGGCTGCTCTCCGGTGTGCCCAGCCCTGCGCTGACCGACGCGGACTACGACCAGATCGCCGGCGCCGTCGGCGAGAACGGCATGTCCGTGCTGCTCGGGAACGGGTTCTTCGAGGGCTCGCTCGACAGCCGCGAGGCCATGGCGGCCAGCTGGCGCGAGCGCGGCATCCCGGCCGCGACCGCGCAGGTCCCCGGCGCGCACGACGGCATGACGGCGAGCCAGCTGTTCATCATCTTCGCCAGGGACTACCTGTGGAAGAACGCCGACAGCCGTGACGGCATCCCCGTGCGCGGCGTCATCCCCGAGGCCGCCCAGGACGGTGCGCTCAGCATGACCGTCGCCGACTTCGGCGACGCGGTCGAGCTCTCCGCCCCGGTGAACGCCGGTGACCGTCTGCGTCTCGTCGGCGAGCTGCCCGCGGTGACGGTCACCGACTCGCGGTCGACCGAGCAGGCCGGTGAGGGCGGCTGGGCGGTGTCCGGGCAGGCGGACGCCTTCACGTCCGCCGGCCAGAGCCTCGCGGCGAGCCACCTCGGCTGGACCCCGAAGGTCCTCGCGCCGAAGCCCGGCGTGTCCGCCGGTGCGACGGTGGCCACCGTCCTCGACGGTGGTCCGGGGCTCGCCACGCCCAGCCGTCTCGGCTCGGCGACCGCGCAGGGCCGGTGGGGGTCGACGTCCTTCGGGGCCGACCTGCGCCTCGAGGTCCCCGTCGACACCCAGCCGGGCACCTACACCGGCATGGTGACGGTGACGCTCTTCCCGGTCGACTGACCTCGGCCGACTGACCACAGGGGTGCGGCCGGCCGGTGACCCGGCCGGCCGCACCCCGCCCTGACGGAGGACGGGTGTGCTGTGCGTGCTGTTGTCGTGACGCTGATCGGCCTGGGGCTCGTGGCCGCCGCTGCGGGTCCCGCCCTGGCGGCGAACGAACCGGAGGCCGAGCCGGCGAGCACCACGTGGGCGCTGCAGCCGGCCGACGCCGCCGGCCCCGACGGGCGGGTGTCGCTGCGCCACGTCCTCGACGGGGGTGCCGGCGCCTCCGACCACGTCGCGCTCACCAACTTCGGCGAGCGGCCCGCGACGTTCGCGGTCTACGCGAGCGACGGCACGGTCACGGACGACGGGTTGTTCGACCTCCTGCCCGCGGGGGAGGAGGCGACGGGCGCAGGAAGCTGGATCACGGTGTCCCCCGGGGAGGTCGCGAGTGTCCGCGACGGTGGCGGCGTGACCGTGCAGGTGCCCGCCGCGTCGACGGTGACGCTGCCCGTGGAGATCGACGTGCCGTCCGGGGCGACACCGGGCGACCACCCGGTCGGTGTGGTCGCCGAGCTCGTCCGCGGTGGTGAGCGCAGCATCGGCGTGGCGTCCCGCGTCGGCGTCCGGGTGCACCTGCGCGTCGCGGGGGACGTGGTCGCCGAGCTCGTCCCGCAGGTCCTGAGCGCGTCGTACCGCCCCTCGTGGAACCCGTTCGCACGCGGCACCCTCGAGGTCGAGGTCGAGGTCGCGAACGCGGGCAACGTCCGGCTCGGGTCCCGGACCGTCGTGACGACCGCCGGGCCGTGGGGCGCCGGCCGCGCCGAGCGGCGCGAGGAGGTCCGCGAGCTCCTTCCCGGGCAGTCGGCGTCCGTCGTGCTCGAGCTGCCGGTCGTGCCCCTGTTCCGCGCGGGGGGCGACGTGGGCGTCGAGCCCGTGGTCGTCGGCGAGGACGACGTGGACGTACGGCTGGAGCCGGGGACCGCGTCCTTCACCGCCTGGGCGGTCCCGTGGTCCCAGATCGCGCTCGTCCTGCTGATCGTGGGCTCGGTCGTCGCGGGCCGCGTGCTGCGGCGCCGCGCCGCCGTGCGCGTGCAGGCGCGGATCGACGCTGCGGTCGCCGAGGCCACCGCCCGACCCGTCGGATCACGAGGGGATGAACCGTCCGTGGAGTGACCGGGCGCGTCGTACGATCCCCAGATGTCCGCCACCCCGCGCCGTCCGGGCGGCCGCGCCGCGCGCGTCACGCTCGCCCAGGTCGCGGCCCGTGCCGGTGTGTCGGTCGGGGCGGTGTCGCAGGTCCTCAACGAGCACCCGAGCAGCCGCATCTCGACCGAGGCGCGCGCCCGCATCGTGGCCGCGGTCGACGAGCTCGGGTACCGCCCCAACCTCGTCGCCCGGAGCCTGCGGACCGCCCGCACGGACACGTACGGCTTCGTGTCGGACTCGGTCACCATCACGCGGCACGCGAGCGGCATCCTGCGCGGGGCCCTCGACGCAGCGCGCACGGCCGGGGGCTTCCTGCTCATCGCCGAGACCGCCGGCGACCCCCGGCAGGAGCAGGAGGCGGTCCAGTCCCTGCTCGACCGCGGCGTCGACGGGATCGTCTTCGCGGCCATGAAGTCGCGCGGGCCCATGCACCCGCTCCTCCCGGCGGGTCTGCGGACGGTCAACGTCAACGTCGCGGACCCGCGGACGGCATCCGTCCTGCCCGACGAGTTCGAGGGCGGGGGCCGGGCGGTCCGGGTGCTCGCCGATGCCGGCCACGCGGAGATCGCCCTCGTCGGGTCCGGGCTGGCCGACGTCGGGGCGGAGGTCAGCTACACCGCGCGGCGTCGGCTCGCGGGGATCGGCGCGGCGACGGAGAGCCGGGGCGTGGCGGTCGTCGCGGAGCTCCACTGCGACGACTGGCAGGTCGAGGCGGGCTTCGAGGCGGTGCGGGACCTCCTGACGCACATGCGACCGACGGCCCTGCTGTGCCTCAACGACCGGCTCGCCGTCGGTGCTTACCACGCGCTGGCAGAGGCGGGACTGCGGGTGCCGGACGACGTGTCGGTCGTGTCCTTCGACGACGACGAGATCGCGGCGACCCTGCGGCCCGGGCTGACGACCGTCGCGATCCCGCACGAGGAGATGGGGCGGCTCGCCGTCGAGATGATGATCTCGGGCACCGAGCTGCCGAGCGGCGACGTGCTCGTCCCCATGGCGCTGCACGAGCGGGCATCCGTCGCGCACGTGCGCTGAGGCGTGGTCGTAGCGCCGTCCGGTCGGCCGCGGTGGTGGGGCGTACCCCGGCTGTAGGCGCAGGTAGGGTGAGGTCGTCGTCGCGCCGCGCGCGACGCGCGGGGTGTGGCGCAGGTTGGTAGCGCGTCCGCTTTGGGAGCGGAAGGTCGCCGGTTCGAATCCGACCACCCCGACCCGCGGTCACGCACGTCCGCTGCTCGTCGACGTCGTGCCCGTGCCCCCTCGGGCGCGGTGCGGCACCGGTCAGGATCCGAGAAGCCGACGGGCGGCGGCGCTCCCTGGCGTGGGGGGACACCCACGACGCACCGGGGAGTCCCTAAACGCGAACTCGTCGACCGGCAGCGGCACGACGTCGTACGCGCTGACCGGCATCACCGACGAGGTGGAGCGGGCCGTCGCCGAGCTGGTCCGCCGCGCCGTCGGGTGAGGGTGCCCGGCAGCGCTGCGGCAGCCGTCACGACCCGGGCGACGGTCGCCGGACGTCGGGAGGCCGGGACCCGCCGGGATCGGTGACGTGCAGCCGACTCGTGGACGTGCCATGGTGGCGCGATGAGGTCCCCACGGCAGGTCGACATCTCCGCACTGCTCAAGGCCGTGGAGGACGCCTCGCCCGCCGAGGCGATGTCCGTCGCCTCGGACGTGCTCCGCCGGACGCTCGGCGTGCGGTCCGCGACGTTCCTGATCGCCGACGCCGCAGGGAGCACGCTCGTCGACCCGGCGGACCCCGGGGGACGCTTCGACCTCGACGGCTCGGACCCGGGACGGGCCTGGCGCGAGCAGCGCGCCGTGCACGGCGCGGACGGATGGGCCTACACGCCCGTGACCGTGCGCGGCGACGCCCTCGGGGTGCTCGCCGTGGAGCTGCCGACGGGCGACGCCGACGCGCCCACGGCGGGCACCGCGCAGGACGCGGCGACGGCCGGGCAGCTCGCCGCGGTGGCGCACGCCCTGGGGTACGTCCTCATCGCGAACCAGCGACACACGGACAGCTACGAGACCGCCATGCGCTCGGTCGAGTTCACGCTCGCGCGCGAGATCCAGCGACGGCTCCTGCCGCCGGGTTTCGTGTGCGAGGGAGGGTCCTTCACGATCGCGGGGTGGCTCGAGCCGTCGGCCAGCGCCGCCGGCGACACGTTCGACTACATCGCGTCATCGGACCTGCTCACCGCCTCGCTCACCGACGCCACCGGGCACGACCTCAACGCGGCCATGGTGGCGACCCTCACCGTCAACGCGTTGCGCAACGCCCGACGGCGCGGCGCCGACCTCGCCGGGCAGGCGAACGCCGCCAACACCGCCCTGCTCGAGCACGACGGCCCTGAGAGCCTCGTCACGGGGATCCTCCTGGAGATGGACCTCCGGCTGTCGGGCGACGGGCGCGGCCCCGACGGTCGCACCGTCGCCCGGATCATCAACGCCGGGCACCCGGGCGCACTCCTGCTGCGCGACGGCCACGTCACCAGCGTCGTACCTGCCAACAACCCGCTGCTCGGGCTGCAGGACCACGACTTCCAGGTCCAGGAGATCGAGCTGCGCCCGGGCGACCGGCTGCTGATGATGACCGACGGCATGTTCGAGCGCAGCGCCGCGAGCTTCGACCTGCCCGGCGCCTTCCGCGACACCGCGGACCAGCACGCCCGCAGCGTCGCCCAGGGCCTGTCGCGGATCTTCCTCGAGACAGTGGGCACGGACATCCAGGACGACGCGGCCCTGCTGCTCCTCGAGTGGCACGGCGGCACGACGAGCCGCACCACGCGGCAGGGGGTAGACCGGGAGCAGGGATAGCGCCGGCGGGTCCGCCCTCGGGCGTGACGGACGGTCCGTCACGTGTGTCGCCGACTCGCGATCCTGCGTCCGCGATGCACCAGGCCGACATCCTCGGCCGCCTCGAGGGAATGACGGCCACCGGCCGCTGACCCGGGCCACGGCTCGGCCGCGCCGTGCACGCGCGTGCGGGCCGAGCGACGTCCACGGTCACGACCGACGCGCTGCGCCTGCGCGTGCGTCGGCCGTCACTGCCCGTCCCCGCCCGCCGCTCCGCCGGTGTCGAGAGCGAGCGACCGGAGCCGGTGCGCGAACCACGCTGCCGCGAAGCAGATGACGAGGTACATGACGACGGCCTGCGTGGCGTACGCCGGGTAGTCGATCGCCCAGGCGCTCCCGCCGTCGCGTGCGGGCACCCGGTACGCGTAGGGCAGCACGGCTGCGACGGCGCCACCGGCGAGCTGCGAGACGACGAGGAGCCCGACGAGCTCGCCGAGCCGGCGCCACCACGCCCGCGGGTGACGCCTGCGCAGGTCCGCCGACACCCGGCGTCCCCCGCCGGCCGGCCAGTCGGGCTCCAGGGGCGCGACCCGGGACGCGAGCGAGACGGACAGCGGGACCAGTGCGAGGCAGAGGAGGACGAACACCGGGATCCCCACCCAGCTCAGGCCGGACGCGCCCCCGGCGCGGCTGCGCATGAGCGTCGGCGTGAGCATGAGCGCGGCGAGCGGCACGGCCACGACCAGCAGGAGCGCCCAGAGACGCAGCAGGACGGCTGCGCGGGAGGTCGGCGTCCTCGTCGTCATGATCGGGACACTATCGATCGGTGCTCTCACGCACACGGGGGCAGACCCCCGGTTCGCCCGCGAGGTCGCGGGGGAGAGGACGGCGAGACAACGCCGCGGTGCGGCCTCGGGTGAAGGTGGTCGTCGAGCCTCGGGAACGGAAGCACTCTCGGAGCGGACGACGGGAATCGAACCCGCGTAGCCAGTTTGGAAGACTGGGGCTCTACCATTGAGCTACGTCCGCGCGCGCCGGGCACCCGGCGGCGCAGCAAGGGTACCGGTTCCGTGGGGGGCGCCGTCGCCACCGCCGCTTTGGCGGCCGGTCCCGCTCGTGGCGTAGCATCGAGGGTCGCGCGTACGCGCCGTCGGGTGTTCTCACGTCGCCTCCCCGGGACTCGTCCCGCGAAGGTCACGACGTCACCCGGGCCGCAGCGTGCGCAGCGCCTCCCAGAGCGTGCAGAGCGAAGCGAGCCACCTCGTCGGATCCTCCGACGCCCGGCCATGACCAAGTGGAGACCATCGAAGTGAAGAGCGCCGTCGAGACCCTGGACCCGACCAAGGTCAAGCTGTCCGTCGAGGTGACGTACGACGAGCTCAAGCCGAGCATCGAACACGCCTACCAGCACATCGCCGAGCAGGTGACGGTGCCGGGCTTCCGCAAGGGCAAGGTGCCGCCGCGCATCATCGACCAGCGCGTCGGTCGTCCCGCGGTCATCGAGCACGCCGTCAACGAGGGCCTGTCGGGCTTCTACGCCGAGGCCGTGCGCGACAACAAGCTGCGTCCCATGGGCCAGCCCGAGGTCGAGGTCACCCAGGTCCCCGGCCTGGTGCCCGCCGCCGCCGGCGAGGAGGGTGAGCTGCACTTCACCGCCGAGGTCGAGGTGCGTCCCGAGATCACGCTGCCCGCGCTCGACGGCCTGAGCGTCACGGTCGACGACGTCGAGGTGTCCGACGAGGACGTCGACGCGCGCCTCGACGCGCTGCGCGAGCGGTTCGGCTCGCTCGTCGGGGTGGACCGTCCCGCGCAGTCCGGCGACTTCGTCGTCATCGACCTCGCGGCGACCATCGGCGACGAGGTCGTGGACCAGGTCTCCGGCACGAGCTACCAGATCGGCTCGGGCAACATGCTCGAGGGCCTCGACGAGGCGTTGACGGGGCTGTCGTCGGGCGAGACGACGACGTTCGAGACCGTGCTCGTCGGCGGCGACCGCAAGGGTGAGACGGCGAACGTCACCGTCACCGCCACCGCGGTCAAGGAGCGCCAGCTGCCCGAGGTCGACGACGAGTTCGCGCAGCTCGCGAGCGAGTTCGACACGATCGACGAGCTCAAGGCGGACCTGCGGGAGCAGGCCGGCCGGATCAAGGCGTCGAACCAGGCCGTGCAGGCGCGCGACCTCCTGGTCGAGAAGCTCACCACCGAGACCGAGATCCCGGTCCCGGCCGGCGTCGTCGAGGCCGAGGTGCACCGTCACCTGGAGTCCGAGGGCCGGCTCGAGGACGACGAGCACCGTGCCGAGGTGCAGGAGCAGGCCCAGTCGGCGCTGCGCAACCAGATCCTGCTCGACACGCTGGCCGAGCAGCTCGACATCAAGGTCAGCCAGACCGAGCTGCTCGACTACCTCGTCAGCGCCTCGCGCCAGTACGGCATGGACCCCAACACCTTCATCACGACGCTCGACCAGCAGGGCCAGATCCCGGCCATGGTCGCCGAGGTCGCCCGTTCCAAGGCGCTGGCCGTCTCGCTGCGCAAGGTCGCCGTCGTCGACGGCTCCGGCGCAGCGGTCGACCTGTCGGAGTTCATCGGCACCGACGAGGAGGACGCGGCGCTCGAGCAGGCGGAGGTCACGCCTGCTGCCGACGCCGCCACCGACTTCTCGGCCGTGGCGTCCGGCGAGGACAGCGCCGACGAGAAGGCCTGACGCGACGCCCCCGGGGCGCACGTCCCGACGGCCCCGCCGCCCCTCCACGGGGTGGCGGGGCCGTCGTCGTCCCCGTCGCGGCCGTCCGGGCGCCGCCGCTGCGCCGACAGCGAAACGGCGCGTCGGTGGGACATGGGCCGGCGGCGTCGGGCGTTAGGGTCGCTGCAACGCGTGACCGGCCGCAGTCCCTGACGTGGGGGCGTGCACCGCCACGCAGGTAGCACGCAGCCAGACGAGGGAGCCTTCGTGAACGAGCAGGTGCCGGGTCTGGCCCGGGCAGATTCTCCGGGCCTCGGCCTCAACGATTCCATCTACAACCGACTGCTCCGCGAGCGCATCATCTGGCTCGGCTCGGAGGTCCGCGACGAGAACGCCAACGCCATCTGCGCGCAGATGATGCTGCTGGCCGCGGAGGACCCCGACAAGGACATCTGGCTGTACATCAACTCGCCCGGCGGGTCGATCACGGCCGGCATGGCGATCTTCGACACGATGCAGTACATCAAGCCGGACGTCGCGACCATCGCGATGGGCATGGCCGCGTCGATGGGCCAGTTCCTGCTCTCCTCGGGCACCAAGGGCAAGCGCTACGCGACCCCCCACGCCCGCGTGATGATGCACCAGCCGTCGGGCGGCATCGGCGGCACGGCGACCGACGTGCGGATCAACGCCCAGCTCATCCTGCACATGAAGAAGGTGCTCGCCGAGCTGATCGCCGACCAGACGGGCAAGAGCGTCGAGCAGATCAACGCCGACTCGGACCGTGACCGCTGGTTCACCGCGCCCGAGGCGCTGGAGTACGGGTTCATCGACCACGTCGTCAGCAGCGCCGGCTCGGTCACCGGTGGCGGCGGCACGGACCCCAACGGCAACGGGACCCCGGCCTGACGGCCCGGTCGCGCGCAGAGAACCAGCGAGGAGAACCTTCGTGACCATGGAGTCCCAGTTCATCGCCCGTGCCGACCGGCTCGCCGGCGGCACGGCGCCCGCGTCGCCGAGCGGTCGCTACGTGCTGCCGCAGTTCGAGGAGCGCACCGCCTACGGCTTCAAGCGCCAGGACCCGTACACCAAGCTGTTCGAGGACCGCATCATCTTCCTCGGCGTGCAGGTGGACGACGCCTCGGCCGACGACGTCATGGCGCAGCTGCTCGTCCTGGAGTCGACGGACCCCGACCGCGACATCACCCTGTACATCAACTCGCCCGGCGGCTCGTTCACCGCGCTGACGGCGATCTACGACACGATGCAGTACATCAAGCCGCACATCCAGACCGTCTGCCTCGGGCAGGCGGCCTCGGCGGCGGCGATCCTGCTCGCGGCCGGCTCGCCCGGCAAGCGTCTGGCGCTGCCCAACGCCCGCGTGCTGATCCACCAGCCCGCGATGGAGGGCGGCGGCTACGCGCAGGCGTCGGACATCGAGATCCAGGCCAACGAGCTCATCCGCATCCGCGAGTGGCTCGAGGCGGCGCTCGCGCAGCACACCGGACGCCCGATCGAGCAGGTGCGCCTGGACATCGAGCGCGACAAGATCCTCACGGCCGCCCAGGCCAAGGACTACGGGATCGTCGACCAGGTGCTCCAGAGCCGCAAGGGCGTGCAGCCCGCCGTGGTGCAGCCCGCCTGACGGCACGAGCCCCGGGTGCCGCCCGCAGGGGCGGCACCCGGGGAACGCTTGCCACGGACAGGGCCATCCGCGCGAACCGGGACGCATCGGACGGCGCGTCGCACCCGACACGCCGCGACCCACCCGCCGGGTTCGGCTGACAGGTGGCCGCGCGTGGTGTGCAATGGGGGAACGTGACTCACGGACCGTGAGGTCACACGACGGCGCACCGCCGGTACGGCGGAGGGCGACACGAGGGAAGGGGACGCACATGGCGCGTATCGGGGACGGTGCGGACCTTCTCAAGTGCTCGTTCTGCGGCAAGTCCCAGAAGCAGGTCAAGAAGCTCATCGCGGGCCCAGGGGTGTACATCTGCGACGAGTGCATCGAGCTGTGCAACGAGATCATCGAGGAAGAGCTCGCCGAGGCCACCGAGGTCGGCATGGTCGAGCTGCCCAAGCCGAAGGAGATCTTCGACTTCCTCGAGCAGTACATCGTCGGCCAGGAGCCGGCCAAGCGGTCCCTCGCGGTCGCGGTCTACAACCACTACAAGCGCATCCAGGCCGGTGAGGGCGCACGGGCGACCGCCGGCGAGGAGCAGGTCGAGATCGCCAAGTCCAACATCCTGCTGATCGGCCCCACGGGCTGCGGCAAGACGTACCTCGCGCAGACGCTGGCGAAGATGCTGAACGTCCCGTTCGCGATCGCGGACGCGACGGCGCTCACCGAGGCCGGCTATGTCGGCGAGGACGTCGAGAACATCCTCCTCAAGCTCATCCAGGCCGCCGACTACGACGTCAAGAAGGCCGAAGCAGGCATCATCTACATCGACGAGATCGACAAGATCGCCCGCAAGAGCGAGAACCCGTCGATCACGCGCGACGTGTCGGGCGAAGGCGTGCAGCAGGCGCTGCTGAAGATCCTCGAGGGCACGACGGCGTCGGTGCCGCCGCAGGGCGGGCGCAAGCACCCGCACCAGGAGTTCATCCAGATCGACACGACGAACGTGCTGTTCATCGTCGCCGGTGCGTTCGCCGGTCTGGACGAGATCATCACGTCGCGCGCGGGTCGGCGCGGCATCGGCTTCGGGTCCCCGATCCACTCGGCCGACGACACCGACGTGTACGGCGAGGTCATGCCGGAGGACCTGCTCAAGTTCGGTCTGATCCCCGAGTTCATCGGGCGCGTCCCGATCATCACGACGGTGTCTCCGCTGGACCGCGTCGCGCTCGTGCGGATCCTCACGGAGCCCCGCAACGCCCTCGTCAAGCAGTACCAGCGCATGTTCCAGATCGACGGCGTCGAGCTGGACTTCGAGGACGAGGCGATCGGCGCGATCGCGGAGCAGGCGCTGCTGCGCGGCACGGGTGCGCGCGGTCTGCGGGCGATCCTCGAGGAGGTCCTCCAGCAGGTGATGTTCGAGGTGCCGTCGCGCGACGACGTCGCGCGGGTCGTCATCACCCGGGACGTCGTGCTGGACAACGTCAACCCGACGCTGGTGCCGCGGGACGCCTCCCGCGACAAGCGCGCTCCTCGCGAGAAGAGCGCGTGAGCCGACCGGGACGCGTCGTACCACCCGAGCTGGCGCGGCTGCGGGGCAGCATCGACAACATCGACGCCGCGCTCATCCACATCCTCGCGGAGCGGTTCAAGGCCACGCAGCGCGTCGGCGTGCTCAAGGCCGAGCTGGGCCTGCCGGCGTCCGACCCCGGCCGCGAGGCCGAGCAGGTCGCGCGGCTGCGCGAGCTGGCCCACGAGGCGGAGCTGGATCCGGTGTTCGCCGAGAAGTTCCTCGAGTTCATCGTCGGCGAGGTGATCCGCCACCACGAGGCGATCGCGCAGGACCACGCGCAACGCGCCTGACGGACGCGTGTCCACCTCCACGTCACCCGCTGCGACCGTTGGCGGACCCCGTGGAGGTGACGGAAGGTAGAAGGGTCAGCCCCGGTGCAGGCACCGGTAGTGCCGTCGCCGGGGACGTGCACGCAGGAGGAGTCCGACCCCATGCACCTGCACTGGCTCAAGCCGCTGCTCGGCCGACCGGGCCCGTTCGTCACCGTCCACCTCGACGCCTCGCCCGCGGAGGTGGCAGGCGAGTCGGGGCCCGTGGACCGGTGGCGGTCCGTGCGTCGTGACCTCGAGCGGGACGGGGCCCCGCAGGCGCTGCTCGACGAGCTCTCCGACCGCATCGCGCAGCCGGACGGACGGCGGGACGCCCACGGGCGGGCGCTGATCGCCGACGCCGACGGCGTCGTCGTGGACCGCGTCCTGCTGGAGGCGCCGGCGACCTCCAGCGGCTCGTACGGCCCGGTCCCCGCGCTCGGTCCCGTCGTACGCGCGAGCGAGGAGAGCGTCCGTCTGCTCGTGGTGGCCGTCGACCGGACGGGTGCGGACCTGCGGTGGGCGGAGGGCGACGACGGCGAGTACCGCGGGCCCGTGAGCGAGACCGTCGACGGGGGGCACGACGACGTGCACAAGGTCCGCGAGAGCGGGCTCGAGCGGCGCGGGCAGACCCGGGCCGAGGACTCGTGGCAGCGCAACGCCGAGGCGGTGGCGGCAGCCCTCGACAGCCGCGTGCGCGACAGGCGTCCCGACCTGGTCGTGCTGACGGGCGACGTCCGCATGGTCCCGCTGGTCCGGGACGCGCTCGGGCAGCACGCCCGCGAGCTCACCGTCGAGGTGCCCGGCGGCGGCCGCGGGGACGGCATCCACGAGGCGGCGTTCCGCGCACGGGTCGCCGAGGCGGTCGGCGAGCGCCGCGCCCGGCGCCGCGCCGCGCACGTCGAGGGCTACCGGGAGGCGCTCGGGCGGGGCGAGGGGGCGGTCACGGGTCTCGACGACGTGGTCGAGGTGCTGCGGCGGGGTCAGGTCGACGAGCTCATCGTCGACGGGTCCGGGCCGGACGGCGGTTTCGCCGAGCGCACGCTGTGGGTCGGCCCCGGGGTGCTGCAGGTGGCGGTGTCGCGGTCCGACCTGACGTCGATCGGCGTGATGGACGGTGACGCACGGGAGATGCCGGCCGAGGTCGCGGTGATGCGGGCGGTCGTCGGCCAGGACGCGGGCGTGACGTTCGTCGAGGACGGGGATGTCGAGCTCGTCGACGGCATCGGTGCGACGCTGCGGTGGGCCGACGAGTCCACGCCGAGCGAGGCGGTGCCGTCCCAGTCGGACGACCTCCGCCGGCTGCGCACGGTCCTCTGAGGCGGCCGGTCCCGCGGACCCGCCCCGGCGGCCGCCCTCGCGCTCACCCGCCGGGGCGCGTGTCCACGTACAGGCCGTCGACCTCCCGGGCGAAGTCGCGCAGCACCGCTGCCCGCTTCACCTTCAGGGAAGGTGTGAGGTACCCGTTCGCCTCGGTGAAGTCCGTGGTCAGGACCGCGATCTTGCGGATCGACTCCGCGCGCGAGACGGCCTCGTTGGCGCGTTCCACGGCGCGGTCGAGCGCCTCGACCACCTGGGGGTGCACCGCCGCGGCAGGGACGTCCATCGGGGGCAGGCCGTGCATGGCGAGCCAGCCCGGCAGCATCTCCGGGTCGAGCGTGACCAGGGCGCCGATGAACGGGCGCTGGTCGCCCACGACGATGACCTGGCTGACGATCGGGTGGCCGCGCAGCCGGTCCTCGAGCACCGCCGGCGCGACGTTCTTGCCGCCGGCCGTGACGATGATCTCCTTGCTGCGGCCCGTGATGCGCAGGTAACCGTCCTCGTCGAGCGTGCCGATGTCACCGGTGCGGAGCCAGCCGTCCACCAGGCTCTCCGCGGTCTGCTCGGGCATGTGCCGGTATCCGCGGAAGACGTGGGGGCCCGAGACCCAGATGTGGCCCTCGTCGTCGACCCGCAGGGACGTGCCCGGCATCGGGGGGCCGACCGTCCCGATCTTGGTCAGGCCGGGCCGGTTGACGGCCGTGGCGGCCGAGGTCTCCGTGAGGCCGTAGCCCTCGAGGACGTGCACGCCGATGCCGCGGTAGAAGTGCCCGAGCCGCTCACCCAGGGGCGCGCCGCCGGAGACGGCGAACTCCGCACGCCCGCCGAGGGCCGCCCGGAGCTTGCGGTGCACGAGGCGGTCGGCGACGGCGTGCTGGGCGCGCAGCGCGCTGCTCGGCCCGTCGGGGGTCTCGAGCGCGCGGGAGTACGCGATGGCGACCTTCGCGGCCCACCGGAACATGCGCAGCTTCGTGCCGGACCCGGCCTTCTGCTCGGCCGAGTTGTAGACCTTCTCGAAGACCCGCGGGACGGCCAGGAGGTACGTGGGCCGGAACGACGCCAGGTCGGGCAGCAGGTTGCGCGTGTCGGGGGCGTGGCCCATGACCGCCCCGGACTCGATGCACAGCACCTGGATGAAGCGCGCGAACACGTGCGCGAGCGGCATGAAGAGCAGCGTGCGCGACGTCGGCTTCGAGACGACCTCTCCCAGCCCGACAGCGCCGTTGCGGCACAGCGCGACGAAGTTGCCGTGCGTGAGCTCGACGCCCTTGGGCCGTCCGGTGGTCCCGGAGGTGTAGATCACGGTCGCGAGGTCGTCGCCGCGCGCCGAGGTGCTGCGCCGGTCGATCTCGGCGTCCGGGACGTCGGAGCCGCGCGTGATGAGCGTGCCGACGGCGTCCTCGTCGAGGACGAGCACCTCGGTCAGACCGGGCAGGTCGTTGCGCACCTGCGCCACGACCGCCGCGTGCGCGGCCGTCTCCACGACGGCCAGCCGCACGCCGGAGTCCGAGGCGATCCAGCGCACCTGCTCGGCCGACGAGGTCTCGTAGATCGGCACGCCGACGGCGCCGGCGGTCCAGACGGCGAAGTCGACGAGGGTCCACTCGAAGCGGGTGCGGGACATGATCGCGACCCGGTCGCCCGGCTCGACACCGGACGCGACGAGGCCCTTCGCGATGGCGCGGACCTCGGCGACGAACGCGCTGACCGTCACCGGCTGCCACGCGCCGCCGAGCGCCACCTGGCGCTCGGCCAGGACGCCGTCGGGGTCGCGCGCGAGCCGGGCGGCCAGCATCGTGCCGATCGACGCGGCCGGGTCGGGCGTGACGAGGGCGGGTGAGGTGATCTCGGGCATGTGAGGGGACTCCTGGGCCGGGGCGGACCTCACGAGAGTAGTGCCGTGACGCTCAGCCCGTGGCGGACTGGTGGGTGGGATCGAGCACGCGCTGCAGGAACGTGCGGGTGCGCTCCTCGCGGGGCGCGCCGATGACCTCGTCCGCGGGTCCGGTCTCGACGACCGTGCCGTCGTCCATGAACACGACGCGGTCGCCCACCTCGCGCGCGAACCCCATCTCGTGCGTGACCACGAGCATCGTCATGCCGGCGTCGGCGAGGTCGCGCATGACGCCGAGGACGTCACCGACGAGCTCGGGGTCCAGCGCGGACGTCGGCTCGTCGAAGAGCATGAGCTGCGGGTCCATCGACAGGGCGCGGGCGATCGCGACGCGCTGCTGCTGGCCGCCGGAGAGCTGCGCCGGCATGGCGTGCGCCCGGTCGGCGAGGCCGACGCGCTCGAGGTTCGCCAGCGCGACGCGCTCGGCCTCGCGGCGCGAGCGGCGCAGCACGGTGCGCTGCGCCATCGTGCAGTTCTCCAGCACGCTGCGGTGGCTGAAGAGGTTGAACTGCTGGAAGACCATGCCGACGTGGGTGCGCACGCGGTCGATGTCCACGTCCGGGTCGGTGACCTCGGCGCCGAGGAGCTCGATGCGGCCCGACGTGGGCTGCTCGAGCAGGTTGACGCAGCGCAGCAGGGTCGACTTGCCGGAGCCCGACGGCCCGATGACGCACACGACCTCGCCCGCCTGCACCTCGAGGTCGATCCCGCGCAGCACCTCGCGCTCGCCGAAGGACTTGTGCAGGTCGCTGACACGGACGACGGGGCGGGGTGCGTCGGCGGTCATGCGTGGCCTCCTGTGCGCCGCTCGAGCCGGCGGGCGACGATGCCGAGCGGGATGGTGATGACGAGGTAGCAGGCGCCGACGACGAACAGGCCTGTGAGCCCGCCGGAGGCGGTCGACAGGGCGTCGCGGCCGACCTTGGTGAGCTCGAAGTACGCGGGCGTCTGGCCGAGCACGAACAGCAGCGACGTGTCCTTGGTCAGCAGGAGGACCTCGTTCGTCAGCGGCGGCATCACGGTGCGGAACGCCTGGGGGAGCACGACCTGGATCATCGTGCGGGTGTGCGACATGCCGAGGGACCGTGCCGCCTCGACCTGCCCGCGGGGGACTGCCTGGATCCCGGCGCGCAGCGTCTCGGAGATGTAGGCGGCCGACACCGAGCCGAGCGCGACGGCGGCGACCGCGATGATCGAGCTCAGGGCGATGCCGAAGGCGATCGGCACGGCGTAGCCGACGGCGATGACGACGAGCAGCGCGGGGATGCCGCGGAAGAACTCGACGTAGACCGTCGAGATCCAGCGGTAGGGCGCCACCGACGACAGGCGCATCAGCGCGAGGACCGTGCCCAGGCTCAGGCCGACCGCGAACGCGGCCAGCGTGTAGGTCACGGTGTTGAGGAACGCGCGCGGCAGCCGGTCGAGCATCTCGCCCGCCGCGGCGGGGTTGAAGATCGTCTGGCCGACGGTGCTCCAGTCGGCCGTCGAGAGCAGCACCGCGAGGACGACCAGCAGCACGACGTACTGGACGCCCCGCGACAGCCGGGCCCGGCGGCGCGGGCTCATGCGAGCCCGGCCGGCGGACGCGGCGAGGTCGACCGTCATCAGTCCGTCGGCTCGGCCGTCGGCTCGCCCGTGCCGAAGTACTCGGCGACGAGCTCGTCGTACGTGCCGTCCTGCCGGATCCGCTCGAGCGTCGCGTTCGCCGCGTCGACGAGCGCGGTGTTGCCCTTGCGGATCGCGAAGCCGTACTGCTCACCGGTGGGGACGACGAACGCCACCTCGAGGTCACCCGTGGCGTAGGGCTCGAGGACCGTGACGTCGTTGACGACGACGTCGACCTGGCCGTTGCGCAGCGACTGGATCTGCAGGCCGAGGTCCTCGAACTGGACGCCCTCGAGCCCCTGCTCCTCGACCCAGGTCGCACCCGTGGTGGCCTGCTGGACGCCGATCTTCAGGCCCTCGAGGCCGGCCTCGTCCGTGACGGGCGAGCCGGAGGCCACGAGCACGCCCTGGTCGGCGTCGAAGTAGGCGTCGCTGAAGTCGACGTTCTTCTTGCGGGCGTCGGTGATCGTGAGGGCCGAGGCGGCGATGTCGCACTGCTGGGCGTTGAGCGCGGCGCCGGACTCGATGGCGTCGAAGCCCGTGTTGAGGGGGCGCAGCTCGACGCCGAGGTCGGCCGCGATCTCGCCGGTGAGGGCCATGTCGAGGCCGACGATCTGGCCGTCCTCCTCGTACTCGAACGGCTCGAACGGCGGGTTGGTGCAGACGGTCAGCGTGTCCGCGTTCGCGAGCGCGAGCTCGCCGTCTCCGGCCGTCGTCGCGTCGTCGGAGCCCGAGCCCGAGCAGGCGGACAGGGCGAGCAGAGCGGCCGCGGCGAACGCGGCGGCGGTCAGGGGGTGGCGCATGGTGGTCCTTCCGAGCGGAGCGTTGCGCGCATAACTATACGCTTCACATCATTGCTATTCGTCGCGCGGGCGCCAGGGACCTCAGTCCCGGGACTGCCACGGCGTGCGTCTGGACGCGCGCGCGCCGGTCGCGTCCTGCTCGACGCGACCGACCCGCAGCGCCGGGGGTCAGCGGGCGACGGCCTCGCCGAGGAGGGCGTCGCGGGCGACCACGGTCTCACCGGTGCCCGTCGCGATCTCCAGCGTCCCGGTCGCACGGCCCGCGTTGCGGATGTCGTCCAGGGCGGCCTCGACGCCCGCGCGCAGCGCGTCCGGCACCTCGAGCACCGCGTGCTCGACCGGCGTGCGCATCGAGACCTTCGCCTCGGACTTGACCTTGCGCAGCGCCGCGAGCGCGGCACCCGCACCGGTCACCAGCCCGGGGTCGGTGTCGCCGGCCGCAGCGCGCAGCGCGTCGCTCGTCGGCCACGGCGTGCGGTGCACCGTGCCCTCGCGCCACCACGACCAGACCTCCTCGGTCGCGTACGGCAGCACCGGCGCGAACAGGCGCAGCAGCGTGTCGAGCGCCAGTCCCAGCGCGGCACGCGCCGACGCGGTGGCGGGCGTGACCTCGGCGGCCGACGCGCCCGCACCGTACGCACGGTCCTTGACCAGCTCGAGGTAGTCGTCGCAGAACGTCCAGAAGAACGTCTCCGTCAGCTCCAGCGCCCGCGTGTGGTCGTACGCCTCGAGCGCCGCGGTCGCCTGGTCCACGACCTGCGCGAGGCCCGCCAGCATCGCGCGGTCGAGCGGCTCGGTGACCTGCGCGGCGTCGAGCGACACCGGCTCGTCCGCCGGGCCGAACGACAGCACGAACTTGCTCGCGTTGAGGACCTTGATCGCCAGGCGCCGGCCGATCTTCATCTGGCCGACCTCGAAGGCCGCGTCCGTGCCGAGGCGGGCGCTCGCCGCCCAGTACCGCACCGCGTCGGAGCCGTGCTCCTCGAGCAGGCCCATGGGCGTGACGACGTTGCCCTTGGACTTGCTCATCTTCTTGCGGTCGGGGTCGAGGATCCAGCCGCTGATCGCGGCGTGCTTCCACGGCAGCGAGCCGGACTCGAGGTGCGCGCGCACGACGGACGAGAACAGCCAGGTGCGGATGATGTCCTGGCCCTGGGGGCGCAGGTCCATCGGGAACGTCCGCGAGAACAGGTCCGGGTCGTCGAGCCACCCGCACACGATCTGCGGGGTCAGGGAGCTCGTCGCCCACGTGTCCATGATGTCGGGGTCGCCGACGAACCCGCCCGGCACGCCGCGCTGGTCGGCGGTGTAGCCGACGGGCACGTCGCTCGACGGGTCCACGGGCAGCGCGGCCTCGTCGGGGACCAGGGGCGAGTCGTAGCGCGGCTCACCCGCCTCGTCGAGCGGGTACCAGACCGGGATCGGCACCCCGAAGAAGCGCTGGCGCGACACGAGCCAGTCGCCGTTGAGACCGCCGACCCAGTTCTCGTAGCGGACGCGCATGAAGTCCGGGTGGAACGCGAGCTCCGTTCCGCGCGCGAGCAGCGCGTCGCGCAGGTCCTCGTCGCGGCCGCCGTTGCGGATGTACCACTGGCGGCTCGTGACGATCTCGAGGGGCTTGTCGCCCTTCTCGTAGAAGTTGGCCTTGCGCTGCGTCGGGACCGGCTCACCGATCAGGTCGCCGGACTCCCGCAGGCCCGCGACGACGGCCTCGCGTGCGCTGAACGTCGTCTTGCCGGCGAGCTCGCCGTAGACCGCGCGGCCGGCCTCGGACGTGAGCCACTCCGGGGTGTCGCGCAGCACGCGGCCGTCGCGGCCCACCACCGAGCGCGTCGGCAGGCGCAGCTCGCGCCACCACTGCACGTCGGTGAGGTCACCGAAGGTGCAGCACATCGCGATGCCGGCGCCCTTGTCGGGCTCGGCCGCGGGGTGCGCGAGCACGGGGAGCTCGACGCCGAACAGCGGGCTCGTCACCGTCGTGCCGAACAGGTGCTGGTAGCGCTCGTCGTCGGGGTGCGCGATGAGCGCGACGCACGCGGGCAGCAGCTCGGGGCGTGTGGTCTCGATGACGACCTGCTCGCCGTCCGGGCGGTGGAACGCGACCTTGTGGTAGGCGCCGGGGTAGTCGCGGGCCTCGAGCTCGGCCTGCGCGACGGCGGTCTGGAACGTGACGTCCCAGAGCCCGGGCGCCTCGGCCTGGTAGGCCTCGCCGCGGCCCAGGTTGCGCAGGAACGCGCGCTGCGAGACCGCGCGGGCCTTGGCGCCGATGGTCTGGTAGGTCATCGACCAGTCGACGGACAGCCCCAGCCGGCGCCACAGCGCCTCGAACTGCAGCTCGTCCTCGCCCGAGAGCCGCTCGCACAGCTCGATGAAGTTGCGGCGCGAGACCGGCACCTGGTCACCGGGCTTGACCGCCTTGCCGTCGGTGCCGTTGTGCGGCGGCACGAAGCCGTCGACGTAGGGGAGCGACGGGTCGCAGCGCACGCCGTAGTAGTTCTGCACGCGGCGCTCGGTGGGCAGGCCGTTGTCGTCCCAGCCCATGGGGTACATGACCTCGCGCCCGCGCATGCGCTGGAACCGGGCGACGACGTCGGTGTGCGTGTACGAGAACACGTGTCCGACGTGCAGGGAGCCTGACACCGTCGGCGGCGGGGTGTCGATCGAGTAGACCTGCGCGCGCTCGGCCGTGCGGTCGAACGTGTACGTGCCCTCGTCGGCCCACGTGCGCGACCAGCGGTCCTCCAGCCCGTCGACCGTGACCTTGTCCGGTACCTGGCGGGCGGCGGTGGCGCTCGTCGGGGTAGCGGTGCGGGGGGTCTCGTCGCTCATGGTCACCCATCCTCCCAGATGGCACCCGCCGCGCGTGCACGCGCGTCAGGCCCCGGGGGGCTCCCGGTCGTGCGTCGCGCGTCGCGCGCGGTAGGCCGCGACGTGCGCGCGGTTGCCGCAGCCGTTGACGTCGCAGAAGCGGCGGGACCGGTTGCGCGACAGGTCCACGAGCACCGCGTGACAGCCGTCGCCCGCGCACACCTTCATGCGGGCGTACTCGTCGGACCGCACGACGTCGACGACGCCCATCGCGGTCTCGACGACGATGACGCTCGCGAGCGCCGCGCCCGGCGCCGTCGCGTGCAGGTGCCAGTCGACCGCGTCGTGGCGGACCAGGAACGGCACCGCGTCGGCCTCACGCAGCATCACGTTGACGAGCTCGGCGGCCTCGTCGCGCTCGACGTCCCAGAGTCGCGCGATGCGGTCACGGGCCAGCCGGACGTCGGCGACCTCGGCGTCGTCACGGTCGTGCCGGCCGGTGTAGCCCCAGTGACGGAAGTAGGCGTCGAGGTCCGCCACGGTGCTCAGGGCGTCGTGGCCGTCGCGGCGGCGCGCGGTGTTCACCAGCTCGGCGGCTGCGAGCAGGTTCATCTCGGTGTCACGAGCGAAGACCACATTGACTCCTGTCGCGGCAGCGGGCTAGCGTCACGAGCATAGGAGCAGGTGACTCCTGACATCGGTTCCCGCGGAGGAGACAAGGTGCAGGGGTCGGGGGCGCGCAGCGCCGGGATCGTCGCGGGGCTCGTCGCCGCGCTCGCGTTCGCCACGAGCGGGCCGGTCGTCAAGCCGCTGCTCGCCGCCGGCTGGAGCCCCGGGGCCGCCATCGTCGTGCGCCTGACGATCGGCGCGCTGCTGCTCGCCGGACCAGCGGCGTGGGCGCTGCGCGGCCGGTGGTCGACGCTGCGCACCGACTGGGCGACCGTCGTCGGGCTCGGCATCCTCGGCGTCGCCGGGGCCTCGACGCTCTACTTCTTCGCGGTCGACCGGCTGCCCGTCGCGGTGGCCCTGCTCGTCGAGTACACCGGACCGCTGCTCCTGCTGGTGTGGGGCTGGGCGCGCACGGGACGCGTGCCGGCCCGCGCGACGCTCGTCGGGGCGGCCCTGGCCATGGGTGGCCTCGTGCTCGTGCTGGACGTCACCGGCAGCCTGCAGCTCGACCCGCTCGGTCTGGTCTTCGCGTGCGGTGCCGCGATCGGCAACGCCGGGTACTTCGCCCTGACGGCACGCCCCATCGCACTGCCGCCCGTCAGCCTCGCGGGGGCCGCGATGCTCGTGGGCGCGGTCGTCGTGGGGTCGCTCGCCGCGGTGGGCGTGCTGCCCGTCGAGGCCCCCGACGTCCGGGTCGACGTGCTCGGCGCGCAGGTGCACTGGGCGGTGCCGCTGCTCGTCGTCGGCGCCGTGCCGACCGCGTTCGCCTACGGGGTGTCGGCGGTCTCGGTGCGGCTGCTGGGCGAGCGGCTGGCGTCGTTCCTGGCCCTGTCCGAGGTCCTGCTGTCGGTGCTGCTCGCGTGGGTGCTGCTCGGGGAGCAGCCGCTCGTCGTGCAGGGGCTGGGCGCCGTGCTCGTCGTCGCGGGCGTCGCGCTCGTGCGTGCGGGCGCCGACCGCGACGTGCGCCGGGGCGCGGCCCCGCCCCCGGCGGTGGACGTCACCCCCGAGCGCGCAGCTCAGCCCGCCGCCGAGCCCGTCCGAGGCCCGGGGCGCCTCACCCGCCGAGCGTGACCCGCAGGATCCGCTCGTCGCTGTTGTTCGCGGTGGAGTCCTTGTCGCCGCGCGTGCTCGTCGTCAGCCACAGGCTGCCGTCGGCCGACGGCTCCACGGTGCGCAGCCGCCCGTACGTGCCGGACAGCAGCGAGCGCACGTCCGTGAGCCCGCCGTCCGACGTGATCGTCGCCCGGTACAGGCGCGCACCGCGCAGGCACGCGATCCACAGGTGGTCCCCGCTGACCGCGATGCCGCTGCAGGACGCCGCCGCCACGGGGAACGTCAGGCGCGGCGCGACGAGGCCCGCACCGTCGCAGTCGCCGGACGTGCCCTCGCACTGCGGCCAGCCGTAGTTGCCGCCACGCACCACCACGTTCGTCTCGTCCATCACGGAGTTGCCGAACTCCTGCTGCCACAGCCGCCCGGCGGAGTCGAACGCCAGGCCCTGCGGGTTGCGGTGGCCGTAGCTCCAGACCGCGTTGCCGAACGGGTTGTCCGACGGGATGGAACCGTCCGGCCGGATGCGCAGCACCTTGCCCGCGAGGTTCGACGTGTCCTGCGCCCACGCCGGGTTCTGCCCGTCGCCCGTCGCGACGTACAGCATGCCGTCGGGTCCGAAGCGCAGCCGTCCGCCGTTGTGGTACTTGTTGCGCGGGATGCCGCTGACCAGCACCTGCGGCGTCCCCGACAGCGCGCCGTCGACGTAGCGCACCCGCACGACGCGGTTGTCTGTGGACGTCGTGTGCATGACGTACAGCCAGGGCGACGACGCGAAGTCCGCCGCGACGGCCAGGCCCAGCAGACCGCCCTCGCCCGCCGTCCCCGTGACGCCCGCGAGCGTCCCGACGACGGTCGTCACGCCCGTGGCCGGGTCGAGCCGCACGACCTGGTGCGCGTCGCGCCGTCCGTACAGCACCGAGCCGTCGGGCAGCTCGACGAGGCCCCACGGCAGGTCGCGCTCGGTGGCGACCTGGGCGACCGAGCAGATGGGGTTGGCGCACGCCGCGCCCGTCGTCACGCGCACCACCGCGGAGGCGCCCGACCGGTTGCCGGCCTGGTCGCGCGCCCGCACCTGGTAGGCGTACGCGACGCGGGGCCGCAGGCCCGAGTCGACGAACGTGAGCACCGAGCCCGCCGTGCTGCCGACGACCGCGCCGTTGCGCAGGATCTCGTACCCCGTGACGCCCACGGCGTCGCTCGACGCCCGCCACGTCACCGTGACCGACGTGCCCTGGGCCTGTGCCGCGACGCCCGTCGGCGCGCTCGGCGCGGTCGTGTCCGCCTCGCACGGCGGCACCTCGAGCTCGAGTGTCTCGCTGGCCTGCGAGACGTTGCCCGCGGCGTCGCGCGCGTTGACGTAGACGCCCCACGTCACGCCGGGCACCAGCGTCAGCCGCGCGGCCGTGGGCGACGCCGGGACCGTCGTCATGTGCTGGCCGTCGTGGTAGATGTCGTAGGCCACGACCCCGACGTCGTCGGTGGACCGCGTCCAGCCCAGCCAGACGGCGGTGCACTTGAGGTACGAGGTCTTCAGGCGCGACGGCGGGGTCGGTGGCGTGGTGTCGGCCGCGGCGGGTGCGGGAGCCGCCGCCGGTGCCACCGGTGCGGAGGCGGCCGCGGGTGCGAGCACGAGACCGAGGGTCGCCGCGAGGGCGACCGCGAGGGGGCCGAGTGCGGGACGGGCACGGTGCATCTCAGGTCCAATCGCCGACGTTCTCGGACGTCCTCCGAGCGTGCCCGTTCCTGCCGGTCGGCGCAGGGTGATGAAAGGGTTCGTGATGAGGTGGGGACCGTGCACGTGCGACCGACGACCCCCACCGGCGTGGCCGAGCACGTCGTCGCCCTCGTGCTCGCGCACCCGGGCCGCTGTCGCGTGCTCGTCGACGGCGCCGCGGCGCTGCGGCCCGACGCGCTCGCCGACGCGTTCGTCGATCCGCTGCGCACCGCGGGACGCGCGGTCGTGCGCGTGCACGCCGACGACTTCCTGCGGCCCGCGTCGCTGCGCCTCGAGCACGGGCGGCAGGACCCGGACGCGTACCTCGAGGACCGGATCGACGCGCGTGCGCTCGCGCGCGAGGTCCTCGACCCGTTCGTCGTCGACGGCACGTACCTGCCGACGCTGTGGGACGCCGCGCGCGACCGTGCGACCCGCGCCGAGCGGCTGCGGGCACCCGAGGGCGCGGTGCTGGTCCTCGACGGCGAGCTGCTGCTGGGTCGCTGGTTCGACGTCGACCTGAGCGTGCACCTGACGGCCCGCCCGGCCACGCTCGCGCGCAGGTCCGGGGCCGAGCGCGCGTGGCAGCTGCCGGCGTTCGCGCGGTACGAGGACGAGGTCGCGCCGCAGGACGTCGCGGACGTGGTCGTGCGGGCCGACGACCCCCGGCACCCGGCGCTCGTCGTGCGCTGAGCCGCCGTCGCGGCACCGCCGGCGAGCCCGCGTCGGGCTAGGCTCGACCGAGCAGGGACGACAGCCGGGGAGGCGCATCACGTGGCAGGTCTGACGGTCGGGTACGCGGCCATGCTGGAGCAGTTCCACCCCCGCGAGGCCGTGGAGCTGTCGGCCTACGCCGAGCAGCACGGGTTCTCGGGCGTCATGGCGGCGGACCACTTCCAGCCGTGGGTGCCCGCCCAGGGGCAGTCGTCGTTCGTCTGGAACGTGCTGACGGCCATCGGCGAGAACACGACCGGTGACCTCGGCCCGGGTGTCACCGCGCCGACGTTCCGCTGGCACCCGGCGATGGTCGCCCAGGCGTCGGCGACGCTCGCCGCGATGTACCCGGGACGCCACTGGCTGGGCCTGGGCTCGGGCGAGGCGCTCAACGAGCACGTCGTCGCGAACTACTGGCCCGAGGCGCCCGAGCGCATCAACCGCATGTTCGAGGCCATCGACATCATCAAGAAGCTCTTCTCGGCGTCGCTGGCCGGCAAGGACGTCAAGCACGCCGGGCCGTTCTACAAGCTCGAGTCGACACGCCTGTGGACCATGCCGGAGGTCGCGCCGGAGATCCTCGTCGCCACCGCCGGCCCTGTCACCGCCAAGCGCACCGGCCGTCACGCGGACGGGATCATCACCGTCGGTGCTCCGCTGGAGAAGATCACCGGGCTGTTCGGCAAGTTCGCCGAGGGTGCCCGTGAGGCGGGCAAGGACCCGGACACCATGCCGAAGGTGCTGCAGCTGCACATGTCCTGGGCGCCGACCGACGAGGTGGCGCTCGCGAACGCGATGCGCGAGTGGCCCAACGGCGGCATGAAGTTCCCCAAGGCCGACATCCGCTCGCCGTTCGACTTCGAGCAGATGGCCAAGCTCGTGCGGCCCGAGGACTTCGACGGGCGCATGGTCATCTCGTCCGACCCCGACGTGCACCGCGCCGAGATCCAGAAGTACGTCGACCTCGGGTTCGACCGCATCTACCTGCACAACGTCGGCCGCAACCAGCGCGAGTGGATCGAGGTCTTCGGTCGCGACGTGCTGCCGAAGCTCGCGCGGTGACCGTGGGGGAGCTGCGGGTGTGGGCGCCCGACGGCATCCCCGAGGTCGTCCCCGGTGACGACCTCGTCGCGCTGCTCGTCGCCGGGCTGCGCGCGGACGCGCAGGCCGTGCCCGACCACGCGCTGCAGGACGGTGACGTCATCGTCGTGACCAGCAAGGTCGTGTCGAAGGCCGAGGGTCGCGTCATCTCGGCCGACGACCGGGAGCGGGCCATCACCGACGAGACCGTGCGGGTCGTCGCCACGCGTGAGCACGCCGGCGGGGTCACCCGGATCGTCGAGAACCACCTCGGGCTGGTCATGGCCGCCGCGGGCGTGGACGCGTCGAACACCCCCGAGGGCACCGTGCTGCTGCTGCCCCTGGACCCCGACGCCTCCGCGCGGGCGCTGCGGGCCGGGCTGACCGCCGAGTTCGGCGTGCGGATCGGCGTGCTGGTGACCGACACCGCCGGCCGGCCGTGGCGGCAGGGCGTCACGGATCTCGCGATCGGTGCGGCGGGCGTCCAGGTGCTCGACGACCTGCGCGGACAGCTCGACACGTTCGGCCGCCCGCTGACGATGACGGTCGCGGCGGTCGCGGACGAGATCGCGAGCGCCGCCGAGCTGGTCAAGGGCAAGGCGTCGGGGCGGCCCGTCGCGGTGGTGCGCGGCGTCGGGCACGTGGTGACGGACGACGACGGACCCGGGGCCCGGGTGCTGGTGCGCACGGGACCGGACGACATGTTCCACCAGGGCTCCGCAGAGGCGTACGCGCAGGGGTGGAAGGACGCGCTGGCGCGTCCCGAGCGGTAGTCGTGGACGAGGGCGGTCCCGTCGACCCGTCGGCGCCGGCGGACGTCGTGCTCGTCGTCGACGCCGCGAACGTCGTCGGCTCGCGCCCGGACGGCTGGTGGCGCGACCGCGCCGGCGCCGCCACGCGCCTGCTGGAGCGGCTGACGACGCTGGCCGGCGCCACGCTCACGTCCCCCGACGGGCACGACGTCCGGCTGGACCGGATCGAGGTCGTGCTGGAGGGGCAGGCGCGCGGCGCCGTGGATCCCGGTGCACCCGGTCTGGTGGTGCACCTCGCGCCGCGGGACGGTGACGCGGAGGTCGTCGCCCGGGCGCGGGCCGCCGCGCCCGACGTGCTCGTCGTCACCGCGGACCGCGGGCTGCGCGCGCGGCTCGACGGGGCCCCCGTCGCCGGGCCCGGGTGGTTGCTGGAAGCGCTCGACGCCGCTCAGCGGACCGCAGGACGCGGGTACACGAGCCGGCGGTACAGCGCCTCCGCCGGACCCCGTCGGCCCGCCGCCTCCAGGGTCACCGCGACCGCGACCGTGACCAGCCACACGCCGACCGCCCACGCCACCACCTGCGCCGAGCCCAGGTGCTCGCCGAGCCCGCCGGCCCACGGCGCCAGCGGCAGCACGAACAGCACCGACTGCAGCAGGTAGCAGGTCAGCGAGCGCGTCCCCACGGCGCGCAGCGCGCGTCCCGCCGGCCCCAGGGTCGCGAGCGTCGTGCCGCGCACGGCCACGACCCAGCCCACCAGCGCGGCGAACGCGACACCGCCCGCGACTCCCGTGAGCTCGTGCAGCATCGCCGACCCGAACGCGTCGAGCGCCGACGGGTCCCGCAGCCGCGCGACGGCCGTCGCGAACGGCACGGCACCGAGGACGCTGACGGTCAGGCGACGACGGCCGTGCGGCGCAGCAGGCGCACGTGGTCGGCGGGGCGCTCGAGGAACTCGCGGCGGGCCGCCCACAGCCCCAGCAGCACGAGCGGGAACGCGATGACGGCACCGAGCGGCGCTGCCACCACGCCGCTCAGGGCGCGCATCGCCATCGCCGGCAGCGGCGACGCCTCGGCCGGGACCTCGAGCGCGCCCATGCCGAGCACGTCCTTGAGCACGACGGCCCCCTGCATGGCACCACCGAGGAGCGCGGCGACGGGCAGGCCCACGGCGGCCACCACCAGCAGCGCCCGGTCGGACGCCCGCACGACCAGCACCGCCGCCAGGCCCGCCAGGCCGTAGGCGCCCAGGATGTCGCCCTCGAACAGCAGGACGAGGTGCACGGCACCGAACGCGACGAGCACGGCCGCACGCCGCAGCAGGTCCGCCCGGCACGCCGGCCACGGCACCCACGCCGCCGCCCGTCGACGCACGACGACGCCGACCCCATACCCGTACAGCAGCGCGAACATCGGCATGGTGCGGCGGTCGACCAGCAGGGAGACCACGCCGTCGACGGCGCGGTCGAGCCCGGACGAGCCGACCGGCCGCATGCCCAGGCCGACCGCACCGCCCGAGAGGTGCACGACCGCGTTGGCGATCGCGATGCCGAGCAGCGCGAGGCCCCGCGCGACGTCGGGCGCGACCGCTCGGCGCTCGACCGGGACGGGCACGACCGGCGCGTGCGCGGGCACCGGTAGCGGGACCGGTGCGGCGAGCGGCAACGAGGAGGGGCGCGTCGTCGTCATGCCGCCCATCGTCGTGGTGGTGCCGGTGGTGTCGCGTCGGTCTCGCGGATGGTTCTGCGCTCGGTCGTCCGGGGGAGCGGGCGCACGCCGGCGGGCGCGGTTCTCAGCGGGCGGCCTTGGCGGCGGCCTTGGCGGCCCGCTTCGTCTCGCGCACCTTCCCCAGCGACGCGGCGTCGCGGACGTCCGCGATCGACCGGAACTCGTCGTCACCGTAGGAGCCGGCGGCCTCGCGCCAGCCCGCGGGCTGCACGCCGCGCTGCTTGCCGAGCAGCGCGAGGAAGATGCGCGCCTTCTGGTCGCCGAACCCGGGCAGGGCCTTCAGGCGGCGCAGGACCGTCCGCCCGTCGGGGTCGTCCGCGGTCCAGATCCGGGTGACGTCACCGTCGTACTCGTCGACGACCGCGCGCGCGACCGCCTGGATGCGCCCCGCCATCGACCCGGGGTAGCGGTGCACCGCGGGCGGTGTGGCGCACAGCGCGGCGAACTCCTCGGGGTCCGCGTCGGCGATGCGGTGCACGTCCCAGCCGGACATGCGGTCCGCGATCTTCGCCGGTCCGGCGAAGGCCGTCTCCATCGGCACCTGCTGGTCGAGGAGCATGCCGACGAGCAGCGCGAACGGGTCGGAGTCGAGCAGGCGGTCCGCGGCGTCGTCGCCCGTCATCCACAGCGTGTCGGTCATGCCGCCATTCTGGCGCAGCGGCTGCCCGCACGGGGCTCGGCGACGTCGTGGCCGTCAGCGCCGGCGCGCCGCGAACGACAGCATCGTGGGGATCGTGGCGAACCAGCGCTCGTCGTCGGTCCACTCGTGCTTGGGTGCGCGATGGTGGGGGAGTGCCGGGGGCTCGTCCATGTCGACGAGCGCCAGCCCAGCATCGCGCAGGCGCTGGACGTACCAGGCGAGCGGACGGTGGTAGTGGCGGTGCCCGCCGAAGTCGTCGATCCACCACTCCTCGTGCTCCAGGTACCCCGTGACGCGCCGGTGCCGCTCGTCGTCGTACACCGGCTGCTGGCGGAAGAACGCCGGGTGCAGGACGGACGCGACGAGCACGCCGTCGTCGGACAGGCGCGCCGCGACGTCGGCCAGCAGGCGGTCGAGCACCGGGAGGTCCATGAGGACCATGTGGCTGAGGACGACGTCGAACGGGCCGGTCAGGCCCCGCGGGAGACCGGCGGTCAGGTCGCCGACCTCGAACCGCAGGCTCGGGTGGTCGGTGCGCGCGCGGGCGACGAGCTCCGCGCTGCCGTCCACGCCGACGACCCGTGCGCCGCGCTCCGCGAGCGCCCCGCCGAGCCAGCCGTGGCCGCAGCCGAGGTCCAGGACGTGCGGAGCACCCGCGGGCAGCCACCGGTCGAGGAACGGCTCGAACCTGCGCCGGAAGGAGTCATCGGGCCCGCCCACGCGCGCGGCGTAGGTCCGGGCGGACCGGTCCCAGGCCGCGATGTCGGAGGTCGAGCGCGTCATGCCGTCATCGTCGGGGCGTCCGCACGGCCACGCAAGGTTCCCCGCGACAGCCTGTGGACGAACCGGACATCTCACCCGTCGTCCTCGCTACTCTCGGCGCGCTCCGACGCCCCGACGTGCGTGGTCGGGCGAGCACCGACGAGCACCGACCGACGAGCACCGACCCACGAGCAGGGAGCGACGTGCGGACCCGACTGACGTACCGCCGCCCGGTGCCGGACCGCGTCGTCGAGGTGGACGTCGTGGTGACCGCCGACGCGGGTGCGACCGTCGGTGACGTCGCCGACACGCTCGTGCGGGCCGAGGCCGCCGCGGGCCGTGCCGTCCCCGGCCCCGTGACGCTCGCGCTCGCGCCGCCCGACGGCGGGGCGCCGCGCACGCTGCAGCGTCGCGCGGGCCTGGCCGAGGCGGGGTTGCGGGCGGGTTCGACGGTGGCTCTGACGCCCGCGGTCGAGGGGCCGTCCGGCACGGGCGTCTCCCCTCACGACGCGCACGCGCGCCTGACGGTGGTCAGCGGACCGCAGGCGGGCCTCGAGGTGCACCTGCCGCGCGGCACGACGACCATCGGGCGCGGACCGGGCAGCGACGTGCGGCTCAGCGACCCGATGGTCTCGACGACGCACGCCCGCGTCGTCGTCGGCGACACCGTCGAGGTGGTGGACGCCGGGTCGTCGAACGGTGTGGTCATCGGGTGGGGCCGCGTCGACCGGGCCGTCGTGGGGCCGCGCGACTACGTGGTGCTCGGCGAGACCATCCTCACGCTGACGCGCGTGCGGCCGGCGGACGGCTCCGGTGACGGCGCCGCCGTCGTGGCGTTCAACCGCTCGCCGCGCGTCGTGCCCGTGCACCCGGAGCGGACCGTCGAGGCGCCCGCGCCGCCGGAGCCCGCGCGGCCGGGCCGCTTCCCGCTGGTCGCGCTCGCGGCGCCCGTCGTCCTCGGTGCGGTGCTGTACGCGGTGATGCCGCGTCCGACGACGCTGGTCCTCCTCGCGCTGAGCCCGCTGCTGCTCGTCGCGGGGTGGGTCGACAAGAGGTTCACCGAGCGGCGTCGTCTGAAGGAGGAGACGGCGACGTTCCGGGCCTCGCTCGACGCGCTCGAGCAGGACCTCGAGGCGGCCTCGCAGGAGGAGAGGCGGGTGCGGCTGGGTGAGCTGGCCTCGACCGCGCAGGCGGTGCGCGCTGCCCGCGACCTCGGTCCCGTGCTGTGGTCCCGGCGGCCCGGCGAGCCCGCGTTCCTCGTGCTCCGGGTCGGCGTCGGGAGGTCCGCCTCCCGCACCACGGTCCGGCTGCCCCCGCGTGGCCGGGCGGGCGCCGAGCACTGGGCGCTCGTCGAGGCCCTGGTGACGCGGTTCGCCGACGTCGACGGCGTCCCCGTGGGCGTGGGGCTGCGCGACGCCGGCACCGTGGGCGTCGCCGGTGCGCGGACGCACGTCGACGGCGTGGCCCGCGCGCTCGTCGCGCAGCTCGTCTGCCTGCACGCGCCCTCCGAGCTCGTCGTCACCGGCGTCGCGTCGTCGTCGAGCCGCGACCGCTGGGACTGGCTCAAGTGGCTGCCGCACGTCGCCTCGCCGCACAGCCCGCTGGCGGGCCCGCACCTCGCGGCCGACCCCGTGACCTCGACGGCGGTCGTCACGGCGCTGGAGGAGCTGGTCGCCGCGCGCCAGGCGCTGGGGCGGCGCGGCGAGTCCGCCGAGCCCGCGGTGCTCCTCGTGGTCGAGGACGACGCCCAGGCCGAGCGCGGGCGGCTCGTCCGGCTCGCGGAGGACGGCCCGGACGTCGGCGTGCACGTGCTGTGGTGCGCCGCGCAGGTCGACGCACTGCCCGCCGCGTGCCACGCGTTCGTCGCGCTCGACGACGGCGGGGCGCGGGTGGGCCGGACACGTGACGGCGCCTGGGACGACGTCGTCTGCGAGCGGCTCGACGTGCCGGCGGCGACCGACCTCGCGCGCCGGCTCGCGGCCGTCGTGGACGACGGCACGCCCGTGGTCGACGAGTCGGACCTGCCGCGCGGGGTCGGACAGCTGAGCCTGCTCGGGCCGGAGGTGGCCGACGACCCCGAGGCCGTCGTCGAGCGCTGGCACGAGACCGGGTCGGTCGTCGCCCGCACCGGGACGCCCGTGCGGCGACGCGGCGACGCCGGCCTGCGAGCGGTCGTCGGGCAGGGGGCGGCCGGCCAGTTCGTCCTCGACCTGCGGACGCAGGGACCGCACGCGCTGGTCGGCGGCACCACGGGGTCCGGCAAGAGCGAGTTCCTGCAGTCCTGGGTGCTGGGGCTGGCGACCGCGCACAGCCCGGACCGGGTGACGTTCCTGTTCGTCGACTACAAGGGCGGTGCGGCGTTCTCCGACTGCGTCGAGCTCCCGCACGCCGTGGGCCTCGTCACCGACCTGTCGCCGCACCTCGTGCGCCGGGCGCTGGTGTCGCTGCGCGCCGAGCTGCGCCGACGCGAGCACCTCCTGCAGCGCAAGGGGGTCAAGGACCTGCTCACCCTCGAACGGTCCGGGGACCCGCAGACACCGCCGTCGCTGGTCATCGTCGTCGACGAGTTCGCGGCGCTCGCAGCCGACGTGCCGCAGTTCGTCGACGGTGTGGTCGACGTCGCCCAGCGGGGTCGGTCCCTCGGCCTGCACCTCGTCCTGGCGACCCAGCGCCCTGCCGGCGTCATCAAGGACAACCTGCGCGCCAACACCAACCTGCGCATCGCGCTGCGGATGGCCGACGAGGCCGACTCCGCCGACGTCCTCGGCACCCCGCTGGCCGCCGGCTTCGACCCCGCCGTGCCGGGACGCGGGGCCGTGCGCACCGGGCCGGGCCGGCTCGCGCTCTTCCAGACCGGCTACGCGGGCGGGCGGTCGAGCGCGACGCCGCCGGGCGCCACCGTCGCGCTCGAGAGCCTGGAGTTCGGGCCGGGGGAGCCGTGGGACCTGCCGCCACCGGTCGGGGCCGCGCCGCCCGCCGAGGACGGACCGACCGACCTCGCGCGCGTCGTGCGCACGGTGCGTGCGGCGGCCCGCGTCGAGGCGATCCCCCCGCCGCGGCGCCCCTGGCTGCCCGAGCTCACGGCCGTGCACGCGCTCGAGGACGTCGTCGACCCCGCGCGCGCGGGCCTGGTCCTGGGGGTCGTCGACCGGCCGGCGCGTCAGGAGCAGCACCCCTGGGTGTGGGACCCCGACGCCGAGGGGTCCCTCGTGGTGCTCGGCACCAGCGGCTCGGGCAAGTCCGCGACGCTGCGGACGCTGGCCGTCAGCGCGGCGCTCGGCACCCTCGGGGCCGGTGGCCCCGTGCAGGTGTACGGCCTCGACCTCGGCTCGGGCGGACTGGCCATGCTCGACGAGCTGCCCGTCGTCGGGTCGATCGTCGACGGCGCCGACACCGAGCGCCTGCAGCGGCTCCTGCGGAGCCTGCGGACCGCGCTCGACGACCGCGCGACGCGGTACGCGACCGTGCGCGCCGGATCCCTGACCGACTACCGCGCGCTCACCGGACGGCAGGACGAGCCGCGCCTGCTGCTGCTCATCGACGGGCTGGCCGCGTTCCGTGAGGCGCACGAGGCCGACGCCGGGCGCACCGGCGCGTGGTCCGGGCTGCAGCGGCTCGTCGCCGAGGGGCGTCCGCTGGGCGTGCACGTCGCCATGTCCGCCGAGCGGCCCGGTGCGCTGCCCACGTCGCTCGCCGGGAGCGTCGCGCGCCGGCTCGTGCTGCGGCAGGCCGACGAGAGCGCGTACGGCGTCCTCGACGTGCCGAAGGACGTGCTGGGACCGGCGTCGCCGCCCGGGCGCGGTGTCTTCGCCGGCGAGAGCGACGAGATGCAGGTCGCGGTGCCCGGCGGTCGGACGGCTCCCGCCGAGCAGGCGGTCGCGATCACCGCGGTCGCGCAACGGCTGCGCGCGGCGGGAGTCGCCACGACGCCGCCCGTGCGGCGGCTGCCGACCGTCGTCCCCGCGTCGAGCCTGCCGGACACCGTCGACGGCCTGCCGGTGCTCGGGATCGCCGACGACACGCTCGCACCCTGCGGGTTCGCCCCGCGCGGCACGTTCCTGCTGGCCGGGATGCCGGGGTCGGGGCGGACGACGGCGCTCGTCGCCCTCGGGGACGCGCTGCGCCGTGCGCTGCCCGACGCGTCGCTGTACTACGTCGGGGCGCGCCGCTCACCGGTGCGCGAGCGGGTCGCCTGGTCGGGCACCGCCGGCACCCCCGAGGAGATCGCGTCCCTCGCCCGTGACCTGCTGCCCCGGCTCGCCGCGGCGCCGGTCGACGGCGCACCCGTCGTCCTCGTCGTCGAGGCCATCGCCGACCTGCTGGGAGGCCCTGCCGAGCAGGCGCTCACCGAGGCCGTGCGCACCGCCCGGCGCAACGACCACTTCGTCCTCGCGGAGTCGGAGACCAGCACGTGGGGGTCGTCGTGGCCGCTCGTCGCCGAGGTCCGCAACGGACGGCGCGGTCTCGTGCTGCAGCCGGACCACATGGACGGTGACGCGCTGTTCCGCACGGCCTTCCCACGCATGGGGCGTGCCGAGTTCCCGCCCGGACGCGGCGTGCTCGTCGAGCAGGGCCGGCTGCGGCGCGTGCAGCTGCCGGTGCCGGACTGACCGCGGACCCGTCCCGGAGCCTGTGGACAGACCGGGACGAGACGGGACGGAACTCGCTAGCGTCGGCGCCGGTGCGCGGCACCACGGCGGGGACGGACCTCGCCGCCACGAGCAGGGGAGTGCCACATGGCGAACATCGACGTCAGCTACCAGGAGATGCGGGACGCGGCGACGCGGCTGACCGCCGGGCAGGACGAGATCACCAACCGCCTGGCCGAGCTGCGCGCGTTCATCGAGTCGCTCGTGTCGTCCGGCTTCGTCACCGACCAGGCGTCCGTCGCGTTCGGCGAGTCGTACCGCCAGTTCACCCAGGGTGCGACCGACACGGTCGGTGCGCTGACGTCGCTGGGCGAGTACCTGCGCGCCGCGGCCGCGACCCTGGAGGACGCCGACGCCCAGCTCGCCGCCGGTCTGCGCGGCTGAGCGCGGGCGGCGCCCGGCCGCTTCGCCGTCGGCACCGGGGCCGGACCGGTCACGCGCAGCCGCCCACCGGGGACGGAGCGGTCAGCCCGGGTGCACGAGCTCCGCGAAGACCACGACGTTCGCCGTGTAGTGGCGCACCGACCGGTCCCAGTCGCCACCGCAGGTGATCAGGCGCAGCCCCGCGTGGTCGATGTCGCCGTACACGGCCGCCGTGGGGAACTCGTCCTTCGGATGCTCCTGCACCGCCGTGACGGCGAACACGGGCGTCGTCCCGTCGGCGCGGCCCACCCGGATCTCGTCGCCGACGGCCAGCTGCGCGAGGTCGTAGAAGACGCCGGGTCCGGTGGTCCAGTCGACGTGACCGGCGATGACCGCCGGGCCGAGCTCACCCGGGGTCGGCGCGCCGTCGTACCAGCCCGCGGGGAACCCTGCGGGCGGCACCTCCATGGTGCCGTCGTCCTGAAGGCCCAGCCGCATCAGCTCGGAGTCGACGCCGATCGCGGGGATCTCCACCCGGACGGGGACGGAGGCCGCCATCACCGTCGGACGATCCGACGCGACGTGCGACGCCTCCGCGGAGGTCGTGGGTCGTACGGCGGCGACCGACGGCGTGGGGGCCGGTGCGACGGCTGGCGCGGTGCTGCAGGCGGCCAGGGCCGCGACGAGCACGATCGTGCTCGTCGCGGCACCCGACCACCACCTCATGCTCCGGCCGGCGGTGTCACGCCGCCGGGGACGGACGACGCGCGCGCAGCCGCAGGACGCCCGCGACCAGGGCGACGCCGCCGGCGAGGGCGAGGGCCACGGGCGCGCCGCCCAGCGACCCCATGCTGCTGCCGTCGCCCGTCTGCACCCCGCCGACCGGGACGCGCGGGACCTGCGGGCCGCTGCCGGCACCCGTGCCGGCCCCCGTGCCCGCGCCGACCCCCGTGCCCGGGGCGGCGCTCGCGCCGTCACCCGGGACCGGTCCGGCGGTCGTGCCCGGGCCCACGGTGGGCGAGGCGCTCGGCGTGGGCGTCGCGCACGCCGGGCGGATGATCGTGTTCGAGTTCAGCGTCACGGCGCCGTCGCGCGCCAGGACGCGACCGTCGACCGTCGCCCCTGTGTTCAGGCTGATCGTCTCCAGGGCCATGACGGTCCCGGCGAGCCGCGTCCGCTCGCCCAGCGTGGCCGAGCTGCCGACCTGCCAGTACACGTTGCAGGCCTGGGCGCCGTTGACGAGCGCGACCGCGCTGTCGGTCGCCGTGATCAGCGTGGACGGGGTCTGGAAGACGAAGACCGCGCCCGGGTCGCCGCCGCCGTCGAGGGTCAGGGTGCCGGTGATGTCGAGCTCGTCGTCCGAGGAGTAGACGCCCGACGTCAGCTTCAGGCCACCGAGCTCGACCGGCACCGCGAGGACCGGCTTCTGACCCGCGGCGTGGTCGTAGGCGGTGACGAGATCCGTCTTGGCCTGGTCGGCGACCTCGTCGGCCGCGTGGGTCGCGCCGGTCTGCTCGATCGAGTCCGCGCCTGTGATGGCCGGCGTCGGGAACGTGCCGATGTCGCCCTCGACGGTCGTCGAGCCGGTGTTCGTGATACCGGTGCCCGCGAGGATCGCGAAGGCGTCCGCCGTGGCCAGCGGCACCGGGATCGGCGCCGCCTGCGCGCTCGAGGCCAGGGCGACCGCGAGGGCCACCGCCGCGGCGACCGTGACGGCGCCTGCCGTCCGTCGGCCTGGGTGAGTTCGTGCGACCGTGGTCGTCCTCATGTGGCGCTCCTTCGCTGCCCGGGTACAGGTCGGAGCCGGAAGCCCCCCCGCCGGAAGGTATGCCCCGTGGTCACCTGCGCGGACCAGGTGTGGTGCACCGCACGGTGCAGTTCACCCGGCTCGCTCGCCCGCGTCGGGGGACCGGCCGGTGAGGGCGATCACCGGCCGACCGGTGCGGGGGTGCGTCAGCACGTCGGCATCCACGCCGTACACCTGACGCAGCAGGGTGGGTGTCAGCACCTCGGCCGGCGGTCCGGCGGCCGCGAGCCGGCCGGCCGACAGCACGAGGACGTGCTCGCAGAACGCCGCCGCGAGGTTGAGGTCGTGCAGGGCCGCGACGCTCGTGACCCGCAGGTCCCGCACGAAGGCGAGCATCGAGAGCTGCGCGGCCACGTCGAGGTGGTTCGTCGGCTCGTCGAGCAGGAGCAGCGACGGCTCCTGGGCGAGCGCGCGCGCGATGTGCACGCGCTGCCGCTCACCGCCGGACAGGGTCGACCACGCGCGGTCCGCCAGGTGCGTCGCGGACGCGGCCACCAGCGCGCGCTCCACGGCACCCGGGTCGGTGTCCGTGCCCCACAGCGTGCGGTACGGGATGCGCCCGAGCGCGACCACCTCGCGCACGCTCAGGGGCACGGCCGCGTCCGACGACTGCTCGAGCAGCGCGACGTGGCGCGCGCGGAGGCGTCGGGGCATCGCGTGCACGGGCACGGCGGCGACGGGGTCGGCCGCGCCGGGGTCGCTCACGAGCACGGCGCCGGCCTGCGGCTCGAGCAGTCCCGCGACCAGTCGCAGCAACGTCGTCTTGCCCGCGCCGTTGGGCCCCAGCAGGCCCGTCAGGGCCCCCGCCGGAGGAGTCGCGTCGACGCCGTCGACGACCCATCGGCCCCCGAGGCGCGTGCCGACGCCCGCGATGCTCAGCTCCACGTGCCACCCCGTCCTCGGCGCAGCAGCACCGCGAACACCGGCACGCCGATCAGCGCGGTCACGATACCGACCGGTAGCTCCCGCGGGTCGAAGACCGTCCGTGCCAGGGTGTCCGCCCACACCAGCAGCACGGCCCCTGCCAGCCCGGCCACGGGCAGCAGCCGTCGGTGGGCGGGCCCCGTCACGACCGAGACCGCGTGCGGCAGGACCAGCCCGACGAACCCGATGGCGCCCGAGACGGCGACCATCGCGCCCGTGAGCAGCGCCACGAGCGTCATCATCGCCCAGCGCGTCCGCTCGACGTCGACGCCCAACGCCGCTGCGGCGGTGTCCCCGAACGCGAACGCGTCCAGCCGCCCGGCCGCGAGCAGGACGACCGTCCCCACCACGACCAGCGCGCCCGCCGCGATCGTCACGGACGACCACGTCGCGCCAGCGAGCGACCCCATGAGCCACGACAGGATCTCGCGGTACGAGTCCCCGGTCGCGGTCCAGAAGATGACGAAGGACGTCGCCGCCGCCGCGAGCTGGGACACCGCCAGGCCGGCGAGGACGGCGCGGGTCGGCGTGAGCGTGCCGCCCGTGCGGGCGAGCGCGAGCGTCGCGACGAGCGCGAGCAGGGCGCCCGCGAACGCGGCGACCGGCAGCAGCAGCCCCACGCCCAGCACGAGCACGGCCACCGCACCCAGGGACGCGCCCGACGACAGCCCCAGCAGGTACGGGTCGGCCAGCGGGTTGCGCGTCAGGGACTGCATGACGGCGCCCGCGACGGCGAGCCCGGCCCCCACGGCAGCGGCCGTCAGGACCCGCGGCAGCCGCAGGTCCCACACGATCGCGTCGTGCAGGCGCGGCACGTCGGCCTCCCGCAGGCCGACGTGCGCGAGCACCGACCGCACGACCTCGCCGACCGCCAGGTCGGCCGGCCCGATGGTCACCGCGACCAGCAGCGTCACCACCAGGGCGGCCAGCCCTGTGCCCACCAGCAGCGTCAGGGGCGGGCGCAGCGGTGCACGCGACCCGGCGCCGCCGACGTCGGCGGGGGCCGCGTCGCGGCGGAGGGAGCGGGTCGGGCCGGCGCTGGGGTGCGGCATCGGAGCGGGTCAGTCCTCGGTGGTCGCGTCGGGGGCCGGGGTCCCTGCGTCGAGCGCGCGCACGGCGTCCGCGACGTCGGCCGCGGCCTGCGCGTTGCGGACGCCCGCCTCGGTCGCCGCGAACGGGACCACCACGTAGCGCTGCTCGCGCACGGCCGTGAGCTGCGAGGCGGCCGGGTGCGTCGCGAGGAAGTCCATCTTCTTCTGCGCGGAGTTCCACGCCGAGTCCACGAGGACGAGCACGTCGGGGTCGGCCGCGACGACCTGCTCCCACCCGACGGACGTCCAGGTGTCGTGCACGTCCGCGAAGACGTTGCTCAGCCCGGCGGCCGCGAGCAGCATCTGCGGCGCCCCGATGCCGGCGCCGACGTACGGGGTGTCGGTGCCCGAGGACCACCACACGGCCGTGCCGCCGTCGACGGGCTCGATCGCGTCGAGCGTCGCCTGCTGCTCGGCCACGACCTGCTCCGCGGCGTCCGGGACGCCGAAGACGTCCCCGACCTCACGGATCTCGTCGAGCACGTCGTCGAAGCTCAGCGGGTCCGGCTGGTAGCCCGGGGCCTTGCAGGCGCTCGGCGAGACGTAGGTGGCGATGCCGAGGTCCGCGAGGGTCGACCGCTCGCCCGCGCCGTCGGTGCTGAGGTTCGACTCCCAGCCGGCGTAGACGAGGTCCGGCTCGGCCTCGAGGAGCGCCTCCTGGCCGGGGACCTTGTCGGACAGGACCGGCACGTCGGCGACGTCCGCGGCCCACCGCTCCGGCACGGGGCCGTCGGCGAAGGCCGTGCCGACGAGCACGTCCGCCAGGCCCAGGGCGAGCAGCGTCTCGGTCGTCGACGACTTGATGGTCACGACACGCTGCGGGGGCGCGTCGAACGTGACCTCGGTGCCGCAGTTGTCGAGCGTGACGGGCGTGTAGGTCGCCGGCGCGTCGGACGGCGCGGGGGAGGGCGCGGCTGCCGGCGCTCCCGTCGAGCAGGCCGCGACGGCGAGGGTGCAGGCCGCGGCGACGGCGGCGAGCCCCGCACGGCGCGTGCGGCGGGTGAGCGGGGACGGGGAGGCGGGGACGGTGTGACGGCGGGCGCGAGGCATGGTCTCTCCGGGGGTCGCTGCCGCGCACGCCGTCGGGCGCGGGAGAGGGAAGGAAGGACGCACGTCGCGCCGCGGAGGACCGTCCCAGACGAGGGCGGTGCGACCCGGCCAAGGCGGCGGTCGGGTTCCGACCCGTCACCCTAGGCGCTCACCCCCGTGGCGGTGCAAGCGGTGACGCGCAGCGCCCGCACGCACCGAGCGGCGCGCACGGCCGGGAGGGGGCCGTGCGCGCCGCTCGGGTCGGCGCTCGTCAGCGAGCGGCGGGCATCAGGACGCTGCGCAGGTCACCGTCGCGCCCGCCCCGTTCCCGGTGCCCTGGAACCCGAACGTCGTGCTGCGTCCGGCGTCGACGCGCCCGTTCCACGGGGCGTTGGTCACGGTCGGCGCCGCGCCGCCGCTGGACTGCCCGTTCCACACCTGCGTCGCGCTCGCCCCGGAGGGCAGGGTGACGGTGACGCGCCAGCCGTTGATCGCGCTGCTGCCTGCCGTGACCGTCACGTCCGCGACGAACCCGTTGGGCCAGCTGTTCGCGAGCCGGTACGTGGCCGTGCACCCGGTGGACGTGCCCGGCGTGGGTGTCGGCGTCGCGAACGGTGTCGGCGTCGCGGACGGTGTCGGGGTCACGGAGGGCGTGGGCGTGACGGTCGGCGTCGGGGTGACCGAGGGCGTGGGCGTGACGGTCGGCGTGGGCGTTGTGGTCGGTGTGGGCCCGCCGTCCGCCCAGGCGGCCTTGAGGAACGCCGCGATGGTGTCCCAGCTCGGGTTCGGGGTGCCCTGCGTGACCGTCTCGCGGCAGTCCTGGGTCGTGCGGACCGTCTGCCGGCCGTAGCGCGACGCGCTCGTGACGTCGGCGTGGCTGTGGCCGGCGCCGGGCACGGAGAAGAACTGGGTGTCGACGCACGCCGCCTTCAGGGCGTCGTAGAAGATGACCGTCTGGGCGTGGGGAACGACGTTGTCGGCCTGCCCGTGCAGCAGGAGCATCGGCGGGTCCTGGGAGTCGACGTAGGTCAGTGGGTTCGCCTGGCGGACCTTGTCCGGGCACGTCGGGGTCGCGCAGCCGAGCAGCTGACCCTCGGGGGCGCTGGGGCTGTCGTGGTCGATGAAGCCGCCCGGGTCCTGCTCCTTGAGACGCGCGAAGTCGGTGGGCCCGAAGAAGTCGACCCCCGCCTGCAGGTCGCTCGACACGCCCGTGGTGCCGATCTGCCCCTCCAGGGCGGCCACGCCGTTGGTCACGGCCGCCATGGCGGCGACCCAGCCGCCGGAGGAGTCACCCATGCTCGCGAACTGCTCGGGGTCCAACCGGTACTGGGTCGCGTTGCTGCGCAGGTAGCGGGTCGCCGACTTGATGTCATGGACCTGCGCGGGGAACTTCGCCTGCGAGGCCGAGCGCACGCTGACGCCGGCGACGGCGATGCCGCGGGGGTTGAGCTGTTGCGCGACGGCGCCCGCCCCCGACTTGCCGTCGTCCGACGACCAGGCCGACCCGGTGGACCACAGGACGAGAGGGAACGGGCCGGTGCCGTCGGGGATGTAGAGGTCCAGGAGGTGACCGCGGCTGCCGGCCGGGTCCGCCGGGGCGTAGGCGACGTTCGTGATGGTCTGGGCGGCCTGCGCGGGCGTGCTCACCGCGGCGATCGCTCCGCCTGCGACGAGTGCGACCCCTCCGAGCCAGGCTGTCGTCCTGCTGCGTGTCCTCGACATGGCAATCGTTCCCCTCGACGTGGTGGTAGCGGTCCACACTCTGGTGCGGGGGGCGCCCTCCGGGCGACGGACGAAACCATTCGGTTGGTACACCAACCGCTTTCTGTCCTGTCAGGGTGCCGCCGCCGCGGCGAGCGCCGCGGCGACCGTCTCCACGTCGTCAGGGCGCAGCACGCCGACGGTGACACGCACGAAGCCGTGCGCCCGCGCCGGGTCGCTGAAGAACGGGCGGCCGCGTGCCACCCGCACGCCGGCCGCCTCCAGCCGCACGAGGGCGGCCCGCTCGTCGGCCACGGGCACCCACATGTTGATGCCGTCCCCGGGCGGCACCTGCACGCCGTGCCGCGCGAGGGCCGCGCTGAGCGTGCGCCGACGACCGTGGTAGATGCGGCGGGCGTGCGCCACGGCCTCGACGGCCTGCGCGTCGGTCAGCAGATCGACGAGCACGTGCTGCAGCAGGCGGCTGGTCCACCCGGGCCCCAGCATGCGCCGTGCGACGAGCCCGTCGAGGACGACCGCGGGCCCGCCCACGGCGGCGATGCGCAGGTCGGGGCCGTGGGACTTGGAGTAGGAGCGCACGTGCACCACGCGGTCCGCCAGCAGGGTGCCGAGGCTGACGTCCCGCGACGACGCGACCTCGCCCGAGTGGTCGTCCTCCAGCACCCACAGCTCGCCGGCCGCGGGACGCAGCACGGCCGCGAGCTCCCGGGCCCGGGTGGGCGTGATGCTGATCCCCGTCGGGTTCTGCGCCCGGGGTTGCAGCACGACCACGCGCACCCCGGAACGCACCGCCTCCGCGAGCGCGTCCGGCCGCGGGCCGGACGCGTCGAGGGTCACGGGGACGCGTTCGAGACCGAGGTGGTCGAGCAGGTCGAGCACCGGCGGGAAGCCGGGGTCCTCGACCGCGACGCGTCCGCCGAAGCCGACGACCTGCTCGAGCACGCGGCTCAGTGCGTCCACGGCGCCGTCGACCACGGTCAGGCGCTGCGGCACGAACGGCCACGACGAGCGGAGCAGCCGTTCGAGCCCCGGGACGACGGGGTCGTCGAGGTAGCCGGTCGCGTGGGCGCCGAGGCCGCGGGTGGCGAGCCGCGTCAGGGCGGGCGACAGGTCGGGGAGCAGCTCGGGGTCGGGCGTGCCGGCCGCGAGGTCGAGGCGGGCGGCCGGCACGTCGGCCAGGTCGCGGTACCGCGGCGGCAGCCGCGCGGCGGGCCCCGGCAGCACGGACGTGCCCGCACGTCCGCGGGAGATGACGAGACCGGCGGCCGCGAGCGTCTGCCACGCGGAGCCGACGGTGGCGGGGCTGACACCCAGCGCGACGGCGAGCTGGCGGACCGTGGGCAGCCGGTCGCCGGGCAGCAGGTCACCCGTGTGGACGAGGCGCGCGATCGTGGCGGCGATCCCGCGCGGGGACCGGTCGACGACGAGCTCGGCCAGCTCCTGCGGTGACATGCGCGCATCGTGGCCTGCTCGTGTTGCGCCTGCGTGTCCGGGTCGTGAGCGGCCGCACCCCGGACGGGCGTCGGGAAGTGCACGCCTCACGTCCGGAAGTTCCGCGGACGCAAACGACGCGTGACGGCACCGAAATGTCCAAGGTCGACAGTCACATTCCATCCGGCGGCGGCCCCGACCCGTCGCGGACCTCGCCGTCGTGAGACATCCGGAGGACCCCATGACCGTCGTGCGCGTCGCCTTCACCCAGGCCACCTGGACCGGCGACAAGGAGTCCATGATCCGGCTCCACGAGGACTGGACGCGCGAGGCGGCCTCGGCGGGTGCGCAGGTCATCGGCTTCCAGGAGCTGTTCTACGGCCCGTACTTCGGCATCACGCAGGACACCGCGTACTACGACTACGCCGAGCCCGTGCCGGGCCCCACCACCGAGCGCTTCAGCGCGCTGGCGGCCGAGCTGGGCATCGTGGTCGTCCTGCCGATCTACGAGGAGGACCAGCCGGGCGTCCTGTACAACACCGCGGTCGTCATCGACGCCGACGGCACGGTGCTCGGCAGGTACCGCAAGCACCACATCCCGCACCTGCCGAAGTTCTGGGAGAAGTTCTACTTCCGTCCCGGGAACCTCGGGTACCCGGTGTTCGACACCGCTGCCGGACGCATCGGCGTCAACATCTGCTACGACCGGCACTTCCCCGAGGGCTGGCGTGTGCTCGCGCTCAACGGCGCGCAGATCGTGTTCAACCCCAACGCCACGGCCCCCGGGATCTCGAACAGGCTCTGGGAGATCGAGCAGCCGGCCGCCGCGGTGGCCAACGGCTACTTCGTCGTCGCCAACAACCGGGTCGGGCTCGAGGACGTCGAGTACGGGGACGAGGCCGTGAGCTTCTACGGCTCGTCGTACGCCGTGGGGCCGGACGGCAACCAGGTGGGCGAGATCGGGTCGTCGAGCGAGAACCAGCTGCTGGTCCGGGACCTCGACCTCGACCAGGTCCGTGAGGTGCGCGAGCGCTGGCAGTTCTTCCGGGACCGCCGGCCCGACGCCTACGGACCGATCGTCGCCCCCTGACCGCTCGGCACGAGGAAGGAGCCCCATGACCACCACGCTGCTCCGCGGCGGCACCGTCGTGTCCGCCACGGGCCGGGGCGCCGCCGACGTCCTCGTCGACGGCGAGACGATCGCGGCCGTCCTGGCGCCCGGGTCGACCCTGCTCGGCCACGACCTCGCCGCGTCCGTCGACCGGGTGGTCGACGCCACCGGGAAGTACGTCGTCCCCGGTGGCGTCGACGCCCACACGCACATGGAGCTGCCGTTCGGCGGGACGGCCGCGTCCGACACGTTCGAGACCGGGACCCGCGCCGCTGCGTGGGGCGGCACGACCACCATCATCGACTTCGCGGTGCAGCGCGCCGGGGAACGTGTCGAGGACGGGCTCGCGGCGTGGCACGCCAAGGCGGCCGGGAGCTGCGCGGTCGACTACGGGTTCCACCAGATCATCGGCGGCGTCGACGAGGACTCGTTGGCCGCGATGGGCTGGCTCGTCGCCGAGGGCATCACCAGCTACAAGCTCTTCATGGCCTACCCCGGCGTCTTCTACGCGGACGACGCCCAGATCCTGCGGGCCATGCAGAAGGCCGCCGACCTGGGCCTGCTGACGATGATGCACGCGGAGAACGGTCCCGCGATCGACGTGCTCGCGGCGCAGCTCGTCGCGCAGGGGAACACGGCCCCGCTCTTCCACGGCGTCGCCCGCGCGTGGCAGCTCGAGGAGGAGGCGACGCACCGCGCGATCATGCTGGCCGACGTCACCGGAGCGCCCCTGTACGTCGTGCACGTGTCCGCCAAGCAGGCCGTGCAGCAGCTCGCGTGGGCCCGCGACGCGGGGAAGAACGTGTTCGGCGAGACGTGCCCGCAGTACCTGTACCTCTCCCTCGAGGAGCAGCTCGGGGCACCCGGCTTCGACGGGGCGAAGTGGGTGTGCTCGACCCCGCTGCGCTCGCGGGCCGAGGGGCACCAGGACCACATGTGGCAGGCGCTGCGCACCAACGACCTGCAGATGGTCTCGACCGACCACTGCCCGTTCTGCATGAAGGGCCAGAAGGAGCTGGGGCTCGGCGACTTCCGGGCGATCCCCAACGGCATCGGGTCGGTCGAGCACCGGATGGACCTGATGTACCAGGGCGTGGTGACCGGCGAGATCTCGCTCGAGCGCTGGGTGGAGATCACCTCGACCACCCCGGCGCGGATGTTCGGGCTGTACGGCCGCAAGGGCGTCGTCGCGCCCGGGGCCGACGCCGACCTCGTCGTGTACGACCCGTCGGGGCACACCTCCATCGGGATCGGGGCGACCCACCACATGAACATGGACCACTCCGCGTGGGAGGGCTTCGAGGTCGACGGGCACGTCGACGTCGTGATGTCCCGGGGCGAGGTCCTCGTCGACCCCGACGGCTACCACGGCCGGCCCGGGCACGGGCGCTACCTGCGGCGCGACCTGTCGCAGTACCTGGTCTGAGGGGAGCGAGGGATGGACTTCGGCGTCGTCCTGCAGGCCGACCCGCCCGCGTCGCGCACCGTCGACCTGGCGCGCCAGGCGGAGACCCACGGGTTCTCCCACGTCTGGACGTTCGACTCCCACCTGCTGTGGCAGGAGCCGTTCGTCATCTACTCCGCGATCCTCGCGGCGACACGCAGGGTCACGGTCGGCCCCATGGTCACGAACCCGGCCACCCGCGACTGGACGGTCCTCGCGTCGCTGTTCGCGACGCTCAACGAGATGTACGGCAACCGCACGGTCTGCGGCATCGGGCGCGGGGACTCGGCGGTCCGCACGCTCAACGGGCGGCCGTCGGACCTCGCGACGCTGCGCGAGGCGATCCACGTCATCCGGGAGCTCGCGAACGACCGCCCGGCCGACCTGGGCGGGCGCACCGTGCAGTTCCCGTGGGCGAGGGGATCGAGGCTCGACGTGTGGGTCGCGGCCTACGGCCCGCGCGCGCTGGGGCTCACCGGCGAGGTCGGGGACGGCTTCATCCTGCAGCTCGCCGACCCTGACGTCGCGCGCTGGATGGTCCGGGCGGTGCGCGACTCCGCCGAGGCCGCGGGGCGCGACCCCGGCGCCGTGAAGATCTGCGTCGCCGCGCCCGCCTACGTCGGCGACGGGGCCTCGCCGCCCGAGCGGGCGCACATGCGCGAGCAGTGCCGGTGGTTCGGCGGCATGGTCGGCAACCACGTCGCCGAGATCGTCCGGCGCTACGGCACCGACTCGGCGATCCCGAGGGCGCTCACGGACTACGTGCGCGACCGCGAGGGCTACGACTACAACGAGCACGGCCGGGCGGGCAGCACGCACACCACGTTCGTCCCCGACGAGATCGTCGAGCGGTTCTGCCTGCTCGGCTCCCCGCACGAGCACGTCGAGCGCCTGCGCGAGCTCGAGGCGATCGGCTGCGACCAGTTCGCCGTCTACCTCCAGCACGACAACAAGGAGGAGACGATGCGGCTCTACGGCGAGCGCATCATCCCGGCGATGGCCGAGCACGTCGTCGCGACCACGACGACGGCACCGTGAGCACGGCGACCGCACCGACCACGCTCGCCGCGGCGGTGCGTGCCCCGGCCGCCCGCGCCGACACCGCGCCGGGCCCCGTGGCACGCGTGCTGCGCGTCCGGCCGCTCGTCGCGATCCTGTCGGCGCTCGGCGTCGCCGCGCTGTGGGAGGCGTACAAGGCCGTCGGACCCGAGCAGGGCTGGTCCGTGGGCGAGACGCGGGTGCTGCCGCGCACGACGGACATGGCGATGCCGCACACGTGGGACGTCGCCGCGCGGCTCCTCGACCCGGTGTCCGGCGCGACCGGTGCCGAGGCGCTGTGGGTCGCCGTCCTGCGCGCCGCCGCGTCGTCGCTGGGCATCGCGCTCACGGGGTGGGTCATGGGCCTGGCGGTGGGCGCCGCTCTCGCGGTCATGATGCAGCGGCTGCGCGTCGTGGAGTCCGCGGTGCTGCCGCTGGTCGTCCTGTCGCAGACGGTGCCGCTCATCGCCCTCGCGCCCCTGGTGCGGTCCTGGGGGTCCCGGCTCGAGCTGGGCGCCGTCACGTGGCAGCCGTGGATGTCGGTCGCCGTCATCGCGAGCTACCTCGCGTTCTTCCCCGTCGCCGTGGGCATGCTGCGCGGGCTGCAGTCTCCCGACACGATCCACGTCGCGCTCATGCGGGCCTACGGCGCGAGCTGGTGGGCCACCCTGGTGCGTCTGCGGCTGCCCGCCGCGGTGCCGCACCTGCTGCCCGCGCTGCGCCTCGCGGCCGCGAACGCGGTCGTCGGGACGGTCGTGGCCGAGGTCGCCACCGGCCTGCCCGGCGGCCTGGGCCGGATGATCCTCGAGTTCGCCAACTTCGCCGCGAGCGACCCGCCCAAGCCGTGGGCACCGATCCTCGGCGCCGTCGCGCTGGGGCTGCTCGCCGCGGGCCTCGTGGCCCTCGTGGGCCGCGCGCTGCGCCGGTACCGACGGACGGAGGTGGCGTCGTGAGCGCCGTGCCGCAGCAGCCGACCGCCGCAGCCCACCCCCGGGGCGCCGTGGCCGTGGAGGTCGAGGGCGTCTCCCGGGTGTTCGGTGGCAGGTCCGCACCCGTCGTGGCCCTCGAGGACGTCGACCTGCGGGTCGCCGCGGGGGAGTTCGTCTCGCTCATCGGTCCGTCCGGCTGCGGCAAGTCGACGCTGCTGCGCCTCGTCGCCGACCTCGACGAGCCCACCTCCGGGACCGTGCGGGTCTTCGGCAGCAGCGCTCGCGAGGCCCGTCTGGCACGGGACTACGGCATCGCGTTCCAGCAGGCCGGGCTCCTGCCGTGGCGGACCGTGCGGGCCAACGTCGAGCTGCCGCTCGCGCTCGCCGGCGCGGGCCGGGCCGGGCGGCGCGAGCGCGCCGACGAGCTGCTGGCCCTCGTCGGCCTCACCGAGTTCGCCGACCACCACCCCGACCAGCTCTCGGGCGGCATGCAGCAGCGCGTCGCGATCGCCCGTGCCCTGGCCGACTCGCCGTCACTGCTGCTCATGGACGAGCCGTTCGGTGCGCTCGACGAGATGACGCGCGAGCACCTGCAGGCACAGCTGCTGCGGATCTGCGCGGAGACCCGCGCGGCCGTCGTGTTCGTCACCCACTCCATCCCCGAGGCGGTGTTCCTCTCCGACCGGGTGGTCGTCATGTCCCCGCGCCCGGGGCGGATCCGGCACGTGGTCGACGTGACGCTGGACCGGTCCGGGGCCGTCGCGCCGGGGCCCGGGCGCCACGACGACGTCGGCGACGACCTGCGCACCGACGCCGCGTTCGTCGCGGCCGTCGCGGCCGTGCGTGAGGCCCTGCACGGCGGGACGGTCGCGCGCGGGGCGGACCCGCGATGAGCCGCGCGACGCTCGTCCGTGCCGCCGAGCAGGTGCTGCCGCCGGCCGTGCTGCTCGTCGCGCTCGTCGCGGCGTGGCACGCGGTGGTCGTGCTGGGCGAGGTGCCCGCGTTCGTGCTTCCCGGGCCGGCGGCGATCGGCGACCAGGTCATGACGTACCGCGGGCCGATCTCCGCGGCCGCGCTGGTCACCGGGCGCAACGCCGCGCTCGGGCTGCTCGTCGGATCGGTGCTCGGGATCCTCCTCGCCGTCGTCGCCGCCGCCGTGCGGCTGCTCGACGTGCTCGCGGAGCCCGTCGTCGCGGCGCTGGCCGTCGTGCCGATCGTCGCGCTCGCACCCGTCCTGTACGCGATGTACGGCGCGGGCTCCGAGCAGGCGCGGGTCGTCGTCGCCGCGCTCGCGGTCCTCGTGCCCGTGTACGTCACGACGCTGCGCGGCCTGCGCCAGGTGCGCCCCGTGCACCGCGACCTCGTGCGGGCGCTCGCGGCCTCCCGCGTGCAGGTCGCCCGCACGGTGACGCTCCCGACGGCCGTCCCGTTCGTGTTCACCGGGTTGCGCATGGGCTCGTCGCTGGCGGTGATCTCCGCGATCGTCGCCGAGTACTTCGGGGGGCCGCGCTCGGGGATCGGGTCGTTCGTCACGACCGCGGCAGCGGGGTCGAACTACGCGCAGGCGTGGGCGTACGTGCTGGGCGGCGTGGTCGTCGGGCTCGCCTTCCACGCCGTGACGGCGACCGCCGAGCACCTCGCCACGCACCGGGCGGGCCCGTGAGCCGCCCACCACGTCCTCCTGCCGACGCCGTCAGGACGGTGCGACCCGCTGTTCGTCCACGCACGCACGACGAAGGGAGATGACATGAGGACCACGACGCACCGGGGGGCGGCCGTCGCGGCCGTCGCGGCCGCCGGTCTGCTGCTGACGGGCTGCTCGAGCACCGACGGGGCGCAGGCCGACGGGGGCCCCAGCGCCGCCGCCGACGACCTCACGCCGGTCACGCTGCAGCTGCAGTGGCTGACCCAGGCGCAGTTCGCCGGGTACTACGCGGCCCTCGACCAGGGCTACTACGCCGACGAGGGGCTGGACGTCGAGATCGTCCCGTCGGGCGGGGACGTCGTGCCGCAGGACGCTCTCGCCGCGGGCGAGGCGGACTACGCGATCGCGTGGGTGCCCAAGGTCCTGGGGTCGATCGAGCAGGGTGCCCAGGTCACGCACGTCGGGCAGGTGTTCGAGCGCTCGGCGACGCTGCAGGTCGCGTTCGCCGACTCCGGCGTGGCGTCCCCCGCGGACCTCGCGGGCAAGAAGATCGGGTCGTGGGGCTACGGCAACGAGTGGGAGCTGTTCGCGGGCCTCAACAAGGCCGGTGTCGACGACTTCGAGCTCGTCACGCAGGCCTTCGACATGCTGGGCCTGCTGAGCGGGGACATCGACGCGGCCCAGGCCATGACGTACAACGAGTACGCCCAGCTGCTGGAGACCGTCGACCCCGACACCGGTGAGCTGTACCAGCCCGAGGACTTCACGGTCATCGACTGGAACGACGAGGGCGTCGCGATGCTGCAGGACGCGATCTGGGCCGACTCGCAGCGCCTCGCCGACGACGAGGTCTACCAGGACACGACGGTCAAGTTCCTCAAGGCCTCCATCAAGGGCTGGGCGTACGCGCGGGACAACCCGCAGGAGGCCGCGGACATCGTCACCGCGGCCGGGTCGACGCTCGGCACGTCCCACCAGCTCTGGATGACCAACGAGGTCAACAAGCTCATCTGGCCGTCCACGGGCGGGATCGGCCTCGTCGACCCCGAGGCGTGGGACAGGACGGTCGCGCTCGCGCTCGACACCCACAACGAGACCGGCGCGACGATCATCACGCAGGAGCCCCCCGGGACGGCGTACACGACCGAGTACGTCGAGCAGGCGCTCGCCGAGCTCGCCGACGAGGGCGTGGACACGTCCGGCGCCGACTTCGAGCCGATCGACGTCGAGCTCGCGGAGGGCGGGAACTGACCGACGGCCGGGCGGGGTGGACCGCACCCCGCCCGGTCACCCCGGGGGCGTCGGACGCACGCCCCGCCGTACCGCCGGGAGGCACCGATGGCAGGACCCACGCACGCCGACGGGCCGATGCTCGACGCCGAGGCCGTCGCGCTCGACCGTGCGCACGTCTTCCACTCCTGGTCCGCACAGGCGCACGTCGCCCCGTTCGTCATCGCCGGCGGTGCCGGCTCGACCGTGTGGGACCACGCCGGGCGCACGTACCTCGACTTCTCGAGCCAGCTCGTCAACACCAACCTCGGGCACCAGCACCCGCGGGTCGTCGCGGCGGTCCAGGAGCAGGCGGCGCTGCTGGCGACCGTCGCGCCCGGGACCGCGAACCTCACGCGGGGGCGCGCCGCCGCGGCGGTCCTCAAGCACGCGCCCGACCGCTTCACCAAGGTCTTCTTCACCAACGGCGGCGCCGACGCCAACGAGAACGCGATCCGCATGGCGCGTCTGCACACCGGGCGCGACAAGGTCGTCTCGCACTACCGCTCGTACCACGGCAACACCGGCGCGGCGGTCGTCGCGACGGGGGACTGGCGCCGCGTGCCCAACGAGTACGCGCGCGGGCACGTGCACGTCTTCGGCCCCTACCTGTACCGCTCGGAGTTCTGGTCCACGACGCCGGAGCAGGAGTGCGAGCGCGCGCTGCAGCACCTCGAACGCGTCGTGCAGTGCGAGGGACCGGAGTCGGTCGCCGCGATCCTCCTCGAGACGGTGCCGGGGACCGCCGGCGTGCTCGTGCCGCCGCCCGGGTACCTCGCGGGCGTGCGGGAGGTCTGCGACCGCTACGGCATCGTCATGGTCCTCGACGAGGTCATGGCCGGGTTCGGCCGCACGGGGTCCTGGTTCGCGTTCGAGGGCCACGACGTCGTCCCGGACCTCGTGACCTTCGCCAAGGGGGTCAACTCGGGGTACGTGCCCGCCGGAGGGGTGCTGCTGGGCGCCGACGTCGCGGCGACCTTCGACGAGCGGGTCTACCCCGGGGGGCTGACGTACTCGGGGCACCCGCTCGCCATGGCGGCCGTCGTCGCCGCGCTCGACGCGATGGCGGACGAGGGGGTCGTCGACAACGCCGCCGCGATCGGGCGCGACGTGCTCGGGCCCGGGCTCGCCGACATCGCGACACGGCAGCCGCTCGTCGGCGAGGTCCGCGGCACGGGCGTGTTCTGGGCCGTGGAGCTGGTGGTCGACCGGGTGGCGCGCACCCCGGCGCCGGCGCCCGTCGTCGGTGCCGTCAAGGCCGCCTGCCTCGCCCGCGGCCTGCTGCCCTTCGTCGTCGACAACCGCGTGCACGTGGTGCCGCCGTGCGTCGTCACGCCCGACGAGGCCCGCCACGGCCTCGCTCTCCTCGACGAGGCGCTCGGCGAGGTGACGGCGACCACGTGACGCCGCCCCGCTGCCCGAGGTGGGCCCGGTCCCGTCCGCCCGTGCCATGCTCGTCCGACACCCGCACCCCGACCACCAGGAGAGCCGCATGTCCCCGTCGACCGACCGTCCCCGCCGCGCCCTGGTCACCGGGGCGTCGTCCGGGATCGGCGCCGCGACCGTGCGCCGGCTGCGTGCCGACGGGTGGGACGTGGTCGCCACCGCGCGTCGCGCCGACCGCCTCGAGGCCCTCGCGGGCGAGACGGGCGCCGACGTGCTCGCCGCCGACGTCACGTCGGACGCGGACGTGGCCGCACTGGTCGCGCACGTGCGGGCCACGGGCGGGCTGGACGCCGTCGTCAACAACGCGGGCGGTGCCCTGGGGCTCGACAGCGTCGAGGACGCCGACCTCGCCGGGTGGCGCAGGATGTACGAGCTCAACGTGCTGGGCACGCTGCGCGTGACGCAGGGCGTGCTGCCGCTGCTGCGCGAGCGCGGCGCGGGCGACGTGCTCGTCGTGACGTCGACCGCCGCGCTGGACGCCTACCCGGGTGGTGCGGGGTACACGGGCGTCAAGCACGCCGAGCGCATGCTCGCCACGACGCTGCGCTGGGAGCTGGTCGGCGAGCCGATCCGGGTGATCGAGATCGCCCCCGGTGCGGTCGCCACCGAGGAGTTCTCGCTCGTGCGCTTCGGTGGCGACGCCGAGCGCGCGGCGAAGGTCTACGAGGGCTACCAGCCGCTGGTGGCCGACGACGTCGCGGACACCATCGCCTGGACCCTGTCGCGCCCGGCGCACGTCAACGTCGACCTGCTGGTCGTCCGGCCGCGCGCCCAGGCGAACAACACGACGATCGCCCGCACGGGGGGCTGACCAGGCGTTGCGCCCCTCGCACGCGCGGCGGCCACCGACGCGCGCTGTCGGTGCGGCGATCTAGGCTGAGCGGGTGCCCCCTGCCGACATCTCCACGACGCGCGCGCTCCTGCGCCTCGTGCGCTGGGCCCGCCCGGCGCTGCCGCGCGTGGTCGCGGGCGGCAGCGCGACGCTCGTCGCCAGCCTCATCGCGCTCGCGGTCCCGCAGGTGCTGCGCGGCGTCGTCAACGGGCCGCTGCTGACCGACGGCTCACGCACCGCCGTGGTGCAGGCCGCGCTCCTGGTGCTCCTGCTGGGTGTCCTCGAGGCGGTCCTGGTCTGGTGCCGTCGCGCGCTGATCGCGACCCCGGGCACCGGTGTCGAGCGCACGATGCGCACCGACCTGTTCCGCCACCTGCTCGACCTGCCGGTCGCGTTCCACGACCGGTGGTCCGGTGGGCAGCTTCTGCAGCGGTCGATGAGCGACCTGCACACGGTGCGCCGGTGGATGGTGTTCGGGCTCGTGCAGCTCGTCGTGTCCGCGACCACGGTGCTGGTCGGCGCGGTGCTCATGCTCGTGACCAGCCCGCTGCTCGGCGTCGTGTACCTGCTCGGCGCCCTGCCGGTGATGGTGCTGGGGTTCCGGTTCCGGATGGACTACAAGGTGGTCGCGCGGCGCGCGCGTGACCAGGCCGGTGACCTGGCGACGCGCGTCGAGGAGTCGGTGCACGGCATCCGCGTCCTCAAGGCGTTCGGGCGCGGGGACGACGCGCTCGACGACTTCGTGCAGCAGGCCGACGAGCTGCGGGACACCGAGCTCGACAAGGCGCGCGCGCAGTCCCGCATGTCGTTCGCGCTCGCGTGGATCCCCGAGACGACGCTCGCCGTGGCGCTCGGGCTGGGCGTCTGGCTCGCGGCGAGCGACCGCGTGAGCGTCGGCGCGCTCGTCGCGTTCTTCGCCACGGCCGCCGTGATGACGCGCCCGGTCGAGAGCCTCGGCCAGCTGCTGGCGATGACGCTCGACGCGCGCGCCGGGACCGACCGTTTCCTCGACGTCATGGACACGGCGCCGGTGCTGGCCGACCCGGAGCGTCCGGTGCCGCTGCCGCCCGTGCCGCCGCAGGGCACACGCGTCGAGCTGCGCGGAGTGCGGTTCGCCCACGGCGCCGGTGCCCGCGAGGTCCTGCGCGGCGTCGACCTCGTGCTCGAGCCGGGGGAGACGATGGCCCTCGTCGGCCTGACGGGCAGCGGCAAGACCACGCTCCTGCAGCTCGTGCCCCGGCTGTACGACGTCACCGGCGGCGCGGTGCTGGTCGACGGCGTCGACGTGCGCGACGTGCGCCGGCACGACGTGCGGGGCGCGGTCGCGGTCGCGTTCGAGGACCCGATCCTGTTCTCGGCCTCCGTGCGCGACAACGTGCTGATGGGGCTGCCGCCCGAGCAGGTCGCGTCGATGAGCGAGGACGCGGCGACGCAGGTCGTGCGTGCCGCCCTCGAGGTCGCCAGCGCGGCGTTCGTGGACCGGCTCCCGCACGGGATCGACACGGTGATCGGCGAGGAGGGCATGAGCCTGTCCGGGGGGCAGCGGCAGCGCGTCGCGCTCGCGCGGGCGATCGCCGGCCGACCGCGCGTCCTCGTCCTCGACGACCCGTTGTCGGCGCTCGACGTGGCCACCGAGGCGCACGTGACCGAGGGCCTGCGGCGCGCGCTCGCCACCACGACGACCCTCGTCGTCGCGCACCGCACGTCGACCGTCGCGCTGGCCGACCGCGTCGCCGTGCTCGAGGACGGGCGCATCACGGGCGTGGGCCGGCACGCCGACCTGCTCAGGACGCACCCCCACTACCGGTACGTCCTGACGGCCGAGGGCGACGAGCCGGACGGCACGCGCGACGGCCCGGGCGGCACCACGACCCGCGACGTCGCGGCGGCCCGCCGATGACCGCCACGACGGTGCCCCGCGGCACGCCCGCGCCGACGCCCGACGAGCACGGCGACCACACCCCGGCCGAGGTGCGAAGCCGGTCGCTCGGCCTGCTCGCGTCGCTGCTGCGGCCGGTCACGCGGCGCGCCGTGCTGACCGCGCTCGTCGTCGTCGTCGCCCAGCTCGCGCTGGTCGCCGGACCCGCGCTGGTGGCCCTCGGCATCGACCGCGGCATCCCCGCACTGCGCTCCGGCGACGCCGGTCCGCTGTTCCTGGTCGCGGGCGGCTACGCGGTGACGGCGCTGGTCGCGGGCGTGTTCACGGCCGCGACCGTGCGCATGGCGGCCACCGTCAGCCAGGCCGTGCTGCTCGACCTGCGCGGTCGTGTCTTCCGGCACACGCAGCGCCTCAGCCTGGAGTTCCACGAGCGCTACACCTCGGGTCGGATCATCTCGCGGCAGACGTCCGACCTCGACGCCCTGCGCGAGCTGCTCGACGGCGGTGTCACGACGCTCGCCGCGAGCGGACTGGCGATGGTGTTCACCGCGGTCGGCCTGACGGTCCTCGACTGGCGCTCGGGTCTCGTGCTGCTCGTCGCCGTGGTCCCCGGGGTCGTGCTGACCCGCTGGTTCCAGGTGCGGTCGCAGGCGCAGTACCGCCGGTCGCGCACCGCGGTGGCGCGCGTCATCGTCCGGTTCGTCGAGACGATGACGGGGATCCGCGCGGTGCAGGCGTTCCGACGCGAGCAGCAGGTCGCCGCCGTCTACGACGTCGAGGCGGAGGAGTACCGCGAGGCGAACGCCGAGGCGATCCGCGTCAACGGCGTGTTCGACACGGGCTTGGTCCTCATCGGCAACGTCACGGTCGCGGCGGTCCTGCTGGTTGGGGGGCTGCGGGTGCTCGACGGCGCGCTCGACGTCGGGGTGCTGGTCGCCGCGGTGCTCTACGCCCGTCGGTTCTTCGCGCCGCTCGCGCAGATCGGGATGTTCTACAACTCGTTCCAGTCCGCGACGGCCGCGCTCGAGAAGCTCTCCGGCCTGCTCGCGCAGGAGCCCACCGTGGCCGACCCGGTGCACCCGGTCCGGCTGCGCGAGCCGCGGGGCGACGTGCGGTTCGACGGCGTCGAGTTCGGCTACGGCGACGGGCCCGCCGTGCTGCCGCGGCTGGACCTGCACGTGCCGTCCGGGCAGACCGTCGCACTCGTGGGGGAGACCGGCGCCGGCAAGTCCACGGTCGCCAAGCTGCTCGCACGGTTCTACGACCCCCGCGCCGGGGCGGTCCGCCTCGACGGCGTCGACCTGCGGGAGATCGACCCGCGCGACCTGCGGACCGCGATGGTCATGGTCACGCAGGAGGCCTACCTGTTCTCCGGGTCCGTCGCGGCCAACATCGCCCTCGGGCGTCCGGGGGCCGGCCAGGCGGAGATCGAGCGTGCCGCCCGCGCGGTCGGTGTGCACGACCTGCTGGCGTCGCTGCCCGACGGCTACGACACCGACGTGGACACCCGCGGCGTGCGGCTGTCCGCCGGCCAGCGCCAGCTCGTGTCGTTCGCGCGCGCGTTCCTCGCCGACCCGGCGGTGCTCGTGCTCGACGAGGCGACGAGCTCGCTGGACATCCCGGGCGAGCAGCTGGTCCAGGAGGGCCTGCGCACGCTGCTGACCGGCCGCACGGCCGTCGTCATCGCGCACCGGCTGTCGACCGTGATGCACGCCGACCGCGTGCTGGTGGTCGACGACGGCCGCATCGTGGAGGACGGCAGCCCCGAGGCGCTCGTCGCCGCCGGGGGACGGTTCGCCACGCTGCACGCGCAGTGGCAGGAGTCGCTGCGCAGCACCTGACCGGCGCCCACCGAGATCTCGCGGGTCGAGGGCTCAGGCGCTCTCGCCCGGCGCGGGCGGGTTGTTCCGCAGCCACCGCGTGTCGTCGTTGACGTACGCGTAGTACAGGCCGATGAGCAGCCCTCCGCCGATGAAGTTGCCGATCAGGGCGAACGCCACGTTGCCCGCCGCGAGCCCCAGGTCGACACCCTCGCGCAGCCCCACGATCGAGAACAGCACCGTGTTGGCGACCGAGTGCTCGAGGCCGAGGAACGCGAAGACGAAGACGGCGACGATCATGACGGACGACTTGGCGACGTCGCTGGTGATGAGGCCGTTGTAGACGAGCAGCATCGCGAGGTTGATGCAGAAGTTGCACAGCACCGCGCGGACCAGCAGGTCGGCCCAGCCGGCGGGCCCGTCCGCGACGTACGCGAGCTTGTGGTCCACGGAGGCGACCATCTGCTCGAGCACGGCGCCCTCGGCGAGCGTCGAGAACCGGAGGAGCACCGCGACGAGCAGACCGCCGACGACGTTGCCGAGGTAGCACAGGCCCAGCAGCCGCGCTGCGCGCCCCCACGACGTGCGCCGGTGGTAGGCGCCGATCGAGACGATCATCATGTTCGACGTCAGCAGCTCGGACCGTGAGTAGTAGATGAACACCAGCGCCCACCCGAACGTCAGCGCCCCGGCCATCCGCCCCAGCGGCTGCAGCGTCGAGCCGCCGACGACGATCTGGTCGAACGCCGCGATCACGGCGTAGTTCGCGCCGTAGAGCAGGCCGATCATGATCCCGGCCATCGCCGCGCGCATGAGGTAGCGACGCCCGAGGGTGCCCGACATGGCCGTCTTGGTCTCGAGGGACTCCAGCACGGTGCTGATGAACTGCTTGCCCGGGAACAGGGCGCCTGCGTCGGGGCCGGTGGTGCTCACGGCTCCACGCTGCCACACGGGTGCCGCCGCCGTGGGTGACGATGGGCACATGACGACGACGCAGGGCACGGGCGAGGGGATGACGGACCGCGAGGTCCTCGACTGGGAGACCTTCGGCAGGGCGGCGCGGGAGATCGCCCAGGTGGTGGTGGACTCCGGCTTCGAGCCGGACGTCGTCGTGTCGATCGCCCGGGGCGGGCTGCCACCCGGCGGCGCGATCGCCTACGCGCTGGGGACCAAGGCCGTCGGGACCATGAACGTGGAGTTCTACACCGGCGTCGGCAGCACGCTGCCCGAGCCGCTGCTGCTGCCGCCCCTGCTGGACACCGACGCCGTGCGCGGTCTGCGCGCGCTGGTGGTCGACGACGTGGCGGACTCGGGGGAGACGCTCGCGCTCGTGCGGCGGCTGCTGGCCCAGGACTGCGCCGAGGTCCGCACGGCCGTGCTGTACGCCAAGCCGCGGTCCGTCGTCGACCCGGACTACGTGTGGCGCCGCACCGACCGCTGGATCACGTTCCCGTGGTCGGCGCTGCCGCCGGTCGAGGCGAGCCGCTGACGCCCGGCACGGCGGTCACGCCGGCGGCCGCACCAGCCGGTGCGCCTCGAGCGCCAGCGCCAGCGCGGTGCGGGTGCGCGGGTCGTGCAGGTCGGCCTCCAGCAGGTCGCCGATGCGCTGGAGCCGGTGCTTCATCGTGTTGTAGTGCACGAAGAGGCGCCGGGCGGCCTCCGCGGCGTTGCCGAGACCGAGGAACACCTCCAGCGTGCGGCACAGGTCGCCGTCGGCCTGGGCGTCGTGCCGCAGGAGGGGCCCGATCTGCGCGTCGACGTACTCCTGGAGCAGGTCCCGCCGCAGGCTGAGCACCAGCCGCTCGAAGCCGAGGTCGTCGTGGCGCGCCGTCGCACGGCCCGTGACGCCGGCGATCTGCAGGACCTCCTGGGCCGTCGCGTGGCTGCGCGGGAGCGCGGTGAGCGTCTCCGCCGGGCATCCCGACGCGACGACGACGCTCCCGGCACCCGCCCGCCCGAGCGCCGTCCGGAACGCCTCCTCCGCGCCCCCCGACCCCGGCGCGATCGCGACCACCTGAGTACCGCGCAGCCAGGCCACGGCGCCCGCACCGAGCGTGCGGCGCGCTGCAGCCTGCAGCGCCTGCTCCGGGGGGGCTGCGTCGCACGCGGCGACGACGACCGTGGTCGTGCCGCCGAGGTCCCAGCCGAACAGCCGCGCCCGCTGCTCGAGCGCGCCCGCGTCCAGCGGGGTCGCGGTGACGAGCTCCTCGAGGAAGACGACGCGCAGCCGGCGGTCGAGCTCGATGCTCGCCAGCGCCTGCGCGATGTGCATCCCGGCGGCGAAGCACGCCTGGCGGATCAGCCGCCGTTGGGCGCGCGTCGGCTCGCCGTCGCCGCCGAGGACGACGTGGCCGCGGCGGACGCCCGCGACCGTGACGGGGAACTCCCAGCGGCTCGCGCCCTGCGCCGGTCCCGGTGCGCGGGTCGACGGCGGGGAGACCGTGCCGCCGAGGAGGACGGGGTCGTCGGCGACGACGTCGACCGGCCGGTCCAGCGCACCGGACAGCGTCCGCGCGATCTCCGCCAGCCCGCCGCCGGCCAGCGCGATACCGGTGAGGCGCTCGCGGATCACCTCGTCGTGCGCCGGCTCCGCGTCGTGCTCCGCGAGCACGACCGCGAGGACGGCGGCGATGACCTCGTTGAACGACGTGTCGCCGGGCACCACCAGGACCGGGAACGCGAGCTCGTCGGCGATCTCGGCGAACCGGTCGGGCAGGCGGTCGAGGTACCGCAGCGGCTTGATCGCCAGGGCCGCCAGCCCGCGCGAGCTCAGCAGGCGCAGCAGGTCGACGAGGTCCTCGGGCCGCTCGCGCACCGGGTAGGCCGTCGTCAGGAGCAGCTCACCGGGCTTGATGTACGGCGCGATGTCCGGCACCTCCATGACGTTGACGCCGCTGACCAACCGGTCGACGCCGGCGTCACCGGCCAGGACGTAGGCGCCTCGCAGCGGCGCCAGGGTCATCACGTCTCGCACCGTCAGCGTCGCCACGGCTGCCTCTCGTCCACGTCGGCGCGTTGTCCACATCGGACGACGCGGCGTCCCGATACCGTCCGGTTCGGACGCTGCGGCACGGATGCCCCGGTGCCTACCGTCAGAGTATGTCGATTCCGTTCATATCGGACGCCCCGCGGGTCCGGGCGGCCGCCGACGCGCCGGGGTGGGACGCGGTGCTCGCCGCCACCGTCGTCCACGTGGGGCGCACGGTCGTCGTGCTGCGCACGTCCGGCGGTCTGCTCGTGCCGGTCACGTCCGCCGCGCACGGCCTGGTGCCGGGTGGGGTGTGCCTCGCGGACGACAGCGGCCTCGACCGCGCCCGCACCACGCCCGTGGGGAACCGGCTCGACCGCGGGCAGTGGGCGACGCCGCTGCGCCGCGCCGTCCGGGTCGACCTGACCGTGCGCCGGGCGGCTGTGGACGCCGCCGCCGCGCACGCCCTGGCTGCCGGCGCGGCGGCCCCTGACGGTGGCGGGCCCCTGGACCCCGGCCCGGCCCGGTCCGGGGCGCGCGTCCTGGTCGACGCGGCCGGCGCGGACGACGCCTGGGGCGTGCGGAGGGTGCTGCACGGCCTCGTCGGCGTCGGCCCCGGATCGACGCCCAGCGGTGACGACGTCGTCGTGGGGGCGCTCGCGGGCCTCGACAGGCGGTCCGACGACGCGTCCGCGCGTGCCGGTGCGGCGATCCGTCGGGCGCTTCCCGGTCTTCTCGACCGCACCACGAGCCTGTCGCAGCACGACCTGCGGGCGGCGCTCGAGGGGCAGGTCGCCGAGCGGGTCCACCGGCTGGTCGAGGCCACCGCCGACGTGCGGCTGGTCGCCGCGGTGCTCCGCGAGGCGCGCTGCTGGGGCGCGACCTCGGGCCTCGACCTCGCGGCCGGCGTGGCCGCGGGTGCGCGCGGACCCGCGTCGGTGCGACGACGGCCCGCGCAGGCGCGCGTCGACCTGCGGAGGACCGCATGACGCCGGCCGCGACGCAGACGCTCGCCGCCCGCGTGTTCCCGCGCCTGTACCGCGACTCCGTGACGCTCATGTCGCTGGCCGCGGCGCTCGAGCGGCGCGACGGCGTGACGCGCGCCGGCGTCGTCATGGGCACCCCGGGCAACCTCGCGATCCTCGAGCGCTCCGCGATGCTGCCGCCCGACGTCGCGCCCGCGCCGGACGACCTCGTGGTCGTCGTGCGAGGAGTGGACGAGGCGACCGTCGCTGCGGCGCTCGAGGCCGCAGGAGCCGGCCTCGAGGCGGTGGAGCAGGACCGCGGGTCCCGGCGGGAGCGCCTGCCGCAGACGGTCGCGGAGGGCCTGACGGTCGACCCGGCGCTGACGCTGGCGGTGGTCTCGACGGCCGGTGCGTACGCCCCCGTCGTCGTCGAGCAGGCGCTGCGCTCGGGGCTGCACGTGCTGTGCTTCTCGGACAACGTGCCGGCGGCCGACGAGGTCCGGCTCAAGCACCTGGCCGCGCAGCGAGGACTGCTGCTGATGGGACCCGACTGCGGCACCGCGATCCTCGACGGGGTGCCGCTGGGGTTCGCCAACGCCGTGCGCCGCGGACCCGTGGGCATCGTCGCGGCGTCCGGCACGGGCGCCCAGGAGGTCGCGTGCCTCTTGCACCGCGCGGGCACCGGGGTCTCCCAGCTCGTCGGTGTCGGCGGGCGCGACCTGTCGACCGCCGTGGGCGGGACCATGACCCACCTGGCGCTGGACCTCCTCGGCCGGGACGGCGCGACCGAGGTCGTGGTCGTCGTGTCCAAGCCGCCCGCGCCGGAGGTCGCCCGGCGCCTGCTCGCGCGGCTGGCCACCCTCGGGAAGCCCGCGGTGGCGTGCCTGCTGGGCGAGGACGACACCGACGGCCCCGTGCCGGTGCGCGGCACGCTCGAGGGCGGGGCGCGCGCGGCGGCCGCACTGGTCGGTGCGGTGCTCGACCTCGAGCCCGTCGCGCTCCCGGACGCGACGCCGGGTGCGGCACAGGACGGGACGCCGGCCGCCGGTGTCCTCGGCCTGTACACGGGCGGGACGCTCGCGGCCGAGGCCCGCGTCGTCCTGGGACGCGCCGGCGTCCCGGCGCAGGTCCTCGACCTCGGGGACGACGCGTACACCGTCGGGCGGCCGCACCCGATGATCGACCCGGCGAGCCGCGCCGCACTGGTCGTCGACGCGGGTGGGCGGCCAGACGTCGGGGTCCTGCTCGTCGACCTAGTCCTGGGCCACGGCGCCGCGGCCGACCCGGCCACGCCGCTGGCGGACGCCGCGGCGGAGGCGGTCCGCACCGCGGCGTCCGACGGTCGCGAGCTCGTCGTGCTGGCCTCGGTGTGCGGCACGGACGACGACCCGCAGGACCTGGCGGCCGCCCGCCGCGCGCTGACGCGCGCCGGGGTCGTCGTCCACCCGTCGAACGCCGCCGCGGCCCGCGCCGCCGCGGCCGTGGCCTCCCGCGTCCGGAGCACCGCATGATCGCCGGCGGGGTCCGCGTGCTCAACGTCGGCCTGCCCGCGGTCGTCGAGGGCGTCCCCGCGCGGGACGTCCTCCAGCTCGACTGGCGGCCGCCCGCCTTCGGCGACGCGGACGCCGCACGGCTCGCGCTCGCGCTCGACGACGAGGTCACGCACGCGGCCAACCGCCGCGCGCTCGCCGCCGTGCACGCCGCGCGCCCGCAGCTCGTCGGCGTGCGTCCGGCCCGGGAGGTGGTCCCCCGCCTGGGCGACGGGCGGCTGCTCCTGCACGCCGGGCCGCCGATCGCCTGGGAGCGGATGTGCGGGCCGGTGCGCGGTGCGCTGGTCGGTGCCGTGCTGCTGGAGGGCTGGGCGGGGACGCCCCCCGAGGCGCGGCGTCTGCTCGACAGCCGCGCGATCGCCCTGGAGCCGTGCCACCACCACGGGGCGGTCGGCCCGATGGCGGGGGTCCTCGCGCCGTCCATGCCGGTCCTCGTCGTCGAGGACGGCGCCGAGCGCGCGTACGCGTCGCTCAACGAGGGCCTCGGCCGGGTGCTGCGCTTCGGGGCCTTCGACGCCGAGGTGCTCGACCGCCTGAGGTGGATGCGTGACGTCCTCGCACCGGTGCTGGACGCCGCGCTGCGTGACGAGGGTCCCCTCGACGTGACGTCGCTCGTCGCGCAGGCGCTGACCATGGGGGACGAGGGCCACAACCGCTCCACGGCGGCGACGGCCCTGCTGACGCGGCGCCTCGCACCGGCCGTCGCCCAGCAGGACCAGGGCGTCCCCGTGCTGCGCTTCCTCGCCGGCAACGACCACTTCGCGCTCAACCTGTCGATGGCCGGGGCGAAGCTGGCCATGGACGCCGCCGTCGGGGTCGAGGACTCCACCCTCGTCACGGCCATGGCGCGCAACGGCGTCGAGTTCGGGCTGCGGGTCGCCGGGACCGGGGAACGCTGGTTCATCGCACCCGTCGGCGCCGCGGACGGTCTCTTCTTCCCGGGCTACCGCCTCGCGGACGCCAACCCCGACCTCGGGGACTCCGCGATCACCGAGACGCTCGGCATCGGCGGCTTCGCGATGGCGGCCGCACCGGCGATCACCGCGTTCGTCGGCGGCACCCCCGAGGACGCCCTGGAGACGACGCTCTCGATGCGGCGCATCACGATGGGCCCGCACCCGGCGTTCCGGCTGCCGCCGCTGGGCTTCTCCGGCGCGCCGAGCGGCATCGACGTGCTCAAGGTCCTCGACACCGGCGTGCTCCCGGTCATCAACACCGGGATCGCGCACCGCGAGGCCGGCGTCGGGCAGATCGGTGCGGGCATCGTCGAGGCGCCCGCGGCCGTCTTCCTCCAGGCGGTCCGCGCGCTGCACGCCGCGAGGTCGCGATGACCGGCACCGTGCTGCTCGCCGTCGGCGGCAACGCGCTCGTCCTCGACGGCGAGCCGGGGACCGTCGTCCGGCAGCAGGAGCGTGCGGCGCGGTTCGCCACGCAGGTCGCCGACCTCGTCGCGGACGGCTGGCGGGTCCTGGTCACGCACGGCAACGGACCGCAGGTGGGGTACATCGTGCGCCGCGGCGAGCTCGTCGCCGCCGACGCCGCGTCCGAGGGGCTGCCCGACCTGCCGCTGTGGCTCGCCGTCGCCGACTCCCAGGGTGGCATCGGTCACCTGCTCGCCGTCGCCCTCGACGGTGCGCTCGAGCTCCGGGGCCTGGACGTCCGTGCCGTCGCCGTCCTCACCCACGTCGAGGTCGACGCGGACGACCCCGCCTTCGCACGACCGACGAAGCCGATCGGCGCCGCGATGACGGCGACGACGGCCCGACGGCGTGCGGCCGAGGGCTGGGCGGTCGTCGAGACGGCGCCCGGCGTGCACCGCCGGGTCGTGCCGAGCCCGCGGCCGCGGCGCGTCGTGGAGGCCGAGCAGATCCACGCGCTCGCGGCCACGGGCGCCGTCGTCGTGGCGGCGGGCGGCGGGGGCATCCCCGTCGTCCGCCGGGGCGACGGGTGGCACGGCGTCGACGCGGTCGTGGACAAGGACCACACGTCGGCGCTGCTCGCGGCCTCGATCGGCGTCGACACGCTGGTCCTGGTCACGGGGGTGGACGAGGTGTGCGTGGGCTGGGGGACACCGGACCGGCGGGCGCTGCGCCACGTCGACCCGGTCGAGCTGCGCGGGCACCTCGAGGCGGGCGAGTTCCCCGCAGGGTCGATGGGCCCCAAGGTCGAGTCCGTGCTGCAGTTCGTCGCCGACGGTGGTCACCGCGCCGTCATCACGTCCCTGGCCAGCCTGCGCGACGCGCTCGAGGGCCGGTCGGGGACGCACCTCACCGTGGGGGACCGCCCGTCCCGCACGGCAGCACCGGACCGTCGGACACCACCGACAGGAGAACCGATGATCACCCTCCCCGCTGAACCCTTCCCCTTCACCTTCGACCCCCGGCACGTCGCACTGCTGTGCATCGACTTCCAGCGCGACTTCATGGAGGCCGGGGGGTTCGGGGAGTCGCTGGGCAACGACGTGTCGCGGCTGCGCGGCACGATCGAGCCCACGAGCCGCGTCCTGACCGCCTTCCGCCGTCACGGCTGGCCGGTCATCCACACCCGCGAGGGCCACCGCCCGGACCTCGCCGACCTCTTCCCCGCCAAGCGCGACCGCGGGAGCCCCGCGCTGCGCATCGGCGAGGAGGGGCCGATGGGGCGGCTTCTGGTGCGCGGCTCCGCCGGCCACGGGATCGTCCCCGAGCTCGCCCCCGTCGCCGGCGAGGTCGTCCTCGACAAGCCCGGCAAGGGCTCGTTCTACGCGACCGACCTCGAGACGATCCTGCGGGCCCGGGGGATCACGAGCCTCGTCGTCACCGGCGTCACCACCGAGGTCTGCGTCCAGACGACGGTCCGGGAGGCGAACGACCGGGGCTTCGAGTCGCTGGTCCTCGCCGACTGCACGGCGTCGTACTTCCCCGAGTTCCACCGCTCGGCACTCGACATGTTCTCCGCGCAGGGCGGCATCGTGGGATGGGTCGGGACCTCCGACGCCCTCCTCGCCGCACTCGTCCCCACCACGATCCACGAGGAGGTCGCACGATGAGCGATGCTGCACCCGCGGCGCAGACCGCGGACCACCCCACCGCCCCGCCCGCCCGGCTGCCGTGGTGGACCGCGGGGGACTGGAACGGCGTGTTCGGTCTCGGCACGAACGTCCTGCTCAACGTCATCGTCCTGACGGGGCTGTGCCTGGCCGTCGTCCAGATCCCGTCGGACACCGTCTACGGGCGGGTCCTGCCGGCGCTGGGCATCGCCCTGCCCCTCGGCAACATCTGGTACGCCGTCCTGGCGCGCCGGCTCGCCCGCCGGGAGGGGCGCACCGACGTGACGGCCCTGCCCTACGGGCCGAGCGTCCCGCACACGTTCATCGTCGTGTTCGTCGTCATGCTGCCGGTGTTCCTCCAGACGCAGGACCCCCTCGCGGCCTGGCGGGCGGGCCTGGCGTGGGCGTTCATCATCGGGTGCATCGTGCTCCTGGGTGCGGTGCTCGGCCCGTGGATCCGGCGCCTGACGCCCCGCGCGGCACTGCTCGGGGCGCTCGCCGGCATCTCGATCACGTTCATCTCGATGAGCCCCGCCGCCCAGATGTGGCAGGCGCCGTGGATCGCGTTCGTGGCGTTCGGGTTCATCCTCGTCGGGTGGCTCGGCGGGCGCCGGATGCCGTGGGGGGCACCCGTCGGGCTGGTCGCGGTCCTCCTCGCCACGGCCGTCGCGTGGGTCGCCGTCGCGGCGGGCTGGTCGGGCATCCTCGAGCCGAGCGCGGTCTCGCAGTCGCTCGCGGACCTCGCCGTGCACCTGCCCCTGCCGTCGACGGACGTCGTCGCCGGGCTGCAGGACATCGCCCCGCTGCTGGCCTCCGCCATCCCGCTCGGCATCTACAACTTCACCGAGGGCATGACGAACGTGGAGTCCGCGGCCGCCGCGGGCGACCGGTACTCCGTGCGCCAGGTGCTCGCCGCCGACGGGCTCGGCGCCGTCGTCGGCTCGTTCCTCGGCTCGCCGTTCCCGCCCGCGGTGTACATCGGCCACCCGGGCTGGAAGGCCGTCGGCGGTCGGGTGGGGTACTCGCTGGCGACGGGGATCGTCGTGGGCCTCGTGTGCTTCACCGGGCTGGTCGGGACGTTCCTCGCGGTCTTCCCGATGCAGGCGCTCGTGCCCGTGCTGCTGTACATCGGCCTGGTCATCGGGGCGCAGGCGTTCCACGTGAACGCGCGCCGGTACTTCCCGGCGATCGTCCTGGCGATGATCCCGAGCCTGGCGGAGTGGGCGACGGGGCTGATCAACAACGCGCTCGCGGCGGCCGGCACCTCGGCGCAGGAGGTCGGGACCGGCGCGCTGGTGGCCAACGGCGTCATCTACGACGGCCTGGTGCTGCTCGGCCAGGGCGCCGTGCTCGTCGGCATCCTGCTGGGGGCGATCGCCTGCTTCGTCCTCGACCGCCGGCTCTACGCCGCGGCCGCCACGGCGGTCATCGCGGCGGTGCTGTCCTTCTTCGGGCTCGTCAACGCCGTCGAGGTGGGGGTCAACGCCTCACCTGCGGTGACCCTGGGGTACCTGTTCCTGGCCCTGCTGCTCGCGGCCTTCGGGTGGCACCTGCGCCACGAGCACTCCGACGCCCTGGACGACGAGCTGCTGTTCGTCAACGGCACCCTGATGCGCGGCCTGGACCTGCACGCCCACCTCGACGGCGCCGAGCTGCTCGAGGAGACGTCGACCGCCCCGCGCTACCGGGTGCACGCGATCGACGGCGCCTACCCCGGGATGTACGAGGTCGGTGAGGACGAGGAGGGGGCGTCGGTGCCCGGTGAGCTCTACCAGGTGCCCGCCGAGGTGCTCGTCCGCGTCGTCGAGGGCGAGCCGCCCGGGCTGTACCGCGGGGCCGTCGAGCTCGCGGACGGCCGCCGGGTGCCGGGCATCCTGTCCCGGCGCGACGCCGCGCAGGAGCACCCGGAGATCACCGAGCACGGGGGGTGGCGCCGCTACCTGGCCACGTCGTCAACCGCGGTCGGCTGACCGCACCGTCCCGGCACCGCCCGGCCGCGCCCCCGGCGCGGCCGGGCGGTCGAGGGCCGCCAGCACGGCCGCCGCGAGCCCGTCGACGTGGTCGACCACGTCGAGCGCCCCGGCCCCGAGCAGCTCACCGGGCTGCGCGTAGCCCCACGCGACACCGAGGCAGTCCACGCCGTTCGCACGTGCGCCGTGCACGTCGTGCTCCCGGTCGCCGACCATCAGCACCGCCCCGGCCGGTCGCAGCGCGTCGAGGGCGGCCGCGACGACCGTCGCCTTGGACGACGGCACGTGGTCCGGCGGCGCCCCGAACACGCCCTCGAGCAGGGGTGCGAGGCCGAAGCGCTCGCAGATCGGCCCGGCGAACACCTCGGGCTTGCTGGTCGCCACGGCTAGGCGCACGCCGGCGTCCCGGAGCGTCGTCAGCTGCTCGGGGACGCCGTCGTAGACGCTGTTCTCCCACATCCCCGTCGTGCGGAAGTAGCCCCGGTACGCGGCGACCGCCTCGGGCACGCGCTCCGGCGGGACGCTGAACCGCGGGAACGCGTCCACCAGGGGAGGGCCGACGAAGGCGCGCAGCGCCGTGTCGTCGGGCACCGGCAGCCCCAGCGCCGTGAACGCCACGCGGGCGCTCGCGGCGATGCCGGGGTAGGAGTCGGTGAGGGTGCCGTCGAGGTCCAGCAGGACGAGGGGTGCGGGAGTCATCCCGGCCATCCTCCCAGGCGGCAGCGTCAGCCGGTCACCCGGGCGAGGACGGCGGCGGGGACCTCCGCGGGCGAGGCGAGCACGTCGGCCGCACCCGCGGTGCGCAGCTCGTCCTCGCCGCCGTAGCCCCACAGCGCCCCGAGGCAGGGCACCCCGTGCTCGGCGGCGCCGTGCACGTCGTGCTCGCGGTCGCCGAGCATGACGGCCCGGTACCCGGCCTCGCCGACCGTCCCGCGCACCCACGCCAGCGCCCGCCCGATGATCTCGCCCTTCGTCTCCGACTCGTCGTCCGGGGCCCCGACGACGTGGTCGAGCAGCGGCGTGAGGCCGGTCTCGGCGCAGATCGGCTCGGCCCAGCGCAGCGGCTTGGCGGTGGCGACGACCAGCAGCACGCCGGCCTCGCGCAGGGCGACGAGGGCCTCGGGGATGCCGTCGAACACCCGGGTGTCCCACACGCCGACGTCCGAGAAGTGGGTCCCGTACGCGGCGACGGCCGTGTCGAGCTGCTCGGCGCCCACCCCGTGGGTCGTGAACGACCACGTGATCGGCGGGCCGGCGAACGAGCGGATGACGGCCTCCGCGGGGGCGGGCAGGCCGACCTGGGCGTACGCGTGGCGCACGGACGCGGCGATCCCGGAGGCGGAGTCCATGAGGGTGCCGTCGAGGTCGAGCAGGGCCACGGGCAGTGCGGTCGTCATGGGTGCGATGGTGCCCCGCAGGCACGCGCCGCGACGAATCGCACGGGTCCCGCCACGGCCGCTCCGGGAGATCAGGATGACCGCGGGCGCACCAACCTCGTATGCTGGCGGCACAGGCGTCGACCCGGCCATCACCGGTGAGCCTCCGGAAGAACGGGACGTGCGTCACGGCGTGCGTCCTCAGTAGAACCGGACGGGGCAGGCCCGTCACAGCCGCAGGCGAGAGGTCGGGGGCCCGCCCCCGGCAAGCGAGGTGGTACCGCGGTGGTCCCCGGGTGGTCCGGGTGTCGTCGTCCTCGTGGCCGTGCCGCACCCCACCGGGTGCGCGAGACCAGGAGCCCCACCGTGGCGTACCCGCTGCACCGCACGTCCGACGCAACCCCCGCGACGGTCCCGCCCAGCCCCGACCTGCCCGCCCTCGAGCGGGACGTGCTGGCGCACTGGGAGGCGGACGGCACGTTCCGCGCGTCGGTCGAGCAGCGGCCTGCGGGCGAGGACGGTGCCAACGAGTACGTCTTCTACGACGGCCCGCCGTTCGCCAACGGCCTGCCGCACTACGGCCACCTGCTGACCGGCTACGCCAAGGACGTCGTCCCGCGCTACCAGACGATGCGCGGCCGGCGGGTCGAGCGCAGGTTCGGCTGGGACACCCACGGGCTGCCCGCCGAGCTCGAGGCCGAGCGCGTCCTGGGCATCACCGACAAGTCGCAGATCGACGAGATGGGGATCGCGGCCTTCAACGACGCCTGCCGGTCCTCGGTGCTCACGTACACCAAGGAGTGGCAGGAGTACGTCACCCGCCAGGCACGCTGGGTCGACTTCGAGAACGACTACAAGACGCTCGACCCGTCGTTCATGGAGTCGGTCATCTGGGCGTTCAAGCAGCTCTACGACAAGGGGCTGGCCTACGAGGGCTACCGCGTCCTGCCGTACTGCTGGCGCGACGAGACCCCGCTGAGCAACCACGAGCTGCGCATGGACGACGACGTGTACGCGTCGCGCCAGGACCCCGCGCTGACGGTCGGCCTGCGGCTGGACTCCGGCGAGCTCCTGCTGATCTGGACGACCACTCCGTGGACGCTGCCGTCCAACCTGGCCGTCGCGGTCGGTCCCGACGTCGAGTACGTCGTCGTCGAGCCCGCCGCCGGCTCGCCGTTCGCGCAGGCCCACGCGGGCGAGCAGGTCGTGCTGGCCGCGGCGCGCCTCGGGGCGTACGCGCGCGAGCTGGGCGACGAGCCCACGGTCGTCGCGCGGCTGACCGGTGCCGAGCTGGTCGGCCGGCGCTACACGCCCCCGTTCGACTACTTCGCGGGCCACGAGAACGCCCACCAGGTGCTCGCGGCGGACTTCGTCACGACCGAGGACGGCACCGGGGTCGTGCACCTCGCCCCCGCGTTCGGTGAGGACGACATGGTCGCGTGCGACGCCGCGGGCATCGCGCCGGTCGTCCCCGTGGACTCCAAGGGCCGGTTCACGGCGCAGGTCCCCGACTACGCCGACGTGCAGGTCTTCGAGGCGAACAAGCAGGTCATCGCCGACCTGAAGAACGGCACCGGACCGCTGGCGCGCGTCGCCGCGTCCGACCGCGCGGTGCTCGTGCGCCACGAGACGTACGAGCACTCCTACCCGCACTGCTGGCGCTGCCGGAACCCGCTGATCTACAAGGCCGTGTCGTCGTGGTTCGTGCGCGTGACGCAGTTCCGCGACCGCATGGTCGAGCTCAACCAGGGCATCGAGTGGATCCCCGGCCACATCAAGGACGGCCAGTTCGGCAAGTGGCTCGAGAACGCGCGCGACTGGTCGATCAGCCGCAACCGGTACTGGGGCACGCCCATCCCGGTGTGGGTGAGCGACGACCCGGCGTACCCCCGCATCGACGTGTACGGCTCGTTCGCCGAGCTCGAGGCCGACTTCGGCCGTGTGCCGACCAACGAGGCGGGCGAGCCGGACCTGCACCGGCCGTTCGTCGACGACCTCACGCGCCCCAACCCGGACGACCCCACGGGCCGCTCGACGATGCGCCGCATCCCCGACGTCCTCGACGTCTGGTTCGACTCGGGGTCGATGCCGTTCGCCCAGGTGCACTACCCGTTCGAGAACCGCCAGTGGTTCGAGCACCACTACCCGGGCGACTTCATCGTCGAGTACATCGGCCAGACGCGCGGCTGGTTCTACACGCTGCACGTGCTGGCGACCGCGATCTTCGACCGCGCCGCGTTCCGCAACGTCATGTGCCACGGCATCGTCCTGGGCGACGACGGGCGCAAGGCCAGCAAGTCCCTGCGCAACTACCCGGACCCCGTGGAGATGTGGGACAAGTACGGCTCGGACGCCGTGCGCTGGTCGCTCATGTCCTCGACGATCCTGCGGGGCGGCAACCTGGTCGTCACCGAGGACGGCATCCGCGACGGTGTCCGCCAGGTCCTGCTGCCGCTGTGGAGCACGTACTACTTCTTCACGCTGTACGCCGACGCGGCGGACGAGGGGCGCGGGTACACCGCGCAGCGCGTCACCGCCGAGCGGGCCGCGGGGCTCGCACCCATGGACCGGTACCTGCTCGCGCGGACGGGTGAGCTCACGGCGACGATGACCGCGCAGCTCGACGCGTACGACATCCCCGCCGCGTGCGAGTCCGTGCGCGAGCACCTCGACCTGCTGACGAACTGGTACGTGCGCACCCAGCGTGACCGGTTCTGGTCGGAGGACACCGACGCGTTCGACACGCTGTGGACCGCGCTCGAGGAGCTCACGCGCGTCATGGCACCGCTCGCGCCGCTGGTCACCGAGGAGGTGTGGCGCGGCCTGACGGGCGGACGCAGCGTCCACCTGGCCGACTGGCCGGTCCCGGACGGCCCGCTGGTGCGCGACGAGTCCCTGGTCGCCGCGATGGACGAGGTGCGTGCCGTGGTCTCGGCCGCGCTGGGGCTGCGCAAGGCGCACCAGGTGCGCGTGCGCCAGCCGCTGCGCCGGCTCACGGTCGCTGTCGCCGACCCCGCGGCGCTCGCGCCGTACACCGACCTGCTGGCCGCCGAGCTCAACGTCAAGCACGTCGACGTGGTGGCGGCCGACGCGGCCACGACCGAGCGCTTCGGCATCACCCAGCGCCTCGCGGTCAACGCGCGCGCCGCCGGCCCGCGCCTGGGCCGTGCCGTTCAGCACGTCATCAAGGGCGCGCGCAGCGGCGCGTGGCGGCTCGACGGCGACACCGTCGTCGTGACGACCGACGACGGGGACGTGGCCCTCGAACCGGCCGAGTACGACCTGACCACGGTCGTCGGCGAGGGGGCGGCTGGCGACGTGGCGGCCGCCGTGCTGGCCGGCGGCGTGGTCGTCGTGCTGGACCTCACGCTGGACGACGCGCTGCGGGCCGAGGGCTACGCGCGCGACGTCGTGCGGGCCGTGCAGGACGCGCGCAAGGCCGCCGGGCTGCACGTCGCCGACCGCGTCGACCTCACGCTCGCGGTCCCCGGCGCCCATGTCGCGGACGTCGAGGCGCACCGGCAGTTCGTCGCGGCCGAGACGCTGGCCTCGACCGTGACGATCGAGCCCACCGACGCGGCCGAGGTCGCCGTGACCGTCGTGCGGGCCGGCGCATGAGCCGCGAGCACGGTGGCGCCGACCACCTGAAGGACGAGACGGCGCGCGCGGCACGCCAGGCGGCCGACCAGGTCTACCGGACCATCCTGGACCGCGCGCCGGAGCACGACATCGACCCGACGCTCGACCGGGTGCGCGACGTGCTCGAGCTGCTGGGGGACCCGCAGCGCGCGTTCCGCACGGTGCACCTGACGGGCACCAACGGCAAGACGTCGACCGCACGCATGGTCGAGCGGCTGCTGCGCGAGCACGGGCTGCGCACGGGGCGTTTCACCAGCCCGCACCTGACGCGCGTCAACGAGCGCATCAGCATCGACGGCGAGCCGATCAGCGACGAGCGCTTCGTCGAGGTCTGGCAGGACGTCGCGCCCTACGTCCGGATGGTCGACGAGCGGCACCTCGCGCAGGGCGGCGAGCGGCTGTCGTTCTTCGAGGTCTTCACGGTCATGGCGTACGCCGCCTTCGCCGACGCGCCGGTCGAGGTCGCGGTCGTCGAGGTGGGCCTCGGCGGGCGCTGGGACGCGACGAACCTGGTCGACGCCGAGGTCGCGGTCATCACACCCGTCGCGATGGACCACGAGCGCTACCTGGGCGACACCCTCGTGGAGATCGCGTCCGAGAAGTCGGGCATCGTCAAGGACGGTGCGACGCTCGTGCTCGCGCAGCAGACCGACGACGTCGAGGGCGTCGTGCTGGCGGCCGCGGCCGAGCGCGGCGCACGCGTCGTGCGTGAGGACGTCGACATCTCCGTGGTCGACCGCCAGGTCGCCGTGGGCGGTCAGCTCGTCGCGCTGCGTGGCCTCGGCGGTGTCTACACCGACGTGTTCCTGCCGCTGTACGGCGAGTACCAGGCGCACAACGCGCTGCTCGCGCTCGTCGCGACGGAGGCGCTGCTCACGGGCGGTGCGGCGCTCGACGGGTCCGTCGTGGAGGCCGCGTTCGCCGACGTGACGTCGCCGGGGCGGCTCGAGGTGGTGCGCTCGAGCCCGACCGTGCTCGTCGACGCCGCGCACAACCCGGCGGGGGCGGAGGCGCTGGCCGACGCGGTCGCCGAGGCGTTCGACTTCACGCGCCTGGTCGGCGTCGTCGGCGTCATGGCGGACAAGGACCCCGAGGGCATCCTGGCGGCGCTCGAGCCGCTGCTCGCCGAGGTCGTCGTCACGCAGGCGTCGACGTCGCGCGCGCTCGACGCCGACGACCTGGCCGAGATCGCGATCGACGTGTTCGGCGAGGACCGCGTGCACGTCGCCGCGCGGCTGCCCGACGCCATCGACCTCGCGGTGCAGCGTGCCGAGAGCGAGGTGGAGCACGGCGCCGGCGTGCTCGTCACGGGCTCGGTCCTGCTCGTGGCGGAGGTGCGGGTGCTGCTCGGCCGTGCCTGACGCGGTCGCGTCGGCGGGTGCGGTGCACGTCCGTGCGGTGCCGTCCGGTTGACGCCCGCCGGGCGGAGAGGTGAGGTGGACGTGCGCGCGCGCCGTCGGCGCGCGTCGCGGCCACGTCGTCGGCCGCGCGTCCGGTCGAGGGAGGCGCGAGCGTGAAGAAGCTCATCAACGACCCGCAGGACGTGGTCACCGAGTCGGTCGAGGGCTTCGGGCTCGCCCACGCCGACATCGTCCGCGTGCAGCTCGACCCCGTCATCGTGACGCGCGCCGGCGGGGCCGTCGCTGGCAAGGTGGGCCTGGTGTCGGGGGGCGGCAGCGGCCACGAGCCGCTGCACGCCGGTTTCGTCGGCGTCGGCATGCTCGACGCGGCGGTGCCCGGTCAGGTCTTCACGTCACCCACGCCCGACCAGATCCTGCCCGCCCTCGCGGCCGCCGACGCCGGCGCGGGCGTCCTCATGGTCGTCAAGAACTACACGGGCGACGTCCTGAACTTCGAGACCGCCGCCGAGCTCGCCGACGCGGACGGCATCACCGTCCGGCAGGTCGTCGTCAACGACGACGTGGCCGTCGAGGACTCGCTGTACACGGCGGGCCGGCGCGGCGTCGCGGGCACGGTGGCGGTCGAGAAGATCGCCGGGGCGGCCGCCGAGCGCGGGGACGACCTCGACGCGGTCGCCGCCGTCGCGCAGCGCGTGGTCGACAACGTCCGCACCATGGGCCTGGCGCTCACGGCGTGCACCGTGCCGCACGTCGGCCGCCCCAGCTTCGACCTGGGCGACGACGAGATCGAGATCGGGATCGGCATCCACGGCGAGCCGGGGCGGCACCGTGTGGGCCTGGAGAGCGCGGACGCGCTGACGGAGAAGCTGCTGACGCCGGTCGCCGACGACCTGGGGCTCACGCGCGGTGACCGGGTGCTGCTGCTCGTCAACGGCATGGGTGGCACGCCCGCGTCCGAGCTGTACGTCGTCTATCGTCGGGCACGCGCGTTGCTCGGGGAGCGTGGGGTCGAGGTGACCCGCTCGCTCGTCGGCAACTACGTGACATCGCTGGAGATGCAGGGTGCGTCGGTCACCGTCCTGCGTCTGGACGACGAGCTGACCACCCTGTGGGACGCGCCTGTGCACACGGCCGCCCTGCGCTGGTGATCGACGTGGGTGGGGACTCGGAGAGGCTGGGCGGATGACGTTGGACGCGGCTTGGGCCGTCGACTGGGTGCGCCGCAGCGCGGCGACGGTCGCGGAGCACCGTGACGAGCTGGTCGAGCTGGACCGGCAGATCGGCGACGGCGACCACGGGGAGAACCTCGACCGGGGCTTCCGGGCGGTCGTCGCGAAGCTCGACGGTCTCGACGCCCCGCCGGCCAGCGTCGGCGACGTCCTGCGCCTCGTCGCGACGACGCTGATGTCGACCGTGGGGGGTGCGGCCGGCCCGCTGTACGGGACCGCCTACCTGCGCGCGTCGAAGTCGGGCGCGGCGACCGAGCTCGGTGCCGACGGCGTCGTGGCGCTGCTCGAGGCGGCGCTGGACGGGATCGTGACGCGCGGCCGCGCGAACGCGGGGGACAAGACCATGGTCGACGCCTGGACGCCCGCGGTCGCGGCTGCCGTGGAGGCGGCCGACCACGGCGCTCCGCCCTCGGCGGTCCTCGCCGCGGCGGCCCGCGGTGCGCACGAGGGGGCGGTCGCGACGGTGCCGCTCGTCGCGAGCAAGGGGCGCGCCAGCTACCTGGGCGAGCGGTCGGCCGGGCACCTGGACCCCGGCGCGCGCTCGAGCGAGCTCATCCTGGTGGCGGCGGCCGAGGCGGCCGCGGCCGCGGACTGACCGACGACCGCGCCGACCACGGCGCGGCGGACGACGCGCGGCGCCGCTGCCGCGGGGGAGGCAGGATCCGGTGACGGATCGGTGGGCGCCGGTGGCGCTCGTGCTCGTGTCGCACTCGCGCGCGCTCGCCGAGGGGACCGCCGAGGTCGCGGCGCAGATGGCGCCCGGTGTGCGCATCGTGCCGGTCGGCGGCGCGGACGGCGGCGGCCTGGGCACCAGCTTCGACGCCGTGGCCGCGGCGCTGCGCGACGCGACGGACGACGGGCGCTCGGCCGTGGTCGTCACGGACCTGGGCTCGGCGGTGCTGACCGCGGAGGCGGTGCTCGACCTCATGGACGACCGCGTCGTCGCACGGGTGCGGCTCGCCGACGCGCCGTTCGTCGAGGGCGCGGTCGCGGCTGCGGTGACGGCGCACGGCAGGGCGGACCTGGCGACCGTGCTGGACTCCGCGCAGGCGGCCGCCGGCACGTTCGGGCCGGCCCGACCGGTGTCCGGCGCCTCGACGACGGGCAGCGCGCCGGTGGGCGGCGCGGCCGCGGGCGATCCGGCCCCGGACGCACCGGCGCCCGCCGGACCCCACCCGACGGACGCGGGAGTCGTGACGCAGGACGACGGTTCGGTCCGGGCCACCGCGGTGCTGCGCAACCCGTTGGGGCTGCACGCGCGCCCGGCCGCGCTCATCGTCCGGATGCTCGCGCACTTCGACGCCAAGGTGCAGGTGGACGGTGTCAACGCGGCCAGCGTGCTGGACCTGATGAAGCTGGGGGCGGTCCGGGGCGACGTGCTCACGATCACCGCGCAGGGACCGCAGGCGGGCGAGGCCGTCGAACGCCTCCTCGTCGACGTGGCGGCGGGCTTCGGCGAGGTCTGACGCGACTCACGTGTTGTTGCATTGACTGCAAGTTTGCAGTCGGTGCAAGATCTGCTGGTGACCTCCGCCGCGCAGCACCCGACCGAGGTCGCAGCCGCGCCGTCCGGCGTGGGACTGCGCGAGCGCAAGAAGACGGAGCGTCGCACCGCGTTGATCGACGCGAGCCACCGGCTCGTGGCGGCTCACGGGCTCGAGGCCGTGACCGTCGAGATGATCTGCGCCGAGGTCGGCGTCTCGCCGCGCACGTTCTTCAACTACTTCGCGACCAAGGACGACGCGGTGCTCGGTCACCTCCCGTGGGCGGTCGCGCAGGACGTCGCGGACACGTTCGTCGCGGGCGGTCCGACGGGCGTGCTGCGCGACGACCTGGTCGAGCTCGTCGTCGGGCTCGTCGCAGCACCGCCGCTGGGTGCCGAGCGCGTGCGACGCACGCTCGAGCTCGTGACCCACCACCCCCGGCTCATGGCCCACCACATCGCCTGGATGGACCAGCAGAAGTCGCAGCTGGAGCGGCTCGTCCGCGAACGGCTGGCCGACGGCTCTCCCCACCGACCCGAGACGCTGACGGCACTGCTCGTCGTGTGCGCGCACGCGACCCTCCTGCGCTGGGACGCCGCGGGCGGGGACGGCCACGTGCGCGAGCACGCCACCGCCGTCGTCGCCGAGCTGCGCGCCGTCCTGACGGACTGACCGCCGGCCGCACCCCACCGCACACGCCCCCGCTCGGCAGCGGCACCGACCACCACCCCCAGGGAAGACGAGGCACCACCATGGCCGGCAGCACCGCGCCCTCGCGCGCCGACGACGCACCGCTCGTCGTCCTGACCCCCCGCACGGTGTGGCTGATCTTCGGCGCCCTCATGGCGTCGATGTTCCTGTCCTCGCTCGACCAGTCGATCGTGGGCACCGCGATGCCCACGATCGTCGGCGAGCTGGACGGCGTGGCCCACCAGGGCTGGATCGTCACCGCGTACATCCTGGCGATCGCGATCGTCATGCCCCTGTACGGCAAGTTCGGCGACGTGTGGGGGCGGCGCTGGCCGTTCCTCATCGCGATCACCCTGTTCACCGTCGCGTCCGCCGGCGCCGGGTTCGCGCAGTCGTTCGGCGAGCTGGTGGCCTGGCGCGGCGTGCAGGGCCTGGGCGGCGGCGGCCTGATGATCCTGTCGCAGGCGATCATCGCCGACATCGTGCCCGCGCGGGAGCGCGGCAAGTACATGGGCCCGATGGGTGCGCTGTTCGGCATCGCCGCCGTCATCGGCCCGTTGCTCGGCGGCCTGTTCACGGACCACGCGGACTGGCGCTGGTGCTTCTGGATCAACATCCCGATCGGCATCGCGGCGTTCGTGACCGCGTGGTTCACCCTGAAGCTGCCGTCGCGCCGCTCGACGCGCCGCATCGACGTGGCCGGCGTGTTCCTCGTGGTCGTCGCCACCTCCGGGCTCGTGCTGGCCACGAGCTGGGAGTCGTGGAGCGGCAACCGCGGCTACGACTGGTCCGACCCCGGGCTGGTCGCGCTCGTCGTCGGCACCGTGCTCGCGGCGGTCGCGTTCGTCCGCGTCGAGCAGCGCGCCGACGACCCGCTGCTGCCGATGCGGCTGTTCCGCAACCGGACCTTCACCATCGCGACCCTCATCGGGCTGATCCTCGGCATGGGCATGTTCTCGGCCCTCGCCTTCCTGCCGACGTTCCTCCAGATGGCGACCGGTGCGGGCGTCACGGAGTCCGGCTTCCTCATGCTGCCGATGATGGTCGGCGTCATGATCACCGCCATCGGCTCGGGCATCGCCATCACGCGCACGGGCCGGTACAAGGCGTTCCCGGTCGTGGGCCTGGCGATCACGACCGCCGGTCTCGTCTGGCTGACGCGGCTCACGGGGGACATCTCGATGGTGCTGTTCGGCGCCATGATCCTCGTGCTCGGCGCCGGCATGGGCCTGGTCATGCAGACGATCGTGCTCGCGGTGCAGAACTCGGTCGACCCGCAGGAGATCGGGACCGCGACGAGCGCGAACAACTTCTTCCGGGAGATCGGCGCGGCGGTCGGCACCGCGATGTTCTCGACGATCTTCACCTCGCGCCTCACCGAGCGGCTCGACACCGTCTTCGCCGACGTGCCCGTCGGGCCGGCGGACACCTCGACCACGAGCCTGACGCCGGCGATCGTGCAGGACCTGCCCGAGCCGCTGCGCACCGGCGTCGTCGACGCGTTCGCCGACGCCCTCGCGCCGGCCTTCTGGTACCTCGTGCCTCTCGTCGCCGTCGGCTTCGTGCTCGCGCTGTTCCTGCGCGAGGTGAAGCTGTCGGACGTCGCCGGCATGGTCGCGCGCGGCGAGGCCGTGGCCGACGGGCCGCACGGCTCGCGGTCGGCGGACGGCCCGGAGGCGCACGCGGCGGACGACGCACCCGAGCTGGTCGACGAGCTGTCGGCACCCGCGCAGCGCGGCGGCGGCGGTGACGCGGCCGGCCCGACCCCGCCGCGCGGCTAGCCTGGTCCGATGAGCACGCAGCAGCCCGCCCCGACGCGGCGCAAGCGTCCGGCGAAGCCGCAGTTCACGCAGATGACGCTGCTGCTGGAGGCCTTCCTGGTGGGCTTCGCGACCCTCGTCGCGTACGGCCTGCGCGTCGCGCCGCCCGCGACCGTGTGGACGCTCGGCGGTGTGACGTTCGCGATCCTGCTGCTGCTGTCCGGCTACGTGGGGCGACCCGGCGGCTACGTCGCCGGCTCGCTGGCGCAGCTGGCCGTGCTCGGGTTCGGCGTCCTGGTGCCGATGATGTACGGCGTCGGCGCCGTGTTCGTCGTGCTGTGGGTCGTGTCCCTGCGCCTGGGCGCACGCATCGACCGCGAACGTGCCGAGTGGGACGCGGCGCACCCGGAGGGCGCGCCGCCGGTGTGACGGACGTCGTCCGCGTCCGGCTGCGGTGCGCCGATAGGGTGACCGCCATGACTGACGCACCCTCCCCGCAGCGCACCCTCGTCCTCGTCAAGCCTGACGGCGTGCGCCGCGGCCACGTCGGCGAGGTCCTGCGGCGCATCGAGGCCAAGGGCTACACGCTCGTGGCCGTCGAGCTGCGGCACGCCGACGCGGCCCTGCTGGTCGAGCACTACGCCGAGCACGCCGGCAAGCCGTTCGTCGACGCCCTGGTGTCGTTCATGCGCTCGGGCCCCGTGCTCGCCGCCGTGGTCGAGGGCCACCGCGTCATCGAGGGCTTCCGCTCGCTCGCCGGCGCCACCGACCCGACCGTCGCCGCGCCCGGGACCATCCGCGGCGACCTGGCACGCGACTGGGGCAGCAAGCTCATCGAGAACATCGTGCACGGGTCGGACGGCGAGGAGTCGGCCGCGCGCGAGATCGCGCTGTGGTTCCCGGCCCTCTGAGCCACGCCTGACCGCACGCGCCGTCCTGCGCGCCGTCCTGCGCCCGCGCACACGCCCGGGCGCAGGAGCGTGCGCGGCCGGACGCCGTGCGTTGCCTAGGCTGCCCCACGTGCACCTCAAGACCCTGACCCTGCGCGGGTTCAAGTCGTTCGCCTCGGCGACGACCCTGAACTTCGAGCCCGGGATCACGTGCGTGGTCGGCCCCAACGGCTCCGGCAAGTCCAACGTCGTGGACGCGCTCGCCTGGGTCATGGGGGAGCAGGGCGCCAAGTCGCTGCGCGGCGGCAAGATGGAGGACGTCATCTTCGCCGGGACGTCGGGCCGCCCGCCGCTCGGACGCGCCGAGGTGTCGCTGACGATCGACAACTCCGACGGCGCGCTGCCGATCGAGTACTCCGAGGTCACGATCTCCCGGACGCTGTTCCGCAACGGCGGGTCCGAGTACGCGATCAACGGGCGCGGCTGCCGGCTGCTGGACATCCAGGACCTGTTGTCCGACTCGGGCCTCGGCCGTGAGATGCACGTCATCGTCGGGCAGGGTCAGCTCGACGCGGTGCTGCGCGCGACGCCCGAGGAGCGTCGCGGCTTCATCGAGGAGGCCGCGGGCGTCCTCAAGCACCGCAAGCGCAAGGAGAAGGCGCTGCGCAAGCTCGATGCGATGCAGGGCAACCTCACGCGGCTGGGCGACCTGACGGCCGAGATCCGTCGCCAGCTCGGGCCGCTCGGACGCCAGGCGGAGGTCGCGCGCAAGGCGGCCGTCGTCCAGAGCGACCTGCGCGACTCCCGCGCGCGGCTGCTGGCCGACGACCTGGCACAGCTGCGCGCGCGCCTCGAGCAGGAGATCGCCGACGAGTCCGCGGTGCTCGAACGGCGCGCGCAGGTCGGGGCGCAGCTCGTGGAGGCCCGCGGCCGGCTGGCAGCGCTGGAGCGGGAGGCCGCCGAGGCCGCGCCGGCAGTGAGCGAGGCCGGCGAGATCTGGTACCGCCTGTCCTCGCTGCGCGAGCGCGTCCGCGGCACCGCGTCCCTGGCCGCCGACCGCGCGCGGCTGCTCGGGACGGCGTCGAGCGAGCGCACCGGCGGTCAGGACCCCGCCGACCTGGAGGCGCAGGCGGGGCGCGTGCGGCACGCGGAGGCCGAGCTGGCCGCCGAGGTCGAGCTCGCACGCGCCGCGGTCACGGCCGCCGGCACCGCGCGGCAGGAGGCGGAGGCCGCCGCGACGGCGGCCGAGCGGGCACTGGCCGACCTCCAGCGCGGGGCGGCCGACCGGCGTGAGGGCGTCGCACGGCTCGCGGGGCAGGTCGCGGCCCGACGCAGCCGCGTCGAGGCCACCGAGGCGGAGGTCGGGCGGCTGCGGGCCAGCCTCGCCGCCGCCGAGGAGCGTGCGCGCGACGCGACGACGCAGTTCGCGGCGCTCGAGTCCCAGGTGGCGGGCGTCGAGCAGGGCGAGGAGGGTCTCGACGCGGAGCACGAGGCCGCCGCCGAGGCGTTCGACGCGGCCGTCGCCCGGGTCGCCGCGCTGGAGGACGAGCTGCGCACGGCGGAGCGCGAGCGGGACCAGCAGTCCTCGCGCGCCGAGACGCTCGAGATGTCCCTGAGCCGCAAGGACGGCGCGGGTGCCCTGCTCGCGGCGGACGGGCTCCCCGGAGTCCTGGGCTCGGTCGCGGCCCTGCTCAGCGTGGACGCACGCGACGAGGAGGCGATCGTCGCCGCGCTGGGTGCCGTCGCCGACGCGGTGGCGGTCGAGTCGGTGGACGCCGCGGTCGACGCCATCCGCCACCTGCGCACGGAGGACGCGGGACGTGCGACGCTCATGGTCGCCGGGTCCGGTGCGGTACCCGGTGCCGACCTTCCGTCCGGTGCCGAGCGCGCGGTCGACCTGGTGCAGGCGCCGCCGGCCGTCCTCGACGCCGTGCGCGCGCTGCTGGCCGACGTCGTGGTCGTGGACGACCTGGCGGCGGCCCGTCCGCTCGTGGCGGCGCACCCCGGCCTCGTCGTCGCGACGCGCACGGGTGACGTGCTCTCGAGGTTCCGCGCGTCGGGCGGGTCGGCCTCCGCGCCCAGCGCGCTGCACCTGCAGGGGGCCCTGGACACGGCGCGCGCCGCGGCGCAGACCGCGACCGCCGCGGCCGAGCGGCTGCGCTTCGAGCTGGCGACCGCGCGCGAGGCGCGTGCCGCCGCGCGGGCTGACGTCGACGCGACCCTCGAGCGGCTCAACGAGTCCGACGCGGCCCTGGCGGCCGTCGCCGAGCAGCTGGGGCACCTCGGGTCCGCGTCCCGAGCCGCGCGCGCCGAGGCCGAGCGCGTGCAGCGCTCGCTCGAGGCGGCCGGCACGACGCTCGCGGAGGACCACGCGACGCTCGCCGAGCTGACCGCCCGGCTCGCGACGGCCGAGGACGCCCCCGAGGACACCGAGGCGGCGATCGCGCAGGCCACCGCTCGGCGTGACGCGACGGCCGCCGAGGCGACCGCCGCCCGCGGTCGCGAGACGGAGGCGCGTCTCACGCTGCGCACGGGCGAGGAGCGTGCGCGCGCGCTCGCCGGTCGTGCCGAGTCGCTCGAGCGCGCCGCCGCGTCCGAGCGTGCGGCCCGTGAGAAGGCGGTCCGTCGCGAGCAGGAGCGCGCTCGGCAGGCCGGCGTGGCGCGCGCCGTGCACACCGCAGCCGTGCACACCGGTGCGCTCCTCGACCGTGCGCTGCGGCAGGCGTCCGACGAGCGCGACGCCGCCGAGACCGCGCGCGCCGAGCGGGACGCCGCCCTGGCGGCGGTGCGTACGCGCGTCGACGTGCTCGCGCGCGACCTCGCCGAGCTGACCGACGTCGCGCACAGGGACGAGGTCGCGCGCGCCGAGCAGCGTCTGCGCATCGAGCAGCTCGAGACGCGGGCCGTCGAGGAGCTGGGGCTCGACCCGCAGGTGCTGATCGACGAGTACGGGCCGCACCGCGACGTGCCCGTCGTCCCGGCGCCGGGCGCGGAGCCGGACGACGACGCCCCCGCAGGCGTCCCCTACGTGCGTGCCGAGCAGGAGAAGCGCCTGCGCGCCGCCGAGCGCGCGCTGGCGCTGCTCGGCCGGGTGAACCCGCTGGCGCTCGAGGAGTTCGCGGCGCTCGAGGAGCGTCACCAGTTCCTCGTCGAGCAGCTCGCCGACCTCAAGAAGTCCCGCGCGGACCTCCTGGAGATCGTCAAGGACATCGACCAGCGCGTCGAGCAGGTGTTCACCGACGCCTACCGCGACACCGCCGCCGCGTTCGACGTGGTGTTCCCGCGGCTGTTCCCCGGTGGTGAGGGCCGGCTCGTGCTCACGGACCCCGACGACATGCTCACCACGGGCATCGAGGTCGAGGCGCGCCCGGCGGGCAAGAAGGTCAAGCGCCTCTCGCTCCTCTCGGGCGGCGAGCGCTCGCTGACGGCGGTCGCACTGCTCGTCGCGATCTTCAAGGCCCGCCCGAGCCCGTTCTACGTGATGGACGAGGTCGAGGCGGCCCTCGACGACGCCAACCTGGGTCGCCTGCTGGGGATCTTCCGCGAGCTGCAGGAGGACTCGCAGCTCATCGTCGTGACGCACCAGAAGCGCACCATGGAGATCGCGGACGCGCTGTACGGCGTGACGATGCGCGGCGACGGCGTCACGACGGTGATCAGCCAGCGCATGGTCGAGGACGTCCCTGCCTGATCTCGCCGCCCGGTGCGTCGCGCCGCGGCGCGCGCGGGTGAGGCCGTGTGAAGGTTGTGGGTGAGTTCCGGTCCGCGCGCGCGCCTCGGTCGGCACCGCGTCCGGGAGCGCCGGACACTTGGTCACGTGGCCGTCGTGATCTGGATCCTCGTTGCTCTGCTCGCCGCTGCGGCGGTGCTCGTCGTCGTGTCGCCGAGCACCGGCGAGAACGACAACCCCTGGCGCGCGTTCCGTCGCGGGCTGCAGGCGCGCCGGCACCCCGACGCGCAGCAGGACGAGGCTGCGCGCGCCGCGTCCGCCGACCCGGTCGACCTCTCGCTCGCCGACTTCCTGCGCGCGACCGCCTCCGAGGGCGACGGGTACCTGCAGCCGGAGGAGCTGGTCGAGGACCTGCGGACCGCACGTGAGCGCGCCCGGACCGCACGTGGGCGTGCCGCGCACGTGGTGCGCCCGCGCCGCGACCACGCGGCGGCCCGCGACCACGCGGGGGCGTAGCGCACCACCGGGTGACGTCGGCCTGACCTGCCGGGTCGCCGCGGGGTCCCGCCGCCCGACAGACTGTCCGCGTGGACCTCAACGATCTCCTGCCCTACCTCATCGGCGCCCCCGTGGTGGTGGTGGCCGCCGCCGCCGTCGTGCTGGGGCGACGTCGCCGCACGGACGTCCGGGCACCCCGCGCCGGTGACGAGCCGACCGGGACCGCGACGCGCACCGGCACCGCCGTCGACGAGCGCCCCCCGGGCGCCCCCACGGGCGCACCCGTCGCCACCGAGCCTGCCGTCGCGTCCGACGACCTCCTGGTCCCCGACGACCTCCTGGTCCCCGACGAGCTCGCGCCGCCGCTGCTGGAGACACCCGAGCCCTCGACCGGCCGCCTGCGGCGGCTGCGCGAGCGGCTGGCGCGGTCCGGGTCGCCGCTCGGCACCCGGCTGCTCGGCGTGCTGTCGCGCGACCACCTGACCGAGGACGACTGGGACGAGCTCGAGGAGACCCTCCTGCTCGCCGACGTCGGCGCGGGCCCCACCGACGAGCTCATCGAGGCGCTGCGCACGCGCGTGCGGGTCGACGGCCTGCGCGACGGCGAGCAGGCGCGCGCGGTCCTGCGCGAGCAGCTCCTCGCGCTCGTCGACCCGACGCTCGACCGTTCGCTGGGCACCGAGCCCACCACGGGCGAGGACGGGCAGCGCGTCCCGGCCGTCGTCCTGGTCGTGGGCGTCAACGGGACCGGCAAGACGACGACCGTGGGCAAGCTCGCGCGCGTGCTCGTGGCCGACGGTCGCAGCGTCGTCCTGGGGGCCGCGGACACGTTCCGCGCGGCGGCCGCCGACCAGCTGCAGACCTGGGGCTCGCGCGTCGGCGTGCCGACCGTGCGGTCCGACCGCGACGGCGCCGACCCCGCGGCCGTCGCGTTCGACGCGGTGCGCACGGGCGTCAGCGACGGCGTGGACGTCGTCCTCGTCGACACGGCGGGACGCCTGCAGAACAAGGCGGGCCTCATGGACGAGCTGGGCAAGATCACGCGCGTCATCACCCGGACGGCCCCGCTCACCGAGGTCCTGCTCGTGCTCGACGCGACGACGGGGCAGAACGGACTCAACCAGGCCCGGGTCTTCGGCGAGGTCGCGGGTGTGACCGGCATCGTCCTGACCAAGCTCGACGGCACCGCCAAGGGCGGCATCGTCGTGGCGGTCCAGCGCGAGCTGGGCGTCCCGGTCAAGCTCGTCGGCCTGGGGGAGGGTCCGGACGACCTCGCGCCCTTCGACCCCGAGGCGTTCGTCGACGGCCTGCTGCAGTCCTGACGCCGCCGCGGGCCGCCGGACGCCCCGGCGGCCCGCGGACCGGCTACCGGGACGAATCGTTCCGGACCCTGGACGATCGCCCAGCACGAAACGCAACGTTTACCCAGCGACCTCGGCTGTCACACGCGCGTAACCCCTGCGCCGGTCCCGCGAAACGCCTCCGCCCCACAGTTGTCCCCGTCCGGCCGCCCGGCTGGCGAGGGGAGTACAGACATGGAGTGGGACACCGGAGCCGCAGCCTGGATGCTGACCTCAGCATCCCTGGTGCTCCTCATGACGCCAGGACTGGCGTTCTTCTACGGGGGCATGGTCAGGGGCAAGTCGGTCCTGAACATGATGATGATGTCGTTCGGAGCCATCGGCGTCGTGGGCGTGATCTACGTGCTGTGGGGCTGGTCGACGTCGTACGGGGCCAGCGTCGCTGGGATCTTCGGCAACCCGTTCGACCAGTTCGGCCTGAGCGGCACGCTGTTCGACGCCGCCGGTGACCCGGTCGCCAGCCCGCTGGGCAACTACCCGCAGGTCATCGACGTCGCCTTCCAGGTGACGTTCGCGATCATCACCGTCGCCCTCATCAGCGGTGCCATCGCCGACCGCACGCGGTTCGGGACGTGGCTGGCCTTCGTGGGCATCTGGGTCACGGTCACGTACTTCCCGATGGCGCACATGGTCTGGGGTGGCGGACAGCTGTCCGGTGCCGAGGGCTCCATCGCCGCCGCGCTGTTCGGCACGACCGACGGGGTGGCCAACACCGCACCGATCGACTTCGCCGGTGGCACGGTGGTCCACATCAACGCCGGTGTCGCCGCCCTCGTGCTCGCGCTCCTCATCGGCAAGCGCAAGGGCTTCGGCACCGAGGCGATGCGCCCGCACAACCTGCCGTTCGTCATGCTCGGTGCCGCGCTCCTGTGGTTCGGGTGGTTCGGCTTCAACGCCGGCTCCGCCTTCGGCGCCAACGAGACCGCGGGCCTCGCGTGGGTCAACACGACCACCTGCACCGCGGCGGCCATGATGGCCTGGCTCCTGACGGAGAAGATCCGCGACGGGCACGCCACGTCGCTCGGTGCCGCGTCGGGCATCGTCGCCGGCCTGGTCGCCATCACCCCGGCCGCAGGCGCCCTGCGCCCCGTGACCTCGATCATCCTCGGTGTCGTGGCCGGTGTGCTCTGCGCCCTGGCCGTCGGCCTGAAGTTCCGGTTCGGCTACGACGACTCGCTGGACGTCGTCGGCGTCCACCTCGTCGGCGGTCTCGTCGGTACCGTGATGATCGGCTTCCTCGCCGCCGACACGGGTCTGTTCTTCGGCGGTGGCGCCAACCAGCTCGTCATCCAGGTCGTGATCGCTCTCGTCGCGGTCGTCTTCTCGGGCCTCACGACGCTGGTGATCGGTCTCATCCTCAAGGCCACGCTCGGGTGGCGCGTCTCGCAGGACGTCGAGGTCGGCGGCATCGACCTCGCGGTGCACGGCGAGACCGCGTACGAGAACCTGGGCGGCGCCCGTGTCGTGTCGGAGGTGAAGTGATGACGAAGCTCGTGACGGCGGTCATCCAGCCGCACCGGTTGGATGACGTGAAGTCGGCCCTCGAGGCTGCCGGGGTCCGCGGACTCACGGTCAGCGAGGCCAGCGGCTACGGCCGCCAGAAGGGACACACCGAGGTCTACCGCGGTGCCGAGTACACGGTGGACCTGGTCCCGAAGGTGCGGATCGACGTCCTCGTCGCGGACGAGGACGTGGCCGGCGTGACCGAGGTCATCGTGCAGGCCGCGCAGACCGGGAAGATCGGCGACGGCAAGGTCTGGGTCGTGCCGGTGGAGGACGTGGCTCGCGTCCGCACCGGTGAGCACGGCGACGACGCCCTCTAGCAGCGCACGCATGACGACCGGACGGCCGCCCGCGGGGGGCGCGGCCGGGTCGCCGCAGCAGCCGCAGGTCCCGCACCCCGCCGGGGTGCGGGACCTGCGCGCTGCTCGGCTCGACCTCGCCGCACGGATGATGGCACCGGGCAGCGACGGCGTGGCACGACGCCGCGCCGTGGCCGACCTGGTGGTGGGCGCGCTCGCGCGGCTGTGGACCGAGGCGACCGAGGGCCGTGACGTGCAGGGTGTCGCGCTCGGCGTCGTCGGGAGCGTGGGACGCGGCGACGCGAGCCCCGTCTCGGACCTCGACCTGCTGCTCGTGCACGAGGGGAGGGGGCACTCGACGGACGAGCTCTCACGGCTCGCCGAGCGGCTCTGGTACCCCATCTGGGACGCGGGTCTCGACCTGGACCACTCGGTCCGGTCGCTCGCGCAGTGCCGGCAGGTGGCCTCGAAGGACCTGCCGGCCGCGGTGGGGCTGCTCGAGCTGCAGCCGGTCGCGGGCGACGGCGCGGTCATCGCGCGCGCGACGTCGGCGCTGCTCGCCGACTGGCGATCGGCCGCGCGTCGCCGGCTGCCGGAGCTGCTCGCCTCGACGCGACAGCGCGCCGACCGGCACGGCGAGCTGGCCTACCTCGTCGAGCCCGACCTCAAGGAGGCGCGCGGCGGCATCCGCGACGCCGTCGTGCTGTCGGCGCTCGCCGCCACGTGGCTCACGGACCGTCCGCACGGTGCGGTCGACCACGCCTACGCCCACCTGCTGGACGTGCGCGACGCGGTGCAGGTCGTGACGCGCCGGCACACCAACCGGCTGCTCCAGGCCGACCAGGACGAGGTGGCATCTCTCGTCGGCTTCGACGACCGCGACGACCTGCTCGCGTCGATCGCGGAGTCCGGGCGGGTCATCTCCTACGCGCTGGACACGACCGCGCGCAACGCGCGCCAGGCGCTGCAGCGGCCGGCACGGACGCCCCTGCTCGTCCGCGGTCGGCGCACACCCCCCCGGCTGCGCACGATCGGCGAGGGGCTCGTCGAGCACGACGGCGAGATCGTCCTGTCGGTCGACGCCCGCCCCGCGGACGACCCCGTGCTGTCCCTGCGCGCCGCCGCGGCGGCGACCCGCACGGGCCTGGTGCTGTCGCCCGTCACGGTCGCGAGCCTCGAGGCGACCCCGCCGCTGCCCACGCCGTGGCCGCGCGCCGCCCGGCAGCACCTCCTGCACCTGCTCGGCTCCGGCCACGCGCAGGTGCCGGTGTGGGAGGCCCTCGACCTCGCGGGCGTCGCGACGACGTGGATCCCGGAGTGGGCGGGCGTGCGCAACCGGCCGCAGCGCTCGGCCATCCACCGCCACACGGTCGACCGGCACCTCGTCGAGACCGTGGCGCGCGCGAGCCGCGACCGGAAGGCGGTCGAGGCGCCGGAGACCCTGCTGCTCGCGGCGCTCCTGCACGACATCGGCAAGCGCGCGGGCGCGGGCGACCACTCGGTCGAGGGTGCGCGGCTCGCGGGGCCGATCGTCGCGCGGATGGGCTTCGGGCCTCAGGTCGCGTCCGACGTGACGAGGCTCGTGCGCGAGCACCTGACGCTCTCCGAGCTCGCGACCACGGCCGATCACGAGGACCCGGCGACGGTCGCACGGCTGCTCGACGCCGTCGACCACCGGGCCGACCTGCTCCTGCTCCTGCGTGCGCTGACGGAGGCCGACGCGTCCGCGGCGGGCCCCGCCGCCTGGACCGCGTGGCGCGCCACCCTCGTCGACGACCTGGCAGCCCGGGCCACGCGTGCGCTGGCGGGTACCCTGGGACGTCCGTAGCCGTCCCGCCGATCACCGCGAGGCCCAGGTTGTTCGCCACCCTCTCCGACCGTCTCACCTCGACGTTCAAGAACCTCCGTGCGAAGGGTCGCCTGTCCGAGGCGGACATCGACGCGACGATCCGCGAGATCAGACGTGCCCTGCTCGACGCCGACGTCGCGGTACCGGTCGTCCGTCAGTTCACCGGGGCGGTGCGCGAGCGTGCGCTCTCGTCCGAGGTCTCGGGGGCGCTGAACCCCGCGCAGCAGGTCGTCAAGGTGGTCAACGACGAGCTCGTGGCGATCCTCGGCGGGCAGACGCGGAACCTCGCGTTCGCCAAGCAGCCGCCGACCGTCATCATGCTCGCCGGCCTGCAGGGCGCCGGCAAGACGACGCTCGCGGGCAAGCTCGCGCTGTGGCTCCGCGAGCAGGGGCACACGCCGCTCCTGGTCGCCGCCGACCTCCAGCGTCCCAACGCGGTGACGCAGCTGCAGGTCGTCGGGGAGCGCGCGGGCGTGCCCGTGCACGCGCCGCACCCGGGCAACCAGGGCGCCGACGACGTCCTGCCGGCCGGTGCGGACCCGGTCGCGGTCGCGCGCGCCGGGCTCGAGACCGCGCGCCAGAAGCAGTACGACGTGGTCATCGTCGACACCGCGGGACGCCTCGGCGTCGACGCCGAGCTCATGGCCCAGGCGTCCGACATCCGCGACGCCGTGGACCCCGACGAGGTCCTGTTCGTCGTCGACGCGATGATCGGGCAGGACGCCGTGACGACCGCGCAGGCGTTCGCCGACGGCGTCGGCTTCACCGGCGTCGTCCTGTCGAAGCTCGACGGCGACGCCCGCGGTGGTGCGGCCCTGTCGATCGCCAGCGTCACGGGCCGCCCGATCATGTTCGCCTCCACGGGTGAGAAGCTCACCGACTTCGAGGTGTTCCACCCCGACCGCATGGCGTCGCGGATCCTCGACATGGGTGACGTGCTGACGCTCATCGAGCAGGCCGAGAAGGCGTTCGACGCCGACGAGGCCGAGAAGATGGCCGGCAAGCTCGCCTCGGGCGAGGACTTCACGCTCGAGGACTTCCTCGTGCAGATGCAGCAGCTCAAGAACATGGGCTCGATCAAGAAGATGTTCGGCATGCTGCCGGGCATGGGGCAGATGCGCGAGGCCCTGGAGAACTTCGACGAGCGCGAGGTCGACCGCATCGAGGCGATCATCCGCTCGATGACGCCGGGCGAGCGGCAGAACCCCAAGATCATCAACGGGTCGCGCCGCGCGCGCATCGCCCGCGGGTCCGGCACCACGACCAGCGAGATCAACCAGCTCCTCGAGCGGTTCGACGGGGCCCGCAAGATGATGCGCCAGATGGCCAAGGGCGGCGGCATGCCGGGCGGGATGCCCGGGATGGGCAACCTGCCCGGCATGGGGGGCAAGAAGTCGCGGGGTCGTCAGGCGCCGCAGCCGAAGCGCGCCAAGGGCGCGCGGTCCGGCAACCCGGCCAGGCGCGCGGAGCAGGAGCGAGCCGCCGCGGCGCGTGCCGCGGGCGAGGCCGCGGCCGCCCCGGCGGGGTCCGCGTTCGGTCTCGGCGGGACCGCGGCCCCGGCCCCCGACGCCCCGTTCGACCCGGCGGAGCTGCCCGCCGGCCTGGGCGACCTCTTCAAGGGCCGCTGAGGCGCGTGATCACGCACCTGCGCGGCACGGTCGTCCTCGGCGACGACCACGAGGTCGGCGAGGCCTGGATCATCGGTGACCGGCTCACGCTCGAGCAGCCGGTCGAGCCCGCCGAGGCCGTGCTCGAGGGCTGGGTCCTGCCGGGGCTCGTCGACGTGCACTGCCACATCGGTCTCGCGTCCGACGGTGCGGTGGACCGGGCGACGGCCGAGGAGCAGGCCCGGGCCGACCGGGACTCGGGCGTGCTGCTCGTGCGCGACGCCGGGTCGCCGGCCGACACCCGGTGGGTCGACGGCCGCGCCGACCTGCCGCGGCTGCTGCGTGCCGGTCATCACCTCGCGCTGACCAAGCGGTACCTGCGCCACTACGGCCGCGAGCTCACCGACCCGTCGCAGCTGCCGCAGGCCGTGCGAGAGGAGGCCGCGCGGGGCGACGGCTGGGTCAAGCTCGTCGCCGACTGGATCGACCGCGACCTCGGGGCGGACGGCGACCTGCGCCCGCTGTGGCCGGCCGACGTCCTGGCCGAGGCCGTCGCCGTCGCGCACGCCGCGGGTGCGCGCGTCACCGCGCACACGTTCAGCCACGAGGCGATCGACGACCTGCTCGACGCCGGCGTGGACGGCCTCGAGCACGCGACCGGCGCCACGCCCGAGCAGATCTCCCGCATCGCGGCCGCGGGCATCCCGGTGACCGCGACGCTCCTGCAGGTGGCGCAGTTCGACGCGATCGCGGCGCAGGGCGAGGCCAGGTACCCGCGGTTCGCGGCGCGCATGCGTGCGATGCACGCCCGCCGGTACGACCACGTGCGCGACCTGCACGACGCGGGTGTGCCGGTGCTCGTCGGCACCGACGCCGGCGGGACGATCGCGCACGGCCACGTCGCCGACGAGGCAGCCGAGATGGTCCGCGCCGGGATCCCGGCGCACGACGTCGTGGCCGCCGCCTCGTGGCGCGCCCGCGCGTGGCTGGGCGTGCCCGGCATCGCGGAGGGCGAGAGCGCAGACGTCATCGTGTACGCCGCGGACCCGCGCGTCGACGTCGCGGCGCTGGCCGCACCGCGCGCGGTCGTGCTGCGCGGCGTGCGCGTGCGCTGAGCCGCCCGACCGTCAGTCGACCCCCGACACCGCGGACAGGGCGTCGGCGCCGCGCTTCGACCTGACGACGTCCGGCGGCAGGGCCGCGACGAAGCGCGCCCACGGGCGCGCGGCCCTGCGGAAGTGCCGCGGGTTGATGACCACCGAGGCGCCCGTGCGGGTGACCAGCTCGATGTCACCGTCGTCGTCGTCGCCCATCAGGACGACGTCCTCCACCTGCACCTTGACGCCCATCTGCACCAGGACGAGCTGGCGGGGGCCCAGGCAGATCTCGACCCCGCGCTGCGGCCCGAAGAACCGCCCCTTGTGGAACGTGCCCGTGGACGCGACGAGCGCCGAGGCGAGGCCGGTGCGGGCGCCGCCGCCGGCGAGATCGATCATGATCTCGCGGCGTGACATGTCGGCGTAGCTGCGCCACGGCACACGCGCCTCGAGCGCGAGCTCCTCCTCGAGGTGCTCGAACGCGTCGAGGTCGTCGACCAGGTGGCGCGGGACCGTGACGAGCATCGACGGGAGGAGGCCTGCGACCGCGTCGCGGACCTCGGTGGCGTCGATCACCGGGATCTCCTCGACCCGGGACGGCGCCGGCAAGCCCCGTGCCTCCGACTCCGCGGCAGCGAGCAGCCAGTCGCGTCGTGCGTCGACCAGCGTGCCGTCGGCGGCGAGCGCCTCGCGCACGTGGTCGAGCACGTCGGTCTCCGGCCCGTCGGACGCAAGCAGGTGCAGGGCCCGGACGGTCTCGCGGAGCACGTCGCGCGCGACGGCGGGCGTCGGCGGGTCCGACGTGAAGGTCCAGCTGCTGGTCGTCGCGTCGACCTGGAACGTGGCGATGTCGACGCCGTACACGCTGCCGCTGGCGCGCCGCAGCCGCCGTAGCAGGGTCTCGCGGATGACGGACCCGACCAGGTGGCGGTGCTCGGGCGGGAGCCCCACCAGGAAGGAGACGGTCACCTGGGCGTCGTCCGTGTACGCGATCCCGGGGGTCGGCAGGGCCAGCGCAGGGGGGTGCTCGCCCCGGACGGGCAGGCCGACGGGAAGCTGCGGGTCCAGGTCGGCCAGGGGCGGGCGGGTCAGCGCGAGCCGGCACGCACCGGTGACGAAGGCGCGGGCGGCGAACCCGCGCACGTCGGAGGCGTCGAGCGCGAGCAGGGGGGCGTGGCCGAGGTCGGCCAGGCCGAGCCCGGCCGCGCCCCACCGCGCAGCGAGCGGTCCGATCCCCGCGTACAGGCCACTGAGACCGACCTCCGCGAGGACTGTCGCACGGTCCACGCGGAGGTCGGCATCGGTGATGTCGTGCAGCGACGTGGCGGCCGCGGCGACGCGGTGGAGGAAGTCGTGGACGCGGGGCGGGTCGCCGGTGGCCCAGAACGACATCGAGTCCGGACCGGACGCGGCGTTGTGCTCCACGGTCACGTGTCCGACGCGTGACATCACGACGTGCTCGACGAGATGGTGCAGACCGGCGGTCCGCGGGGTGAGGTCGCGGGCGCCCAGACCCACGACCAGTGCGGCGGTGTAGTCGCCGGGCAGGTCGCACCAGAGTGTGGGGATGCCCGCGGTGGTCGTGCGGCCGAGGGGCGTCGAGAGGGTCACGGTGTCCGTCACAGGGCTCGCGGGGCGGGTGTGAGCGGACCGTACCGGATCCCGGGATGCCGCCGAGGCGAAACCCGCGGAGCAACCGGGGACAGGTGACGACGACCGCGATTCGGTGCAGTGGCGCTGCGTCTGGCAGAATGATCGGCTGTACTCGGTCCGCGCAGCCCCTCTACCTGCTCGGTGCCCGTGTCCTCCGGCCGGAACGGCGCGCCCACCCCCACGGGTCGCACCGCGAGGCCACCCCAGCAGACATCAGGAGAACACCACCTCGTGGCAACGAAGATCCGTCTCAAGCGCCTGGGCAAGATCCGCGCGCCGTACTACCGCATCGTCGTCGCCGACTCGCGCACCAAGCGCGACGGTCGTGTGATCGAGGAGATCGGCAAGTACCACCCGACCGAGGAGCCCTCGCTCATCGAGATCACCTCGGAGCGGGCGCAGTACTGGCTGGGCGTCGGCGCCCAGCCCACCGAGCAGGTGCAGGTGCTGCTCAAGATCACCGGTGACTGGCAGAAGTTCAAGGGCCTGCCCGGCACCGAGGGCACCCTGCGCGTCAAGGCGCCCAAGGTCGACCCGAAGGCCGCCGTCGAGGCTGCCGCGCTGGACGCCGAGAAGGTCAAGGCGAAGGCGTCGGAGAAGAAGGCTGCCGCCGCGCAGGAGCCCGCCGAGCAGGCTGCTCCCGCCGAGGACGAGCAGGCCTGATGCTCGCCGACGCGCTCGAGCACCTGGTGCGGGGCATCGTCGACCACCCGGACGACGTGCACGTTCGCTCGTCGTCGCTGCGCCGGGGGGAGATGCTCGAGGTGCGTGTGCACCCCGAGGACCTCGGGCGCGTCATCGGGCGCGGCGGCCGTACCGCTCGCGCGCTGCGCACGGTGGTCGGGGCGCTGTCGCCTGACGGTGCCGTGCGCGTCGACGTGGTCGACGTCGACCGACGCTGACCGCAGACACCGACGGCCCGGTCCCTCGACGAGGGACCGGGCCGTCGTCGTCCCCGACACGTCGGGGGAGGGAGTGACATGCTGCTGACCGTCGCCCGGATCGGGCGTCCCCACGGGTTGCGCGGGGAGGTCGCGCTGGACGTGCGCACCGATGCGCCGCAGGAACGCCTGGTCGTGGGTGCCCGCTTCGCCACCGAGCCCGCGGCAGCCGGGCCGCTGGTGGTCACGCACGTGCGCGACGCCCAGGGCCGCTGGTACGCCACGTTCGCGCAGGCGTCCGACCGCGCGGGGGCCGAGGCCCTGCGGGGTGTCGCGCTGGTGGTCGAGTCCGACGACGAGCCGTCCGACGACGACGGCTGGTACCCCCACGAGCTGGTCGGTCTGCGCGCCGAGCACGCCGCCGACGGGCGGCTCCTGGGCGAGATCGTGGGGCTCGAGCACCTTCCTGCGCACGACGTGCTCGTCCTGCGCGAGCCCGACGGCGCGCGGACGCTCGTGCCGTTCGTCGAGGCGATCGTGCCGGTCGTCGACGTCGCGGGCTCCCGTGTCGTGCTGGACCCCCCCGGTGGCCTGCTCGCCGCCGATGCCGAGAACCTCGTGGTGAGCGACGAGACCCGCGGCACGACACCCGACGAGGTCTGACGTGCGCATCGACGTCGTCACGATCTTCCCCGAGTACCTGGCCCCGCTCGAGCTCTCGCTGGTCGGCAAGGCGCGCACGTCGGGGTTGCTGGACCTGCGCGTCCACGACCTGCGCACGTGGACCGACGACCGCCACCGCACGGTCGACGACACGCCCTTCGGTGGCGGTGCCGGGATGGTCATGCGGCCCGACGTCTGGGGTCGGGCGCTGGACGACGTGCTGACGCCGGACGCCCACCTGCTCGTCCCGTCGCCCGCGGGCGCACCGTTCACGCAGCGCACCGCCGAGACGTGGGCGACCGAGCAGCACCTGGTGCTCGCGTGCGGACGCTACGAGGGGATCGACTCCCGCGTCGTGGAGCACTACGCCGCCCGCACCCGCGTCACCGAGGTGTCGCTCGGTGACTACGTCCTCAACGGGGGAGAGGTCGCGGCGCTGGTCGTCGTCGAGGCCGTCGCCCGTCTCCTGCCCGGCGTCGTCGGCAACCCCGCGTCGCTCGTCGAGGAGTCGCACGGCGCGGCCGGGCTCCTCGAGTACCCGGTCTACACCAAGCCGCCCTCGTGGCAGGGGCACGACGTGCCCGAGGTGCTGCTCTCCGGCCACCACGCCCGCATCGCCCGGTGGCGGCGCGACGAGGCGCTGCGCCGGACGGCAGCGCGCCGCCCGGACCTCCTCGAGGCCCTGGACGCGGGGCAGTGGGACCGCCACGACCTCGAGGTCCTCGCGGCCTGCGGGTGGGAGCTCGTCGACGGGCGGCTGCGCGCGCAGCGCGGCGGCGACGGCGACCCGGCAGCCGTGGCGCGCTGAGCCCCGCCGGCCGGATTGGGTCGGGAGATGACGCTGTGGCAGACTGTCACCTCGGTGTGCGTCCGCCGCCTCTCTGCCGCAGGGGAGAGCGCTCGTGACGCGCAGACCGGACCGACCCAGGTCGGGACCCCGGTCCGCACCGACAGACCCGAACCACGGGCTCGTGCCCTGCCCCGGCAGCGCGTGCGCCCGTCGATCACGTACCTGACCTGCGGCAGGGCGGGGAAGCGACACGACATGCAGACGCTCGACGCTATCGACGCAGCATCGCTGCGCCAGGACCACCCGGACTTCCGCCCCGGCGACACCCTCAAGGTCAACGTGAAGGTCGTCGAGGGCAACCGCTCCCGCATCCAGGCCTTCCAGGGCGTCGTCATCGCCCGCCAGGGTGCCGGCGTGCGCGAGACCTTCACGATCCGCAAGATCAGCTTCGCCGTCGGCGTCGAGCGGACCTTCCCGCTGCACACGCCGTCGATCGACACGATCGAGGTCGTCACCCGTGGTGACGTGCGTCGCGCGAAGCTGTACTACCTGCGCTCGCTGCGTGGCAAGAAGGCGAAGATCAAGGAGAAGCGCGAGAACACTCCGGCCAAGAAGCGCTGAGCACCGGCTTCTCGGCCCTGAGCGCGCGCTCACGGCACGTCGCCGACGGGCGGTCACCCTCGGGTGGCCGCCCGTCGGCGTCCCCGGGCGCGGGCACAGCGGGCGTCCAGGAGGTGTCCCGGCAGGTCTCGCGACGTGGCTGGGCGACCCGTCCGCCGCAGGTACGTGCCAGAGTGTGTTGGTGACCGACTTCCGATCCGACGCCACGGGGCCGATGTCGTCCTCGAGCCGTCCCGCCGACACGCCGCCGACCGCCGCGCGTCCGCTGTGGACGCCCACCGGTGCCCACGGTGGTGGTGCGGGTCAGGACTGGTCCTCCCGCTCGCGGGCCGAGCCCGCCCGGGGCGAAGGGGCGGCCCCGCCGCAGCGCGACAGGGACGCCGTGCGCCGACGTCCCGCCACGGCGTGGTCGTGGGTGCGCGAGACGGCGATCATCCTGATCAGCGCGCTGGTCCTGTCGCTCATCGTGAAGACGTTCCTCGTGCAGGCGTTCTTCATCCCCTCCCAGTCGATGCGCGAGACGCTCGTCGAGAACGACCGGATCCTGGTCAGCAAGCTCACGCCCGGTCCGTTCGACCTGAAGCGCGGCGACGTGGTCGTGTTCAAGGACCCGGGCGGGTGGCTCCCGCCCGAGATCGAGCGTCCGCGCGGGCCCGTGGCCGAGGCCTTCAACGAGGGCCTGACGTTCATCGGCCTGCTGCCGCAGGACGCCGGCGAGCACCTCGTCAAGCGTGTCATCGGGCTGCCCGGCGACCGCGTCGCGTGCGTCGGGCCGGGGGAGCCCATCACCGTCAACGGCGTCCCCATCGACGAGCCGTACCTGGCGCCCGGCTCGCAGCCCAGCGAGAAGGAGTTCGACATCGTCGTCCCGCCGAACTCGCTGTGGGTCATGGGCGACAACCGGCAGCAGTCGGCGGACTCGCGGTTCAACATGGGCAAGGCCGGCGGCGGGTCCGTGCCGGTCGCCAACGTCGTCGGCGTCGCGTTCGTCACCGTGTGGCCCGTCGACCGCTTCACGCTGCTGCGCAACCCGTCCGCGACGTTCGCGGACGTGCCTGACGCGGGATGACGGCGGCGGGTCCCGAGACGGCCGCCCGGGCGTCCGGGCGGACGGTGCGTCGCGTCGCCCCGCGGCCGGCACCGCACCTGCGCCACGAGCGCGCGCTCCTGCGCACCGGGCTGCGCTACGTCGCGGGCATGGACGAGGTGGGGCGCGGCTCGCTCGCCGGGCCCGTCTCGGTGGGGGTCGTGGTCGTCGACGTCGCGACGCGGTCGGCACCCCGTGGCGTGGCCGACTCGAAGCTGCTGAGCCCCGCCGCGCGCCAGGCGCTGCTGCCCTCGCTCGGTCGCTGGGGGGTCGCGCGGGCGGTCGGGCACGCATCGCCGGACGAGATCGACGAGCGCGGCATCATCGCCGCGCTGCGCCTGGCCGGGACACGCGCGCTGCGCGAGGTCCTCACGGCCGTCGAGCACGTCGACGCGGTCGTCCTCGACGGGTCGCACGACTGGCTGACCCCGCCGCAGCCCGATCTCTTCGGCACGCAGGACGAGCTGTTCGACCCGCCGCGCGACGTGCCCGTCCCGGTCGTGCACCTCAAGGTCAAGGCCGACCGCTCCTGCGCGAGCGTCGCGGCCGCCAGCGTGCTGGCCAAGTGCGAGCGCGACGCCCTCATGGTGCGGCACGCCGCGCTGCACCCCGAGTACCGCTGGGAGGACAACAAGGGCTACGCGGCTCCCGAGCACGTCGCGGCGCTGCGGGAGCACGGCCCGAGCCCCCTGCACCGGCGGTCCTGGCGGCTCCCGACCCTGCAACAGCCCCCGGTCCCCACCAGCGGGCCGGGCTGGGCCACGGACCCGCTGCTGCCGGACCCGGGACCGCACGGACCGTCGTGACGGCGCGATGGGGGATGATGGTCGCGTGAGCGCCGAGGACCTGGAGAACTACGAGACCGACATGGAGCTCGCGCTCTACCGCGAGTACCGCGACGTGGTGGGCCTCTTCTCGTACGTCGTCGAGACCGAGCGCCGGTTCTACCTCGCGAACCACGTGGACCTGCAGGTCCGCTCCGCCGCGGGTGAGGTCTACTTCGAGCTCTCGCTCGTCGACGCCTGGGTGTGGGACGTCTACCGCTCGGCGCGGTTCGTGAAGTCGGTCCGGGTCGTGACGTTCAAGGACGTCAACGTCGAGGAGCTCGCCAAGGCGGAGCTCGATCTCGGCTCGGGGAGCGGCTTCACCGGCTGACGGCTGCGCGGACGCCCACCACGGGCGGTCCGCGGCGGTGCTCGAGCCGACCCCAGCCCCCGACCGCGCACCTCCCGTCCACCGATCCGGCCTCGCACGGCCCGCTCCGGGACGCCTCCGGGCAGGGTCGGTGCCGGAGGTGGTCGACGTGCGGGCGAAGGACGCGGTCGGACGGTACGGGGAGGACGTGGCGACGGCGTTCGTCACGCAGGCGGGCTGGACGGTGCTCGCGCGCAACTGGCGGTGCGCTGAGGGGGAGCTCGACATCGTGGCCCTCGACGGCGACGAGGTCGTCGCGATCGAGGTGAAGACGCGGCGCTCGGCCGCCTACGGACACCCGGCCGAGGCCGTCACGCACCGCAAGCTCGCACGGCTGCGCCGGCTCACCGCGCGGTGGCTGAGCGAGCACGACGTGCGGGCACGGTCCGTCCGGGTCGACGTCATCGCGGTGCTCGTGCAGCGCCAGGGCGCGGCGCGCGTCGAGCATCTCGTCGGGGTGGTCTGAGTGCTCGGGCGCACGCGTGCCGTCGCACTCGTCGGGCTCGTCGGGCACCTCGTGGACGTCGAGTCGCACCTCGCGCCGTCGCTGCCGGCCTTCACCCTCGTCGGCCTGCCCGACGCGTCGCTGGCCGAGGCGCGCGACCGTGTGCGGGCCGCCGTGACGTCGTCCGGGCTGGCCTGGCCGACGCGCCGCATCACAGTCAACCTCTCACCCGCGACCCTGCCCAAGACGGGCTCGTCGTTCGACCTGGCCGTCGCCGTCGCGACGCTGGCGGGTGCGGGGCTCGTCGACGTGGCGTCCGTGGCGGGCTGGGTCCACCTCGGCGAGCTGGGGCTCGACGGGCGCCTGCGACCCGTGCGGGGCGTGCTGCCGTCCGTCGCGGCGGCGGTCGCCGCCGGGCACCCGCGGGTCGTGGTGCCGCGTGGCAACGTCACCGAGGCCTGCCTGGTGCCGGGTGCGCAGGTGCTCGCCGCCGACAGCCTCGCGCAGGTCGCTGCGCACCACGGTGCCGACGTCGAGGTGCCGGACGTCGAGCCCGTGCGTGACGTCCTGTCCACCGTGGCGCTGCGCAGCGAACCCGACCTGTCCGACGTGCTGGGCCAGGACGAGGCGCGCTACGGGTTGGAGGTCGCCGCGGCGGGGGGTCACCACCTTCTGATGGTGGGGCCCCCCGGCGCAGGGAAGACGATGCTCGCGGCGCGGCTGCCGGGGCTCCTGCCGGACCTCGACGAGGCCGATGCGGTCGAGGTGACCGCCGTGCACTCGGTGGCGGGCACGTTCGACCCGGGCGGTGGTCTGGTGCGCCGCCCTCCGTTCGAGGACCCCCACCACACCGCGACGCCGGCGAGCATCGTCGGGGGCGGGTCCGGAATGCCGCGGCCGGGGGCGGCGTCCCGCGCGCACCGGGGCGTGCTGTTCCTGGACGAGGCTCCGGAGTTCACGTCGGCCGTGCTCCAGACGCTGCGGCAGCCGCTCGAGCACGGAGAGCTGGTGCTGCACCGCGCCGCGGGCACGGCGCGCTACCCGGCACGCTTCCAGCTCGTCCTCGCCGCCAACCCGTGCCCGTGCGGTCACGCGGTGGGCAAGGGGCTCGCGTGCACGTGTCGCCCGGAGCAGCGCCGACGGTACTTCGGCAAGCTGTCGGGCCCGCTGCTCGACCGCGTCGACCTGCAGCTCGAGGTACCGGCAGCCCGTGCGGCGGACTCGGCGGGGGAGGACACCGCCACGGTCGCCCGCCGTGTCGTCGCGGCGCGGGCGGCCCAGCGCGAGCGCTGGCAGGGGACGGGGTGGCGCAGCAACGCCGAGGTGCCGGGCCGTGCCCTGCACGCGCGGCTCGGGGCGGACCGTCCGCTCGTGGCCGACCTGGAGCGCGCGGTGGACCGCGGAACGCTGAGCCTGCGAGGTGCGGACCGTGTGCTGCGGGTCGCGTGGACGGTCGCCGACCTCGCGGGCCGTGCGGCTCCGCACCGTCACGACGTCGCGCACGCCCTCGTGCTGCGGACCCGCGGGCACGGCGCATGAGCGCGCCACACCATCCGGTGGATCCTGACGACCACACCGGTCGGGAGAGCGACCGGCACGCAAGGGCCGTCTGGAGCGCGCTGGCGGAGCCGGGGGACACCGTGGCCGGGGCCCTGGTCCAGGCGTGCGGCGCGACCTCGTCGCTGGCCTGGGTGGCCGACGCCGTGGAGTCCGGGCGCGCCGACTGGTCGCGGCTCGAGGAGGCCGCCGGCGAGCTCGACGCGACGCTGCGGCGGCGCGTCGACGCGGCGGTCACCAGGTGGACCCCGCGGTGGCGGTCGCTCGACCCGGACCGGGACCGAGCGGCCGCGGCCCGCTGCGGGGCCCGGCTCGTCGTCCCCGGCGACGCCGCGTGGCCGAACGGCCTCGACGACCTGGGCGCCCTCGCGCCCTTCGCCCTGTGGGTCCGGGGCGGGCCGCCCACGGCCACGCGGTCGGTGGCGATCGTCGGTGCGCGAGCCAGCACGACCTACGGCGAGCGCGTGACGGTCGATCTCGCGGTCGAGCTCGCGCGTCAGGGCTGGGTCGTGGTGTCCGGGGGCGCCTACGGCATCGACGCGGCGGCGCACCGCGGCGCCCTCCTGGGAGGGGGTACCACGCACGTCGTGCTGGCCGGCGGTGTCGACCGCGCCTACCCCGTGGGCAACGCGCCGCTGCTCGAGGAGGTGGTGCGCGCGGGCGGGAGCCTCGTCAGCGAGGTGCCGCCCGGGTCCACGCCCAGCAGGGGACGGTTCCTGCAGCGCAACCGGCTCATCGCGGCCGTCTCGCACGCGACCGTCGTGGTCGAGGCGGCGTGGCGGTCGGGCGCAGCGAGCACGGCGCACCACGCGGCACGCCTGCTGCGGCCGGTCGGGGCGGTCCCCGGCCCCGTCACGTCGGCGGCGTCGGCGGGGTGCCACCGGCTGCTGCGCGACGGGGTGGCCGTGTGCGTCACCGACGCGGCCGAGGTGGCCGAGCTCGCCGGCGCCGTGGGTCGCGACCTCGCACCTGCGCCCGCACCGGGCGCCACGCGGGCCACCGACGACCTCGACCCGCTGGCGCGCCGCGTGCACGACGGCCTGTCGCGGCGGACCGCGCGCGACGTCGAGCAGGTCGCCGCGCGTGCCGGGGCGAACGTCGTCGAGGCGCGTGCGATGCTCGGTCTTCTCGAGCTGGAAGGCCTCGCACGACGGGTTCCCGCTGGTTGGGTTGTCACCGACCGACATGAGGAGCGAAGGGGTGAAAAAAAACGGCTTTCGTAGGAATCCACTCGGCAGGAACGGACATTGTCGACCAATCCGTGCAGTGCATTCGAGACCGGTGTTGAAGGAGCCTTGTCGATCCGGGTGCTGCACGTCACCTTAGGGAGATGCACATGGCGGAGATCACCACAGGAGCGCCCCACCGGGCCCTCCTGTGCAGTGATTTCGCCCTCCACCTGCGTGCGCAGCGCGGCGTCTCGGAGCACACCGTCCGTGCGTATCTCGGCGACGTGGACCACCTGCTGAACCATGCGGTGCGCCACGGCGTCACCCGCGTGGACGAGATCGACATCACTGTTCTTCGTGGCTGGCTCGCCGCGATGGCGAACGCCGACCTGAGCCGCGCGACGCTCGCGCGACGGGCGGCGGCGGCCCGGACGTTCTTCAAGTGGGCCACCCACACGAGCCGTGTCGCGACGGACCCGACGCTGCGCCTGGGTACCGCACGCGCGGCGGGCGCGCTCCCCACGGTCCTCGCCGTGGAACCGGTGACCCGGCTGCTCGACGCCGCACGCGAGCGTGCGACCGACGGTGACCCCGTCCACGTGCGCGACTGGGCGGCGGTCGAGCTGCTCTATGCGACCGGCGTGCGCGTCGGTGAGCTCTGCGGTGCCGACGTCGACGACCTGGACCTCGACGAGCTGAGCCTGCGGGTCGTCGGCAAGGGTGACAAGCAGCGGGTCGTGCCCTTCGGGCGGCCGGCGTCGCGTGCCGTGCGCGCGTGGCTGCAGACCGGTCGCCCGCGGTTGGCGCGCGACGGTTCGCGCGGCGCCCTCCTGCTGGGTCGGCGCGGCGGACGCATCGACCAGCGGCAGGTCCGCTCGGTGGTGCACGAGCTGGCCACGCTCGTGGGGGTGGACGACGTCGCACCCCACGCGCTGCGGCACACGGCCGCGACGCACCTGCTCGAGGGAGGGTCGGACCTGCGCACGGTGCAGGAGATCCTCGGCCACGCGAGCCTGTCGACGACGCAGCGCTACACCCACGTCTCGGCCGAGCGGCTGCGCTCGGCCTTCGAGCTCGCCCACCCGCGGGCCTGACGACCATGACCACCACCCGGGGCGGGGCCCCTTCCCCTCGCCTGACCACCCGCAGCACCAGCACAGAGACGGAGCCGACGATGACGGCACTGCATGAAGCCCTCGCCGGCGCTCCCCGCACGCTGCGTCGCTACCGTCCTGGGACCGCACCCACCGGTGTCATCCCGCAGCAGCGGACGGCCCCGGCCGACGAGCCGGTGCTCACGGTCGACGCCCCCGCCGACGAGGTCCTCGCGCCGCGCTCGCCCGTCGACGCCGCGTGGGACCGCTTCACCACGACGCACTGCGCCGAGTCCCGCGAGCTGCTGATCCTCAACTACGTCCCCCTCGTCATGGCGGTGGCGGGTCGGATCGGCATGCGGCTGCCGTCGACCGTCGAGCATGCCGACCTGGTCTCCTACGGCATGTTCGGGCTCATCGACGCGATCGAGAAGTACCGCACCGACCGTGCGGTGAAGTTCGAGTCGTACGCGTCCTCACGGATCCGCGGCGCCATCATCGACGAGCTGCGGGCGATGGACTGGGTGCCGCGTTCCGTGCGCACCAAGGCCCGCGCGGTGGACCGCGCCTACGGCGAGCTGGAGTCGTCGCTGCACCGTGCGCCGACCGAGGCCGAGGTCGCGCAGCGGCTCGAGCTGCCGGTCGGTGAGCTGCGTGCCGTGTACTCCCAGCTCGCGTCGGTGAACATCGCGGCGCTGGACGAGCTGCTGGCGGGGAGCGACGACCGCCCGGGTGCGGCGACGCTCGCCGACACCCTGGGTGACCGCCGCGCCGACGACCCGGCGGGGTCGGTCGAGGCGCAGGAGACGAAGTACCTGCTCTCGCGCGCGATCGAGTGCCTGGGGGAGCGCGAGCGTCTCGTCGTCGTCCTCTACTACTACGAGAGCATGACGCTCGCGGAGATCGGCCGCGTCCTGGGCGTCACCGAGTCGCGCATCTCGCAGATCCACACGGCGGCCATGGGTCGCCTGCGCACACGGCTGCGGGACGCCGAGCACGCCTGACCTGCTCACTGCGGAGACCCACGGTGGCTCACGAGACCGGGAGCAGCACGACCGGTCCGCGGCCGGGGAGCAGCGCCCAGGGGTCGACGTAGGTGTCACCCTCGCGCACGCCCCAGTGGAGTGCGGGGACCGCGAGCGTGCCGTCGTGCGCCGGCCCGTCGACCGTGCCCAGCGGGTCGCCTGCGACGACACGCGTGCCCGCCGGCACCGGTCCGCCCACCGGCTCGAGGCTGCTGCGACGCCCGTCGTCGTGCAGGACGGACACCACGCCGCGTCCGGCCACCGCGCCCGCGAACGTCACGACGCCCCCCGCCGGCGCCCGCACCGTCGCGCCGGGCGCCGTGGTCAGGTCCACGCCGCGGTGGCCGGCGAGCCACGGCCGCGGCGGTGGGTCGAACCCGCGCAGCACCTGCACGGGCTCGTCGAGGGGTGGCCGGTAGCGAGCTGCACCGGCCCGCCCAGGGTCGGGGTCGGCGGGTGCGGGCCCGACCAGGCCAGTCCCGAGCGCGGCCGCGACGCCGAGCGCGAGGCTCGCGCGCACGACGCGTGGCACGACGGCGGGGTACGAGGATGACGGCACCGGACCATCGTCCGCGGACGCACCCGGCGGCGGGGTCGAGCGGTGGCAGGCTGAGGACGAGCGCTCCACGGCAGGACCTGGGGTCGGCTCGCGACGCCCCGGCGGCGGCGCGGCAGACCGGCCTGCCGCACCCCCGCGCGTTCCGGGCCCTCGTACCGGTGGGCTAGACTGCTCCCACGACCGGCCTCTGCCGATCGAATTCGCGTGCCACGACCCCGGTCGTCGACGTCGATGCCGCGCGTCCCGCGCACCGCCCTCGGGTGGGACGGGACCGCGCGGACCGGACGGCGACGGCGGGACATCGTCCGCTGTGGTCTGGGCCTCGTGCCCGGTGCGGGCGCTGTGTGGCACCAGGGGCACGACCACCGGTCGTGCCGACAACCGAGATCGCGGCCCCTCACGGGTCCGCAGGAGTGCGCGCGCCTCGCGGTGCGCGCCGGAAGGACGTGCCATGGCCGTCGTGACCATGCGCCAGCTGCTCGAGAGCGGTGTCCACTTCGGACACCAGACCCGGCGCTGGAACCCCAAGATGAAGCGCTTCATCTTCACCGAGCGCAACGGCATCTACATCGTCGACCTGCAGCAGTCGCTGTCCTACATCGACCGCGCGTACGAGTTCGTCTCCCAGACCGTCGCGCACGGTGGGTCGATCCTGTTCGTCGGCACGAAGAAGCAGGCGCAGGAGCCGGTCGCGGAGCAGGCCGCCCGCGTCGGGATGCCCTTCGTCAACCAGCGCTGGCTGGGTGGCATGCTCACCAACTTCTCGACGGTGCACAAGCGTCTGCAGCGCCTCAAGGAGCTGGAGCAGGTCGACTTCGACGACGTCGCGGGCTCGTCGCTGACGAAGAAGGAGCTGCTCGTCCTGCGTCGCGAGAAGGACAAGCTCACCAAGACGCTCGGCGGCATCCGTGACATGGCCAAGGTTCCCTCGGCCGTGTGGATCGTCGACACGAACAAGGAGCACCTCGCCGTCAACGAGGCGCGCAAGCTCGGCATCCCGGTGGTCGCGATCCTCGACACCAACTGCGACCCCGACGTCGTCGACTACCCGATCCCGGGCAACGACGACGCGATCCGCGCCGTGCAGCTGCTCACCCGTGTGATCGCCGACGCGGTCGCCGACGGCACGCTCAAGCGCCACTCGGGCGGCAACGCCGCAGCGCAGGGTGGCGAGGCCGCCGCCGAGCCGCTCGCCGAGTGGGAGCGCGAGCTCCTCGCGGGTGCCGAGGCCGGTCTGCAGGACCCGGCGCTCGCGCCGGCAGCCGTCGAGGCCGCCGCCGAGCAGGCCGGTGACGCCGAGGTCGCTCCGGGGACCGCGCGTCCCGACGAGACCGCCGCGGTCCCCGGCCAGGACGCCGCCCCGGCCGTCGAGGCCGCCGCCGCGGCCGAGGCGCGCGAGGTGGCCGACGTCGAGGCCGCCGAGCCCGTCGCCGAGGAGACCCCCGTCGCCGAGGAGACCCCGGTCGCCGAGGAGACCCCGGTCGCCGAGGCTCCCGCCGAGGCCGAGGGCACCGAGCAGGCCTGACGCCCTGCGCCCTGACGGGCGCACGGCTCGACCCCACGGGTGCGGCGCGGCGACGCGCCGCACCCGGCATGCCGAGGACGTCGGCATGACGAGAACTCGAGGACGGACACCACTGATGGCGAACTACTCGCTGGCAGACATCAAGGCGCTGCGCGAGCGGACCGGCGCGGGCATGATGGACGTGAAGAAGGCGCTCGAGGAGGCCGACGGCGACGCCGACAAGGCCCTCGAGATCATCCGCGTCAAGGGCCTCAAGGGCGTCGGCAAGCGCGAGGGTCGCGCGGCCTCCGACGGCCTGGTCGCGGCGCACGTCGGCCCGACGGCCGACGGTGAGGGCCAGGCGGGCGTGCTCGTCGAGATCAACTCCGAGACGGACTTCGTCGCGAAGAACCAGACCTTCATCTCGCTCGCGGACCGCGTCCTGGCCGCTGCCGTCGCCTCGGGCGCCGGCGACGCCGACGCGCTCCTCGCCGCCGAGTCCGACGGCACGCCCGTGCAGACGGTCGTCGACGAGACGGCCGCGACCCTGGGCGAGAAGATCGTCGTGCGCCGCGTGGCCCGCCTCGCGGGTGAGCACGTCGAGCTCTACCTCCACAAGGTCAACAAGGACCTCCCCCCGCAGGTGGGCGTCCTCATCGCGACCGACCAGGCCGGTGCCGCGGTCGCCCGCGACATCGCGACGCACGTCGCGGCCTTCTCGCCGTCGTACCTGTCGCGCGACGAGGTCCCGGCGGACGTCGTGGAGAACGAGCGTCGCATCGCCGAGGAGACGGCCCGCAACGAGGGCAAGCCCGAGGGCGCGCTGCCGAAGATCGTCGAGGGTCGGCTCAACGGGTTCTTCAAGGACGCCGTCCTGCTGGACCAGGCCTTCGCGAAGGACAACAAGAAGTCGGTCGCCCAGGTGCTCGCCGAGGTCGGCGGCACCGTGACGGGCTTCGTGCGCTACCGCGTGGGAGCCTGATCGCGTGACGACGACGGTGGCCCCGGTCCGCGAGGGCCGGGGCCACCGCCGCACCGGGAGTCCGCGGTCCGCCGGACGACCCGCACCCAGCCAGCGGCCACGCGCCGCGGGGCGCACGAGCGAGGTGGAGAACACGTGAGCCAGCAGCCGTCGCCGCAGGTGTCGCACCGGGGTACGCCGGACGGGGCACGACGCGTCCTGCTCAAGCTCTCCGGCGAGAGCTTCGGCGGGGGCGCGGTCGGCCTGGCGGTCCCCGTGGTCCGTCGGATCGCGAAGGAGATCGCCGCGGCGGTCGACAGCGGCGTGCAGGTCGCCATCGTCGTCGGCGGGGGCAACTTCTTCCGTGGCGTCGAGCTCCAGGTCAGCGGTATGGACCGCGCCCGGGCCGACTACATGGGCATGCTCGGCACGGTGATGAACTGCCTCGCGCTGCAGGACTTCCTCGAGCAGGCCGGCGTCAGCACGCGCGTGCAGACCGCCATCGCGATGGGCCAGGTCGCGGAGCCGTACATCCCGCTGCGCGCGATCCGTCACCTCGAGAAGGGCCGCGTCGTCATCTTCGGCGCGGGTGCCGGCATGCCCTACTTCTCGACCGACACGGTCGCCGTGCAGCGTGCCCTCGAGACGCACTGCCACGAGGTCCTCATGGCGAAGAACGGCGTGGACGGCGTCTACACCGCGGACCCGCGGCTCGACCCGGATGCGCGCAAGCTCGACCACCTGACGTACACCGAGGCGATCGTCGGTGAGCTCGGCGTGATGGACACCTCGGCCCTCAGCCTGTGCCGCGACAACGACGTGCCGATGCGCGTCTTCGGCCTGGAGGAGACCGGCAACGTCACGCGGGCACTCGAGGGTGAGAAGATCGGGACGCTCGTCACCGCGAGCTGAGCACCGCGCAGGCGGCCCCGCCGCCCGCACGCCCATGTCCACGACACAGACGAAGGAGCACCGGTGATCGACGACACACTTCTCGAGGCCGAGGAGAAGATGGACAAGGCCGTGGGCGTCGCGAAGGAGGACTTCTCCGCGATCCGCACGGGACGCGCGAACGCCGCGATGTTCGCGAAGGTGTTCGTGGACTACTACGGCGCGCCGACGCCCCTGCAGCAGCTGGCCTCGTTCAACGTCGTCGAGGCGCGCACGATCCTCATCTCGCCGTTCGACAAGTCGTCGACCACGGCGATCGAGAAGGCGCTGCGCGACTCCGACCTGGGGGTCAACCCCACCAACGACGGCAACGTGGTCCGCGTCGTGCTGCCGGCCCTGACGGCCGAGCGTCGCAAGGACTTCGTCAAGCTCGCCAAGACCAAGGCCGAGGACGCCCGCATCTCGGTGCGCTCCGTGCGCCGCCGGGCCAAGGAGGAGCTCGACCGCATCGCCAAGGACGGCGAGGCGGGCGAGGACGAGGTCGCGCGCGCCGAGAAGGAGCTCGAGTCGCTGACGAAGAAGCACGTCGAGCTCGTCGACCAGCTGCTCGCCTCCAAGGAGAGCGAGCTCCTCGAGGTCTGATGACGCAGCTCGCCGCACCCGCACCCCGCAAGACCGGCGCCGGCCGGGACCTCCCGGCCGCCGTGGCGGTCGGCGTCGTGCTGCTCGGAGTCGTCGGCGCGTCGCTCTTCATCCGCAAGGAGGCCTTCGCCGCGTTCGCGGTGCTCGCCGTCGCTGCCGCGATGTGGGAGCTCGCGCAGGCCTTCGGCCGGCGGGCGATCCACCTCCCGCTCGTCCCGCTGGTCGTCGGCTCGGCCGGGATCCTGGTGTCGGCGTACGTCGCGGGGACCGAGGCGCTCTTCGTCGCGTTCCTGCTGACGGTGGGCGGTGCCGTCGTGTGGCGCGTCCTCGACGGCAGCGGCGAGGCGGCGCTGCGCGACGCGTCAGCCGCGACCTTCGCCGCCGCCTACCTGCCCTTCCTCGGCGGGTTCGTCATGCTGCTGCTGGCCGAGCCCGACGGGCCCGCGCGTGTCGCGCTCTTCGTGCTCCTCGCGGTCGCGTGCGACACCGGCGGCTACGTCGTCGGCACGCTGCTCGGACGCCACCCGCTCGCACCGTCCGTCAGTCCCAAGAAGTCCTGGGAGGGGCTGTTCGGCTCCCTCGTCCTGACGAGCGTCGTCGGCGTCGTGGGCGTCCAGACCGTCTTCCAGGGCGAACCGCTCGTGGGGGCGCTGCTCGGTGTCGGCGTCGTCGTGAGCGCCACGCTCGGCGACCTCGCCGAGTCCATGATCAAGCGTGACCTCGAGCTCAAGGACATGGGTCGCCTGCTGCCGGGCCACGGCGGCGTGCTCGACCGTCTCGACTCGCTCCTGCTGACGGCTCCGACCGTGTGGGTGCTGCTCACCGTCCTGCAGCCGCCCGCAGGCTGACCGCCGCTCACCACCAGAAGGAGGGCGCCGACCGTGAACGCCACCCCCGTACGTCTCCAGCTCACCGCGACCTCGCGCGGTGCGCGCGGCAAGCCGCCGCGCCACTTCGTGGACCTCACGCCCGACGAGCGCGTCGAGGCCGTCACCGCGCTCGGCGAGAAGCCGTTCCGCGCCAAGCAGCTCGCGACGCACTACTTCACGCACCTGACGGCCGACGCGGAGGCGATGACCGACCTGCCGAAGGCGAGCCGGGACGTGCTCGTCGCCGACCTCTTCCCGGAGCTGCTCACCACGAGCCGCACGCTGACGGCCGACCACGGCACGACGGTCAAGACGCTGTACCACCTGTTCGACGGCGCCAAGGTCGAGTCGGTGCTCATGCGGTACGCGAACCGCACGACGCTGTGCGTGTCGTCCCAGGCGGGCTGCGGCCTGGCCTGCTCCTTCTGCGCGACCGGGAAGATGGGTCTGCTGCGCAACCTCTCGACGGCGGAGATCGTCGAGCAGGTGCGCCAGGCCGCCCGGGCGCTCTCGGCGGGCGAGGTCCCGGGAGGAGCGACGCGGCTGAGCAACGTCGTCTTCATGGGCATGGGGGAGCCGCTCGCCAACTACAAGTCCGTCATGGCGACCGTGCGCCGGCTCGTCGCGCCGGCCCCGGACGGCCTCGGGCTGTCCGCGCGCAACGTCACGGTCTCGACCGTGGGACTCGTCCCGGCGATGGACAAGCTCGCCGGCGAGGGCATCCCCGTGACGCTCGCGCTGTCGCTGCACGCACCCGACGACGAGCTGCGCAGCGAGCTCGTCCCGGTGAACACCCGCTGGAGCGTCGACGAGGCGCTGGACTCCGCCCGCCGGTACTTCGACGCCACCGGCCGTCGCGTGTCGATCGAGTACGCGTTGATCCGGGACGTCAACGACCACGCGTGGCGCGCGGACCTGCTGGGGGAGAAGCTCCTTGCGCGCGGCGGTGCCGGGTGGGTGCACTGCAACCCGATCCCGCTCAACCCGACACCGGGTTCGCGCTGGACGGCGAGCGATCCGCTGGTCGAGCGCGAGTTCGTGGCACGCTTGCGGGCGCACGGGATCCCGACGACGATCCGGGACACGCGCGGCAGCGACATCGACGGCGCGTGCGGCCAGCTCGCGGCGGAGGAGGACGAGTGAGCGACGGCATGTTCCGCACGGTGTCCGGGCTCCGGCGCGGGTACGACCCCGACGAGGTCGACGAGTTCTTCTCGCACGCGCGCTCGGTCTACGAGCAGGGACCCGCGACCGCGATCTCCGGTACGGACGTGCGCCAGGTCGCGTTCGACCTCGTGCGCGGCGGCTACGTGACCGCCGCGGTGGACGCCGCGCTCGACCGGCTCGAGGCGGCGTTCGTGGCACGGCACCGCTCGCAGTTCGTGACCGAGCGCGGGCAGGACGCGTGGATGGCGCACCTCGGCGCGCAGGCGCGCACGCTCTACGGGCGCCTCGGTCGCCCCGACGGCGACCGGTTCGCCCCGCCCGAGGGCCGCAAGCCCGGCTACGAGCCCGCCGACGTCGACGAGCTGTGCCACCGGCTCGTCGCCTACTTCGACACCGGCGCACCGCTGACGGCCGGCGAGGTGCGCGCCACCACGTTCCGGCGCCGCAACGGGCGCAACGGCTACGCGGAGGGCCCGGTCGACGCGTTCGTCGCGCGCGCGGTCGAGGTCCTGCTCGGCGTCGAGTGAGCACGCCCGGAACGGACCACCGGAGCCCGCCGTGAGCAGGTCCGTCGTCGTGCTCGGGTCGACCGGCTCGATCGGCACGCAGGCGCTGGACATCATGGCGACGCGGCCGGAGAGCTTCACGGTCGCGGGGCTGTCGGCCGGCGGGGGGAACGTCGAGCTGCTCGTGGCCCAGGCCCGGGCGCACGCGGTCCCGGTCGTGGCGGTCGCCGACCCCGCGGTCGCGGCGGTCGTGCGCGACGCGCTGCCGGGCACCCGCGTGCTGGACGGGCCGGAGGCGTCCGCGGAGCTCGCGGCGTCGGGGACCGACGTCGTGCTCAACGGGATCACCGGGTCCGTGGGCCTGCTCCCGACGCTCGCCGCGCTGCGCGCCGGCAGCACGCTCGCGCTCGCCAACAAGGAGTCGCTGGTCGTCGGCGGCAGGCTGGTCCACGACGCGGCGGTGCGTCCCGGGCAGATCGTCCCGGTCGACTCCGAGCACTCGGCGATCGCGCAGGCGCTGCGATCGGGTCGCGACCACGAGGTCCAGCGTCTGGTCCTGACCGCGTCAGGCGGTCCCTTCCGTGGCTGGTCGGCCGAGCAGGTGCGGGCGGCCACGCCGCAGCAGGCGCTGGCGCACCCGACGTGGTCGATGGGGCCCGTCGTGACGGTCAACTCGGCGAGCCTGATGAACAAGGGCCTCGAGCTCATCGAGGCGCATCTGCTGTTCGGCATCCCGGTCGAGCGGATCGCCGTCGTCGTGCACCCCCAGTCGGTCGTGCACTCGATGGTCGAGTTCGTCGACGGGTCGACGATCGCGCAGGCGTCGCCGCCGGACATGCGGCTGCCGATCGCGCTGGGCCTGGCGTGGCCGGACCGCGTGCCCGGGGCGGCGCGCGCGTGCGACTGGTCGACCGCGACGGCCTGGACGTTCGAGCCGCTCGACGAGGACGTCTTCCCCGCCGTGGCCCTGGCGCGCACGGCGGCTGCGGCCTCGGCCACGCACCCGGCGGTCTACAACGCGGCCAACGAGGAGTGCGTCGGCGCGTTCCTGGCGGGGCGGATCGGCTTCGGGCAGATCGTCGCGACGGTGGACCGCGTGCTGGCGGAGCACGTCGGCACGCCGCCCGACGCGCTGACGCTGGAGGCCGTGCTCGACGCCGAGTCGTGGGCCCGCACGCGCGCGCACGAGGTGCTCGCGACCGGCTGACGGTCGCGGGTGCCCCGCCCTGCCGAGCGGTCAACCGCCGAGCAGGGGCGCCATCGCGTCGGCCGCGCGGCTGCTGCGACCGGTCCGGCGCTCGGTGCGGTCCGACCACGCCGCGGCCCACCGTGCCGCGGTGATCCCGGCCCAGCGCAGCGGCTCGGGCTCCCACAGGGGTGAGCGGTGGCCCACCCACGGCAGCCGGGTCAGGGGGGTGTCCGTGCCGGTCACGAGGTCGGCCAGGGTCCGCCCGGCGAGGTTCGACGCCGCGACGCCGTCACCCACGTAACCGCCCGCCCAGCCGATCCCGGTGTCGGGGTCGAGCCCGACGGACGGGTGCCAGTCCCGCGGCACGGCCAGCGGTCCGCCCCACGTGTGGGTCACCTCGAACCCCGCCACCGCGGGGAAGAGGTCGACCAGCGCGCGGCGCAGGTGCTCGTGCACGCGCGGCACCCGGTCGTAGGCGGGGTCGATGCGCGACCCCGCGTGGTACGGCGCCCCGCGTCCCCCGAACGCGAGGCGGTCATCCGCGGTGCGCTGCCCGTAGACGACGAGGTGGCGCGCGTCGGCGAACGTCTGGCCGCGGTCGAGCCCGATCTGCTCCCACACGTCTGCCGGCAGCGGCTCGGTGGCGATCATGAGGGAGTACACCGGGGCGACTGCGCGCCGTGTGGGCGCCCGCCCCGCGGTCCACGCCTCGGTGGCCCGCAGCACCCACCGGCAGCGCGCGGTGCCGTGGTCCGTCACGACGGCGCGGGGCGAGAGGCGCAGCGCGGTCGTGCCCTCGGCGATGCGCGCGCCGCGCTGCTCGACGACGCGCGCCAGGCCACGCACGAGCCGGGCCGGCTGGACGCTCGCGCAGTCGGGGGTCCACGAGCCGGCGAGCACGCCCGACGCGCGCACGTGCGCGGCGACCCCGTCCGCGTCGAGCAGGTGCTCCTCGTCACCCCACCGGCTCGCCTCGGCCACGTGCGCGGCCACCCGGTCCACCTGCGGTGGGGTGCGCGCGAGCGTCACCGTGCCGCCGAAGCGGAAGTCGCAGTCGATCTGCTCGGCCGCCGTGACGCCCCCGACCTCCACGACGGTGTCGCGCAGCGCGGCGCGCATCGCGTGGGCCGCGTCCGCACCGTGGCGACGCGCGAGCGCGTCCGGCCCGACGGGGAACAGCGCGGAGCACCAGCCGCCGTTGCGGCCGCTCGCGCCGTAGCCGGCCACCTCGGCGTCGAGCACCAGCACGTCGAGCGAGGGATCGGCCTCGAGCAGGTAGTACGCCGCCCACAGGCCGCTGTACCCACCCCCCACGACCACGACGTCGGCGGTGGTGTCACCGTCCAGCGGCGCCCGGGGGCGGGCGGCGTCCGGGTCCTCGGCCACCACCTGCTCCCACCACAGCGACACGTCCGCGAGCGTCACAGCCGCGCCCACGCGTCGGTGAGCACGCCGCGCAGGATCTGCTCGATCTCGTCGAACTGCGCGGGCCCGCACGTCAGCGGCGGCGCGAGCTGCACCACTGGGTCGCCGCGGTCGTCGGCTCGGCAGTACAGGCCGGCCTCGTACAGGGCGGGCGTCAGGAAGCCGCGCAGCAGGCGCTCGGACTCCTCGTCGTCGAACGTCTCGCGCGTCGTGGCGTCCTTGACGAGCTCGATCCCGTAGAAGTAGCCCTCGCCCCGGACGTCGCCGACGATCGGCAGGTCGAGCAGGCGCTCGAGCGTCGAGCGCAGGACGGGTGCGTGGGTGCGCACGTGCTCGAGGACGCCCTCGGACTCGAACAGGTCGAGGTTCGCCATGGCGACCGCGGCGGAGACGGGGTGCCCGCCGAAGGTGTAGCCGTGCGCGAAGCTCGTCGTGCCGGTGGCGAACGGCTCGAACACGCGGTCGGACACGAGGCACGCGCCGATGGGGGAGTAGCCCGACGTCATGCCCTTGGCGCACGTGATCATGTCGGGCACGTAGCCGACGTCGTCGCAGGCGAACATCGACCCGATGCGCCCGAAGGCGCAGATCACCTCGTCGGAGACGAGCAGCACGTCGTGCTCGTCGCAGATCTCGCGGACGCGCTCGAAGTACCCGGGCGGTGGCGGGAAGCAGCCGCCCGCGTTCTGCACGGGCTCGAGGAACACGGCCGCGACCGTCTCGGGTCCCTCGAGCTCGATGGCCTCGCCGATGCGGTCGGCGGCCCAGCGACCGAACGCCTTGGGGTCGTCCCGCAGGTGCTCGGGCGCACGGTAGGCGTTCGTGTTCGGCACCTTGTGCGCGCCGGGGACCAGCGGCTCGAAGGGGGCCTTGAGCTCCGGCAGCCCCGTGATCGACAGGGCACCCTGCGTCGTCCCGTGGTAGGCCACGGCGCGCGAGACCACCTTGTGCTTGCCCGGGCGCCCGCGCAGCTTCCAGTACTGCTTCGCGAGCTTCCACGCCGTCTCGACGGCCTCGCCGCCGCCCGTCGTGAAGAAGACCCGGTTGAGGTCGCCCGGGGCGTGGCAGGCCAGCCGCTCCGCCAGGTCGATCGCCTGCGGGTGGGCGTACGACCAGATCGGGAAGTACGCCAGCTCCCGGGCCTGGGCGGCGGCCGCCAGGGCCAGCTCCTCGCGCCCGTGCCCGAGCTGGACGACGAAGAGCCCCGACAGGCCGTCGATCAGCCGGTGACCGTCGGCGTCCCAGACGTGGTGCCCTTCGCCGCGCACGATCGTCGGGACGCCGTGCTCCCAGGCGCTCTGCCGCGTGAAGTGACCCCACAGGTGGTCGCGGGCGGCGGCCTGCCGCTCGGTGCCGCGGGGCGTGGTGGTCATCGGGTTCCCCAGTTGTAGAGCTGCTTGTGCAGGCGCAGGTAGACGAACGTCTCGGTGCTGCGGACGCCCGGCAGCGCCCGGATGGCGCGGTTGAGGACGCCCAGCAGGTGCTCGTCGTCCTCGCACACCACCTCGACCAGCAGGTCGAAGGAGCCGGCGGTGACGACGACGTAGTCGACCTCGGGGACCGTGGCGACCTGGTCGGCGAGCTCGCCCAGGTCGCCGTCCGCACGGATGCCGATCATGGCCTGCCGGCGGAACCCCACCTGGAGCGGGTCGGTGACGGCGACGATCTGGATCACCCCCGACTCCTGCAGGCGCTGCACGCGCTGACGCACCGCGGCCTCGGAGAGCCCCACGGCCTTGCCGATGGTCGCGTACGGCCGTCGCCCGTCCTCCTGCAGCTGCTCGATGATGCCCTTGGCCGCCGCGTCGAGCACGACGTTGCCGGGGTCCCGCTGGGTCATGGTGCCGATCGTGACGCGCCGTGGTGCGCCACGGCAAGCGATTCCGCGTGCGGATCCGGCCAGGACGCGCGGATCCGCTGCCGGACAGGGGACGTGGCGACGAATCCGACGATCCGCCCGCGCGCACCGCTTCCGGTCACGGGGGTCGTCCCGCTAGCGTTCCCGCACCGCACCGCACCGCACCGCACCGCACCGTCGCAGGTCGTCGTCCCGTGGCCCGGGACGCCAGGAGGGGGGACCGTGGTCGACACCTCGCTGATCGAGCTCACCAACGTCGTCGACGGCCGGGACGTGCCGACGAGCTCAGGCGCCACGACGGCCGTCGTCGACCCGAGCACGGGGCAGGAGTACGCACGGGCACCCCGCAGCGGCCCGCAGGACGTCGACGCCGCGTACGCCGCGGCCGACCGTGCGGCCCGCGGGTGGGGGCGCACGACGCCCGCGGAGCGTCAGGCCGCGCTGCTGGGGCTGGCGGACCTCGTCGAGGCGCACGCCGACGAGCTCGTCGCCGCCGAGTCGCGCAACACCGGCAAGCCGCTGCACCTGACGGCGACCGACGAGATCCCGCCCTGCGTCGACCAGCTGCGGTTCTTCGCCGGGGCCGCACGGGTCCTCACCGGGCTGTCGGCCGGCGAGTACCTCGAGGGGCACACGTCGTGGGTGCGTCGCGAGCCCGTCGGCGTCGTCGGGCAGGTCACGCCGTGGAACTACCCGCTGATGATGGCGGTGTGGAAGATCGGTCCCGCGCTCGCGGCGGGCAACACGGTCGTGCTCAAGCCGTCGGAGACGACGCCGGTGACGACCGTGCGGCTCGCGCAGCTGGCGGCGCAGGTGCTGCCGCCCGGTGTGCTGAACGTCGTGTGCGGCGACCGGGACACCGGCCGTGCGCTGGTCGCGCACCCCCGCCCGGACATGGTCGCGATCACCGGGTCGGTGCGGGCGGGGACCGAGGTCGCCCGGGCGGCGGCGGACGGTCTCAAGCGCGTGCACCTCGAGCTCGGGGGCAAGGCGCCCGTCGTCGTGTTCGACGACGCCGACGTCGCGACGGCCGCCGAGGGCATCGCGGAGGCCGGGTACTACAACGCCGGGCAGGACTGCACGGCGGCGACGCGCGTGCTCGTGCACGAGCGCGTGCACCGTGACCTCGTCGACGCGCTCGCGCAGGCCGCGGCCGCGCGGCGCACGGGCCCGCCCGACGACCCGCGGGTCGCGTTCGGGCCCGTGAACAGCGCCGCGCAGCTCGAGCGCGTCACCGGGTTCCTCGACCGGCTGCCCGCGCACGCGCGGGTCGTCACCGGCGGGACCCGCCCGGCAGGGCCGGGGTACTACCTGGAGGCGACCGTCGTCGACGGCCTGCGACAGGCGGACGAGGCGGTCCAGGACGAGATCTTCGGGCCCGTGATCACGGTCCAGACGTTCACGGACGAGGACGAGGCCGTGCGGCTGGCCAACGACGTGCGCTACGGGCTGTCGTCGTCGGTGTGGACCACCGACCACGCGCGCGCCCTGCGGGTGTCGCGTGCCCTCGACGCCGGGGTCGTGTGGATCAACACGCACCTGCCGTTCGTCGCCGAGATGCCGCACGGGGGCTTCAAGCACTCGGGTCACGGCAAGGACCTGTCCCTCTACGGGGTCGAGGAGTACACGCGGATCAAGCACGTGATGTCCGCTTTCGGCGCCTAGACGAGATCCGGACGAAAGGGGGCGTTCCGTACCGTGGTCGGCCCTGTCATCCCGCCGGGTCACGCCCGTAACATGTCGGCGCCGCCACCCTGGCGACGACGTTCTCCGTTGCCGGTGTTCCGGCGCCGCAGATTTTTCGTTGCCGGCAGCGGTCTCGCCGACGAATTCCTGGTGCGCGCACCGGCCGGTGCGCCACGATCCACGCGGGCCGGGCAGCGGGCCGCGCGAGAGGAGCCACATGAGCAGCGACCGACGTGCCCTCCCGGGTGACCCGCGCGTGCGCGAGCTGGTCCGCCAGGCCCGGGGCATCTCCCGGCGCCGCTTCCTCGCGGGGGCCGCAGGTACGGCCGGCGCCGGTGCTCTGCTCGGCGCGTGCGGCACGGCGGGGCCGACCCAGGCGGGCGAGGGGGACGGGTCCGGCGGTCCGCTGCGCTGGGCCAACTGGACGGTGTACCTCGACCAGGACGAGGAGGGCACGACCTTCCCCACGCTCGCCGCGTTCGAGGCGGAGTCGGGGATCGACGTCGACTACTCCGAGGACATCGAGGACAACGACTCGTTCTACGGCAAGGTCGCGCGCCAGCTCGAGAGCGGGCAGGACATCGGGTACGACGTGGTCACCCTGACGGACTGGATGACGGCGCGGTGGATCCGCCAGGAGTACGTCGCCGAGCTCGACCGCTCGCGGATCCCCAACGCCGCCAACATCCTGCCCAACCTCGACGGTGTCGACTTCGACGACGGGCGCAGGTTCTCGCTGACGTGGCAGTCCGGGTTCGCCGGCATCGCCTGGGACAAGGAGGCGATCCCGGACGGGCTGCGCTCGGTCTCCGACCTGTGGGACCCCCGGTACAAGGGGCGTGTCGAGGTGCTCACCGAGATGCGCGACACGATCGGGCTCATCATGCTCCAGAACGGCATGGACCCGGCGGCGGACTGGACCACGGACGACTGGTTCGACGCGCTCGACGTCGTGCAGCGCCACCTCGACGACGGGCAGATCCGTCAGGTGCGCGGCAACTCCTACCTCCAGGACCTCGCATCGGGCGACGTCGTGGCGTGCTTCGCGTGGTCGGGGGACATCACGTCCCTCAACTACGAGTACGGCGACCGGTTCGCGTTCGCGATCCCCGAGGCCGGCGGCATGCTCTGGAGCGACAACCTCATGGTGCCGAAGGCGTCGCGCAACAAGGCCGAGGCGGAGGACCTCTTCGACTACTACTACCGGCCCGAGGTCGCCGCGGAGGTCGCCGCGTGGGTCAACTACATCACCCCGGTGCAGGGCGCCCAGGAGGCCATGGCGCGGACGGACCCCGAGCTCGCCGAGAACCCCCTCATCTTCCCGACCGAGGAGATCCTGTCCCAGGTGCACGTCTTCCGGACGCTGACGCCTGCCGAGGAGGAGCGCTACAACGGGCAGTTCCTCGCAGCGATCGGCGCGTGAGAGCGTGACCACCGTCGGGACCCGGGCGGCCGCCGCCGAGCCGGGCGCGGCGGCGGCCGACGAGGGTGGCGCGGCGCTCGAGCTCGCGTCCGTGACCAAGCGCTTCGGCGACGTCGTGGCGGTCGACGAGCTGTCGCTGACGGTGCCGGCCGGCACGTTCTTCGCGCTGCTGGGCCCGTCGGGCTGCGGCAAGACGACGACCCTGCGCATGGTCGCCGGGCTGGAGCGGCCGTCGGCGGGCACCGTGCGCCTCGCGGGACGCGACGTGACCGACGCGCCGGCGCACCGCCGGCCCGTCAACACGGTGTTCCAGTCGTACGCGCTGTTCCCCCACCTCAGCGTGCTGGAGAACGTCGCGTTCGGCCTGCGGCGGCGGCGCGCGCGGGACGTGCGCGCGCGTGCGCTGGAGGCACTCGAGCTCGTCGAGCTCGCCCACCTCGCCCGACGGCGCCCCTCCCAGCTGTCCGGCGGGCAGCAGCAGCGGGTCGCGCTGGCCCGCGCGGTCGTGAACCGGCCCGCGCTGCTGCTCCTGGACGAGCCGCTGGGGGCGCTCGACCTCCGGTTGCGCCGCCAGATGCAGGTGGAGCTCAAGGCGATCCAGGCCGAGGTCGGCATCACGTTCGTGCACGTCACGCACGACCAGGAGGAGGCCATGACGATGGCCGACACCGTCGCGGTCATGAACCACGGCCGGATCGAGCAGCTGGGCGACCCGGCCGACCTCTACGAGCACCCGCGGACCGCGTTCGTCGCGAACTTCCTCGGTCAGTCCAACCTGGTGCCGGGCACGGTCGTCGAGACGCTCGACGGTGGCCGGACCCTCGCCGTGGACGTCGGGGGCGCCCGGGTGCGGGTCCCCGCGCGGCGCAGCGCGCCGGGCGCCCGGCACGTGCTGGTGGGCGTGCGGCCGGAGAAGGTACGGCTGGTCGGCGCCGGGGACGACGTCCACGGTGGCGACAACCAGCTCGGCCCCGGCACGGTCGTGGACACGTCGTTCGCCGGTGTCAGCACGCAGTACCAGGTCCGGGTCGAGGGGCTCGGCACGTTCGGCGTCTTCGCGCAGAACCTCGGCGGCGGGTCGGTCCACGCGCCGGGCAGCCGTGTCCGGCTCGCGTGGGACGTGCCGCACACGTTCGCGCTCGACGGTCACCAGGAGGTCGGTGCGGGGACGCTCGGGCTGGACGACGAGCCGTGAGCGTCGTCGCGGCGCTCGGCCGGCCGGACCCGGTGGGCACGGACGCGGCGTCGCCGCAGGTGCCCGGCGCGCGGCGGGGGGCGCGCCGGCTGCTCGCGCCCGGCGTGCTGTACCTCGTGGTGTTCTTCGTCCTGCCGGTGGGCGTGCTGCTCGCGACGTCGTTCTACGCGCGCGTGCCCGGCGGCGAGCTGGGCGAGTACACGCCCGCCCTGCGCTGGCAGAACTACCCCGAGGCGCTCGCGCAGTTCTGGCCGCAGCTCGCGCGCTCGTTCGGGTTCGCGGCGGTCGCGACGGTGGCGGCGCTGCTCGTGGGCTACCCGATGGCCTACCTCATCGCCGTGCGTGCGCGGGGCCGCCCCGGCCTGCAGGGCCTGCTGGTCGTGCTCGTCGTGGCGCCGTTCTTCACGAGCTTCATCCTGCGGACCGTCGCGTGGAAGCAGATCCTGGCCGACCAGGGCGAGGTGGTGGGGGCGCTCCGCTGGCTGCACGTGCTCCCGCCCGACGGCAGGCTGTCGGCGGCGCCCGCGGCCGTGGTCATCGGCCTGACGTACTCGTTCCTGCCGTTCATGGTGCTGCCGCTGTTCGCGTCCCTCGAGCGGCTCGACCCCCGGCTGCTGGAGGCGGGCACGGACCTGTACGCGACGCCCCTGACGACCTTCCGCACCGTGACGCTGCCGCTGTCGATGCCCGGCGTGGTGGCCGGGACCCTGCTGACGTTCATCCCGGCGGTGGGTGACTACGTCAACGCCTCGCTCCTGGGCAACAACACCACGACGACCATGGTCGGGCAGGTGATCGACCAGCGGTTCTTCCGCACCGTCGACTACCCGACCGCCGCCGTGCTCTCGGTCGTGCTCATGGTCGCCATCCTGGCCCTGGTGTCGCTGTACGTGCGGCGCGCGGGCACCGAGGAGCTCGTGTGAGCCGGGTGCGTCCCGGCACCGCCGTCGTCCCGGCGTTCGCCGCGCTCGGCTTCGTCTTCCTGCTCGTGCCGATCGCCTACACCGTCCTGTTCTCGTTCAACGACGGCGGCAAGACCAACCTCGTGTGGCGCGGCTTCACGCTCGACGCGTGGCGCAACCCGTGCGGCGCGCCGCACGTGTGCTCGGCGCTCGTCGGGTCGCTCCAGGTCGGTCTGCTCGCGACGCTGGTCGCCACGGCGCTGGGCACGCTGCTGGCCGTCGCGCTCGTGCGTGCGCGGTTCCGCGGCCGCGGGGCCGTCAACCTGCTCGTCCTGCTGCCGATGACCACGCCGGAGGTCGTCCTCGGCGCCGCGCTGGTGTCGCAGTTCCTGTCCCTGCGGGTGCCGCTGGGCTTCGGCACGGTGGTCGTCGCGCACGTGATGTTCTGCCTCAGCTTCGTCGTCGTCGCCGTCAAGGCGCGCGTGGCGACGCTGGACCCCGCGCTCGAGCAGGCGGCGGCCGACCTGTACGCGAGCCCGTGGCAGACGTTCTGGCGCGTGACGTTCCCGCTCCTGCTGCCCGGCATCGGTGCCGCGGCGCTGCTGGCGTTCAGCCTGAGCTTCGACGACTTCATCGTCACGAACTTCACCTCGGGCGGCTTCGAGACGTTCCCCAAGTTCGTCTACGTGTCGGCCACGCGCGGCATCCCGCCGCAGGCCAACGTCATCAGCTCGGCGATGTTCGTCCTCGCGCTGCTCGTCGTGGTGCTCGTCCGGGTCGCGTCCCGGGCCCGTCGGCAGCGCTGAGGGCTGCGCCGGCCGGGGGACGTCGTTTCGGTCGCGCCCGGCACCGGGCGGATGATGGGACGGCGCGGACGTACCCTGTCCGCGATCAGGGGGCCGTCCGGCCCCGCGGGAGGTGGTGTCGTGGAGACCCTCGTCGGGGTGCTCGTCTTCGTCGTGGTCCTGCTCGGGTCGATCGCGCTGCACGAGGTCGGCCACATGGTGCCGGCCAAGCGCTTCGGCGTGCGCGTGAGCCAGTACATGGTCGGGTTCGGCCCCACGCTCTGGTCGCGCACCAGGGGCGAGACCGAGTACGGGATCAAGGCGCTGCCGCTGGGCGGGTACGTCCGCCTCATCGGCATGTACCCCACCGACGAGGCCGTCGGGGCCGGCCGACCGCGCGGGTGGTGGCAGCGTCTGGCTGCCGACGCACGCGCGGCCAGTGCCGAGGAGATCCGCCCGGGGGAGGACCACCGCGCCTTCTACCGGCTGTCCACGCCGAAGAAGCTCGTCGTCATGCTCGGCGGCCCCGTGATGAACCTGGTCATCGCCGTGGTGCTGCTGGTCGTCGCGTACGTCGGCATCGGCGTGCCCGTCGCGGGCACGACCGTCGCGAGCGTCTCGGAGTGCATCGTGGCCGTCGACGCGCCCGCCGGGACCACGTGCGGCGCCGACGACCCGGCGGCACCCGCTGCGGCCGCCGGCCTGCGCCCCGGCGACCGTCTCGTCTCCTACGACGGCGTCGAGGTGACCTCGTGGCCGCAGGTCAGCGGCATGATCCGCGAGAGCGGCGACCGCACCGTGCCGCTCGTCGTCGAGCGCGACGGCCGGCAGGTGGAGCTCGCGGTCACGCCTGTCGTCGCCGAGCGGCCCGTGACCGACGCCGACGGCATGGCCGTCACCGACGACACCGGCGAGGTCCTCACGCGCGAGGTCGGGTTCCTCGGGGTCGGTCCCGCGATGGAGATCCAGCGGCAGTCCGTCGGCAAGGCGGTCTCGGTCGCGGCGTCCGCGACGTGGCAGACCGCCAAGGTCGTCGTGACCCTGCCGGCGCGGGTGGCCGACCTGGTGTCCACGACGGTCTCCGGCGGCGAGCGCGACCAGACCTCGATCGTCGGACCCGTGGGCGTCGGGCGCTTCGCCGGCGAGATCGCCTCGATGGAGGGGGAGACCGTCGGGGTCCGGGCCGCCGGGCTGCTCTCGACGCTCGCCATGCTCAACCTCGCCCTCTTCGTCTTCAACCTGCTGCCGCTGCCCCCGCTGGACGGCGGCCACGTCGTGACGGCCCTGTGGGAAGGGGCGCGTCGTCAGCTCGCTCGCGTGCGGGGGATGGCACGCCCGCGCCCCGCGGACTCGGCGCTCCTGGTGCCGCTCGCGTACACGGTGTTCGTCGTGCTCGGCGGCGTCGGCCTGCTGCTGGTCTACGTCGACATCGTCGACCCGGTCCGGATCGGTTGACGACCGGCCGGGCTCGGCCCCCGCACGTGGACGTCCGGTGACGGCTCCGTGAGCATGCGCACCCGCGGGGGCCCGACCCGCCGTGCGCACGGCGCCGGGGTGGGATGATGGGACGGTGAGCACCCCGATCAGCCTCGGCATGCCGCAGGCGCCCGTCCCTGTGCTGGCCCCGCGGCGTGCGTCCCGGAAGATCCGCGTCGGCAAGGTCGAGGTGGGCGGCGACGCCCCCGTCTCGGTGCAGTCGATGACGACCACGCCGACGACCGACATCAACCGGACCCTGCAGCAGATCGCCGAGCTGACGGCCTCCGGGTGCGACATCGTGCGCGTCGCGGTGCCGACCCAGGACGACGCCGACGCGCTGCCCACGATCGCGCGCAAGTCGCAGATCCCGGTCATCGCCGACATCCACTTCCAGCCGAAGTACGTCTTCGCGGCCATCGACGCCGGCTGCGCCGCGGTCCGCGTCAACCCCGGCAACATCCGCAAGTTCGACGACCAGGTGCGGGAGATCGCGCGGGCCGCCACCGACGCGGGCGTGTCCATCCGGATCGGCGTCAACGCCGGGTCGCTCGACCCGCGGCTGCTCGCCAAGTACGGCAAGGCCACGCCGGAGGCGCTCGTCGAGTCCGCCGTGTGGGAGGCGTCGCTGTTCGAGGAGCACGGCTTCCGCGACTTCAAGATCAGCGTCAAGCACAACGACCCCGTGGTGATGGTGCGGGCGTACGAGCTGCTCGCCGAGCGCGGCGACTGGCCCCTGCACCTCGGCGTGACCGAGGCGGGGCCCGCGTTCCAGGGCACGATCAAGTCCGCGACGGCGTTCGGCGCGCTGCTGAGCAAGGGCATCGGCGACACGATCCGGGTCTCGCTGTCCGCCCCTCCCGTCGAGGAGGTGAAGGTGGGCATCCAGATCCTGCAGGCGCTCAACCTGCGGCCCCGCAAGCTCGAGATCGTCTCGTGCCCCTCCTGCGGCCGTGCCCAGGTGGACGTGTACACGCTCGCCGAGAAGGTCACCGCCGGCCTCGAGGGCATGGAGGTGCCGCTGCGCGTCGCCGTGATGGGATGCGTCGTCAACGGCCCCGGCGAGGCCCGCGAGGCGGACCTCGGCGTGGCGTCGGGCAACGGCAAGGGGCAGATCTTCGTCAAGGGCCAGGTCATCAAGACCGTGCCCGAGTCGATGATCGTCGAGACGCTCATCGAGGAGGCCATGCGGCTCGCCGAGACCATGGATCCCGTCGAGACGGGTGAGGGCGCTCCCGTCGTCAGCGTCGGCTGAGCGTCGAGGGTGAGGTCGACGGCAGGCGACTCCGTCCGTGCGACAGAGCGGTGTGACGTGGGGCACAATCAGCCCATGGTGCCGCCGGCGACGCTCTCGGGGCGGACCGGCGCGCTCGTGCTGGGCGACGCCGACGTCCCGGCCGCCCTCGGCGTGTGCGCCACGGACGCCGTCGGTTCGGTGCTCGCCGCGAGCCGGCTCGAGCAGGCGGCCTCAGGAGGCGTGCGCCGCGCGGGCGGCGAGCTCTGGGGGTACGCCGAGGACGACGTCCTGCTCGCCGTCTGCTGGGTGGGCGCCAACCTCGTGCCCGTGGTCGGGGGGCTCGACGCGGACGTGACGTCCCGCGCGCTGTCCGCCTTCGCGGAGCTGGGCCGCGCCCGCGGGCGCAGGTGCTCGTCCATCGTGGGACCGGCCGACGCCGTGCTCGGGCTGTGGTCGCGGCTGCGCGGCGCCTGGCCCGTCGAGCGTGAGGTGCGCTCGCACCAGCCGTCGATGGTGCTGGACACCGACCCGCTGGTGACGCCGGACGCGCGCGTGCGCAGGTCGCGACCCGACGAGTACGACATCGTCCTGCCGGCGTGCGTCCGGATGTTCACCGAGGAGGTCGGGTACTCCCCGGCGAGCGGTCCCGGCGGTCCCTACGAGCTCCGGGTGCGTCGCCTCGTCGAGGACGGACGCTCGTTCGTGCTCGTCGACCGCGTCGGCGGCCTGCGGCGGCCCCGCGTCGTGTTCAAGGCCGAGGTCCCCGCCGTGGCGGGCGGCGTGGCCCAGGTGCAGGGAGTGTGGGTGGACCCCGAACGGCGCGGCGAGCGGCTCTCGGAGAGCGGCATGGCGGCGGTGGCGCAGGCGACGCGCGCGGAGATCGCCCCGGTCGTCTCGCTCTACGTCAACGGGTACAACACGCGCGCCGTGCGCGCCTACGAGGCCGTCGGGTTCCGCGAGGTCGGCGCGTACGCGACCGTCCTGTTCTGACCGACCCCGAGGAGCGCGCGGCCCTCGCCCGTCAGGCCGGGCGGTCCGTCGGGCGCAGCTGCCACCACCGCAGCAGGTACCCGGTCGCGACGCCCGTGACCATGGCCACGAGCACCGCGAGCCACGGCGCGGCGAGGGCCACGCCCTGCGCGGCGAGGCCACCGGCCGCGAGCAGCCCGAGCAGCGCGGCCAGGACGGCGGCCGCACCGCCGCGCGACCCGACGCGACGCCCGTCGACGTGCCGCCGGCTCAGCTGCGCCGTGACCTGCGCGCCGATGCCCGCCATCATCAGGGTCCACGCCGCGACGCCCTGACCAGCGGTCAGCAGCGCGAGGCCGCCGACCATGAGCGACGCGGTGATCCCGCTCACGACGGCGAAGCGCCGCGGCAGCGCGCGGTCACGGACGGGGCGGGAGCTGCGCATGCCCGCAGGATAACGAGGTGGCCCCCAGCGGTTCGCTCAGCGCAGCAGGCGTGACATGCGCCGGTCGGCCAGCGGCTTGCCGCCCGTCTGGCACGTGGGGCAGTACTGCAGCGAGGAGTCGGCGAACGACACCTCGTGCACGGTGTCCCCGCAGGGGGTGCCGTCCCATCCCGGGCACGGCTCCCCGGTGCGCCCGTGCACCCGCATGCCGCGCCGCTTGGCGTCCTTGAGCTCGGCGGCGGGCCGCCCGCCGGCCGTCATCACGGCCTCGGTGAGCACGTCCCTGATCGCGGCGTGCAGCGTGCGGGTGCGGGCCTCGTCGTACGACCGCGTCGGGGCGAACGGGCTGGTCCGGGCGACGAGCAGGATCTCGTCGGAGTACGCGTTGCCGATGCCCGCGATGGTGCCCTGGTCGCGCAGCAGGCCCTTGACCTGCTGGTTGCGCGCGGCGAGCAGCTCGCCCAGGCGCTCCGGGGTGAAGGCGTCCGAGAGCGGCTCGACGCCGAGCGAGGCGATCGGCGGGACGTCGGCGGGGTCGGCCACGACGTGGACCGCGAGCCGCTTGCGCGTCCCCGCCTCCGTCAGGTCGAAGCCCGCGCCGTCGTCGAAGCCGACCCGCAGCGCGATGGGTGACTTCCCGGGCCTGGCCGGGCGCTCCGGAAGGGTGTCGTACCAGCGGACCCAGCCGGCGCGGGACAGGTGCCACACGAGGTGCAGCGTGCCGTCGGCGGGGGAGTCGACGACCATGTCGAGCCACTTGCCGTGCCGCGCCACGTCGGTCACGGTCCCGCCGCGCAGTGCGGTGGGCGCCGGCCGGAACGTCTTGAGGGCGCTGATGGCGGCGACCTCGACGCGGGTCACCGTGCGACCGACCGTCCGCCCGCGCAGGAACTGCGCGAGCGCCTCGACCTCGGGCAGCTCCGGCACGTCCGCATCCTCGCACCGACGGCCCACGGGCGACAGGCGGGCAGGGCGATGCGTGTCGGGGCGGGGCGCCGGGCGCACTAGGCTCGTCGCATGCTCCTGCGCATGTCCACGCTGTTCGTCCGCACCCTGCGCGAGGACCCCGCCGACGCCGAGGTCGCCAGCCACCGGCTGCTCGTGCGCGCGGGGTACATCCGCCGTGCCGCTCCCGGCATCTACACGTGGCTGCCGCTCGGCCTGCGCGTCCTGGCGAAGGTCGAGCAGGTCGTCCGCGACGAGATGGCGGCGATCGGCGCGCAGGAGGTGCACTTCCCGGCGCTGCTCCCCAAGGAGCCGTACGAGGCGACGGGCCGCTGGGCCGAGTACGGACCGAACATCTTCCGCCTCAAGGACCGCAAGGGCGGCGACTACCTCCTGGCCCCGACGCACGAGGAGATGTTCACGCTGCTGGTCAAGGACCTGTACTCGTCGTACAAGGACCTGCCCGTCGCGCTGTACCAGATCCAGACGAAGTACCGCGACGAGGCGCGGCCGCGTGCGGGTCTGATCCGCGGGCGCGAGTTCGTCATGAAGGACGCCTACTCGTTCGACCTCGACGACGAGGGTCTCTCGGCGTCGTACGAGGCGCAGCGTGGCGCGTACCAGCGGATCTTCGACCGGCTCGGGCTCGAGCACGTGATCGTGGCCGCCACGTCCGGCGCCATGGGGGGCTCGCGGTCGGAGGAGTTCCTCGCGCCGACGCCGATCGGCGAGGACACGTTCGTGCGCTCGCCGGGCGGGTACGCCGCGAACGTCGAGGCGGTCACGACCGTCGTCCCGGACGCGCTGGACTGGGCCGACGCCCCGGCGGCCCACGTGGAGGACACCCCCGACACCCCCACCATCGAGTCGCTCGTCGCGCTCGCGAACGAGCGGCTGCCCCGTGCCGACCGCGCCTGGACCGCCGCGGACACGCTCAAGAACGTCGTGCTCGCCCTCGTGCAGCCGACCGGCGAGCGCGAGCTCGTGGTCGTCGGGCTGCCGGGAGACCGCGAGGTGGACCTCAAGCGTCTCGAGGCGGCCGTCGCGCCCGCCGAGGTCGAGCCTGCGAACGACGCCGACCTCGCCGCGCACCCGGAGCTCGTGCGCGGGTACATCGGGCCTGCAGCACTGGGCCCCAACGTCCCGGTCGCGGAGGGCGGCGAGCGTGTCGCCCTGCGGTATCTCCTGGACCCGCGCGTGGTGCCCGGCACCCGGTGGATCACGGGGGCGAACGAGCCCGGTCGGCACGTGTTCGACCTCGTGGCGGGACGCGACTTCACGGCGGACGGGACGGTCGAGGCCGCGGAGGTGCGCGCGGGAGACCCCGCGCCCGACGGCTCCGGCCCGCTCGAGCTCGCGCGGGGCATCGAGATCGGCCACATCTTCCAGCTCGGCCGCAAGTACGCGCAGGCGCTCGGCCTGACGGTGCTCGACCAGAACGGCAAGGCACGGGTCGTCACCATGGGTTCCTACGGCATCGGGATCACCCGCGTGCTCGCGGTGCTCGCCGAGGCGAACCACGACGACCGCGGGCTGGCGTGGCCCGCCGAGGTCGCGCCGGCGCACGTCCACGTCGTCGCGGCGGGCAAGGACGCGGCCGTCTTCGAGACGGCCGAGGCACTGGCCACCACGCTCTCGGCGCGCGGCGTCGAGGTGCTCTACGACGACCGTCCCAAGGCGTCACCGGGCGTGAAGTTCGCGGACGCCGAGCTGCTCGGGGTCCCGCTCGTCGTCGTCGTGGGTCGGGGGCTCGCCGACGGGGTCGTCGAGGTGCGTCCGCGCGTCGGTGGACAGCCCGAGCAGGTACCGGTGGCGACCGCCGCCGACCGCGTGGCCGAGCTCGTCGACGAGCTGGTCGCGGGCTGACCCGACGGTCCGGGTCCGCCCCGGTCGGCGCGAGCCGGCAGGTTCAGCGGACCGGGGCCGTCCCGAGCTCCGGCATCCCGGGGAACGGGACGGGAGCGGCACCCCACGCGACGGCCGCGGCGGTCGCGGCCCGCAGCGAGGCGACCGCGTCGAGACGCTCGCCGGCCGGCGCCTGCGCGACGGCACCCGCGCTCGCGTCGGCCACCGACTGCTCGAGCGTCCGGGGCAGCGCCGCGAGGACCGCCGGGTCGTCGAGACCCGCCGGCAGCGCGTAGGCGGTGCGTCGCGGGTCGGCCGGCCGGCCGACGACGCCGGCGGCCCGCGCCCACGCGTCGGACGCGGTGCGGTGCCGCGCGGCGGCCTCGAGCATCGTCGTGCGCGTCGCGTCGCTGCTGCGTGCCGCGAGGACCGTGAAGGTCCACGCGGCCTCGTCGTGGGCGAGCGCCAGCGCCGCCGCGGCGGGCGACCCTGCGGTCGGGTCGCCGTCGTCCGTCGGGCTCGCGTCCGCCGGGGACGCGCCCGCGCTCGGGGCGGCGTCGCCCGACGCGTCGCCGGCCGCGGCGGGGTCAGCCGCGGGTGCGGGCCGCGGCAGGTCCGCGACCGCCGCGAGACGGTCGGCGAGCGCGTCCCGCGCGACCGCGACCGAGGCGACGAGCCGCGCCAGGTCGGGGTCCGGCACCAGGTCGGCGTCCTGGGTCGCGCGTGCCGCGTCCGCCGCGAGCTCGTCGAGCAGTTCGGTGACGTCGGTCACGACCGGGGCGCTCGTCGTGGGCGACGGTGTCGGCGTCGGGTCGGGCAGGCCGGAGTCGTACACGCCCCCGAGCTCCTCGGCGTGCCGCGCCGAGAACGCCGCCACGTCGTCGAGGACGACGCGCACCGGCTCGTCCACGCCGGACGCCACGACGGCCGTCGCCGCGTCGGCCAGCCCGAGCGCGTCGTCGACCGTACGGCCCCGGACCTGCTCGGTCGCGTCCGGCGACGGCTCCACGGGCGGCGGCGTCTCGAGCCGCACGCCGCACCCCGCGAGCACGAGCGCGCCGGCGACGAGCACCGCGACGGCGCATGGCAGCCGCGCAGCCGGTCGCGCGGGACGGGGGCGGCAGGGCGAGGAACGGTGACGGAGCATCGGGCGCGATCCTGCCACGACCGCCCGCGCGCGCTGCGCACGTCGGACGCAGGTGCCGGGAGTCGTTACGCTGGTGGGACAACGTCACAGGGTCGCCGCCTGCGCCCCATCGTGCAGGAGAGTCGACAGGAGGCCAGGTCATGGGCGCGCCAGCTACCGCACCACGCGTGCGGGAGGTCGTGGAAGCCGCCGTGACGGGTGCCGGTCTCCTGCTCGACGGTCTCGAGGTCGCAGGGAGCGGTCGCAGCACCGTCGTGCGCGTCACCGTCGACCTCGGCGAGGACGACCACGGCACCCTCGACCTGGACCGTGTCGGTGACGTCACACGAGCCGTCTCGGACGCGCTGGACGCGGCCGACGTGCTGCCGAGCGCCTACACGCTGGAGGTGGGCAGCCCCGGTGCGGAGCGCCCGCTGACCGCGGCGCGGCACTGGCGGCGGGCACGAGGACGCACGGTCGTGGTGCGTCGGGTCGACGGCGGCGCCCTGACGGGCCGCCTGGAGCAGGTGGGGGACGGCGACGCGCCGGACCTGGTCGTGGTGCCCGTCACCGCGCCGGGCAAGGGCCGTCGGCCGGTCGAGGGCGAGCCGGTGACGTTGGCGTGGGACGACGTGCGGGACGCACGTGTGCAGGTGGACCTCGCCGCGGTACGCGACGACGAGGCCGACGACGCCGGCCCCCGGGACGGGGCAGGGAGGGGCTGACGTGGACATCGACATGCAGGCGCTGCGACTCATCGAGCGCGAGCGGGAGATCAGCCTCGACGTGCTGGTCGAGGCCATCGAGCAGGCGCTGCTCTCGGCCTACCACCGGACGCCGGGCGCGCAGGCGCGCGCCCGGGTCGAGGTGGACCGTCGCACGGGTCACGTGACGGTGTGGGCGCGCGACCCCGCTCCCGAGCCGGCGGCTCCCGAGGGTGCCGGGCCGGACGAGGCGAAGGACGACGCGGCGGCGCAGGACGGGCCGGACGCCCCGGCGGTGGCGGCCGTGCCGCCGGCGCCCGCCCCCGAGATGCCGGAGTACGACGACACCCCGGACGGCTTCGGCCGCATCGCGACGGCCACCGCGCGGCAGGTCATCGTGCAGCGGCTGCGCGACGCCGAGGACGACCAGGTGCTCGGCACGTTCCGCAGCAAGGCGGGGGAGGTGCTCGGCGGGGTCATCCAGCAGGGGCGCGACCCGCGCACGGTGCTCGTGGACGTCGGGGGCGTCGAGGCGGTGCTGCCCGCGCACGAGCAGGTGCCCGGCGAGCGCTACGTGCACGGCGAGCGCCTGCGGGCGTTCGTGCTCGACGTCGCGCGCGGTCAGCGCGGCCCCCAGATCACGCTGTCGCGCACCCACCCGAACCTCGTGCGCAAGCTGTTCGCGCTCGAGGTGCCCGAGATCGCCGACGGGACCGTGGACATCACCGCCATGGCGCGCGAGGCGGGGCACCGCACCAAGATGGCCGTGCGGGCCAACGTCGCCGGCGTCAACGCCAAGGGCGCGTGCATCGGCCCCATGGGCGGACGCGTGCGCGCCGTGATGGCCGAGCTGCACGGCGAGAAGATCGACATCGTCGACCACTCGGACGACCCGGCCGAGATGATCGCCCACGCGCTGTCGCCCGCCCGCGTGCTCGACGTGACGATCGTCGACCCGGTCGCCCGGGCCGCCCGGGTCGTCGTGCCGGACTACCAGCTGTCGCTCGCCATCGGCAAGGAGGGGCAGAACGCCCGCCTCGCCGCCAAGCTCACGGGCTGGCGCATCGACATCCGCTCGGACGCCGAGCAGGCCGCCGGGGCGAGCCACGCGACGCCGGCGCGCGGCGCGGACGACGCCGGTCCGGGGGCGTCCGGTCACGTCCGGTGAGTCGGCACGGTAGACTCTCGGAGGCTGGGCCGGCTGCCCGGCTCTCCTCGCCGAGCAGGCGGAACCCCGATCCCGCGCCTCCGGTGCTCGAACCGGGTCCCGTCCGCACGTGCGTGGGGTGCCGTGCGACCGGCCTCAGGTCGGCCTTGCTGAGGGTGGTGCTGTCGGACGTCGGTGCGGGTGAGACCGCACTCGTCGTGGACGAGCGCCGCCGGATGCCGGGCCGGGGTGCGTGGCTGCACCCCGACCAGCGTTGCCTCGAGCTCGCCGTACGACGGCGGGCGTTCGGACGGGCGCTGCGGCACACGGGCCCCCTGGGGACCGAGGTCGTGGAGCGCGCCGTGACGCGGCTCGCCGCGCAGGTCCAGCCACAGCACAGCACCACGGTGCCGGAGCCCACTCCGGTACCGACCGTCGACAGGGAAGCGGGTTGGAAGCCGATGGCGACCCGATGAGCACGCACCGATGAGTACCCAGCGATGAGTACCCAGCACTAACGACGGTCCGACCCTGTCCAGGGCGGACCAGGACAGGAGAGATGTGGCCAAGGTCCGCGTCTACGAGCTCGCGAAGGAGCTCGGGGTCGACAGCAAGACCATCATGACCAAGCTCAACGAGCTCGGAGAGTTCGTCCGCTCGGCGTCATCGACGATCGAGCCCCCCGTCGTGCGCAAGCTGCGCGACACCTATCCCGTCGGCGGTTCCGGCAGCAGCCGGCCCGCCGCACCTGCGCGCCCCGCCGCACCGAAGGCCCCGGCACCGTCCGGTGCCCCGGCCGCACCGGCAGCGACGCGGCCCGCCGCGCCCGCTCCGGGCGCTCCGGCTCGCGCTGCCGCGCCGCAGGCACCTGCGCCGCAGGCACCTGCACCGCAGGCCCCGGCGCCGCAGGCTCCGGCCCCGCAGGCTCCGGCCGCGCAGGCCCCCGCGGCCCCGGCGCCCCAGCCTCCGGCCGCGCAGGCTCCGGCGCCGCAGGCTCCGGCTCCCGCCGGGCGTCCCGCGCCGGCCGCTCCGGCCGCGCGTCCCGGCGCCCCGCGTCCGCCCCAGGCCGGTGGCCAGGGTGGCGGCGGCGCCCGTCCCGGTGCGCCGCGTCCCGCGGCGCGTCCGGGCAACAACCCGTTCGCACCCGCGCAGGGCATGCCCCGTCAGGGCGAGCGCCCCGGCGGGTCGCGTGCCGGTGGTCCGCGTCCGGGCAACAACCCGTTCGCCCCGTCCCAGGGCATGCCCCGCCCGGGTGACCGTCGTCCCGCCGAGAGCGCCCCCGCGGCCGCGGCCGGTGCCGGTGAGCGTCCCGGTGGGCCGCGTCCCGGTGGGCCGCGCCCCGGTGGGCCGCGCCCCAACCCGGGCATGATGCCCGGTCGTACGCAGAGCGGTGTGGGTCGTCCCGGCGAGCGTCCGGCTCCGGCCGGTCGTGGCGGCGGTGCAGGTCGCGGCGGCTACGCCGGCGGCGGTGCCGGTCGTCCCGGTGGCGGCACAGGTCCCGGTGCGGGCGGTGGCGGTTTCGCCGGTCGTCCCGGCGGTGGCGGTCGTCCCGGCGGTGCCGGTCGCGGCTCGACGCAGGGTGCGTTCGGTCGCGCCGGTGGTCGGCCCGTCCGCGGACGGAAGTCGAAGCGTGCCAAGCGCCAGGAGTTCGAGCAGATGCAGGCGCCGTCGCTGGGCGGCGTGTCCGTCCCGCGCGGCAACGGCAAGACGGTCGTCCGCCTGCGTCACGGCTCGTCGCTCAACGACTTCGCCGACAAGATCGACGCGAACCCCGCGTCGCTCGTGACCGTGCTGTTCCACCTCGGTGAGATGGCCACGGCGACGCAGTCGCTCGACGAGGACACGTTCGGCACGCTCGCGACCGAGCTGGGCTACATCATCGAGATGGTCTCGGCCGAGGAGGAGGACCGCGAGCTGCTCGGGGCCTTCGACATCGACCTGGACGCCGAGCTCGAGGCGGAGGGCGACGACGACCTCGTCGCGCGTCCCCCCGTCGTCACCGTCATGGGTCACGTCGACCACGGCAAGACCAAGCTCCTCGACGCCATCCGGTCCACGGACGTCGTCGCGGGCGAGGCCGGTGGCATCACCCAGCACATCGGTGCCTACCAGGTGCGCACCGAGCACGAGGGCGTCGACCGGGCGATCACGTTCATCGACACCCCGGGCCACGAGGCGTTCACCGCCATGCGTGCCCGTGGTGCGCAGGTCACCGACATCGCGATCCTCGTGGTCGCGGCGGACGACGGCGTGATGCCCCAGACGATCGAGGCGCTCAACCACGCGCAGTCGGCCAACGTGCCGATCGTCGTCGCGGTCAACAAGGTGGACAAGGAGGGGGCCAACCCCGACAAGATCCGCCAGCAGCTCACCGAGTACAACCTCGTGGCCGAGGAGTACGGCGGCGACACGATGTTCGTCGACGTCTCCGCCAAGCAGCGCATGGGGATCGACGAGCTGCTCGAGGCGGTCCTGCTCACCGCGGACGCCGCCCTCGACATGCGTGCCAACCCGGACAAGGACGCGCGCGGCGTCGCGATCGAGGCCAACCTCGACAAGGGCCGCGGTGCCGTCGCGACGGTGCTGGTCCAGTCCGGCACGCTGCACGTCGGTGACGCGATCGTCGCGGGCACGGCCCACGGCCGCGTGCGCGCCATGCTCGACGAGCATGGCGAGACCGTGACCGAGGCCGGCCCGGCACGTCCGGTGCAGGTCCTCGGGCTGTCCTCGGTGCCTCGCGCCGGCGACACGTTCCTGGTCGCGCCCGACGAGCGCACCGCTCGGCAGATCGCCGAGAAGCGCGAGTCGGCCGAGCGTGCCGCCCTCCTGGCCAAGCGCCGCAAGCGCATCAGCCTCGAGGACTTCACGCAGGCGCTGCAGCAGGGCAAGGTCGAGACGCTCAACCTCGTCCTCAAGGGCGACGTGTCGGGTGCCGTCGAGGCGCTCGAGGACGCGCTGCTCAAGATCGACGTCGGCGACGAGGTCGAGCTGCGCGTCATCCACCGCGGTGTCGGTGCGATCACGCAGAACGACGTCAACCTGGCGACCGTCGACAACGCGATCATCATCGGCTTCAACGTGAAGCTGGCGCCGCGTGTCGAGGAGCTGGCCGACCGTGAGGGCGTCGACGTGCGCTTCTACTCGGTCATCTACCAGGCGATCGACGACGTCGAGGCGGCCCTCAAGGGCATGCTCAAGCCGGAGTACGAGGAGGTGCAGCTCGGTTCCGCCGAGGTGCGCGAGGTCTTCCGCTCCTCCAAGTTCGGCAACATCGCCGGGTCGATCGTGCGCTCGGGCGAGATCCGCAGGAACACCAAGGCGCGCGTGCTCCGCAAGGGCAAGCTCGTCGCGGACAACCTCACGATCGAGTCCCTCAAGCGGTTCAAGGACGACGCGACCGAGGTCCGCGAGGGCTTCGAGTGCGGTATCGGCCTCGGGTCGTACAACGACCTGCAGGTCGAGGACGTCATCGAGACGTTCGAGATGCGGGAGAAGCCGCGGAAGTGAGTTCCGTTGCCCGGGGGTGAGTCGTTCGGCTCACCCCCGGGCGGCCTCGGGGAGCGGCGCGACGGGCCCACGGCCCGACGCGCCGCTCCCTGCGGCCACCCCCGTCAGTCGTCAGACCCCCGCGCCCCCGGTGGGTGCAGGGCTGGAAGGAAGGCAGGACCATGGCCGACTCAGGGCGGGCCCGGAAGCTGGCGGAGCGGGTCCAGCAGGTCGTCGCGCAGATGATCGACACGAAGGTCAAGGACCCGCGGCTGGGGTTCGTCACCGTGACGGACGTCCGCGTCACCGGCGACCTGCAGCACGCGGACGTGTACTACACGGTGCTCGGCGACGCGGAGTCGCGGGAGGGGTCCGCCAAGGCGCTCGAGAGCGCCAAGGGGCTGATCCGGTCCGAGGTCGGCAAGCAGACGGGCATCCGCCTGACGCCGACCCTCGCGTTCCACCTCGACGCCGTCCCCGAGACGGCGGCGCACCTCGAGGACGCGCTCTCCGAGGCTGCGCGCCGCGACGCCGAGGTGGCGCGTCTGGCGGCGGGCGCCCGGTACGCCGGCGAGGCCGACCCGTACCGTCGGCCCGACGAGGACGGCACCGAGGACTGAGCCCGGCGCTGCACGTGCAGCACCGGACGTGACGAGGCCCCGTGCCGCGACCCAGGTCGCAGCACGGGGCCTCGTCGTCCCCGGACACCGGCCGGCGCCGCGGCGCCCGCGGTCCCCGGCGGCGGCGACCTGGGGATCCGTTGGTAACCTGCCGACCATGCCGACCGCACGCCCGCACCGCCCGACGACGCCACGGCTTCGCCCGTGACCGCTGCACGCGGGGAGCGTGGCCGTGCGCCGGCGGGACCGCGGCGCCCGACCGCCGACGACGGCGTCCTGGTCGTCGACAAGCCGGCCGGCTGGACGAGCCATGACGTCGTCGCACGCGTCCGCCGCCTCGCGTCGACCCGCAAGGTGGGGCACGCCGGGACGCTCGACCCGATGGCGACGGGGGTCCTCGTCATCGGTGTCGGCCGTGCCACCCGGCTGCTGACGTACGTGACGGGTGCGGACAAGGACTACGCCGCCACCGTGCGGCTGGGCGTCACCACCACGACGGACGACGCGGAGGGCGAGGTCGTCGCGCGCGCGGATGCGGCGCACGTGACGCGTGCGGACCTCGACGTGCAGGTGGCGGCGCTGACGGGCGACCTCCTGCAGGTGCCGAGCTCGGTCTCGGCGATCAAGGTCGACGGTCGGCGCGCCTACGCGCTCGTACGGGCCGGCGAGGAGGTCGAGCTCGCGGCGCGGCCGGTGCACGTCGCGCGGTTCGCCGTCCGGGACGTGCGCGCCGCGCAGGACGACGGTGCCGCGGTCCTCGACGTGGACGTGGAGGTCACCTGCTCGTCGGGGACGTACGTCCGCGCCCTCGCACGTGACCTCGGGACCGTGCTGGGCGTCGGCGGTCATCTCACGGCGCTGCGACGCACGCGGGTCGGTGGTTTCGGGCTCGAGCAGGCGCGCACGCTCGACGAGCTGGCGGCGACCCCCGAGGACGTGGCCGTGAAGGTGCTGCCCCTGGCCGACGCGGCGCGCGCTGTGCTGCCGGCCCGGGAGCTGACCGAGGCCGAGGCCCGTGCGCTGTCCTACGGCCAGGGCGTCGACCCGGCCGACGAGCACGCCGGGCCGATCGCCGCGCTGGCACCCGACGGGACGCTCGTGGCGATCGTCGAGCGGCGGGGACCGCACATGCGACCCACGGTGGTCTTCGCTCCCGCGTGAGCGCTGGTCAGTGCGCTACGAAACGATTCGACCCGTGGCCGGCGCCGCCCGCGGGCTTCCGGTTCGTCCGCTTCGCACCTAGCCTGACGCTCGCACGACGAGCGAGCCCGGGACGCCGAGGTCCTGGGAGCGCTCCCTACACACGGGGAGACGACGTGGTTTCTCGAAGGACGCGTCGCGCGCTGCGCGCGGCGACGGCGATCACCAGCGCGGGCGTGCTCGCGGCGGTCGGGCTGCTGCCTGCCGTCGCGGTCGACGACGGCTTCGACGACGGACCCGGCGCGTGGATCGCGTACGGCACCGACGGCGACATCGACACGAGCAGCGGTGCGCTGTGCGTCGACGTCCCTGCAGACTCGGCCCAGTACGGGGTCGGCGTCGTCCTGAACGGCGTGGCCGTCGAGGAGGGCGCCACCTACACGTTCGCCTACACGGCGAGCGCGACGACCGACGTCACGATCCGCGCGCTCGTGGGCCAGAACGGTGCGCCCTACGGGACCGTGCTGGACACGACGCCCGCGCTGACGTCGCAGGCCGCGACGGTCGAGGAGACCTTCACCGCCACCGCGTCCTACCCCGCGACCGCGACGGACGAGTCGCCGGAAGGGCAGATCGCCTTCCAGCTCGGCGGGTTCACCGACGAGGCGTGGACCTTCTGCCTCGACGACGTCTCGCTGAGCAGCGAGAGCGAGCTGCTCCCGCACACGTCGTTCGCCGAGGGCCTGGGCCCGTGGGACCTGTACGGCACCGGTGAGCCGAGCTTCGCCGACGGCGAGATGTGCGTCGAGGTGCCCGGCGGCAACGCCAACCCGTGGGACGCCGGCCTGTCCTTCACCGGTCTGCCGATCGAGGAGGGCCAGAACTACGTCCTGACCCTGACCGGTCGCACCGACCCGGCGACACCCGTGCGCGTGATCGTCGGCGAGGGTGGCGGCGACTACCGCATGGTCCTGGAGCAGTCGGCAGCGCCGCTGGGCGTCGAGCAGACGACGCTGTCGTACCCGTTCACCGCGGGGCTCGCCTTCCCCGCGGACGGTGACGCGCCCGGTCAGGTCGCGATCCACCTCGGCAAGTCCGCCGCGTACACCTTCTGCCTCTCGGGGGTCTCGTTGACCACGTCCGCCACGCCGCCGCCGCCGTACGAGCCGGACACCGGCCCGCGGGTGCGCGTCAACCAGGTGGGCTACCTGCCGCTCGGCCCCAAGCGCGCGACGCTCGTGACCGACGCGACGCAGGCCGTGCAGTGGCAGCTGCTCGACGCCGACGGCGACGAGCTCGCGCAGGGCGAGTCGGAGCCCGTCGGGGCGGACGCGTCGTCCGGCCAGGACGTGCACGTCATCGACTTCTCGGAGGTCGAGACCACCGGCACGGGCCTCACGCTCGTCGCCGACGGCGAGACGAGCCACCCGTTCGCGATCGCCGAGGACCTCTACGGCCAGCTGCGCTACGACGCGCTGAACTACTTCTACCTCGCGCGCTCGGGCATCGACATCGAGGCCTCGATCGTCGGCGAGGAGTACGCCCGCGAGGCGGGCCACGTGGGGGTCGCGCCCAACCAGGGCGACACCGACGTGCCGTGCATCGGCCCGCGCGACTACTACGACGGCTGGACGTGCGACTACACGCTCGACGTCACCGGCGGCTGGTACGACGCGGGTGACCACGGCAAGTACGTCGTCAACGGCGGCATCGCCGTCGCCCAGCTGCTCTCGACGTACGAGCGCACGCTGACGGCGGCCGGCGCGAGCGCCGGCGCGCTCGACGACAGCACGCTGAACCTCCCCGAGCGGGGCAACGGCGTGCCCGACGTGCTCGACGAGGCGCGCTGGGAGCTGGAGTGGATGCTCAAGATGGTCGCGCCGTCCGGCGAGTACGCCGGCATGGTGCACCACAAGATCCACGACGAGGGGTGGACGGGTCTGCCGCTCGCACCGGCCGACGACCCGCAGGTGCGCTCGCTGCACCGGCCCTCGACCGCGGCGACGCTCAACCTCGCGGCCGTCGCCGCGCAGGGGGCCCGCCTCTTCGCCGACTACGACGAGGAGTTCTCGGCCACCCTGCTCGAGACCGCCCGCAGCACGTACGAGGCCGCGCTCGCGCACCCCGACGTGTACGCGCCGGCCGCCGCGGGCAGCGACGGGGGCGGTCCCTACGACGACTCCGACGTCACGGACGAGTTCTACTGGGCTGCGGCCGAGCTGTACGTCACGACCGGTGAGGACCGGTACGCGGCGGACGTCACGGCCAGCCCGCACCACACGGGCGACGTGTTCGGGCCCGGCGGGTTCCACTGGGGCGGGACGGCGGCCCTCGGGCGCCTGACGCTCGCGACGGTGCCGAACGCGCTGCCGGACCGCGACGCCGTGCGCGCGTCCGTCGTCGCCGGTGCCGACGCGTACCTGGCGGCGCAGGCGCAGCAGCCCTGGGGGTCGGTGTACTCGCCGTCGGGCGGCAACTACGACTGGGGCTCCAACTCGTCGGTGACGAACATCCTCGTGGTGGTCGCCACGGCGTACGACCTGACCGGTGACGAGCAGTACCTGCGCGGCACCCTCGAGGGCCTGGACTACCTGTTCGGGCGCAACGCGCTCAACCAGTCCTACGTGACCGGGTGGGGCACGGTGTCGTCGCAGAACCAGCACTCGCGCTGGTTCGCGGCGCAGCTCGACCCGTCGCTGCCGCACCCGCCCCCGGGCTCGCTCGCGGGTGGACCCAACTCGATGCGCGGCACGTGGGACCCGACCATGCAGGCCACGCTCGCGGACGGCTGCGCGCCGGCCATGTGCTACCTCGACGAGATCAGCTCGTGGGCGTCGAACGAGATCACGATCAACTGGAACTCCTCGCTGTCGTGGGTCGCGTCGTTCGCGGCGGACCAGCAGGACGGTGCGCCGACGGCGGTCGCACCCGTGGTCACCACGCAGCCCGTCGACGTGACGGTCGCGCTCGGTGCGACGGCCACGTTCACGACCGCGGCGTCGGGCGTACCCGCGCCGCAGGTGCAGTGGCAGGTGCGGGACGGTGCGACGTGGCGTGACGTGCCGGGTGCGACGGCGACCACGCTCGAGGTCGTCGGCACCGCGGCGAGGGCCGGGGCGCAGTACCGCGCGGTGTTCACCAACGCGTCCGGCTCGGTGACGACCGCCACGGCGCGGCTGCTCGTCGCGCCGCAGGCCCCGGTGGTCGTGAAGCACCCCGTCGACGCGTCGGGGCGCACGGGCACGTTCGTGACCTTCTCCGCGGCGGCGTCGGGGTACCCGGAGCCGACGGTGAGCTGGCAGGTGCGCTGGGGCTCGGGGAAGTGGATCACCGTGCCCTTCGCCCGCAGCACGACGCTGCGGGTCCTGGTGACGCCGCTCGCCCACGGCACGCAGTACCGCGCGGTCTTCACGAACCCCGGCGGGAAGGTGGCGACCGACGGTGCGCGCCTGACGCCGCGCTCGGGGAGATGACGCAGGCCGCCCGCTCCCGGGACCGCGAGGGTCCCGGGAGCGGGCGGCGGGCGTGCCGCCGCCCGCGGCGTGGCAGGCTTGTCCGCCGGGCCCCGCGACGGGCGGGCCCACGGGGACAGGAGCGGGTGTGCAGGTCTGGACCGACGTGTCGCAGGTGCCGACGGGGTGGGGGCCGTCCGTCGTGACGCTCGGCAACTTCGACGGCGTCCACCGGGGGCACGTCGCGGTGCTGACGCGCATGGTCGAGGACGCGCGGGCCGCGGGCGCGCACGCCGTGGCGGTGACGTTCACGCCGCACCCGGCGCAGGTGCACCGCCCCGAGGAGGCGCCGCCGCGGCTGCTCGGTGACGCCGACCGGACCGAGATGCTGGCGGCGACGGGCCTCGACGCCCTGCTCCTGGTGACCTACACCCTGGACTTCGCCCGGCAGACCCCGCAGGAGTTCGTCGAGCGGTACCTGGTAGGAGCGCTGCGCGCCCGGACCGTCGTGGTGGGGCGGGACGTGCGGTTCGGCTGGCAGAACTCCGGCGACCTGTCGACCATGCGCGAGCTGGGGGAGAGGTACGGCTTCGAGGTCGAGGTCATCGAGGACGTGCGCCCCGGCGGCGTCCCGGACGACGTGCCGGCGCACCGCCGCTGGTCATCGACGTGGGTGCGCGAGCTCCTCGCGGTGGGGGACGTGCGGGCTGCGGCCGACGTGCTCGGCCGGTACCACCGGGTACGGGGTGTCGTCGTGCACGGCGACGCCCGCGGGCGTGAGCTCGGGTACCCGACGGCGAACCTGGGGGAGACGACCGGCATGGTGCCGGCCGACGGCGTGTACGCGGGCTGGCTGCGGCGCGGCGAGCGGCGGCCCGACGGCACGTCCGTCGCCGAGCAGGACCGCGTGCTGCCGGCGGCCGTGTCGATCGGCACCAACCCCACCTTCGACGGGCGTGAGCGACGGGTGGAGGCGTACGTGCTGGGCCGGACCGACCTCGACCTGTACGACGAGGAGGTCGTGCTCGAGCTCGTCGCGCGGCTGCGCCCGACGCTGCGCTTCACGTCCGTCGCCGGGCTGCTCCACCAGATGGCGGTCGACGTGCAGGACGTCGGGCGGGAGCTCGGCGTCGCCACGGCGGGGCCCCCGTCGCCCGCGTGACGAGGTGACCGGCGGCACTGGTAGGCTTGTGCACGCCGTACGACCGGCCGCGGACCGAGAGAGCCCGGGTGGACATGCCCCGGCGCACCGCGCAACGAGAACCTGAGGAGCACCGTGCCGCTCGACCTTGCCGTCAAGCAGTCCATCATGACCGAGTACGCCACCCACGAGGGTGACACGGGCTCGCCCGAGGTCCAGATCGCCGTTCTCACGCAGCGCATCAAGGACCTCACCGAGCACCTCAAGGCTCACAAGCACGACCACCACAGCCGCCGTGGGCTGCTCCTGCTCGTCGGGCGCCGTCGCCGGCTGCTCGGCTACCTGCAGAAGGTCGACATCAACCGCTACCGCGCGCTCATCGAGCGCCTCGGCCTGCGTCGCTGACCGACCCGCACCAGCCCGGACCGTGTCGGTCCGGGCTGGTCCTGCGTCGGGCCCGGACCGAGACGGTCCGGGCCGGCACGGGATCGCACCACCCGCACCACCTGCACGACCAGCTCAACCACCGCGCCGACCCCGCTCGTCCGGTCCTCGGTAGTGGCTCCCGGAACCTGTGTCCGGGAACCACGGTCGAAGACCGCCCGGGGGCAGGGCGGCGCCTTCGAGAACAAGGAGGGCACCCGTGGAGGGTCCCGAGATCCAGTTCGCCGAGGCCACGATCGACAACGGTCGCTTCGGCACCCGCACCGTCCGCTTCGAGACCGGCCGGCTGGCCAAGCAGGCCGCCGGCGCAGCCGTCGCGTACCTCGACGACGACACCATGCTCCTGTCGGCCACGACGGCCGGCAAGCACCCGCGCGAGGGCTTCGACTTCTTCCCCCTGACGGTCGACGTCGAGGAGCGGCAGTACGCCGCCGGCAAGATCCCCGGCTCGTTCTTCCGCCGCGAGGGCCGTCCCTCGACCGAGGCGATCCTGGCCTGCCGCCTGATCGACCGCCCGCTGCGCCCCCTGTTCGTCAAGGGACTGCGCAACGAGGTCCAGGTCGTCGTCACCGTCCTGTCGATCAACCCGGACGACTCGTACGACGTCCTGGCGATCAACGCCGCGTCGATGTCGACCCAGCTGTCCGGTCTGCCGTTCTCCGGCCCGATCGCCGCGACGCGCCTCGCGCTCGTCGACGGCCAGTGGGTCGCCTTCCCGCGCTACTCCGAGCGCGAGCGCTCGACGTTCGACATCGTCGTCGCGGGTCGCGTCGTGGGTGACGACGTCGCGATCGCGATGATCGAGGCGGACGCCCCCGAGGGTGCGTGGAACCTCATCCACGGCGGCGGCGGCACCGCGCCGACCGAGGAGATCGTCACGCAGGGCATCGAGGCGGCCAAGCCGTTCATCCGTGCGCTCGTCGAGGCGCAGCAGCAGCTCGCCGCCTCGAACGCCAAGGAGACCCGGGTCTTCCCGACGTTCCCCGACTACCAGCCCGACGCGCTCGCCGCCGTCGAGCAGGCCGCCACGGCGCGCCTGTCCGACGCGCTGACGATCGCCGACAAGCAGCAGCGCGAGGCCCGTCTCGACGAGATCAAGGCCGAGGTCCAGGGCGAGCTCGCCGGCCAGTTCGAGGGTCGCGAGAAGGAGATCTCCGGCGCGTACCGGTCCGTGCAGAAGGCGCTCATCCGCCAGCGGATCCTCACCGACGGCTTCCGCATCGACGGCCGCGGCCTGCGCGACATCCGCACGCTGTCGGCCGAGGTCGAGGTGCTGCCCCGCACGCACGGCTCGGCGCTGTTCGAGCGCGGCGAGACGCAGATCCTGGGCGTCACGACGCTGAACATGCTCCGCATGGAGCAGCAGATCGACTCGCTCTCCCCGGAGACGCGCAAGCGGTACATGCACCACTACAACTTCCCGCCGTTCTCCACGGGCGAGACGGGCCGCGTCGGCTCGCCGAAGCGCCGTGAGATCGGTCACGGCGCGCTCGCCGAGCGGGCCATCGTCCCGGTCCTGCCGGCGCGTGAGGACTTCCCCTACGCGATCCGCCAGGTCTCGGAGGCGCTGGGCTCCAACGGCTCGACGTCCATGGGCTCGGTCTGCGCCGCGACGCTGTCGCTGCTCAACGCCGGTGTCCCGCTGCGCGCGCCCGTCGCGGGCATCGCGATGGGCCTCGTGTCCGACACGGTCGACGGTGAGACCCGCTACGCGGCGCTCACCGACATCCTCGGGGCCGAGGACGCCTTCGGCGACATGGACTTCAAGGTCGCCGGCACGCGGGAGTTCGTCACCGCGATCCAGCTCGACACCAAGCTCGACGGCATCCCGGCGTCGGTCCTGGCCGGTGCGCTGATGCAGGCGAAGGAGGCTCGCCTGGCGATCCTCGACGTCATCGCCGAGGCCATCGACGTCCCGGACGAGATGAGCCCGTTCGCACCGCGCGTCATCTCGGTGAAGGTGCCGGTCGACAAGATCGGCGAGGTCATCGGCCCGAAGGGCAAGATGATCAACCAGATCCAGGAGGAGACCGGCGCCGACATCTCCATCGAGGACGACGGCACGGTCTACATCGGCGCCACCGACGGACCGTCGGCGGAGGCCGCGCGGGCCGCGATCAACGCGATCGCGAACCCGCACATGCCCGAGATCGGCGAGCGCTTCGTCGGCACCGTGGTCAAGACGACGACGTTCGGCGCGTTCATCTCGCTCTCGCCGGGCAAGGACGGTCTGCTGCACATCTCGCAGATCCGCAAGCTCGTCGGCGGCAAGCGCGTCGAGAACGTCGAGGACGTCCTGGCGATCGGCCAGAAGGTCCAGGTCGAGATCGGCGAGATCGACCCGCGCGGCAAGCTGTCGCTGCACGCGGTGCTCGACGAGGTGCAGACCGAGGGCGAGCAGGCCGCCGAGCCGGCGACCACCGACGCCTGACGTGCCGCAGATCCTCCCGCTCGTCGCACCCGGCTCACCGGGTGCGGACCTCGTCGTCGGGCAGGACGGTGGTGCCGCCGTGCGGCGCACCGTCCTGCCCGGGGGCGTCCGGGTCCTGACCGAGCACATGCCCGGCCTGCGCTCCGCCACCGTCGGGGCGTGGGTCGGCGTGGGCTCGCGGGACGAGACGTCGGGCCACTTCGGCTCGACGCACTTCCTCGAGCACCTGCTGTTCAAGGGCACCGCGCGGCGCTCCGCGATGGACATCGCGGAGGCCTTCGACGCCGTCGGCGGCGAGGCGAACGCCGCGACCGGCAAGGAGCACACCTGCTACTACGCGCGGGTGCTCGACACCGACGTGCCCATGGCCGTCGACGTCATCGCCGACATGGTGACGTCCGCACGGCTCGACGCCGACGAGCTCGAGACCGAGCGCGGCGTCATCCTCGAAGAGCTCGCGATGAACGACGACGACCCGTCGGACGTCGCGCACGAGCAGTTCGCGACCGCCGTGTTCGGCGACACCCCGCTGGGCCGGCCGATCGGCGGCACGCCGCAGGCGATCCGGTCCGTGCCCCGCGACGCCGTGTGGGAGCACTACCGGCAGCACTACCGCCCGGAGACGCTCGTCGTCACCGCCGCGGGCGGCGTCGACCACGACGCGCTGTGCGCCCAGGTGGCGGCCGCGCTGACGGACGGCGGCTGGGACCTCCCGCCGGCGGCCGTGCCCGCGTCGCGGCGCGCGGGTGGCGCCCGCGGTGCGACGGCGGAGGGCGTCGAGCTCACCGTCCGGCGTCCCACCGAGCAGGCCAACGTCATCGTTGGCGGCACCTGCCTGAACGCCACCGACGAGCGTCGCTTCGTGCTCTCGGTCCTCAACGCCGCCCTCGGCGGCGGCATGTCCTCGCGCCTGTTCCAGGAGATCCGTGAGAAGCGCGGTCTGGCGTACTCGACGTACTCGTTCGCGAGCGGGCACGCCGAGACCGGGATGTTCGGCCTCTACGCGGGGTGCACGCCGGCCAGGGTGGACGAGGTCACGGCCCTCATGGTGGTCGAGCTCGAGCGCATGGCGCAGGAGCCGATGGGTGAGGCGGAGCTCGCCCGCAGCATCGGTCAGCTGTGCGGCGGTCTGGTGCTCGGCATGGAGGACACCGGTTCGCGCATGAGCCGGCTCGGCAAGGCCGAGCTCGTGCACGGTGAGCTGCTCGACATCGACGAGTCGCTCGCGCGGATCCGGGCGGTGACCGCGCGCGAGGTCCAGGACCTCGCGGGGGAGCTGGCGTCCGCGCCGCGCAGCGTCGTGCGCGTCGGGCCCTTCGGGGACTGACGCCCCGGCGCCGACGGGGCCCCGCGCGGGCCCCGTCGGCGGCATGATGAGACATGACCGTCGCAGTGGACTCCTACCGTCGCCTTCCCGTGCCCGCCGCGCTGCAGGGCATCGCCGAGCACGCGTGGGTCGCGCGTCACGACGGCGGGCGGCAGCACACCGAGGTGCTGCTGCCCGACGGCCGTGGCCTGCTGCAGCTGGTGCGCGGCACGGGTGGCCTGCTGGTCGACCCGCTCACGGGAGCCGCAGGCCCGGACTGCGACGGCGTGCGCGGGGCGTGGACGCACGCCCTGGTGGCCGAGCAGACGGGGCCCGTCGCGCGGCTGGGTGTGCAGCTGCACCCGCTGGGGCTCGCGCGCCTGCGCGAGGCCCGACCCGTGGCCGACACCTGGCTACCCCTCGACGCGGTGCTGAGCCCGCAGGTCGCCGCGCACGCGGGCGCCCTGCTGGACGCCGGGGACGACGAGGACGCCATGGCCGCCGTGCTCGACGGCCTCGCCGCGCGGCCGCGCCGGACGGGCGCCGACCTGGACCACCTCGAGGACGCGCTGCGGTTCGTCGACGAGCACCGTGGCCTGGTCCGCCAGCTCGACGTCGCCCGGTCCGTCGGGACGAGCCTGGGGGAGCTGCACCGCTGGTGCAGCCACCTGCTGGGGATGTCGCCCGCGCAGTACCTGTCGGCCGTGCGGTTCAGCACGTTCGTCCGCGAGTCGGTCGGCAGCGGGCCCGTCGACCCGCACGCCACCGTCGCCGCGATCGAGTGGTTCGTCGACGCCGGCTACCCGCCTCGCGAGGTCGAGCGGTTCAGCGGCCTGCCGCCGGCCGACCTGCGCAGGCTCGCCGAGCACCTCGCGGCGCGGATCGGCTCCGCGCGGCGCTGAGCGTCCGGGCCGGGCCGGGCACGACCTTCCCCGCACGGCGGCTAGGGTGGCGTTCCGTGAGCGAACCGATCCGCGTGGCCGTGCTGGGAGCGTCAGGTCGCATGGGGACGACCACCGTGCGAGCCGTGCAGGAGGCCGACGGCCTCGAGCTCGTCGCGGCGCTCGACGCGGGTGACGACCTGCGGTCGGTGACCGACGCCGGGGCGCAGGTGGCGGTGGACTTCACCGTGCCGTCCGTGACCGAGCAGAACGTGCACGTGCTCGTCGACGCCGGCGTGCACGCCGTCGTCGGCACGACAGGCTGGGACGACGCGTCGCTCGGACGCGTGCACGACCACCTGCTGCGCGCACCGGGTGTCGGCGTCGTGGTCGCCCCGAACTTCGCGCTCGGTGCCGTGCTGGCGATGTCGTTCGCACGTCAGGCGGCGCGCTGGTTCGAGTCGGCCGAGGTGGTCGAGCTGCACCACCCCGACAAGGTCGACGCGCCGTCCGGGACGGCCCGGCACACGGCGCAGGGCATCGCCGCGGCACGTGCCGCCGCCGGTCTCGGGGCCGTGCCGGACGCGACCACCCAGACGCTGGACGGTGCGCGCGGCGCCGACGTCGACGGGGTGCGGGTGCACGCGGTGCGTCTGCGCGGCCTCGTGGCGCACGAGGAGATCCTGCTGGGCAACACCGGCGAGATGCTGACCATCCGCCACGACTCGTTCGACCGCGTGAGCTTCATGCCCGGCGTGCTGCTCGCCGTGCGGCGCGTCGTCGACCGGCCCGGGCTCACCGTGGGCCTCGAGCACCTGCTGGGGCTCCCCGCGTGAGCGAGCCGCGGTCCACCCGCCGCCGGACGGGCCTCGTGGCGGCGGTCGCACTGACGGCCCTGCTCGCGATCTACGTCTGGCTCGTGGCGCTGCGCGCGGTGCAGCTGGTCGCGACCGGGACGACGGTGGGGATCGTGCTCGGTGCGGCCCTGCTCGTCGCGCCGCTGCTGGTGATCGCGCTCATCGCCCGCGAGTGGCTCCTGGCGCTCGACGTGCAGCGCATGGCCGACGAGCTGGCGGCCGCCGGTGAGCTCCCGGTGGACGACCTGCCGCGCTCGCCCAGCGGCCGGGTCGACCGGACGGCGGCGCGGGCGGCGTTCGGCCCTCACCGGGACCGCGTCGAGGCGGACCCCGGCGAGTGGCGCAGCTGGTACCACCTCGCGTTCGCGTACGACGCGGCGGGGGACCGGGCGCGTGCGCGGGCCGCGCTGCGCACGGCCAGCCGCCTGCACCGGGGCAAGGACGCGCCCGGCGACCTGCCCTGAGGGCCTCGCGGGCCCCCGCGGGCTCAGATGCCGGCGTACCAGCGGCGCTCGGTCACGACGTGCGCCTCGTCGTCGGGTCCGGGACCCGTCGCGAGCCGACGGGTGCGCCCGTCGGGGCCGAGGCCGGCGCCGGACAGGAAGTGCTCGCGGGCCTCGTCACCCTCGACGACCCACGTCTGCACCTGGTCGGCCCCGTCGGCGCGCAGCAGGTCGACCGCCGCGGCGAGGAGGCGCGAGCCGTGCCCCGCGCGCTGGTCCGGCGGGTCGACCTCGAGAGCCAGGACGACGCCCCCCGGCGCCTGCAGCGGGTCGGCCGGCGCGACGGGCGCGACCGACGCGACGCCGACGACCCGTGGGCCGTCGCACGCGACGAGGACGTGGTAGCCGGGCCCGGGCGGGGTCGACACGGCCTGGCTCCACTGCGTGACGAACGCCTGCTCGTCCAGCGAGTCGAGCACGACGTCGCCCAGCACGTCGGCATGGGCCGTCCGCCAGGCGGCGAGCTGGATGGCGGCGATCCGGGTCTCGTCACCCGGGACGGCGGGACGGACCGAGACGTCGGCGGTGGGCAGCACCCGGTGAGCCTAACCCTGTGCCCCGCCCGCCGGACCCGCGGCGTCAGGGCATGCCGAGCAGCCGGAGCCCCGCGGCCGTCGCGGCGGCGAGCACGACGACCACGACGAACGGTGCTCGCAGCACGAGCGCGACGGCCGCGACCGCCAGCGCGGGCAGGCGCGCGTCGACGACGACCTGGCTGCCGCTGGTGGCGGTCTGCACCGCGACCAGCGCGGACAGCAGCGCCACGGTGACCAGTGCGGCGACCCGGGCGACGCGCGGCTGCGCGAGCCAGTGCTCGGGCAGGACGTGCCCGGCGAGCTTGATGGCGAGGCAGGAGAGCCCCGCGAGCAGCACGGCTCCCCACAGCGCTGTCATGTCGACGCCCCGGTCGTCGTACGCCCGGTCGTCGCACGTCCCGTCGTGACGAGCCCGACGACGACCGCCACGACGGCGGCGAGCAGCACGGGCACCCCCGCCGGGAGCAGGGGAGTGGTGCCCAGCGCCACGACGGCGGCCGCCGCGGCGACGCCCTGCGCGGTGCGCCCCGCGAGCCGGGGCCAGACCAGCGCGAGGAAGGCGGCGCCGGCCGCCGCGTCGAGCCCGTACGCGCGCGGGTCGCCCAGCCGGTCGCCGGCCAGGGCGCCGAGCAGGGTGAACACGTTCCAGAGCACGAAGACGCCCAGTCCCGTCCACCAGAACCCGGTGCGCGCGGCCGCGCGCGTGGGCTGCACGGTGGCGACCGCCGTCGACTCGTCGATCGTCAGGTGCGCGGCCGGCAGGCGCCACCGCCACGGCAGGTCGAGCAGGGGCGTGAGCTGCGCGCCGTACAGGCCGTTGCGCGCGCCGAGCAGCGTCGCCGACGCGACGGCCGCCCCGAAGGCGCCGCCGCCACCGATCACGCCGATGAACGCGAACTGCGACCCGCCCGAGAACATCAGCAGGCTCAGGGCCACGGTCTGGGGGACGGTCAGTCCGGCCGCGACCGACAGCGCCCCGAAGGACACCCCGTACAGCCCGGTCGCGACCGACACCGAGAGCGCCTGCCGTCGCGCGGCGGTGGCGGGGTCGTGCGGCGTCACGTGGCCACCCTCGCACACCGGCGCCGGTGGTCCGGTCGGGTGCGCAGGGCGGCGCGCGGCCGGCTCAGAGCGCCACGTACACCGGCTCGAGGTACTCCTCGAGGCCCGCCTCCCCGCCCTCGCGGCCCAGACCCGAGGACTTGACGCCCCCGAAGGGCGCGCTCGCGTCGGACACCAAGCCGCGGTTGATGCCGATCATCCCGGCCTCGAGCTCCTCCGCCAGGCGCATCGCCCGACCGACGTCGCGCGTGTACGCGTAGGCGACGAGGCCGAACGGCGTGCCGTTGGCCAGCGTCAGCGCGTCCTCGTCGTCCTCGAACGTCACGACCGGGGCGACGGGCCCGAAGACCTCTTCGGTCACGACGCGCGCGTCGCGCGGCACGTGCGTCAGCACGGTCGGCCGGTAGAAGTACCCCTCGCGCCGCGGTGCACCACCGCCCGTGCGGACGCGCGCGCCGCCGTCGGTGGCCTGCGCGACGACCTCGGTGACGCGCTCCACGGCGGAGCGCTCGATGAGCGGGCCGACCGTCACGCCGTCGTCGGCGCCGTGGCCCAGGACGAGGTCCTCGAACGCCGCGGTGAGGCGCCGGGAGAACTCGCCGGCGACCGAGGCGTGCACGAGGAAGCGGTTGGCGGCGACGCACGTCTGCCCCGAGTTGCGCATCTTGGCCTGCACGGCGCCCTCGACCGCGGCGTCGAGGTCCGCGTCGGCGAAGACCAGGAACGGCGCGTTGCCGCCCAGCTCCATCGACGTGCGCAGGATCGACGGTGCGGCCGCGGCCAGGAGCGTCGCACCGACCTGCGTCGAGCCGGTGAACGACAGCTTGCGCAGCCGCGGGTCCGCCAGCAGGGGCTCGCTGACGCGGCGCGCCGACGACGACGGCACGACGTTGACCACGCCTGCCGGCAGGCCGCGGTCCTCGAGCTCGGCCCGGATGACCTCGGCGACGTACAGCGTCGTCAGCGGCGTCAGCTGCGCGGGCTTGACGACGCACGTGCACCCCGCGGCGAGCGCCGGGGCGACCTTGCGGGCGATCATCGCGATGGGGAAGTTCCACGGCGCGATGAGCAGCGCGGGGCCGACCGGCCGCCGCAGGACGAGCTGGTGGTGGGTCCCCGCGGGCGCCCGGCGCGCGAGCCCGTCGACGCGCACGGCCTGCTCGCCGTACCAGCGCACGTACTGCGCCGCGTACGCGACCTCGGCCCGCGACTCGGCGAGCGGCTTGCCGCCCTCGAAGGTCACGAGCGCCGCGATGTCCTCCGCCCGCGCGGTCAGCGTGTCGAACACCGCACGCAGCAGGTCGGCACGCACGCGCGGTGCCGTGCGCCGCCAGGGGTCGGACGCCTCGACCGCCGCGTCGAGCGCGTCACGCGCGTCGTCCTCCGCACCGTCGGCGACCTCGAAGATCGTGCGCTGCGTGGCGGGGTCCTCCACCTCGAACGTCGCACCGGATCGCGCCGGTCGCCAGCGGCCCCCCACGAGCAGCCCCGTGGGCAGGTGGGCGGCGACGGTGGGCGGCAGCGACCGGGTCATGCGGACCATCCTCGCGCGGTGCCTACGATGTCGCCATGACGGAGCCGGCAGCACGACCGACCGACCTCACGACCGACGTCCCGACGCCCTACGAGGATCTGCTGCGTCTCGTCCTGGCGACGGGCACGCCCAAGGCCGACCGCACCGGCACGGGGACACGCTCGCTGTTCGGGCACCAGCTGCGCTACGACCTGCGTGCCGGCTTCCCCCTGGTCACGACCAAGCGCGTGTTCTTCCGCGGGGTCGCCGAGGAGCTCTTCTGGTTCCTGCGGGGGGAGTCCAACATCGCCTCCCTCGTCGAGCGGAACGTCCACATCTGGGACGAGTGGGCCGACGCGGACGGTGAGCTCGGACCGGTGTACGGCGTGCAGTGGCGGTCCTGGCCGACACCCGACGGTGGCCACGTCGACCAGCTCGCGCGGCTCCTGGGGGAGCTGCGCGCGAACCCCGACTCGCGCCGGCACGTCGTCTCGGCGTGGAACGTCGCCGAGCTCGACCGCATGGCCCTCGTGCCGTGCCACGCGTTCTTCCAGCTCTACGTCGCCGACGGGCGCCTCTCGTGCCAGGTGTACCAGCGCTCGGCCGACCTGTTCCTCGGCGTCCCGTTCAACATCGCGTCGTACGCGCTGCTCACCCACATGATCGCCCAGCAGGTGGGCCTCGAGGTCGGGGACCTCGTGTGGACCGGCGGGGACTGCCACGTCTACGACAACCACGTCGACCAGGTGCGCGAGCAGCTCGGCCGCGACCCCTACCCGTACCCGACGCTGCGGCTGCGACGCGCGGCGTCGCTGTTCGACTACGCGTGGGACGACGTCGAGGTCGAGGGGTACCGGCACCACCCGGCGATCGCCGCACCCGTGGCGGTCTGACGCGTGATCGGTCTGGTCTGGGCGCAGACGCCCGCGGGCGTGATCGGCGACGGCGGGACCATCCCGTGGCACGTCCCGGAGGACATGGCGCACTTCCGGGAGGTGACCGCCGGGGGCACCGTCGTCATGGGGCGGGCCACGTGGGAGTCGCTGCCCGAGCGGTTCCGGCCGCTGCCCGGGCGGCGCAACGTCGTGCTGTCGCGCGACCCGGCGTACGACGCGCCGGGGGCGACCGTCGTGACCGACCTCGACGCGGCGCTGGCCGCCGCGCCGGACGTCTGGGTGATCGGCGGGGGAGCGGTGTACGCCGCGACGATCGACCGGGCCGACCGGCTCGAGGTCACGGTCGTGGACCTCGACGCGCCCGGTGACACGCGGGCGCCCGTGGTCGGCGCGGGGTGGCGCAGGACCGGCGGCGGCGACGGCACGCCGTGGCTCGTGTCGCGCACCGGGACGCGGTTCCGGTTCGAGTCCTGGCGGCGCTGAGCCCCGGTCGAGGCGCCCGGTCGAGCGGTGGGATCCCGTGTCACGCACCGGCGGGTGAGCGGTAGCGTGTGCGCATGCCCGCCGTGACCTCTGCCACCCACCCGTTCGGGTCGCTGCTGTCCGCCATGGTCACCCCGATGGCCCCGGACGGCGCCGTCGACCTCGAGGCGACGGTGCGGCTCGCGAAGCACCTCGTCGACGCCGGCCACGACGGTCTGGTGCTCAACGGCACCACCGGCGAGGCGCCGACCACGCACGCACCGGAGAAGGCGGAGATCGTCGCAGCCGTTGTCGAGGCCGTCGGTGACCGTGCGTACGTCGTCGCCGGTGCCGGCTCGAACGACACCGCGCACGCCGTCCGCATGGGTGAGCAGGCTGCCGAGGCCGGGGCGCACGGGCTGCTCGTCGTCACGCCGTACTACTCGCGTCCGTCCCAGGACGGCATCGTCGCGCACGTCACGGCGGTCGCGGACGCCACGGACCTGCCGGTCATGCTGTACGACGTCCCCGGGCGGTCCGTGGTCCGGCTGGCGCCCGCCACCATCGACCGTCTCGCCGCGCACGAGCGCGTCGTCGCCATGAAGGACGCGACGGGTGACGCCGTCGCCGCCGCCGACGCCATCGTCCGGACGGGGCTGGCGTGGTACAGCGGCGACGACCTGCTGGCCCTGTCGTTCCTCGCCCACGGTGCCGTGGGGCTCGTCGGTGTCGCGACGCAGGCCGCCCCGGTCGGGTACGCCCGCCTGTTCGACGCCTGGCGCGACGGGGACCCCGCCCGTGCCCTCGAGGTCTTCCGCTCGCTGCTCCCGGTCGCGACGGCGCTCAACGGCGCCGGCTTCCAGGCGCCCGCCGCGAAGGCCGCGCTGGTCGAGCTCGGTGTCCTGCGCAGCCGGGCGACCCGGCTGCCCCTCATCCCCTTCAGCGACGACGAGGCGGCCGACGTGCGCGCCGGTCTGGCCGCCGCCGGGCTGCTCGGCGTCGTCGCGGGCGCCGACCGCGGGTGAGGCTGCGGTCGGCACCCACCGATCCCTCAGGAGCTCCATGAGTCACCCGCACCCCGACCTGACCCTGCCGCCGCCGCTGCCGGAGGGTGGCCTGCGGATCGTTCCTCTCGGAGGGCTCGGCGAGGTCGGGCGCAACATGGCGGTGCTCGAGCACGCCGGTCGGCTCCTGGTCATCGACTGCGGCGTCCTCTTCCCGGAGGACCACCAGCCCGGCGTCGACCTGATCCTCCCGGACTTCGACTACATCCGGGACCGGCTGGACGACATCGAGGCGATCGTCCTCACGCACGGTCACGAGGACCACATCGGTGCCGTGCCGTACCTGCTGCGCCTGCGCGGCGACATCCCTCTGATCGGCTCGCAGCTGACGCTCGCCTTCGTCGAGGCGAAGCTCAAGGAGCACCGGATCGCACCCCTGACCCTCACGGTGCGCGAGGGCCAGGTCGAGCAGCTCGGTCCCTTCGAGTGCGAGTTCGTCGCCGTCAACCACTCGATCCCCGACGCGCTCGCGGTGGCCGTCCACACGCCCGCGGGCACGGTGCTGCACACGGGCGACTTCAAGATGGACCAGCTCCCGCTCGACGGCCGCATCACCGACCTGCGCGCGTTCGCCCGCCTCGGCGAGCGGGGCGTCGACCTGTTCATGGTCGACTCCACGAACGCCGAGGTCCCGGGCTTCGTCACGCCCGAGCGGGAGATCGGCCCGGTGCTCGACCAGGTGTTCGCGGAGTCGACGGGCCGCGTCGTCGTGGCGTCGTTCGCGTCGCACGTCCACCGCGTGCAGCAGGTCATCGACGCGGCCGTCGCCAACGAGCGCAAGGTCGCGCTGGTCGGCCGCTCGATGGTGCGCAACATGGGCATCGCGTCCGAGCTCGGGTACCTGCGGGTGCCCGACGGCCTGCTCGTCGACCTCAAGCAGATCGAGAAGCTCCCCGACGACCGCGTGGTGCTCATGTGCACCGGGTCGCAGGGCGAGCCGATGGCGGCCCTGTCGCGGATCGCGAACGGCGACCACCGGGTCTCGGTCGGCACCGGTGACACCGTGATCCTCGCCTCGAGCCTGATCCCCGGCAACGAGAACGCCGTCTTCCGCGTCATCAACGGGCTCATGCGCCTGGGCGCGCGCGTCGTGCACTCGGGCAACGCGAAGGTGCACGTCTCCGGCCACGCGAGCGCCGGTGAGCTCCTGTACTGCTACAACATCCTGCGGCCGCGCAACGTCATGCCCGTGCACGGCGAGGTGCGCCACCTCGTCGCCAACGCCGCGCTCGCGGTGAAGTCGGGCGTCCCGGCGGACCGCGTCGTGCTCGCGGAGGACGGCGTCGTCGTCGACCTGGTCGACGGACGCGCGCAGATCGTCGGGGCCGTGCCCTGCGGGTACGTGTACGTCGACGGGTCGAGCGTCGGCGAGCTCACCGAGGTGGAGCTCAAGGACCGCCGGATCCTCGGCGACGAGGGTTTCGTCTCCATCTTCGCGGTGGTGTCGTCCGGCGACGGCAAGGTGCTGGCGGGACCGCAGATCACCGCGCGGGGCGTCGCGGAGCAGGACAACGTCTTCGACGAGATCCTGCCGGTGCTCACCGAGGCGCTCGAGGAGGCCGTGCGTGCCGGTGCGACCGACACCCACCAGCTGCAGCAGGTGATGCGCCGCGTCGTCGGCCGCTGGGCGTCCCACAAGCTGCGCCGCCGGCCCATGATCATCCCGGTCGTCGTGGAGGCCTGAGCCCGCTCACGGTGTCCGCAGACCGCGGAAGGCCGCCAGGCGCTCGTGCTGCTCGGCGACGCGGTCCCGGACGTCCCGGCTCCAGCGTCCCCAGGTGGTGACGTCCAGGCCGAGGGTGCCGGCGCGCGCCCGCGGCCGCCAGGTGCCGACGGGGTCGCCGTCGACGACCACGGCGCCGGGGCGGCCCAGCACGGGCCACAGCGTGCGCTGCGCCGCGGCCTCGGGCACGAGCAGGTCCCGGTCGCGCGCCTGGAGGAACAGGTCGTACGGACCGAGCAGCCGCACGGTCGGTTCCGCCGAGGACGACGCCGACGCCCGCAGCGCGTCCAGGTCGTCGACCAGGACCTGAACGGTCCGTCCCTCGACCTCGACGTCGACCACGTCCGTCGGCCAGCGTGCCGCGACGTCGCGGACGGGGGCGTCGACGAGGCGGGCGACGAGGGCCGGGTCCGCCGGCCCGAGCAGGTGCAGGGCCGTACGGACGAGGTCATGGGGCGCGCCCGGCGGGGCCGGCTCCGTGCGCGCCACCTGGGAGGAGGGCCAGCGGGGGATCCGCCGTAGCACCGGCGGCGACGTCCCCGTCTCGAGCTCGAGCCCGGCGTGCAGGGCCGCGAGGCGGAACGTCTGCTCGTAGACGTGCGTCGTCCCGCAGGGCCGGCACGCCCGCAGGTAGGGCTCGGGCATGGCGGCGGTGAGCGCGGTGGACACCTCGCCCTTGACGAGGGGGTGCGCGACGACGGCGTGCATCGCGCGGGCAGTGGCGGCGAGGGCCTGCGTCGGGGCGATGCCCGCGGCCCGCAGCGGTCGCGCCGCGTCGAAGAGGCGCTTGGCGGCGTCGGCGTCCGACCACGGGCGCAACGCGCGCTCGACGTCGCGCAGGTCGTCGCGGCGGTAGGCGTGGGGTGCACCGCGCACCGACCACGCGTACGCCAGCGAGGGGGGCCGGTCGCCGGCGTGCACCGCGACGCCACGCAGGGCCAGCGCCCACAGCGCACCGTCGGGTCCGGTGTCCTGGACGCCCGCGTCGAGCACGGCGGCGTCGGTGGGGTCCGTCACGGATCCCGCGGGACGGTCGAGCTGCTGGACGCGGACGCGGTGGCGCAGGACCGTGGCGCGGTCGACCGGCACCGGTGCGTGCGTGGGCCGGTCCCCGGCGCTCGGTGCTCGAGCCATGCGGGCAGCGTGCCACGCACCACCGACACGGTTCACCCCCGGCCGCCCGCACGCCCATCGCCACCGCCGCCGACGCGGCCCCGGGTCGTCCTGACGGGCGACACGGGCGCCCGCCAGCGGGGCCCCGGGCCGTCGCGACGCTACCGTGAGGACCATGGCGACCCGTACGACCCCCGGCCCCGCGCGTCCGACGCGTGCCTCGGGTGCGCCGCGGTCGCCGAAGGGCGCGTCGGCGCGCGGCGGCACCCGCCCCGCAGGCCGCCCGGCGGCGGCACCGACCCGGCCCGCGCTCCCGCTGCGGATCGTGCGCGGCGTCTGGATGGGGGCGGCCCACCTCGTCGGTGGCACCGCGCGCCACGTCGGCGCCGGGGCGCGCGAGCTCGACCCCGCGCACCGTCGCGACGGCCTCGCGCTGACGCTCGTGGGGCTCGCGGTCGTCGTCGCCGCGCGGGAGTGGTGGGACCTGTCGGGCACCGCGGGTGACGTCATCCACAACGTGGTCGCCGGCACCTTCGGCGTGGTCGGCGTGGCGGTGCCCGTCGTGCTGCTGGGCCTGGGGGTCCGGCTCATGCGCCACCCGGACCGCGTGCAGGCCAACTCGCGCATCGGCATCGGCCTGACGGCCATCACGGTCGCCGTCTGCGGCATCGTGCACCTCGCGCAGGGCCTGCCGTCCACGCAGGACATGGTGGCGGTGCGTGCCGCCGGCGGCATCGTCGGCTTCGGCGTCGGCACCCCGCTGGCCACGCTGCTCACGACCGTCGTCGCGGGGCTGCTCCTCGGGATCCTCGCGTTCTTCGGCGTCCTGGTGGTCACCGCGACCCCCGTGCACCTGATCGGTCCGCGGCTCGCAGGGCTCTACCGCCGGCTCACGGGCCACCACGAGGAGCTCGCCGACGGGCCGGACGAGCCCCTCGTGATCGAGGCCCTCCACAGCGCGCGCCCCGAGGCGCCGGCCAAGCCCACGCGCCGGCTCCTGGGCCGCCGTCGGGCGCAGGAGGCCGCGGCGCCCGACGACGGCCGCCTCGACGAGTACGTGGGGGACGAGGCGTTCGAGCGCGCCGCCGTCGTCGCGCGCGAGGAGGAGGAGGCCGCGGCTGCCGCCGCGGCCGACGCGGTCGCGACGCGGCGCATGGTGCCCGCGACCTCGAGCGCCGCCACGGCCGCCGTCGACGCCGACCTGCCGGCCCCGCCCACGAGCGGCGTGCCGCGCGGCGAGCAGCCGATGCTCGAGGGCGACGTCGTGTACATCCTGCCGACGGAGGACGTCCTCGCGAAGGGGCCGCCGCACAAGGTGCGCTCGGCCGCCAACGACCGCGTCGTGGAGTCGCTGACGTCCGTGCTCGACCAGTTCGAGATCGACGCGCAGGTCACGGGCTTCACCCGTGGCCCCACCGTCACGCGGTACGAGGTCGAGCTGGGCCCCGCCGTCAAGGTCGAGCGCGTCACCGCGCTGAGCAAGAACATCGCGTACGCGGTCGCGAGCGCCGACGTGCGCATCCTGTCGCCGATCCCCGGCAAGTCGGCCATCGGCATTGAGATCCCGAACACCGACCGCGAGACCGTCGCGCTGGGCGACGTCCTGCGCTCGTCGGCCGCCAAGCGCAGCGAGCACCCCATGGTCATCGGCGTGGGCAAGGACGTCGAGGGCGGGTACGTCGTCGCCAACCTCGCGAAGATGCCCCACCTGCTCGTGGCCGGTGCGACCGGCGCGGGCAAGTCGTCGTTCGTGAACTCGATGATCGTGTCGATCCTCATGCGCTCGACGCCCGACGAGGTCCGCATGATCCTCGTCGACCCCAAGCGGGTCGAGCTCACGCTCTACGAGGGCATCCCGCACCTCATCACCCCGATCATCACGAACCCGAAGAAGGCTGCCGAGGCCCTCGAGTGGGTCGTGCGGGAGATGGAGGCGCGCTACGACGACCTCGCCATGTTCGGGTACAAGCACATCGACGACTTCAACGCAGCGGTCCGCGTCGGCAAGGTCAAGCCGCTGCCCGGGTCGGAGCGCAAGATCGCGACCTACCCGTACCTCCTGGTCATCGTCGACGAGCTCGCCGACCTCATGATGGTCGCGCCGCGCGACGTCGAGGCCTCGATCCAGCGCATCACGCAGCTCGCGCGTGCGGCCGGCATCCACCTCGTCCTGGCGACGCAGCGCCCGTCCGTGGACGTCGTCACGGGTCTGATCAAGGCCAACGTGCCGTCGCGCCTCGCGTTCGCGACCAGCTCGCTGACCGACTCGCGCGTCGTGCTCGACCAGCCCGGCGCCGAGAAGCTCATCGGGCAGGGTGACGCGCTGTTCCTGCCGATGGGTGCCGCCAAGCCCATGCGCACCCAGGGTGCGTGGGTCTCGGAGTCGGAGATCCACGCCGTCGTCGAGCACGTCAAGACGCAGCTCAAGCCGATCTACCGCGAGGACGTGGCGGTCCAGGCCGTCAAGAAGCAGGTCGACGACGACATCGGCGACGACCTCGACCTGCTGCTCCAGGCCGCCGAGCTCGTCGTGACGACGCAGTTCGGCTCGACCTCGATGCTGCAGCGCAAGCTGCGCGTCGGGTTCGCCAAGGCGGGCCGGCTCATGGACCTGCTCGAGTCGCGCGAGATCGTCGGGCCGTCCGAGGGCTCCAAGGCGCGCGAGGTGCTGCTGCAGCCCGACGACCTGCCGGCCACGCTCGCGATGCTGCGAGGCGAGCCCGGGCCGGCGGCGTCCCCGCAGGCCGACGAGGAGAGCGACGGCGGGCACGTCCCCGCCGACGACGACTGAGCGGCGCGGCGTGGACGCAGGTTCGGTCGGCCCGTACAGCATCGTCACCACCGTCATCGCCGTCGTCGCGGTCGTCGCGCTCGGCACGGTGCTGCTCCTGCTGCGCCGCGAGCGCGCGCAGGCGCGCCGCAACGCCGATCTCGTGCGCGTCGCGCGCCAGCTGCACCGGCGGTACGACGCGCTCCAGCAGGTGACCAGCGAGGGCGTCGTGGTGCAGTCCCGCGACGGCGTCGTGCTGGACCTGTCCGAGCGCGCGGCCCAGATCCTCGGCGTGACGCGCGACGCGGTCGTGGGGATGCCGGTCGCGCGCATGCCCCTCGTCCTGCTGGACGACCGCGGGCTCGCGGTGAGTCCCGGACTGGTCCTCGGCCGCCACGACGCCGAGGTCGACGAGCGGACGACGGTCGTCACGCTCGTCCCGCCGGGGTCGGGTGCGCGGCCGTCCGTCGTGCAGGTGACCAGCCGCAGGATGCCGGCTGACGACGGCGGCGAGACGGCCGTCCTCACGACGGTCGTCGACATCACGGCACGCCACGACGTCGAGGTGGCGCTGTCGCGCAGCGAGACGCAGTTCAAGGTGGCGATGGAGAACGCCCCCATCGGCATGGCGCTGGTGGACCTCGACTGGCGGATCACGGAGGCGAACGTCGCGTTCGCCGAGCTGCTTGGCACCCACGCGTCCGCGCTGCGCGGGTACCGGGTCGACGAGCTGAGCGCGCCCGAGGACCGCGCACCCCAGCGCATGGAGATGGACAAGCTCCTCGGGGGTGGGCAGCAGCGCTTCTCGCTCGAGATGCGCTGCCGACGCGCGGACGAGCAGCTCGTGTGGGTCGTGCTCGACGCGGCCCTCGTGCGTGACGCGGACGGTGGGGCGGACCACTTCGTCGTCCAGGTCCGCGACGCGACGGAGTCGAAGATGCAGGCCGAGATGCTCACCCACCGGGCGATGCACGACCCGCTCACGGGCCTGGCGAACCGCACGCTGCTGCAGGAGGTGCTGCAGGCGGCCCTCGCGCAGCCGGGCGCCGTGGACCGGATCGCCGTCCTCGCGTGCGACCTCGACGGCTTCAAGGCGATCAACGACCGGTACGGGCACGCGGCGGGTGACGACATCCTCGTGCACGTCGCGGGCGTGCTGCGGGCGGCCACGGCCGGCAACGGCACGGTGGCGCGTCTCGGGGGTGACGAGTTCGTCGTCGTGCTGCAGGACGTCCACGCGGCGAAGGCCGTGTTCGAGGTCGCGAACGAGATCCACTCGGGCCTCTCCGAGCCCGTCCGCGTGGGGCGGCGACGCCTCGGCGTGCGGGCGAGCATCGGCATCGCCCTGGCCGAGCCGCACCTCGTCGAGGCGGGCGCCCCGACGCTCCTGGCGGCCGCGGACGCCGCGCTGTACCGCGCCAAGCAGACGGGTCGCGGCCGCACCGAGGTGTACGACACGTCGATGGAGCTCGCCGCGCCCTCGAGCGTGCACCGTGAGCTGGTGCAGGCTGTCGAGGCGGGCGAGATGGTGGTGCACTACCAGCCGATCGTCGACCTGTCCGACGCGCGGGTCGTCGGCTACGAGGCGCTCGTGCGGTGGCAGCACCCGCACCGGGGCCTGCTGCTGCCGGGTGCGTTCCTGCCCCAGGTGCAGGAGGCGGGGGTCTCGGTGCTGCTGGGCCAGCTGGTCGCGACGCGCGTTGTGGAGTTCCTCGCCGCGCACGCGGACGACGGCCGGTGGGTGTCGGTCAACGTCTCGGCGGACCAGCTGGGCGACTCGGAGCTCGCGACGCGGCTGCTGCAGGACCTGTCGCGGCACCGCGTGACGGCCGGGCGCCTCGTGCTCGAGCTGACGGAGTCGTCGCTCGTCGCGTCCGGCACGCGGATCCGGCACGAGCTCACCCAGCTGTCGGCGGCCGGCGTGCCGATCCTCCTCGACGACTTCGGCACGGGGGTCTCGCCCCTGTCCTACCTGCGGGACCTGCCGGTCGCCGGCGTGAAGCTCGACATGTCGTTCACGTCCGGGATCCCGCACGACCCCACGGCGGGGAAGGTCGTGCGCGCACTCGGGGCGCTCGCGCGCGAGCTCGCGATGGTCACCATCGCCGAGGGCATCGAGAACGAGGAGCAGGCCGACTTCCTGCGGCGCAACGGCTGGCGGTACGGCCAGGGCTGGCTCTACGGGGGCGCCCGGCCGATGGAGTGAGCGCGGGCCGCGGCGCCGCGGTCAGCGGGTGCGGGGCACCACCGTGGGCGGCGGTCCGCTCGCCAGGGCCGGTGTCGTGCGCTCCGGCGCACCGGCGCCGGCGGCCTCGCGCACCAGCCCGAGGCGACGCGCGACCTGCGAGGCGTCGAGCGTGGCCGTGCCGTCGGGGATGTCGGCGAGGGCGTGCACCCCGTGCCCCCCGCGGCGGTCGACGGTGATCGGTGTCCACTGCACACCGACGACGCGCGCGGGGCCGGCCGCGGTACCGGCGGCGGGGTCGGCGCCCGGCGCGACGACCTGCGCCGTCAGGAGCAGGCCCGAGGCGGTGTCGGCCACGCAGCACGCTTCGTCCTGGTTGGACACGTAGTTGCCCAGACCGTAGGCGACCCACATGCCCTGCCCGCCGGGGCCGCCGGCGAGGTGCTCGACGGGCTGCGGCACGTGCGCGTGGTGCCCGATGACGAGGTCCACGGCACCCGACGCGGCGAGCTGCTGGGCGAGGGTGCGCTGCACGTCCGTCGGGGCGGTGCGGTACTCGGTGCCCCAGTGCAGGCTGAGCAGGACGACGTCGGCCCCGGCGGCACGGGCGTCCGTCGCACGCCGGACGAGGTCGTCCGCGTCGATGAGCCGGACCGACCACGGCTTGTCGACGTCGACGGGCATGCCGTTGGTGCCGTACGTGGCCGCGAGGTGCGCCACGGTCACGGCCCGGCCGCTGCGCTCGAGGCGGTAGAGCTGCGGCTGCGCGTCCTCGGCGCCCGAGCGGGCGGTGCCGACGTGACCGAGACCGGCGGTGTCGAGCGCGTCGAGCGTCGCGGTGACCCCCGCCCACCCGCGGTCGACCGAGTGGTTCGAGGCGGTCGAGCAGCCGTCCCAGCCCTGGTCGGCCAGGCCGTCGACGAGCTGTGCCGGCGCTCCGAACACGGGGTAGCCGGACGGTGCGGAGCCGGCCGGGGCGACGGGCACCTCGAGGTGGCACAGCGCGAGGTCGGCCGCCTCCACCCAGGGGTCGAGGGGCCCGAGGAGCCGGTCGAAGTCGTAGCCGTCGACGTCCCGGGCCGATCGCAGCACCGGGAGGTGGGGGAGCACGTCGCCCGTGGCGACGACCGCGAGCTCCACGTCGGGCTCGCGGGTGGGCGCGGGCGTGGCCACGGGTGTCGGCGTCGCGGCGTCGAGGTGGGCGCCCGCCACGGTGGGGGCCACGGGCGGGGGCTGCCGTCCCGCCACGGACCCGAACGCACCGGCGGCACCGACGGCGCCGACGAGGACGAGTCCTGTCAGAGCGCCGGCGACGGCAACGGGCAGGACCGGCCGGTGCGGGTCCCGGGCATGACGAGGCACGCCGGGACAGTAGTCGGTCACCCGTCCAGGTGAATGCCGCCGAACGGGTGGTGCTGCGGGCGAAGTCGTGCGCGGTCCGGTGTGCGTGGCGCGGCCCGTAGGCTGTGAGTGTGGTTGTCGACGCTCCCTCCGTGTGGAACCCGGCCAACGTCGTCACCGCTCTGCGGATCGCCGTCGTGCCGTTCTTCGCTCTGGCCCTGCTCGACGACGGCGGACACACCGTCGCCGGACGTCTGCTCGCGACCGCGCTGTTCGTCGCCGCCGCGGCGACCGACCGGCTCGACGGGTGGCTGGCGCGCCGGTCCGGCCAGGTGACGGACCTCGGCAAGCTGCTGGACCCGATCGCCGACAAGCTGCTCATCGGCAGCGCGCTGGTGCTGCTGTCCTGGCTCGGCGACCTGTGGTGGGCGGTGACCGTCGTGGTCCTCGTCCGCGAGCTGGGCATCACCGTCATGCGGTTCTTCCTCCTGCGGTACGTGGTGCTGCCGGCGTCGCGCGGCGGCAAGCTCAAGACCGTCCTGCAGGCCGTGGCGATCTCCCTCTACCTGCTGCCGCTGGCGCACCTGCCCGCGTTCGTCGGGGTCGTCGCCGCCGTCGTCATGGGCGTCGCGGTGCTCGTCACCGTCGTGACGGGGCTCGACTACGTGCGCGACGCCCTGCGGATCCGCCGCGCGGCCGGGGTGCCGCCGGCCGCGGGGCTGTGAGCACCGTGCCTGTGAGCACCGCGCGCGACGTCGCGGCCGAGCTGCTCGCCGCGCTCGCGCGCCGCGGGTGGACCCTCGCCGTCGCCGAGTCGCTGACGGGTGGCCTCGTCACGGCCACGCTCGTCGAGGTTCCCGGAGCCTCGGCCGTGCTCCGGGGCGGGGTCGTCGCGTACGCCACGGACCTCAAGGGGACGATGCTCGGGGTCGACGCCGGGCTCCTCGCGGAGCGGGGCGCGGTCGACCCGGACGTGGCCCGCGCGATGGCGAGCGGGGCGCGGAGCCGGCTCGGGGCCGACGTCGGGCTGGCGACGACCGGTGTCGCCGGGCCCGACCCCCAGGGCGGGCACCCTCCCGGGACCGTGCACGTCGCCGTGGCCACCCCCCGGACCGTGCGCGTGCGCACGCTGGACCTGCAGGGGGACCGTGCGGCCGTCCGTGCCGCAGCGTGTGCGGGCGCACTCGCGCTCGCGCTCGACGTCCTCGCCGACGGCACGTGACAGGACGCACCCGCAGGCGCGCCCGGCCCGTCCGGGAACATGCGGCAGTGCGGTCGCGTTGGGTCGTGTGTGATGACGACCCGACCGCCGGTGGGCGGGGCAGGAGCACGTGTGGGCGGTGCGCGGTACGGTGGACGTCTGCCGGCTCCGCGGCCGGGAGCAGCAGGACCGGCGGTCGCGCAGGCAGTGCGTCCGACCGGTGACCGAGGACACGACGTGAGGGGAGGAGCCCGGATGGTCGTTCTGCGACGAGAGATCGGCGACGTCCTGCGGGACGCGCGCCAGCGCCAGGGGCGGACCCTTCGGGAGGTCTCCTCGGCGGCCCGCGTCTCGTTGGGCTACCTCAGCGAGGTCGAGCGTGGGCAGAAGGAGGCGTCGTCGGAGCTGCTGAGCAGCATCTGCGACGCGCTCGACGTGCCGCTGTCGTTGGTGCTGCGAGAGGTGAGCGATCGCGTCGCTGTGGCCGAGGGCCTCCTGATCCCCGACACCGTCCCGGCGGACCTGACCGCCGCCGCGGGCCTGGGAGGGGTCGACCGCACCATCGGGGGCGACGCCGGATGGGCGATGCCCCGCTCGGAGCTCGCTCCGGTCGGCTGAGCCGAGCGGTCGAGCACGCCCGGACGTCCCGGGCTCAGACGCGGCCGCGCACCTGGCAGCCGGGGCACCAGTACACCTGTCGTTGCGTCGGAGGCGCGCCCACGTCGCCGCGGGCCACCCGCGCACCGCAGCGCGAGCAGGTGCGTCCCTCGCGCCCGTAGACGGCCGCCTCAGGTCTGCCGGTCGCGACCGACGCCCGGAGCAGGGCACGCGCCGCGCGCAGGACCTCGTCCGCGTCGGTGACCGCGTCCGCGGGGGCCCAGGGCCACCACCCGCGGGCGAAGAGCGACTCCGCCGTGAAGATCGTCCCGATCCCGACCACGACCCGCTGGTCCAGCAGGACCTCGGCCACCGGCCGTGCGCCCTGCGCCGACCAGCGTCGCAGGGCCTCGTCGATCCCGGGCGTCGGCAGGTCGAGGACGGGCGGCCCTGCCCACGGCACACCCGGAGTGGTGTCGAAGTCGCCGTCGAGCACATCGGGCCCCAGGTGGCCCAGGAGCGCACGCTCGGCGCTCGTCGGCACGACGTCCAGCATGCCGAGCTGGTAGCCGACCGCGGTCCAGCGCTCGTCGCCCAGGACGGCGCGCACCTGGGGCGAGCGCGCGGCCGCGCGTTGCTGCGTGCTGGGGACCAGGCGCCACGTGCCGTCCATCCGCAGGTGGGTGTGGAGCGTGCGGCCGTCGTCGAACCGCGTCAGCAGGTGCTTGCCGTACGGGCGGGTCCCCAGGACCGTGCGGCCCCTCAGGTCCACGGTCGCGGCGGTCGGCCAGCGCAGGTCGGCCCGCACGAGGCGGCGTCCCGCGAGGGCGCGGTCGAGGTGCGCGGCCGTGCGGCGCAGCACGTCACCCTCGGGCATCGTCGTCCCGTGCCGACGACGTGGGCCCGGCCGGCGTCATGAGGCCTGCAGCCGCAGACCGCGCGGCGTCGTGAGGAACCCGGCGGCGGTCAGCGCGGTCGCGGCGGGCGACGCGAGCACGTCGGAGGACAGGACCTGGGCGCCGTCGATGCGCTCGACCGTGAGCCTGCCGACGTGCCGGGTGCGCGTGGTGCCGACCAGCGCGGCGGCAGCGGCGGTGAGGACGGCTGCGTCGTCGGTGAAGGTCAGCAGCGTGCGCCCGCCCCGCTCGAGGTACATCGCCAGGGCGCCGTCGACGAGCGTCACCAGCGCGCCGGCCTTGCGGCCGGGACGGTGGCGGGCCGCGTCGCGTCCCTCGGGCACGTCGGGCCACGCCAGCGCGGCACCGTAGGGGTTGGCGGGGTCGGTCGCCGCCAGCACGACGACCGACGGCGTGTCGCGCGCCGACGAGGGCGTGATGGTCCCGTCCGACCACGTGGCGGGCCCGGCGGGCGCGCCCCAGGCGGGCGGTGGGACGTCCTGCCAGGGCAGGTGCGGGCCGGCAGGGGGCGCCTCACGCCGGTCGGCCGCGCGCTCGCGCGCCCGCTCGACCACGTCCGCGTCTGCCCGCAGGCGGTCGACCGCTCCCGGCAGGGCGAACTGCGAGCCGCCGAGCCGCTCGACGAAGTAGCCGCGCCGCACCTGCCCGGCCTGCTCGAGCGCGGCGAGCACCCGGTACACGGGCGCGAAGCGACCCCCGATGCCCTCGGCGGGGGCCACCGCCCGGGTGAGCACCCCGTGCCGGTCGAGCAGCTGCGCGGCGAGCGCGTGCGCGCGCACGGTCACGTCGGGCTCACGCGCGGGCAGGAGGGACCAGCGCCCCGCCCCGGGACCCGCCGCGGCGCCGGCGGCACGCGCGTGGGCGCCGTCGCGCACGGACGGCGGCAGGCCGAGCCGCCCGCCCGCCCGCAGCCCGAGGCGCGGCCGCAGCGGCCGGCCGCGCGCCGGTGCGCTGCGGGTGCGGTGCGCGGTGGGCCCTCCTGCGAGCCAGGCGCGCAGCGGGCCGAGCCCGTCGTTGCTCACGCGGCCGGCCCACACGAGGTCCCACAGCGCGGCGAGCACGCCGGCGGCGTCGGGCGGCGCGTCCTCGCCCAGCCACAGCGCCTCCACCCGGTCGACGAGCGCGCCCAGGAACCAGGCGCCCCCACCCTCGAGCGCTGCCAGGACGGCGCGATGCACGGGGCCGGCGGCCGTCGCGTCGGGGTCGTCGAGGTCCGGGACGGGCGCCAGCGTCAGGTCGGCGACGGCGGCCGGGTGCAGCGAGACGAGCCCGTCGTGCCCCGCCAGCGGGGAGTGACCGGCCCACAGCACCTCGCCGGCCGACATGAGCTCGTCGAGCATCCCCGGCACGTAGTCCGGCACGCGGGCCGGCAGGACGTGCGACTCGAGCGCGGACGCCGGCACCGCGAAGCCGGCGAGCTGCTCGACGACGCGGGCCACCGCGTCGACCCCCCGCAGACCGCTCGGCCGGCGGCCGACGACCTGCACGCCCTGCCAGGACGGGAGGAACACGCCGAGGGCCTGGGGGTCGACGGGCTCGACCTGTGCGCGCAGCGCGGCGAGCGAGCGCTGGCGCAGGCGACGCAGGACGTCCGCGTCGCAGAACTCGTCACCGGTGCCACCCAGGACGTCGGGGCGCAGCCGTCCCTGCACCAGCACCCGGGAGCTCTCGAGCCTGCGCAGGACCTCGGTGACCACCGCGATGCCGAGCCCGAACCGGGCGGCGGCCTGCGCGGCGGGGAACGGGCCCCGCGTGCGGGCATGACGGCGCAGGAGGTCCGCGAGCGGGTCCGGCAGCACCTCGGTGAACACCTCGGGCACACCGACGGGCAGGGCGACCCCGAGCGCGTCACGCAGGCGCCCGGCGTCCTCCACGGCGGCCCACTGCTCGGCGCGGTCGGCAGGCACGCCGGCGAGGCGCACGCGGATCGCACGACGCGCCGCCGCGAGCTCGTCGAGCCACGCGGGGACGTCGTCGCGCACCTCGGGCCGCGTGCGGGCCGCGACGTCCGCGGCCGTCAGCGGCCCGTGCCGCCGCAGCACGTCCGCGACCTGCTCGAGCGAGCCCGCCTGCCGGTCCGGGGCCGTGCCCCCGAGCTCCGCCTCGGTGCGCTCGACCGCCTCGGGGTCCAGCAGGTCCGCGAGCTGGGACTCACCGCCCGTCCCGAGCAGCTCCGCCAGCAGCGTCGGGTCGAGCGTGAGCGCGGCGGCCCGGCGCTCCGCGAGCGGCGCGTCACCCTCGTACAGGAACTGGGCCGTGTAGCCGAAGAGCAGCGACTGGGCGAAGGGTGAGGGGTGCGGCGTCGTGACCTCGACGACGCGCACCCGTCCGGCCCCGACGTCGCGCATCAGCCCGATGAGCGCCTCGGTGTCGAAGTCGTCCTGGAGGCACTCGCGCACCGCCTCGAGCAGGATCGGGAAGTCGGGGAACCGCGCGGCGACCTCGAGCAGCTGGGCCGCGCGCTGCCGCTGCTGCCACAGCGGCTGGCGCCGGTCCGGGCGGCGCCGGGGGAGCAGCAGCGCCCGGCCGGCGGCCTCGCGGAAGCGCGCCGCGAACATCGCGGACGCGCCGAGCTCGTCACGGACCGACGCCAGGACCTCGTCGGGGTCCAGCAGCAGGTCCTCGAGCGTGAGGCGCGGGCCGGCGTCCGCGCCGGCCTCGTCGTCCCATCCCACGTCGGCCGCACCGTCCAGCACGTCGGGCAGGCGCAGCACGATGCCGTCGTCGGCGTGCATGGCGGCGGCGTCCACGCCGTACCGCTCGCGCAGGCGTGCCGCGAGCACGAGCGCCCAGGGCGCGTGCACGCGAGCCCCGTACGGCGAGTGCAGCACGATGCGCCAGTCGCCCAGCTCGTCCCGGAAGCGCTCGACGACGACCACGGTGTCGCTCGGCAGCTGGCCCGTCGCCTCCTGCTGGTCGCGCAGGTAGGCGAGCAGGTTGTCGGCCGCCCAGGGGTCCAGGCCGGCACCCTCGACCCGCGCCCGTGCACCGGCGTCGGGCAGGGCTCCCACCTCGCGCACCCACGCGCCGACGGCGCGGCCGAGCTCGGCGGGACGGCCCCGGGCGTCGCCCTTCCAGAAGGGCAGCCGGCCCGGGACGCCCGGTGCCGGCGTGACGAGCACGCGGTCGGGCGTGATGTCCTCGATGCGCCACGTGCTCGAGCCGAGCGTGAACGTGTCCCCGACGCGGGACTCGTAGACCATCTCCTCGTCGAGCTCGCCGACCCGCTTGCCGCCGCGCAGGCGGCCGCCGGACCGCTCGGCGTCGGCGGGGACGTCGGACGTCTCGCCGCCGCCCGCGAGGAACACGCCGAACAGGCCGCGGTCCGGGATGGTGCCCCCGCTCGTCACGGCGAGGCGCAGCGCCCCGGGACGTCCCGAGACCACGTCGGCGACGCGGTCCCAGACGATGCGCGGACGCAGCTCGGCGAAGTCCTCGGACGGGTACCGCCCCGCGAGCATGTCGAGCACCGCGTGCAGCGTCGCGTCACCGAGCCGCGCGAACGGCGCCGCGCGGCGCAGCACGCGCGCGAGGTCCTCGACGGGCCAGTCGTCGACCGCGACCATCGCGACCACCTGCTGGGCGAGCACGTCGAGGGGGTTCGCCGGGACCGACAGGGCCTCCAGCTCGCCGGTGCGCATGCGCTGGGCCGTCACGGCGGCGGGCACGAGCTCGCCGCGGTGGGTCGGGAAGACCACGCCGCGCGACACGGCGCCGACCTGGTGACCCGCGCGGCCGACGCGCTGCAGCCCGCTCGCGACGGAGGGCGGGGCGCCGACCTGCACGACCAGGTCGAGCGCCCCCATGTCGATGCCGAGCTCGAGCGAGCTCGTCGCCACCACCGCGGGCAGCCGGCCCGCCTTGAGCTCGGTCTCGGTGCGGGTGCGCTCGGCGCGGCTCATCGACCCGTGGTGCGCGCGCGCGACGATCGTGCCGGCGTCGCGCGTGTCGACCCCGGCGGACGTCCCTGACTGCCCGGGCACGGCGGCGGCGCGCACCGCCCCGGGGTCGGGAGGCTGCGCCCCCTGGCGCTCCGCCCACACCTCGTTGATGCGTGCGGTGAGCCGTTCGGCCCCGCGCCGCGAGTTGGTGAACACCAGCGTGGAGCGGTGGGCCGCCACGAGGTCCACGACCCGCTCCTCGACGTGCGGCCAGATCGAGGCTCGCGGCCGCTCGGCGTCCGGTGCGGCGGGTGCCGTCCCCGGTGCGGGTGCGCCGAAACCCGCGAGGTCGGGGTCGATGCCCGGGCCGCCGTAGCGGTTGACCGTGCCCGGGGTCGTGCCCGCGGCGCCCGGGCGGGCGGCGGCCGCGAGGTCCCCGAGGTCGGGCACGGGGACCACGACCTGGACCTCGATGACCTTCTGGGACGGTGGCTGCACGACGACGACGGGGCGACCGCCGTCGTCCGGCTGACGCGCGCCGCCCAGGAACGCCGCGACGGCGTCGACCGGACGCACGGTGGCCGACAGGCCGACCCGCTGCGCCGGGCCCGGCCCGCCCTCGCCGGCGAGCAGCGCGTCGAGCCGCTCGAGGCTCACCGCGAGGTGCGCACCGCGCTTCGTCCCCGCGACGGCGTGGATCTCGTCGACGATGACGGTGCGCACGCCCGCGAGGCCGCGCCGCGCTCCCGACGTCAGCACGAGGTAGAGCGACTCGGGCGTCGTGATGAGCACGTCCGGCGGCGTGGTCGCGAAAGCCCGCCGTTCCGCAGGCGGCGTGTCGCCGGTGCGGATGCCGACCGTGACCTCCGGCAGGGTCGTGCGCAGGCGCGTCGCGGCCTGCCGGATGCCCACCAGCGGCGAGCGCAGGTTGCGCTCGACGTCCGTCGCGAGGGCCTTCAGGGGTGAGACGTAGACCACCCGGCACCGCTCGGCCGGGTCGGCCGGGGGTGCGCCGGTCAGGAGCCCGTCGAGCGCCCACAGGAACGCCGCGAGCGTCTTGCCGGACCCGGTGGGTGCCACCACCAGGGCGTGGTCACCGCCCGACACCGCCTCCCAGGCACCGAGCTGCGCGGCCGTGGGCGCGTCGAACGCACCCGTGAACCACGTACGGGTCGGCTCCGAGAAGCGGTCGAGCACCACCGGGCCATTGTGTCGGCACGGGCTGACACGCGCGCGGTCCGGCCTGCCGGTGGCACGCTGGTGCCGTGAGGAACCGCGAGCTTGCCGACCTGGTCGCCGACGTGCTGGGCCCCGTCGAGGGCCGGCTCCTGCTCGAGGAGCTCGTCCTCGGTGCCCTCGGCGACCGCACGGGCGCCGCCGCCCTCGCCGACGGGGTCGAGCCGCGCGACGTGTGGCACGCGCTGTGCGACGCGCTCGGCGTCCCCGAGTCCGCGCGCTGGGGGACGGACCAGCACCGGCAGGCGCCGCCCCGGCACGCGGGGCGCTGACCGGCGTGGCCGGTGCCCCGGCCGCGCCGGAGGGCGCGCCCCCGCCCGTCGACGGCGACCCCCGCCCCGGGCGGCGGAGCCGCGCGCGCTGGCTGCCCCGCGTGGTCGACGTCGGCGACGCCCTGTTCTCGCTGGTCGTCACGGCGCTCGGCCTGGGCGCCGCGGTCGCGCTCGTCGACGGGGTCGCCCTGACGTCGCCCTGGGGGCTGCTGCTCGCGGCGCTCGCCGTCGGCCTGGGTGACCTGCTGCTGCGTGCCCCGCTGCGGCTGCTCGCGGCGGTCGCGGGCGCCGGGGGAGCGCTGGTCGCCGGTGTGGCGGCGCAGGTGCTCGTCGTGTGGGTGGCCCTGCGCCTGGTCCCGGGCGTGACGCTGACGTCCGGGTGGTCGGTGCTGTGGGTGCTCCTGCTCACGTCCGTGGTCATGGCCGCGGGGCGCTGGGTCTGGGGTGCGAGCGACAACGCGTACGTGGTCGCGGACGTCGTGCGCCGCGCCCGTCGCCGCACCGGGCCGTCGGCGGGCGCGGGTGCGTCGCGTCCGCCCGGCATGCTCGTCGTGCAGCTCGACGGCGTCAGCGCGCCGGTGCTCGACCAGGCCGTGGACGCCGGTCTCGTGCCCACCATGCAGCGCTGGGTCGAGCAGGGCTCCCACCGGGTCGACACGTGGTGGGCGACCGTCCCCTCCACGACGCCGGCCGCCCAGGCCGGCCTCCTGCACGGGGCCGCGGACCGGATCCCGGCGTTCCGCTGGTGGGACCGCGCGCTGGGCCGCCTGGTGGTGACGAACCACCCCGACGACGCCGCCCTGGTCGAGGACAGGCTCAGCGACGGTCGGGGCCTGCTGCACGACGGTGGCACCGCCGTCGCCACCATGTTCTCCGGTGACGCGTCGTCCGCCTTCCTCGTCATGAGCCGCGGGCGCCGGCAGGGCATGGGGCCGGGGCGCGGCTACGCGCGGGTCTTCGCCCGGCCCTTCGTGCTCGCGCGGGCCGTGACGCTGACCGCCGGCGAGGTCGTCAAGGAGCTCTACCAGGCCCGCCGGCAGTCGGTGCACGACGTGCGCCCGCGCGTGCCGCGCGGCGGGTGGTACGTCGTCCTGCGCGCGGTGACGAACGTGCTGCTGCGTGACCTGGCCACCTCGCTCGTCGCCGACGCGCTCGTGCGTGGCGACCCGGTCGTCTTCGTCGACCTCGTGGACTACGACGAGGTGGCGCACCACGCCGGCCCGACGCGGCCCGAGTCGCTCCGGTCGCTCGAGGGCCTCGACCAGGTGCTGCGCGTCCTGGAGGAGGTCGCCCGCGTCGCACCGCGGGCCTACGACCTGGTCGTGCTGTCGGACCACGGGCAGACGCTGGGCGCGCCGTTCGAGCAGGTCGAGGGGCGCTCGCTGCTCGACACCGTCCGCGCGCTCATGGCGCAGCCGGGCGCCGACGGTGTGCAGAGCACGGACGGTGAGGACTGGGGGCCCGTCAACGCGCTGCTGAACGGCCTGCTGGGGCGTCCCGGCGACCGCGTGGTGATGGGGCCGGACGCGGGCGGCGCCCGGCGGCGCGGTCGGACGCGCCACGAGGACGGCGTCCCCCGCGTCCGGGAGCACGGCCGGGCCCCGGCCGCCCACGGGGACGTGCCGGACGTGGTCGTCGTCGGCTCGGGGAACCTCGGGCTCGTCTGGTTCCCCGGCGGACCGCAGCGGCTGGTCCTGGAGGACCTCCAGGAGCGGTGGCCGCGCCTCGTGCCCGGCCTGGCGGCCCGCCCGGCGGTCGGCGTCGTCGTGGTCGACTCGCGGGCCCGGGGGCTGGTCGCGGTCGGTGCCCGCGGCCTGCGGCTCCTGGAGGCCGAGGGCGACGTCGTCGAGGGGGAGGACCCCCTCGCGCCGTACCCGGGCAGGGCGCGCGCCGACCTGCTGCGCGCCGCGCGGCTGGCGGACACCGGCGACCTGCTGCTCGTCTCCGCCGTCGGGCCCCGCGGTCGCGTGCACGCGTTCGAGGGTCAGGTGGGGTCGCACGGCGGTCTCGGCGGGGAGCAGAACCTCGCGTTCGTCCTGCACCCGACGGACCTCGTCATCGACGACGCGCGGTGCGAGGACGTCGACGGGAGGCGGGTGCTCGTCGGCCCGGACGCCGTGCACGGCCAGCTCGTGGCGTGGCTCGTCGAGCGCGGCGTGCGTCCCGCGGGCGTCCCGGCGGGCCGCGTGCAGGAGGACGTGTGAGCGCGCAGGTGCGCTGGCTCGGCCACGCGACGGTCGTGCTGGACGTCGGCGGCGTGCGGATCGTGACCGACCCCCTCCTGCGGCGTCACGCGGGTGTGCTGCGACGGCGCGGCGGCCGGGCCCCGTCGGCGTGGGGCTGGCACCGTGCGGACGCGGTGCTCGTGTCGCACCTGCACCACGACCACGCCGAGGTCGGGTCGCTGCGCATGCTCGGTGCCGTCCCGGTGCTCGCCGCGCCGTCGAGCGCGTCCTGGCTCGTCCGGCAGGGCCTGCGCGGGGTCGGCCTCGCGCCGGGGGAGTGGCGCACGGTCCGGGGCAGGGCCGGCGGGGCGGCGCAGGTGCGCACGGTGCCCGCGGAGCACGGGCACCGCCCGATGCCGCACCGCCCGAACGCAGCGACGGGGTTCGTGGTGCGCGGTGGCGGCCTGACCGTGTGGTTCGCGGGGGACACCGGCCCGTTCCCCGGTCTCGCCCGCGTGCCGGAGCTCGCCGGTGCACCGATCGACCTGGCGCTGGTGCCGGTCGGCGGGTGGGGCCCGCGGCTGTCGGGCGGGCACCTGGACCCGGTGGAGGCGGCACGGGTCTGCGCGCTGGTGGGAGCGCGCGTCGCCGTGCCCGTGCACTGGGGCACGCTGCACGCCCCGGCGTCCCGCCGGCTGCCGCCGGGGTGGATGGACCGGGCCGGTACGGCGTTCGAGGCCGCGGTCCGCAGGGTCGCCCCCGGCGTCCGCGCGTGCGTCCTGCGGCCGGGCGAGGCGGTGACGGTCGCGCCGGGGGACGACGCGCCTGACGCGTGACGACACGCGCGTGTCGTGTGCTCGTCGAACAGGTGTTCGGGTAACGTGGCCCTCGGTGACGCACGGTCGAACCGACCACAGCCCCGCCCGGCGACGAGCCGGTCCACGGGTCCGTGGGGGGTCCGGTCGCGATGTCGGTGGTCGGGCATAGCGTCACCGCGACGAGACCAGCCCCAGCAGGCGCAGCACGACGCTGCACAAGACGACGAGGTGGACCCATGGCCGCTGCACCGGACCGCTCCAAGGCCCTCGAGGCCGCACTCAGCCAGATCGACCGCCAGTTCGGCAAGGGGTCGGTCATGCGTCTCGGCGACGAGGGTCGTGCCCCCGTCGAGGTGATCCCGACCGGCTCCATCGCCCTCGACGTCGCGCTCGGCATCGGCGGGCTGCCGCGCGGCCGCGTCGTCGAGCTGTACGGGCCCGAGTCCTCCGGCAAGTCGACCCTCGCGCTGCACGTCGTCGCCAACGCACAGAAGGCCGGCGGCATCGCGGCGTTCATCGACGCCGAGCACGCGCTCGACCCCGAGTACGCCAAGAAGCTGGGGGTCGACACCGACGCCCTGCTCGTGTCGCAGCCGGACAACGGCGAGCAGGCGCTCGAGATCATGGACACGCTGATCCGCTCGGGTGCGATCGACGTCATCGTCATCGACTCGGTGGCGGCCCTCGTGCCCAAGGCGGAGATCGAGGGCGAGATGGGCGACTCGCACGTCGGTCTGCAGGCCCGGCTCATGTCGCAGGCGCTGCGCAAGATCACGGGCGCGCTCAACGCGTCGGGCACCACGGCGATCTTCATCAACCAGCTGCGCGAGAAGATCGGCGTGTTCTTCGGCAGCCCCGAGACCACGACGGGTGGCAAGGCGCTGAAGTTCTACGCCTCCATCCGCATGGACATCCGCCGCATCGAGACCCTCAAGGAGGGCACCGAGGCGGTCGGCAACCGGACGCGCGTGAAGGTCGTGAAGAACAAGATGGCCCCGCCCTTCAAGCAGGCCGAGTTCGACATCCTGTACGGCGTCGGGATCTCCCGCGAGGGCTCCCTCATCGACATGGGCGTCGAGCACGGGTTCGTCCGCAAGTCGGGTGCGTGGTTCACGTACGAGGGCGACCAGCTGGGGCAGGGCAAGGAGAACGCGCGCAAGTTCCTGCGCGACAACCCGGACCTGGCCAACGAGCTCGACAAGAAGATCCTGGAGAAGCTGGGCATCGGCGCCAAGGTCGACGCACCGGCCGACGGCGCGGCGTCCGTCGACTTCTGACGGGCATGGGAGAGCGCACCGGCCGGCCCGCGGCACGTCGCCGCGGCCGGCCGGCTCCCGAGCCGCCCGAGGACGGTCCGGCGGCGCACGACGCCGAGCCCGATCACGAGTCCGTCGCGCGGACGATCGTGCTGCGTCGTCTGGCGGCCGCGGCGCAGTCGCGCGGCCAGCTGGAGGATGCGCTCGCCCGGCGGGACGTCCCCCCGGACGTCGTACGGCGCGTGCTTGACCGGTTCACCGAGGTCGGGCTCGTCGACGACCAGGAGTACGCGCGCATGTTCGTGCGGTCGCGTCACGCCGAGCGCGGGCTGTCGCGGCGCGCGCTGGCGGTCGAGCTGCGGCGCAAGGGCATCGACGACGAGACCGCGGCCTTCGCCCTGCAGGACGTCGACGACGACGACGAGGAGCTGGCGGCACGCGGGCTCGTCCGCCGTCGGCTGCGCACGACCGCAGGGCTGGAGACCGCCGTGCGGGTCCGGCGCATCTACGGGGCGCTCGGGCGCAAGGGCTACCCGGCGGGGCTCGTCGCACGTCTCGTGCGCGAGGAGCTGGCCGCCGAGGGGACGGACGAGGTCGACGCGGGACCCCCGGCAGACCTCGACGACTGACCACCGACGGCCGAGGCCGCGACGCGCGCCGACCGACCGCGTCGGTGCGACCGGGCGCGGCGACGGGGCCCGGACCGCCGGACCGGTGACAATGAGGTGTGTCGTCCGTCCGGGGCGTCCACGTCGGGAGGTGCTGTGGAACCGGGTGCGATCGTCACCGTCGTGGGGTTGCTGGGCGCGTGCCTCGTCGCACTCATCCTCGTGCTCACGGCCCGCCGCGAGGCGGACCTGCACCGCCGTGGGGCATCGGAGGACGTCGCGCAGATCCGCGACGACGCCCGCGCGATGCTGGCGGACGCGGAACGGCGCGAACGGCGGGTGGCGGACCGGGAGCGCGAGCTGGCGAACGAGCGTGGTGAGCTGACCGCCCTGGAGCGGCGGACGCGCGCCGAGGCCGAGGCGCTCGCCGAGAGCCGCCGCAGCGCCGCCCGCGAGCTCGACAAGGCCGAGCGGGCCGCGGCCCGTACGCTCGCCGACGCCGACCGCGCCGCCAACGAGCGGCTCGCCGAAGCCCGCGAGAAGGCCCGGGCCGAGCTCGAGTCCGTCAGCGGCCTCACGCACGACGACGCCCTGGCCGAGCTGACGCGACGCATCACCGACCAGGCCGTCGACGCGGCCGCCGCCCAGGTCCGGCGGACCGAGGCGCAGGCGCGACGGACGGCAGAGGCGCGAGCCCGGCGCATCGTGTCGACCGCGGTGCAGCGCGTGGCGGTCGCGACGAGCGCGCAGCCGGTCGTGGCGATCCTCCCGCTGCCGTCCGACGAGATGAAGGGCCGGATCATCGGCAAGGAGGGCCGCAACATCCGGCACTTCGAGGCGCTCACGGGCGTCAACGTCCTCGTCGACGAGACCCCCGACACGGTGGTGCTCTCCTGCTTCGACGCCGAGCGCCGGGAGGTGGCCCAGGTGGCGCTCGAGGCGCTCATGGCCGACGGGCGCATCCACCCGCAGCGCATCGAGGCCGCCTACGCGGAGGCCCTCGCGGGGGCCGACGACCGGCACGTGGCCGCGGGGCACGACGCCACCGAGCGGGCCGGGATCGACCACCTGCACAGCGAGCTCGTCCGCACGATGGGTCGGCTCCGGCTGCGGTCCTCCTACGGGCAGAACGTCCTGGAGCACCTCGTGGAGAGCGCGCAGATAGCGGCCGCGATCGCCGCCGAGGTGGGTGCGGACGTGGCGGTCGCGCGCCGCGGCGCGTTCCTGCACGACCTGGGCAAGGCCCTCACGGCCGAGGTGCCCGGCACGCACGCCGCCGTCGGCGCCGACCTCGCGCGCCGCCTGGGCGAGTCGGACGCCGTCGTCAACGCCATCGCCGCGCACCACGACGAGGTCCCGCCGGCGACCGTCGAGGCGGTCCTCGTGCAGGCGGCGGACGCGATCTCGGCGTCACGGCCGGGTGCCCGCCGTCAGGAGATCGACCAGTACGTCGAGCGGATGGGTGAGCTCGAGGCCCTCGTCGCAGCGCACGACGGGGTGCGTCGCGCCCTGGCGATGGCCGCGGGCCGTGAGGTGCGTGTCGTCGTCGAGCCCGACGAGGTGGACGACCGCGCGCTGCCGCAGCTCGCGTCGTCCATCGCCAAGCACATCGAGGCCGACCTGACGTACCCCGGCGAGATCCGCGTCACCGTGGTCCGCGAGCTGCGGGCGAGCGCGACCGCCGGCTGAGCAGCTGCCGGCGGCCGGCCGGCCTAGCGGTCGGCGCCGCCGGGCGCGACCACGAGAGACGGGGCCTCCGCCGGGGCTGCGCCCGCCGTGTGCCGCCCGACGCGGGACGCGAGCCGCTGCGCGAGCGTCGTCAGGCCGTAGTTGATGACGATGAACACGACCGCGGCCACGAGCAGGGCCTGCATGATGTTCCCGTTCCCCGACCCGAAGCGTCGGGCGGCGTCGAGGAGCTCCGGGTAGGTGATGATCGCCCCGAGGGCGGTGTCCTTGAGGATGACGACGAGCTGCGAGGCGATCGCCGGGAGCATGGCGATGAGCGCCTGCGGCACCTCGACCAGACGCAGCGACTGGGCGGGCCGCAGACCGACCGCGAGCGCCGCCTCGCGCTGACCGCGCGGCAGATTGTGCACGCCGGAGCGGACGAGCTCGGCGAACACCGAGCCGTTGTAGAGCATCAGCGCCAGCACCACCGCGAGCAGCGGCACGTCCTGCGGCTCGACCACCCGGAGCTGGGAGATCCCGGAGTAGAAGAAGATCATCATGAGCAGCACGGGGACCGCGCGGAAGAACTCGACGACGGTGCCGGACACCCACCGCACGACGCGCGAGCCGGACAGCCGCCCCAGGCCGAAGAGCAGACCGAACACCGCGGACGCGACGATGGCGAGGCCAGCGGCGCGCAGCGTGTCGCGTAGCCCGGGCAGGAGGTAGCTGGTCCACGTGCGCTCCGTGAGGAACGGCTGCCAGAGCGCGGGCTCGAGCTGGCCCTTGCGGCCCAGCAGGACGAGCACCCACGCGCCCAGCCCGGCCACCAGGAGCGCGGCGAGGACGTTGACCACGACCATGCGGCGACGCGTGCGGGGGCCGGGGACGTCGAAGAGGACGAGCTCGCTCATCGGGCCACCGCCAGGCGTCGGGACAGGGAGGTGGTCGCGAGCCCGACGGGCACGACGATGATGACGTAGCCGAGCGCGAACGTCAGGAAGATCGCGAGGATGACGTCAGGGCGGAACTCGATCATGGTCCGCATGAGTCCCGACGTCTCGGCCACCGAGCCGGCGGCGGCGACGGTGGAGTTCTTGATGAGGGCGATGAGCACGTTGCCCAGCGGCGCGACCGCGCCGCGGAACGCCTGCGGGAGGATCACGAGCCGCGCGGCCGGCCAGAAGCCGAGCCCGACGGCCCGCGCCGCCTCGGCCTGGCCGACCGGGACCGTGTTGACCCCCGAGCGCAGCGCCTCGCACACGAACGCGGCGTGGTAGACGGCCAGGCCCAGGACCGCGAGCCGGAAGAAGTTGGTCTGGAAGTCGCTCGAGAGCGTGACCCCCAGCTGGCCCCACAGACCGAGCACGCAGAACACGATGATGATGGTCAGCGGCGTGTTCCGCAGCAGGGTCACGTACGTGGCACCGGCCCAGCGCAGGCTCGCGACGGGCGAGATCCGCATGAGCGCGAGCAGCGTGCCGATCACCAGCGCGATCACGGCCGCGTACAGCGTCAGCTGGATGTTCACCCAGAACGCGGCGAGGACGTCGTACTGGTCGAACAGGGACAGGAACTGGTCGAGGTACCCCTCGTCCACCCGGGCCTCCCGAGGGTGCGGTGCGGTGGGTGTGCCCCGGGGCCGGCCCCGCGGTGGGCGGGACCGGCCCCGGGCCGGTGGTCAGGTGGCCGTCAGGCGCAGGCGGCGACGGTCGGGGGGTTCAGCTCGTCGTTCGGGACGTAGCCCGACGCGCCGACGTTCTCGTCGAGCGCCTCCTGCCACGAGCCGTCCTCGATCATCTCGGTGATCGCGGAGCTCACGTCCTCGCAGACGTCGTTGTCCTTGGGCAGCCCGACGCCGTAGTTCTCCTCGGAGAACGGGTTGCCGATGACCTTGACCTTGCCCTCGTTGGCCGGGATCGCCGCGAGACCGGCCAGGATGATGTCGTCCGTGGTGACCGCGTCGACGGTGCCCGCGACCAGGGCCGTGACGCACTCGGCGTAGCCCGGCTGCTCGAGCAGGTTGGTGCCGGCCGCGTACTCGTCCTTGATGCGCTGCGCCGACGTGGACCCGGTGACGGAGCACAGGGTCTTGCCCTCGAGGTCCTCGGGGCCGGAGATCGAGTCGTCGTCCGCGGCGACCAGCAGGTCCTGCCCGGCGACGAAGTACGGCCCGGCGAACCCGATGACCTCCTTGCGCTTGTCGGTGATCGAGTAGGTCGCGAAGATCATGTCGACCTGGCCGTTCTGCAGCATGGTCTCGCGCTGCGCGGAGGGCGCCTGGACCCACTGGATCTGGTCGGCGCCGTAGCCCAGCTTCTCGGCGACGTACTGCGCGACCGCGACGTCGAAGCCCGTGTACTCGCTGCCGTCCTGGTAGCCCAGGCCGGGCTGGTCGAACTTGATGCCGATGCGCAGCGTGCCCTCGGCGCCGCCGGCGTCGCTGGTCTCGGTCCCGCCCGCGTCGGCGGTGCCCGCGGGCTCGTCGGCGTTGCCGGAGCAGGCTCCGAGCGTGAGTGCTGCCACCGCGGTGAGGGCGATCGCGAGTCGTCGTGCACGCATGAGCGCTTCCCTTCGTTCGTCCATCATCGGTCCGTCGAGGTGCTGGTCAGTGGGTGAGGATCTTGGACAGGAAGTCCTTGGCGCGGTCGCTGCGCGGTGCCGTGAAGAACGTCTCCGGCTCGGCGTCCTCGACGACCTGGCCGGCGTCCATGAACACGACGCGATGTGCCGCGCGTCGCGCGAAGCCCATCTCGTGCGTCACGACGACCATCGTCATGCCCTCCTGCGCGAGGCCGACCATGACGTCGAGGACCTCGTTGATCATCTCGGGGTCGAGCGCCGACGTCGGCTCGTCGAACAGCATGGCCTTGGGCTTCATGGCCAGGGCGCGCGCGATCGCGACGCGTTGCTGCTGGCCGCCCGAGAGCTGCGCGGGCCGCTTGGACGCCTGGTCGGCCACCCCCACGCGCTCGAGCAGCTCCATCGCCGTGGCCTTGGCGGCCGCGGGCTTGACGCCCTTGGCCTTGATCTGGCCGAGCGTCACGTTCTCCAGGACGGTCCGGTGCGCGAACAGGTTGAACGACTGGAACACCATGCCCACGTCCGCACGCAGCCGGGCCAGCTCGCGCCCCTCGGCGGGCAGCGGCTTGCCGTCGACCGAGATCGTCCCCGAGTCGATCGTCTCCAGCCGGTTGATCGTGCGGCACAGCGTCGACTTGCCGGAGCCCGACGGGCCGATGACCACGACGACCTCGCCGCGGTGGATCGTGAGGTTGACGTCCCGCAGGACGTGCAGGTCACCGAAGTGCTTCTCGACGTGGTCGAGGACGATGAGCGGTTCGCCGGTCGGGCGTGTCGTGACGTCCGCGGGCCTGGGCTCCGCCGTCATGCTGTCGGCCATTGGTCGAACCTACGGGTGAGATGTTGCGTACGCCACGAATGGACGTCACGGTCCAGTAACGGAGGTTCGGGCGATTGCGGCCCGCGGGTGCTCCGTGCGCGGGGTACGGGGCGTGCCGGACGCGGGTCGTACCCTGGTGGGCGATGTCCACCACACTGCCTGCCCCCGCGCCCGCGGACGCGACGGCGCCCGTTCCCGAGCGTCACGTCGGCGACGCCGTGCGCGCCGACGGCCGTCCGCTGACGTACCTCGTCAAGACGCTCGGCTGCCAGATGAACGTCCACGACTCCGAGCACATGGCGGGCATGCTGGAGCACGCGGGCTACGTGCCCGCGCAGCCGGCCGACGCGGCTGCCGACGACGTCGACGTCCTGGTCATCAACACCTGCGCGGTCCGCGAGAACGCGGCCGACAAGCTCTACGGCAACCTGGGCCGGCTCGCGGGTGCCAAGCGGTCACGTCCGGGCGGCATGCAGATCGCGGTCGGCGGGTGCCTGGCGCAGAAGGACCGTGCCGGCATCGTCGAGCGCGCCCCGTGGGTCGACGTGGTGTTCGGCACGCACAACCTCGACGTGCTGCCCGCGCTCCTGGAGCGGTCCCGGCACAACGCGGCGGCCCAGGTCGAGATCGCCGAGTCGCTGCAGGTCTTCCCCAGCACCCTGCCGACGCGCCGGGAGTCCGTGTACGCGGGCTGGGTGTCGATCAGCGTCGGCTGCAACAACACCTGCACCTTCTGCATCGTGCCGCACCTGCGCGGCAAGGAGCGCGACCGGCGGCCGGGCGAGGTCCTGGCCGAGGTCGAGGCCCTCGTCGCGACCGGTGCGATCGAGGTCACGCTGCTCGGGCAGAACGTCAACTCCTACGGCGTCGGGTTCGGTGACCGGCACGCGTTCGGCAAGCTGCTGCGGGCCGTCGGCGCCGTCCCCGGGCTCGAGCGGGTGCGCTTCACGTCGCCGCACCCGGCGGCGTTCACCGACGACGTCATCGAGGCGATGGCGGCCACGCCGACGGTCATGCCGCAGCTGCACATGCCGCTGCAGTCCGGGTCCGACCGTGTGCTGCGGGCCATGCGGCGCTCCTACCGGTCGGACCGCTTCCTGGGCATCCTCGACCGCGTGCGCGCGGCGATCCCGCACGCCGCGATCACGACGGACGTCATCGTCGGCTTCCCCGGTGAGACCGAGGACGACTTCCTCGAGACGCTGCGCGTCGTCGAGGCGGCGCGCTTCTCCTCGGCGTTCACGTTCCAGTACTCGCCGCGGCCCGGGACCCCCGCCGCCGACCTGCCCGACCAGCTGCCGAAGCACGTCGTGCAGGAGCGGTACGAGCGGCTCGCCGCGCTCCAGGAGCGGATCTCGGGGGAGGAGAACGCGGCGCAGGTGGGCCGCGCGGTCGACGTGCTGGTCGCGCAGGGCGAAGGGCGCAAGGACAGCGCGACCGCGCGGATCTCCGGCCGGGCGCAGGACAACCGCCTGGTGCACCTGGCGCTGCCGGCCGGTCTCGACCCGGCCGCCGCACCGCGACCGGGGGACCTCGTGACGGTCAAGGTCACGGGCTCGGCCCCGTACCACCTGGTCGCCGACTCGGCGCTCACGCCCGGCGGGGTGTTCGTCGTCCGCCGCACGCGGGCCGGGGACGCCTGGCAGGCCCGCGCCGAGGGTCGCGAGGAGCACGCGCACGAGGGCGCCGGGACCGGGTGCGGCACGGGCGGTGCGCCCGCGGGGCCTGTCGTGCTCGGCCTGCCGGCGATCGGCCGACCGACGGCCTGAGGGCGGGACACGCGGCGCCCGTCGCGTCGTGGGCACCCGGGCCCTTGGGACCACGTCCGGGGCGTCGCCGCGGGCTTGAATGAGGACGGCAACGCCGCCGTCCCGCGGCGCCCGCAGCACACGTGGAGTCGTGATGTCCGACATCTTCGTCTTCCTGGCCCAGCAGCCGGTCCTGCTGCTCTTCGTCGTCATCGGCGTGGGCTCGGCCGTGGGGCACGTCAAGGTCCGCGGGGTGGGCCTGAGCGCGGCCGCCGTGCTGTTCCTCGCGATCGGCCTGTCCGCGTGGGCCGCCACCTACGGTGTCCACCTGGAGATCACCGAGGCGCTGGGCACGTTCGGGCTGGCCCTGTTCACGTTCTGCGTCGGCCTGGTCTCGGGCGCCACGTTCTTCTCGTCGCTGCGCCGCAGCCTCGGCCCCGTCCTGGCCGTGGCCGGCGTGCTGGCCGCGAGCGCCGCCGTGGCCGTGGGGGTCGGTCGCGTCCTGGGGCTCGACCAGGCCGTGGTCGCGGGAGCCTGGGCGGGGGCGGTCACCAACACGCCGGCGCTCGCGGCCGCGCGCGACGCGGCGGGCGACGCGACGGGCCCGACCATCGGGTACGCGGTCACGTACCTGTTCGGCGTCGTCGGGATGCTCGTCGCGGTGACCGCGGCGCTGCGGCACCGGGAGCGCGACACGGACGCGCCACCGACGCTCGTGAGCCGCACCGTGCGCGTCGAGGCCACGGGGCAGCCGCGGATCGAGGACCTCGAGGAGCAGCACGGCGACCGCATCAAGTTCTCGCGCGTGCGGCGGGGCGAGCAGTCGCCCATCCGGACCGCGGAGGCCGTCGACCTCCTGCTGCTCGACGACCTCGTCACGGTCGTCGGCCCGACCGAGGACGTCGACGCGGTCACCCGTGAGCTCGGGCACGCGTCGTCGCACCGGCTCGAGGCGGACCGGCTCTACCTCGACATGCGTCGCGTCACGGTCTCCGCCGAGCACGCGGCGGGTCGCACCATCGGCGAGCTCGACCTGCTGCACCGGTTCGGAGCCACCATCTCCCGCGTGCGCCGCGGCGACGTCGACGTGGTCGCGACCGACGACTTCCAGCTGCAGCTCGGGGACAGGGTGCGCGTCATCGCGCCCCGGGAGCGCATGACGGAGGTCTCGACGTGGTTCGGCGACTCCTCGCGCGGGCTGTCGGACATCATGCCCGTGGTGCTGGGTCTCGGCATGGCCGCCGGCATCCTGCTGGGTGCGGTGGCGATCCCGGTCGGCGGGACCGTCTTCACGATCGGGTCGGCCGCGGGCACCCTCGTCGTCGGGCTGGTCCTCGGGCGGGTGGGACGCATCGGGCCGGTGGTGACCGCTCTGCCGTACACGGCGGCCCAGGCGATCGCCGAGCTGGGCCTGCTGGTCTTCCTGGCGCAGGCGGGCTCGCGGGCAGGCGCCCAGATCGGCGCGGCCTTCACGTCGGGGGACTGGCTGCGCATCCTCGCGCTCGGCGTGGTCGTCACGGCCGTGGTCGCGGGCGGTCTGTACGTCGTGGTGCGACGCGTCTTCGCGGTCGGCGGGACGCGGCTGGCGGGCATCATGGGTGGTGTCCAGACCCAGCCCGCGGTCCTGGCGTTCGCCAACGCACGGACGGGGTACGACGCCCGCGTCGCGCTGGGCTACGCGCTGGTGTACCCGGCGGCGATGATCACCAAGATCGTCCTCGGTCGGATCCTGGGCGGCCTGTGAGGATCAGTTGTCCGGGACGTCGGGCGGTGGCGCCCCGTCCGGCACGATCGGGTCGAGCGCGGCGAACAGCTGCACGCCCGTCCCGAGCCCGCACGCCAGCAGCTGCGCGAGCTGCACGTCGGTGACCCCGGGCTCGAGGTCGGCCGAGACCTCGGCGTACACGGCGAGCATCCCCTCCTCCTCGCGCGCGTACGCCTTGGGCCAGATGCGCTCGCGGTTCCAGTCGTTGAGCGCGAGCGCGAGGGCCCGGCGCTGCTCGAGCGGCAGCGAGCGGTGCCAGCGGCCCCGCACCTGCAGGATCTCCTGCTGCTCGCCCAGCAGCAGGAACCAGAAGCGGCTGCCGTCCCAGGTGCCCGTGAGGTCGCCGTCGTCGTCGACGACGAACCGGTAGCCGCGCGCGAGCAGGTAGTCGGCGACGCGGTCGCGCGTCAGGGGACGCGGCGGCTCGTCGTCGAGGGAGCGTCCCTTGGTCGGCTTGGGCAGCCCGCCGAGCACGCGCAGCAGCCAGCCGGGGGTGCTCACGGCGCCGTCCCCGCGGGATCGGGGTACCGCTCGTCGAGGGCGTCGAAGAGCATGCTGCCGGTCGACAGCCCGCAGAACAGGATCTGGCTCAGCTGGGCGTCCGTCGCGCCGTGCTCGAGGTCGGTGGCGACCTCCGCGACGACGTGGACGCGGCCGTTGTCACGCACACGCACGTACGCCTTGGGCCAGATGCGCTCGGCGTTCCACTCGTTGCACAGGTCGAGCACCTCCTCGAGCCGTTCGATCGCCAGCTCACGGTGCCACTGGCCGCGCACCTGCAGGATCTCCGCCTGCTGGCCGAACAGGAAGAAGTAGAACAGGCGCCCCCGCCACAGGCCACCGAGGTCACCGTCGTTGTCGATGAAGTACGAGAACTGGTTGTCGGACATCCACGACGCGATGCGCGCCGGCGACACGGGGGTGGGGGACGACGTCGCGTGCTCGACCGTGCCGAGCTCCCGCACGAGCAGCTCGGCGACCCGGTCGTGCAGCTCGACGTCGTCGAGCGGCACCGCTGACGTGTCCGCCACGGGGTGTGCACCGGACCACCGGCGGGCGAGCTGACGGAACCACCGCATGCGCCGACCCTACCCGCCACCCCCGACGGTGCGCCCCGGGCGCCGCCCGCGCCCGAGGCGCGGGTCGTCGGCGACGGGGGCGCGGGACGTTACGGTCGGACCGTGCTCGCCGCCGTCGCCCTGGTCCCGGACACCGTCCTGCTGCTGCCCGGCGCCGCGGGACGCGGTCCCGACGACCCGGAGCTCGTCGCCCTGCGCGCGGCAGCAGCGACGGCCGTCGCGCGCGCCGTGGGCTGCGCGGGGCGCGTGGTGGTCGTGGCACCCGGGGCGGTCGACAGGTCGGTGGCCGGCACGGTCCGCGCCGGAGCGGCCGCGGCGGGCGTGCCGGACCGCCTGCTGGAGCGCCCCGTGCCGCAGGTGCGCCTCGAGCGGGCCCCCGGCGGGCCGCCCGACGCCCCCGGACCCCCGGGCACCGGTGCCGCGACCGGTGTGCGGCTCGCCCTGGAGGCCGGCGTGCCGGCCTGCGGCCTGCACGTCGTCGAGGTCGCACCGGGCCGGGCCGCCCCGCTGCGGGCCATCGGGGCAGCGGCGACCGCGACCGGGCCGACCGCGCTCGTCGTCGTCGGGTCCGGCGCCGCGCGGCACGGGCACGACGCACCGCTGCCGTACGACGACCGGGCGGCCGGTCTCGAGCGGGCCCTGCTCGCGGCGCTGCGCGCGGGCGGCCCCGCGGCCCGGGACGCGCTCGCCGCGCTCGACCCCGCCCAGGCAGCCGACCTCGGCGTGACCGGGTGGGCGCCCTGGCAGGTGCTCGTCGGGGCGCTCGACGCGGCGACCGCCGCCCCGCCGGCGCCCGACGTCGTGCACGCGACGGTGTGGCACGGTGCCGCGCACGCGGTGGTCGTGTGGGAGGTCGCGCCGTGAGCCTCGTCGTGGCGGTCGTGGGTCCCACCGCGACGGGGAAGTCGGACCTCGCGCTGGACCTCGCGCAGGCGCTGGGGGCCGAGGTGGTCAACACCGACGCGATGCAGCTGTACCGCGGCATGGACGTCGGGACCGCGAAGCTGCCGCCGGACGAGCGGCGGGGCGTGCCCCACCACCTGCTCGACGTGCTCGACCCGCTGCAGGAGGCGTCGGTCGCCGACTACCAGGAGCTCGCCCGCGGCGTGCTCGTGGAGCTCGCCGGGCGGGGCGTCCGGGCCGTCGCCGTGGGGGGGTCGGGCCTGTACGTGCGGGCCCTGCTCGACCGGATGGAGTTCCCCGGCACGGACCCGCAGCTGCGGGCGGCTCTCGAGCAGCGGGTCGAGGTCGAGGGCGCGCGCGCCCTGCACGACGAGCTGGCCGCGGCCGACCCCGTCGCGGCCGAGGGCATCGGCCCGCGCAACGCGCGGCGCATCGTGCGCGCCCTCGAGGTCATCGCCCTGACGGGACGGCCGTACTCCGCGAACCTCCCCGGTCACGAGTACGAGGTCCCGGCCGTGCAGATCGGTCTGGACTGCGACCGTGCGACGCTCGACGCCCGCATCGAGCGACGCGTGGAGCGCATGTGGGACGGCGGGCTGCTCGACGAGGTCCGCCTGCTGGCCGCGCACGGGATGGGACGCACGGCGTCGCGGGCCGTCGGCTACGCGCAGGCGCTCGCGCAGCTCGACGGCGAGCTCGACGAGCAGGCGGCCCGTGCCGCCACGACCGCGGGTACGCGGCGCCTGGCCCGCAAGCAGATGGGCTGGTTCGGACGCGACCCGCGGGTGCACTGGCTCGACGCCCGGGACCCGGACCTCCTGGAGCGCGCGCTCGAGGTCGTCGCGGCTGCCGATGCCGGCAGGCTCCCCGCGCCGGACCTGAGCGGGCCCGTGCGTCGTACCCTGGGGTCGTGACCGCCCCGACCGCCCCGACGCCCGTCGAGACCCCCGCCGCACCACCCGCGAGCGGGCCTGCCGCAGGCGCGCTCGCTGTCACCAAGGGCCACGGCACGCAGAACGACTTCGTGCTGGTCGACGACCGCGAGGGCGACCTCGACCTGACGCCCGTGCTGGTCCGTCGGCTGTGCGACCGGCGCGCGGGCATCGGCGCCGACGGCGTGATCCGCGTGGTCGCGACGCGGCACGTCCCCGGGGTGCCCGAGGAGGTGCGCGGCACGACCTGGTTCATGGACTACCGCAACGCCGACGGGTCCGTGGCGCAGATGTGCGGCAACGGCGTGCGCGTCTTCGCGCGGTACGCGCACCGGCTCGGCCTGTGGGACCCGCAGGCGGGTCCGCTGGACGTGGGGACCCGGGCGGGGGTGCGCACGGTGCGGTCGACCGCGTCGGAGAGCGGTGAGGACACGTGGCTCACGGTCGGCATGGGTGCGGTCACGCTGCCCGGCGGGCGCGACGCGCTCACCACGGGCGGGGACGCGCAGGTGCACGTCGCGGGCCTGGCCGTGACCCGACCCGGGCTGTCCGTCGACGTCGGCAACCCGCACACGGTCGTCGTGCTCGCGCAGGAGAGCGACCTCGAGCGCGTCGACCTCACCGTGGCGCCCGCGGTCGAGCCCGTCCCGGCCGACGGCACCAACGTCGAGCTCGTGGTGCCCCTGGGCGAGCGGACCGCCGTCGACGGCACGGTCGTCGGCCGCGTCCGCATGCGCGTGCACGAGCGCGGCGTGGGCGAGACCCGCTCCTGCGGCACCGGTGCCGTCGCCGCGGCGGCCGCCGTGCGCGCCTGGGGTGGCGCGCAGGCGCCCGCCGTGTGGCTCGTCGACGTCCCGGGCGGCACGGTGCGCGTCACGCTGCACGCCGACGGTCGCGCGGACCTCGCCGGACCCGCGGTGCTCGTGGCCGACGCGCACGTGGACCTGGCGGCGCTGTCGGCGTGACCCCGACCCTCACCGCCGACCAGGTCGGTGCGCCGCTGGGGGCCCGGGCGACGCTGCTGCAGGTCTCGAGCGCGTTCTGCGCGCCGTGCCGGGCCGCCCACCGTGTGCTCGCACGCGTCGCGGACGCGGTGCCCGGCGTGCGTCACGTCGACGTCGACGTCGCCGACGGGCCCGAGCTCGCCGCCGCGCTCGCGGTGACGTCGACGCCGACGGTCGTGGTGCTCGATGCGGCCGGGGCGGTCGTCCTGCGTGCCGAGGGGGTGCCGACGCCGCGTCAGGTGCTCGGCGCGCTCGCGCTCGCGGTGCCGGAGGGCAGCCCCTCCTCCTGACGCTCGGTGGGCGGGACGCCCACGCGCGGCGCGACGAGCGCGGCACCGAGCGCCAGGAGCGCCGTCAGGAGGAAGGCGCCCACGAACGGGCCGGGGCCCTCGTACCCCGCGTCGCCGCCGGCCGCCACGAACACGACACCCGTCAGGGCGAGCGCGAGCGCGGCGCCGACCGCGTCGGCGATGGAGTTCGCGGCGCTGTTGCGGCCCTGGTCCTGCGGGGAGGACCACCCCAGCAGCAGCACGTTCAGGCGTGACGACCCCACGCCCATCCCGGCGCCGCAGGCCGTCCAGGCCACGACGACGGCCCACGCAGGCAGCCCGAGCGCCGTCGCACCGGTGGCGAGCGCGACGCCGACGAGGACCAGCACCGTCCCGATGCGCACCGCGGTGCGGCTCACCAGCCGGGAGCCGAGCCGGCCCTGCGCGACCGAGGCGGCCGACCACGCGAGCGCCGCGGCCGACAGCCCCAGGCCGCTCGCCGTGGTGCCCCACCCGTCGCGGTCGACGAACAGGTAGGGCACGTAGACCTGGGCGCCGAAGAACGCGCCGGACACCAGCATGCGGGTGACGATGACGCTCGGCAGGCCCGCCCGGGCCCGCAGCGTGCCGCGCGGGAGCAGGGGGCGCACCGCCGCGACCGCGACGACCACGGCCGCGCCCGCGGCGAGCTGCGCCCAGGGCGGGTCCAGGGGCGCCGCCAGGTTGAGCGCGAGGACCGCGACCGCGACGAGAACCGACCACCCGACGCGACGCCGCGCGTCGTCGGGTGCGGTGCCCGGGCGCGTGGCGGGGCCGTCGTCGGGCGACGCGGCGAGCCCGCGCACCGTGGTGAGCAGGGGCACCGCGGCCGGCACCACGAGCACGGCGACACCGAGGAACACCCACCGCCAGCCGGCGAGGTCGGCCACGACGCCCGCGAGCGACGGACCGACCACGGACGGCAGCACCCACGCCGTCGAGAACCACGCGAAGACGCGGGGGTGCAGCACCGGCGGGTAGGCGCGCGCGACGGCCACGAGCAGCGTGACGTTGACCACGCCGCCGCCGAGGCCCTGCGCCAGCCTCCCGGCCACGAGGACGCCCATGTGGGTGGCGGACCCGGCGACCAGCAGGCCGACGACGAACAGCACGACGCCGGCGGCGAACGGTGCGGCCGGCCCGCGCCGGTCGGACCACGCCCCGGCCACGACCATGCCGACGACACCCGTCGCCAGCGGGCCGGCGAAGGCGAACGCGTACAGGGTGCGGCCGTCGAGGACGTCGGCGACCTGCGGCATCACGGTCGTGACGGCGAACGACTCGAACGCCACCAGCACGACGAGCGCGAACATCGCGAACGCGGTCGTGCGCCGGGCGCGCCACAGGGCGTCGGGCGAGAGCCCGACGTGGTCGGAGGTCACGGTCTGAACCGCAGGACGCGGAAGCCCTTGGCGCTCGCCTCGCGGGTCGTGGGCAGGCCGGCCTCGTCGGTCAGCCACCGCTGCAGGGGGTCGGCCCCGAGGTTGCGGCCCACGACGAGCCACGCCTCGCCGCCGGGTGCCACGCGCGGCAGCCAGTGCGTGAGCAGCGCGCGCAGCGCCGGCTTGCCGATGCGCACGGGCGGGTTGGACCACAGCGCGGCGAAGCGCACGTCGTCCGGCACCTCGTCGGGCGTCGTCGCCACCACGTTGCCCAGGCCGAGGCGCGCGGCGTTGCGGCGCACCAGGTCGAGCGCGCGCTCGTTGACGTCGACGGCCCACACGCGCGCGTCGGGGGAGAGCAGCGCGAGCGTCAGGGCGACGGGCCCCCACCCGCACCCGAGGTCGAGCAGGTCGCCGCCGGGCGGCGGTGCCGGCACCGTGCGCAGCAGCACCTGGGTGCCGAGGTCCACGTGGTCCGGCGAGAAGACGCCGCCGGCGGTCTCGACCTCCACGTCGCGGCCGGCCAGCCGCACGTGCAGCGTGCGGCGCTGCTCGGCGGAGGCCGGACGGGCCGTGAAGTAGTGGTCGACCTGCGGGTCGTCGGTGCCGCTCACCGGACCGAGGTTAACGGTGCGCAGCCCCTGTGCCCGCAGCGAAATCCCGTCGCGGGTGTCGTACGTGCGTGCGATCCTGGACACAGCCGACCGACGACGAGAGGACCCGCGTGGACGACCGAGAGCACACCACCGACGAGGCGCAGGACGCGCCGGTGCGCAGCGCGCAGGAGGTGGCCGACGACGTCGTCGCTCGTGTGCTCGCCCGGGCCGGCACCGCGGTGCAGGCCGGGGGGACGTCGCACACGGCGTTCGACGGCGACCAGCTGGACCTCGAGGAGCGCACGTCGCTGCGACGCGTGGCCGGTCTGTCGACCGAGCTGCAGGACGTCTCCGAGGTCGAGTACCGCCAGCTGCGGCTCGAGCGGGTCGTCCTCGTGGGCCTGTGGGGGGCCGGAACGGCCGAGGAGGCCGAGAACTCGCTGCGGGAGCTCGCGGCCCTCGCCGAGACCGCCGGCTCGGAGGTGCTCGACGGCCTCCTGCAGCGTCGGCGGACCCCGGACCCCGGGACGTTCCTCGGCTCGGGCAAGGCTGCCGAGCTCGCGACCCTGGTGGCGGCCGTCGGTGCCGACACCGTCGTGGTCGACGGCGAGCTCGCGCCGTCGCAGCGCCGCTCGCTGGAGGACATCGTCAAGGTCAAGGTCGTCGACCGCACGGCCCTGATCCTCGACATCTTCGCGCAGCACGCCAAGTCCCGGGAGGGCAAGGCGCAGGTCGAGCTCGCGCAGCTCGAGTACCTGCTGCCGCGTCTGCGCGGCTGGGGCGAGTCGATGAGCCGGCAGGCCGGTGGCCAGGTCGGCGGCGCCGGTGCCGGCATGGGCTCGCGTGGTCCCGGTGAGACGAAGATCGAGCTGGACCGGCGACGCATCCGCACCCGCATGGCCAAGCTGCGCCGCGAGATCGCGGCGATGGCTCCGGCGCGCGCCACCAAGCGCGCGTCGCGCGAGCGCAACGCGGTCCCGTCGGTCGCCATCGCGGGCTACACCAACGCGGGCAAGTCCTCGCTGCTCAACCGGCTGACGCACGCCGGCGTGCTGGTGGAGAACGCCCTGTTCGCCACGCTGGACCCGACGGTGCGGCGCGCCGAGGCCGCCGACGGACGCGTCTACACGCTCGCCGACACGGTGGGGTTCGTGCGCCACCTGCCGCACCAGCTCGTCGAGGCGTTCCGCTCGACGCTCGAGGAGGTCGCGGCGGCCGACCTCATCCTGCACGTCGTCGACGCGTCGCACCCCGACCCCGAGGGGCAGATCGCGGCGGTGCGGCACGTCTTCGCCGACATCCCCGGCGCGATGGACGTGCCCGAGATCATCGTCCTTAACAAGGCCGACCTCGCCTCCCCGGAGGCCGTGGCCCGCCTGCGCTCGCGCGAGGTGCACTCGATCGTCGTCTCGGCCCGTACGGGGGAGGGGATCGCCGAGCTCAACGAGCTCATCGCGGACCAGCTGCCCCGCCCCGGCGTCGAGGTCGAGGTCGTCGTGCCCTACACGCGCGGGGACCTCGTCAGCCGGGTGCACGAGCACGGCGACATCGACGTCGAGGAGCACACGCCGACGGGTACGCGGCTGCGGGCCCGCGTCGACGCGGGCCTCGCGGCCGAGCTCGAGGCCGTGGCCGTGGCGGTCTGACGGCTCCAGGCCGGGCCTCGGCGTCAACGGTCGGTGGGCGCGACTACGCTGACGCGGTGCTCGAGTCAGATCCGTCGTCCGCCCCGGACGTCGACGACGGTGCACGCGCGGCGCAGGCGGCGGCCGAGGTCGACGGGCTGCTGGATCTCGCGGTCGGCGAGCTCGGTGGTGGGCGGCGCGACGGGCAGCACGCGATGGCGCAGGCCGTCGCCGACGCGTTGCGCACGGGGGAGCACCTGCTCGTGCAGGCCGGTACCGGGACGGGCAAGTCGCTGGGCTACCTCGTGCCGGCGGTGCGCCACGCCGTGCAGACCGACGAGCGCGTCATCGTCTCCACCGCCACCCTCGCGCTGCAGCGTCAGGTCCTGACCCGGGACCTGCCGCTGGTGACCACCGCGCTCGCCTCGCGCCTCCCGCGGTCGGCGCGGATCGCGCTGCTCAAGGGCTGGCACAACTACCTGTGCGTGCACAAGGTCGCCGGTGGCTACCCGGCCGACGAGCAGGGCACCCTGTTCGACGTCCCCGAGCGGCCGGGCGCCGCCGAGCACCCGCCCGTGGCTGAGGACGGCGACGGCGACACCGCGCGCGAGACGCTCGGCGAGCAGGTCGTGCGGGCACGCGAGTGGGCCGAGGACACGTCGACGGGTGACCGGGACGACCTCGTCCCCGGCGTCTCCGACCGCGCGTGGCGCCAGGTGTCCGTGACGGCGATGGAGTGCCTCGGCGGTGTGTGCCCGATGCTCGCGGAGTGCTTCCCGGAGGCCGCGCGGGCGCGTGCCCGCGAGGCCGACGTCGTCGTCACCAACCACGCGATGCTCGGGATCGCGGCCTCCGGGTCGCCCGGCGTGCTGCCGGAGCACCAGGTCGTGATCGTCGACGAGGCCCACGAGCTGGCGGACCGCGTGACCGCCCAGGCGACGGCCGAGCTCTCGCTGCCCACGATCGAGCAGGCCGCGCGCCTGGCACGGCGCCACGGCGGCATCCCGACGACCGACCTCGACACGGCCGCCCAGCACCTCGCGAGCGTCATCGTGCCGCTGCCCGAGGGGCGGTTCCCGCGCGGCCTGCCGTCGGACGTCCAGCTGGCCGTGGCGGCCGTCCGCGACGCCGCGCGCACGCTGCTGACCGCCCTGAAGCCCGAGGCCGGGACGCGCGACGACGGAGGCCGCAAGATGGCGGCCTCGGCGATGCTCGTCCTGTTCGAGGTCGCCGAGCGCATGGCCGCGGACCCCGAGCAGAACGCGTCGACGGTGCTGTGGTGTGCGCGGGGCGAGGACCGTCGTGGCGTCCCGACGACCCGGCTGCACGCGGCCCCGCTGGCGGTCGCGGGCCTCGTGCGCACGCACCTGCTGACCGGCCGCACCGCGGTCCTGACGTCGGCGACGTTGACCCTGGGCGGGTCGTTCGACCCCGCGGCGCGCTCGGTCGGGCTCGCGCTGCGGCCCGACGCGGCACCCGTGGGACCGGCCGAGCTCGCGACGCCCGACGGGTCCGGCGTCACCCCGTCGGGCGCCGACGTGGCACGTCCCGCCGCGGCGGCCGTCGTCGAGCCGGCGCGCTGGCGCGGGCTCGACGTGGGCAGCCCGTTCGACTACCCGCGGCAGGGCATCTGCTACGTCGCGCGCCGGCTGCCGCCCCCGGGGCGCGAACCCGCGACCGACGCGCAGCTCGACGAGATCGCGACCCTCGTCGAGGCCGCCGGAGGGCGCACGCTCGGTCTGTTCACGTCGCGTCGCGCGGCGACGGTCGCGGCCGAGGCGATGCGCGAGCGGCTCGACGTCCCCGTGCTGCTGCAGGGCGACGACCAGCTGCCGACGCTGGTCGCACGGTTCGCCGCCGACGAGCCCACGTGCCTGTTCGGGACGCTGTCCCTGTGGCAGGGGGTCGACGTGCCCGGTCCGGCCTGCCGGCTCGTGATCGTCGACCGCATCCCGTTCCCGCGGCCCGACGACCCCGTGCGCTCGGCGCGTTCCGACGCCGTCGCGGCCGCCGGGGGCAACGGGTTCATGTCCGTTGCGGCGACGCACGCCGCGCTGCTGCTCGCGCAGGGCGCCGGCCGTCTCGTGCGCACGGGCGAGGACCGGGGCGTCGTCGCCGTGCTCGACCCGCGCCTGGCCACGGCCCGGTACGGGGAGTTCCTGCAGCGGTCCATGCCGCCGTTCTGGCGGACCACCGACCGCGACGTGGTCCTCGCCGCGCTGCGCCGTCTGCGCGGATCGGACTAGCCTTCACACGGGGGTTGCGTCGCACCGGGCGGGCCGGCCCTGCGGCATCCGGCCCGTGACGAGGGGAACCACCGATGGTCGAGGAGATCGAGGGCGACGAGTTCGCCCTCAGCACGCCACCGTCCGTGCCGCGGCGCACGTCGAAGCTCGGCATCGTCGGTGCCGGCGCGGTGGGGTCGACGATGGCGTACGCGGCCCTCATGCGCGGCGCCGCCCGCACGGTGGCGCTCCTCGACGTCAACCGTGCCAAGGTCGAGGCAGAGGTCCTGGACCTGTCGCACGGCATCCAGTTCATGTCGATGGCCGAGGTCGTCGGGTCCGACGACGTGTCCGTCATGGCGGGCTGCGACGTCGTGATGTTCACGGCCGGGGCCAAGCAGAAGCCGGGGCAGTCGCGGCTCGACCTGGCCGAGGCCACCATCTCGCTCGTGCGCAAGGTCCTGCCGGGCATCGTCGAGGTCGCGCCCGACGCGGTCTACGTCATGGTGACCAACCCCGTCGACGTGGTGACGTACGCGGCGCTGAAGATCTCCGGCCTGCCGCCCTCGCAGCTGTTCGGGTCGGGCACCGTGCTCGACTCGTCCCGCCTGCGCTACCTCATCGCGCGGCACACCGGTGTCGCGGTGCAGAACGTGCACGCCTACGTCGCCGGCGAGCACGGTGACACCGAGCTGCCGCTGTGGAGCTCGGCGACCATCGGCTCCGTCCCGATCCTGGACTGGGCAGGCGCCGACGGCGCCGGTGCGCTGACACGGGAGGTGCGCGACGGCATCGCGCGCGAGGTCGTCGAGTCGGCGTACCGGATCATCGAGGGCAAGGGCGCGACGAACTACGCGATCGCGCTGGCCGGCTCGCGCATCATCGAGGCGGTCCTCAAGGACGAACGGCGGATCCTGCCCGTGTCGTCGCTGCTCGACGAGTACCTCGGGATGTCCGACGTGTGCCTGAGCGTGCCGTCGATCATCGGCTCCTCCGGGGTGATGGAGCGCCTCGAGGTGCCCATGTCCTCCGACGAGATCCTGGGCATGCGGCGCTCGGCGGAGGCGGTGCGCTCGGTCGCCCGGCGCTTCGGCTTCTGACGCCGCAGGCGCGCGCCGAGGCGGCGCGCCCGCGGCGCCCGCGGTCGTGGGGGTGGTCGCCCGGCACCTGCCCCGGGGCGTCCTCCACGACCGCGTCGGCGCCTACAGGCTGCGCAGGACGCTGACGACGCGACCGAGCACGGTGGCCGCGTCGCCGTCGATCGGGGCGTACGCGGCGTTGTGGGGCAGCAGCCAAAGGTGCCCGTCGACCAGCTTGAACGTCTTGACCGTCGCCTCGCCGTCGATCATCGCGGCGACGATCTCGCCGTTCTCGGCCACGGGCTGGCGGCGCACGACCACCCAGTCGCCGTCGCAGATCGCGGCGTCGATCATCGAGTCCCCGACCACCTTGAGCAGGAAGAGCTCGCCCTCGCCGACGAGCTGGCGCGGCAGGGGGAACACGTCCTCGACGACCTGCTCGGCGAGGATCGGACCGCCGGCGGCGATGCGCCCGACGACCGGAACGTAGGAGGGCGCGGGCGCGCTGTCGCGCTCGGGGCTGTCGGGGTCGAGCGTCGGGGCGTCGGTCCGGGACGCCCACGTCCCGACCGTGCGCGCGTCGTCCGGCTGCACGACCTCGATCGCACGGGGCCGGTGCGGGTCGCGGCGGAGGTACCCCTTGCGCTCGAGCGCGGTCAGCTGGTGCTTGACGCTCGACGGGCTCGTGAGCCCGACGGCGTCGCCGATCTCGCGCATGCTCGGCGGGTAGCCGCGCTGCTCCACGGAGGCCCGCACGGTGTCGAGGACGAGCCGCTGGCGCGTCGTCAGACCGTCGGCCGGCACCTCGTCGGTCTCGAGGGCGGTCACCGCTGCTGCCGCACGCGTTGCCCGGCCCTGCGTCGTCGCGCCGTCCTGCACGTCCACTGCGCCTCCTGCCGTCGGTCCGCACAGGCCCGTGGCGGGCGCCGCGCGCGACGGGCACCGGCGGCCTCGACGTCGGCGGTCGCGTCCGGCCTGGTCATGCCGGTGCGGGCCGCGATCGCCGGAGTCGATGTCAGAGGTCGGTGGTGCACTCGTCGCAGCACTCACCCTAGGGGTGGGACGAGGACGGATCAAACATCTGTTCGAGCGTGTCTCGACGGATGTCGGTCTCCTCTGCTAGACATCGTACGTACGTTCGACGAACACACGTTCGATCGACAGGAGCTCGGCCGGCGGTTGCCGGCAGGCGTGCACCGAGGGCCGCTCCGGCGGGCCGCGGCGCAGGACGAGCGAGGAGAGGGGCCCGACATGAGCGCGATCGCGATCGCACCGGCACTGCGAGGGACCGCACGGCCGCGTGCAGGGGCTGTGCCCCTGCTCGCCGCGGGAACCGGGGCGCGCGCCGCGGCGCACCGTCCCGCCGGCCGCGCGGGCACGGCGGCCTCGCCCGCCCCGCTGCGCTTGACCCGCCGGGGACGCGCCGTCGTCTGGTGCCTCGGGATCGCCCTCGCGGCCGGTGTCGGGGGAGCCGCGGCCTCGGCCCAGGCCGACGGTCCCGTGGCAGCGACCGAGGTGCGCCGGGTCGTCGTCGCACCGGGTGACACGCTGTGGGACATCGCGGCCGACGCCGCGTCGCCGGGCCAGGACGTGCGTGACGTCGTCCTGCGCCTCATCGCGCTCAACGAGCTCCCGTCGGGCGGCCTCCGGGCCGGGCAGACGATCGTCGTCCCGGTCGGATGACGTCGCGCCACCGCCGCGGCTGACGTCGGAGGGCGAAGGTGGAGGTCGGAGGGTGGCGGGCGCACGACGCGTGTTGCGGTGGCGGGCGCGACGGCTTAGCGTCGCCTGCGTCCGCACCGGCTCACGGCCGCGGACGCCACCTGAGTCCCGCCGAGAGGTCCGCTGTGCACTGTCCGTTCTGCCGGCATCCCGACTCCCGCGTGGTCGACTCCCGTACGTCGGACGACGGGTCCTCGATCCGTCGCCGGCGGCAGTGCCCGAGCTGCCACCGCCGCTTCACCACGATCGAGACCGCCAGCCTGTCGGTGGTCAAGCGCTCGGGCGCCACCGAGCCCTTCAGCCGCGAGAAGATCGCGAACGGCGTCCGCAAGGCGTGCCAGGGTCGGCCCGTGAGCGAGGACGACCTCGCGCTCCTCGCGCAGAAGGTCGAGGAGAACCTGCGGACCGCGGGCTCGGCGGAGATCGACGCCTACGAGATCGGTCTGGCGATCCTCGGTCCGCTGCGCGAGCTCGACGAGGTCGCCTACCTCCGCTTCGCGAGCGTCTACCAGGCGTTCGACTCCCTGGAGGACTTCGAGACGGCGATCTCGGGCCTGCGCGCCGAGCACGTCGAGGGGCGCGACGCCGACGGTCGGGTGACGGGTTCCGCCGGACCCTCCTGAGCGTGTGCACGACGCGCCGGGGACGTATGGGCTGGCGTCCGGGCGCCGCGTCGACCACCCTGGTACCGCCGACGACCATGTCGGCGAGCGGAGGACGATGACCATGACGCAGGACCCCCAGCCCTCGGCGGTGAGCGAGGAGGCCAAGGAGAAGTTCCGGGCCGCCCTCGAGCGCAAGAAGACCCAGGGTCACCCGACAGCGGACGGTGGCCGGAACACCGGCGCCGTCCACGGTGCGGAGACGGCGGGGCCGACCCAGCGTCGGTTCCAGCGCAAGTCCGGCTCGGCCTGACGGCGCGGACCCTCGGGTCCGGACGCACGCGGGGCCGCGCAGCACGTGCTGCGCGGCCCCGCGTCGTGCCTGGGCGGTGTCAGTCGAGGAGCCGCAGGCGCAGCGACTCCGGGCGCCCGGCGAGGACGTCCACGACGTCGGTGGGGACCCGGGACGACACGTCGGTGACGACGTAGCCGAGCTCCCCGCGCGTCGCCAGCAGCTGGCCCTCGATGTTGACGCCGTGCTCGGCGAGGGTGGCGTTGATCGTCGCCAGCACGCCGGGGACGTTGCGGTGGAGGTAGGCGACGCGGTGGGCGTCGGGACGCTGGTCCAGCGCGAGGTTCGGCAGGTTGACCGACAGGTTGGTCGACCCCGTCATCAGGTAGTCCCGGACCTTGTGGGCGACGAACTGCCCGATGGCCTCCTGCGCCTCCTCCGTGGAGCCGCCCGTGTGGGGGGTGAGGATGACGTTCGGCAGCCCGCGCAGCTCGGACTCGAACGGGTCGCCCTTGCGCTTGGGCTCGACCGGGAAGACGTCGACCGCGGCGCCCGCGACGTGGCCGGAGAGCACGGCGTCGCGCAGCGCGGCGTAGTCGACGACGAACCCGCGCGACAGGTTGAGGAAGATCGAGCCGGGCCGCATGCGCGCGATCTGCTTGGCGCCGAACATCCCGGCGTTGCCCGCGCGGCCGTCGACGTGGAGCGTGACGACGTCGGCGGTCTCGAGGAGCTCGTCCAGCGTGTTCATCCGCCGGGCGTTGCCCAGCGCGAGCTTCTCGGACGTGTCGTAGAAGACGACCGACATGCCGAGGTTCTCGGCGAGGACCGACAGCTGGGTGCCGATGTTGCCGTAGCCGATGATGCCGAGCGTGCGCCCGCGGACCTCGTGCGCGCCGGTCGCGGACTTGTTCCACACCCCGGCGTGCATCTCCTTGTCGAACACCGTCAGGCGGCGGGTCAGGGAGATGATGTCGGCGATCGCGATCTCCACCACCGAGCGGGTGTTGGAGAACGGCGCGTTGAACACCGCGATCCCGCTGCTCGCGGCGGCGTGCAGGTCGATCTGGTTGGTGCCGATGCAGAACGCACCGACCACCTCGAGGTCGGGCGCGGCGGCGAGGACGTCGGCCGGGACGTTGGTCTTGGACCGGATCCCCAGCACCTGGACCCCGGCGAGCGCCTCGACGAGCTCGGCCTCGTCGAGCGCGCCGGTGCGCGTCACGACGTCGAAGCCGGCCGTCTCGAGGATCGTCCGGGCGTGCGGGTGCAGGTTCTCGAGCAGCAGGGCGGTGGGCACGCCCCATGGTGCTCCCGTCCCGTGCCGTGGACCAAAGCCGTCCCGAGGTACGGACGAGACCGCCCGGGACCGCGCGGCGGCGGTCCCGGGCGGTCCCGGTGCGCGGTCGGGCGTCAGCCCGCGGCGCAGGTCAGCGTCGGGCTGCCCCCGCTGCCGGATCCGATGAACCCGAACGACGTCCCGGCTCCTGCGCCCAGCGCGCCGTTCCACGACACGTTGCGGGCGGTGACGCTCGACCCGCTGCCGCTGAGCGTCGCGTTCCAGGACTGGGTGACGCTCGTGCCGGCCGGGAGCCCCAGGGTGACGGTCCAGCCGGTGAGCGGGGCCGAGCCCGCCGTGACGGTGACCTCGCCCTGGAACCCGCCGGGCCACGTCGAGACGGCGCGGAACGTGGCCGTGCACGCCTGGCCGGGCTGCGTCGTGGGCCGCGGCGTGACGGACGGGGTGGGTGTCGCGGAGGCGGTGGGTGTCGCGGAGGGGGTGGGTGTGGCGCTGGCGGTCGGTGTCGCGCTGGCGGTGGGCGTCGGCGTGACCGTCGGTGTCGCGGTGGGGAGCGGGGTCGTCGGTCCGCCCCAGCCGGACGTCGTGTCGAGCCACGCCGCCCGCCGCAGCAGCCAGTCCTGCATGAAGGACACCTGGCCGCTCCACGTCCCGGCGGTCGGCGTGATGAACGGGCCGACCATCCGCGTCGAGAGGTTCGGGTAGCGCTGGAAGTTGCGAGCGGCGGCCCCCGCCAGCGGCGCCGTGAGAGTCGACACGCGTGAGCGCAGCGCCGTGTCGGCCAGCGGCCCGCGGCGCAGCTCCTGCCACCGCACCTTGACGCGGTTGGCGAACGTCGGGTCGCTCATGAGCACGGTGAACCAGTCGGTCGGCGGGTTGTCGCGCGTCTGCTGGTACTGCCAGCCGGAGACCTGGTCGTTCTGGAAGTACCCGCCGACCCCGAGCGTGAGGTCGAAGTCCCACAGCGGCCCGGCGGTCAGCAGGCCGCCACGGTCCTTGTAGAAGTACTGGCTGCGGTAGTAGGCGTCCATGTCCCGGCTGAGCTCGTTGACGATCACGAGGTCGACGAACGAGCCGACGTCGATGAGCGACGGGTAGCCCGTGGCGGGGTCGGCACGGTTCGGCGAGTGGATGGCGTCGTTCACCTGCCCGACGTACCGGGAGATGTAGTCGAGCTGTGCGGGAACGAGGTCGTCGGGGTCGTGCACCTCGAGGTCGGCCCAGCACCTCGACGTGCCCGCGCACGGCACGAGGGGCTGCTCGGACGCGAGCCACTCGAACTTGATGATGTAGCCGCCCTCGACCTTCGGGGGCGTGACGTCCTCGGGCTTGAGCTTCTTGAGGTCGAGCCGGTCCTTCTGGTTCTTGATCGTCTCCTCGAGCATGTAGACGCCGCGGTAGTCGTTCGCGGCCACGGGCTGCGCGTCGTCGTTCACGTACACCTCGACGAGGCGGTAGCGCGGCGTGTGCAGCCCCATCTCGCGCCCGATGTCGTACATGAGCGCCTCGCGCACCAGCGACTTGTCGGCGAACGGCCCGCGCAGCGCCCAGTCCGACTCGGCCGGCATGCCGAAGAACGGCAGGTCGTTGTCGTCGCCCGCGTTGTCCCACAGCTCGAGCCGGTAGGGCTTCTTGTCGAACATGCGCGACGACTGGCCGCGCAGCCGGTACCCGGCACGGGTCACGAGCGCGGGGTCGTCCGTCAGGGTCGTGGAGCCGCCCTGCGGCTGCAGCTCGATGACCGCGGAGGCATGGTAGTCGTCCGCCACCGCGCCCTTGCCGAAGGAGTCGAGCACGAGCACCGGCAGGTCGTGGCGCGTCGTGACCGTCGTGGCGACGTACTGCGCGGAGCCCGGCTCACCGCTCGCGGTGCCCCCGACGAAGGCCTGCGCGCGCACCTCGGTGCTGCGGGTCAGGCTCAGCGGGCCGGAGGCGACGGGGGAGGACGCCGTGGGGGCGGACCCGTCCGTCGTGTAGCGGACCTGGGCGCCCGCGACCGAGGTGCCGAGCGTGACCTGCAGCGTCCCGCTGAACGCCTTGCTCGGCACCGAGAAGGTGACGTCGCCCGTCAGCCCGGCGTCCGTGGCGGCGACGACCGCCGCCGCGGGCACCGGTGCGCCGGTGGCGACCGTGGGGCTGAGCAGGGGGACGGCCAGCGCACAGGCCAGCACCCCCGCTGCGAGCGTGCGGGTGGTCCGTTGTGACATCGTCGTCTCCTCGGGTGGTGGGTGCGGTCAGCTGTGCGCGTAGGCCTCGACGGCGCTCGCGCTGTGCGGGAGCAGGTGGTGGCGCAGCGTGCGGTGCCAGCGGTTCGCGGGGAGCTCGGGCTGCAGGGCGGCCAGGCCGGTCGCGTACTTCGAGATGCGCAGCGGACGGTGACCGTGCACCCACAGCAGCCGGTCGGCGGCCGACGCGGTCGATCCGGTCTTGGTCTCGACGACCGCGAGCCCGTGCAGGTGCAGCGGCCGGCGTCCGTCGTGCCAGAGCAGGTCCACGTCGACCGTGAGGCGGCTGTCGGAGTCCGGCAGCAGGATCGTGGCGCGCCGGTACCGCGTCAGGAGCGTCGGTGACCAGCGCATCGACTCGGCCCCGGTGATGCCGTGGGCCGCGAGCGTCGCGGTGACGAAGGGCAGCGCGGGGTCGACGCTGCTGCGGTCGTCGAGCAGGTGGGGCACCCGGTCCTTGACGGTCGTCCCGCGGGCGCCGCGCGTCTTGACCTCGATCCAGCACAGCGCCGAGTCCACGTACGTGCGCGTGCGCACCTTGAACCGTCGCCGGCGCCGGTGGGCGGCGAGGTGGTACGCGAGCAGGTCGGGGGTGTCGAAGTACACCGACTCGTACTCGAAGAGGCGCCGGGACCCGATCTCGAGCACCTGGGCGTCGCGGGGGAGCAGCCGCACGAGTGCGCCGACGTCGTCGACGGGCACGAGGTACTTGCGGTCGACGCGGGTCAGCAGCCCCGCGCGCTCGACGAGCTCGTCGAGGCCCACCGGCACCAGACGTGCGACGGGATCCTCGAGCAGGTCGGCGTCGGCCGTCACGAGGTGGCCCCGGTCGGCGTGCGCGCCGCGTCGCGGGGGGCCTGCGCGTGCCCGCGTCGTCGGGCCGGCGGGACCGTCTCGTACCGGACGTCGACCCAGGTCGTGTCGTTCACGAGGTCGATCCGCTGCACGGCGACGTGGTGCACGCGCGCCCCCAGCATGCCCTCGAGGCGTGCCACGAGCGCGACCCGGTCGAGCACCGCGCCGTCGAGGACGAGCTCCTGGCGCTGGTGCCGCCGCATCACGCGGGGGTGGTCGGCCAGGAGCACCGCGACCAGCAGGAGCGCCATGAACGCGATCGAGTGCCACAGGGCGCGGCCGGGAAGCGCTCCCAGGATGCCGAGGGCGAGCGCGGCGAAGTAGTAGGCCACCTCGCGCTGGTCGATCTCCGTCGAGCGCAGCCGGATGATCGACAGCACGCCGAACAGGCCGAGGCCGAGGCCGGCGCCGATCGTCGCCGACCCCAGCGTCGAGGCCACGGCGAGCACCCCGACGTTGACGCCGAGGAAGGCGACGACGAGGTCACGCCGCCGGTGGCGGCGGAAGTACGTCCATGTCAGCAGGCCGATGCCTGCGAGGTCGGCGCCGATGAGCACGAGCTGGTCCATGCGTGGTGCTCCCCCTGCTGGTCCGCTGCGGTGGCGCCCGGGTGAACGGTGGGTGAACATCCGGGGCAGGGCAGGACCATGGGTTCGGAGTGCGAACGCAGTCAACCGTGCTAAACGTTTGCCGTGACGATGTGACGTTCGATCATGACTGCGGGCCGGGACGTCGTCCGCGGTCCGTCAGGCCGGCGCGTCGAAACCGGCGGGCAGGTCGTGCGCGTGCACCACGTGCAGCGCGTGGGTCGGCCGTGTCATGGCGACGTAGAGGTCGCCGGCGGACGCCGCCAGCACCTGCGCGGGCTCGATCAGCACCACCACGTCGAACTCGAGCCCCTTCGCCTGGGTAGGAGTCAGGACCACGAGCGGGGCCTGCAGGTCGACCGCGTCGCCGGCCGGTACGGCGTGCCCGGCAGCGGCCAGCTCGGCGCGGATCGCGAAAGCACGGTCGGCGGCGGCGACGACCGCGACCCGGCCCGCCCCCGCCGCGTCCCCGACCTCGGCGGCGAGGCGGTCGGCAGCCGCCGCCGCGGCCGTGGCGAGCGCGTCCTCGGTGACGTGCTCGAAGGTCAGGGCGTCGGGGACGTCGCGCGCCGAGGTCTGCGGGCTGACGGGCAGGCCCGCAGCGAGCGCGACCCGGCGCGCCGCAGCGGCGACCACGGCGGGCGTCCGGTAGTTCACGGTCAGCTCGGCGAGCCGCCAGGTGCCGCGCAGGAGCGGGTCGAGCATCGCCGCCCACTCGTGCGTGCCTGCGGGCGAGGACGTCTGCGCGACGTCGCCCACGATGGTCAGGGACCGCGTCGGGACACGCCGCAGCAGAGCGCGCCACGCCATCGCCGACAGCTCCTGCGCCTCGTCGACCACCACGTGGCCGTACGTCCACGAGCGGTCCGCCGCGGCGCGCTCCGCCGTCGTGAGCGACGGGCCGGAGCTCGCGAACCGACCGGCGAGCGTCTCCGCCGAGACCATGTCGCCCGCCCCCGTGCTGCGCAGCACCTGGCGCGCGTACTCGACGTCGGCGGCCTGCCGCTCGGCGTCGGCGCGCGCCTGCGCGCGGGCCGCCTGGTCGTCCTCCCCGAGCAGCTCGGCGGCCTCGTCCAGGAGCGGCACGTCGGCCGGTGTCCACGGGGCGTCGGCAGGGCGCGCGAGCAGCGCGCGCTCGTGCGCGGACAGCTCCGGTGCCGCGGCGTCGAGACGGTAGGGCTTGGTCCACAGGTCCGTCAGCAGGCGCTGCGGCGTCAGCGGCATCCACGCCAGGTTCAGCGCGATCCGGATCTCGCGGGTCGACCGCAGGTCCTCGACGATCTCCGCACGGTCCTCCGGCGGCACCTCCCAGCCGAGCTGCTGCACGTACTGCTCCGCGAGCCGCGCGAGCATGTCGCGCACGAAGGTCACGCGCGCCTGGTTGTGCGGCCGGTTCTGGCGGCGCGCGCGCCCGATCGCCGCCGCGACGTCCTGAGGCCGCACGACGACCGTGCGGCCGTCCACCCGCACGCGCGTGGCCTGCTGCGGGACGCGCTGGCGCTGCCGCACGGCACGCCCGACGACCCGCGCCATGACCGTGCTGCCCTTGAGCCGCGCCACCTCCGCGGCCTCGGTACCGCGCGCCTCGACGCCCGGGTAGAGGTCGGCGATCGTCGCTGTGACCACACCGGTCTCCCCGAGGGAGGGCAGCACCTGGTCGATGTAGCGCAGGAACGTGCGCGAGGGCCCGACCATCAGGACGCCGGAGCGCTCCAGGAGACGCCGGTGGGCGTAGAGGAGGTACGCGGCCCGGTGCAGCGCCACGGCGGTCTTGCCGGTGCCGGGCCCGCCCTGCACGACGAGGGCGCCCGTCAGGGGGGAGCGGATGACGGCGTCCTGCTCGGCCTGGATCGTCGCGACGATGTCGCCCATGCGGCCGGTCCGGGCGGCACCCAGCGCGGCCAGCAGCGCGCCCTCGCCCGAGGCCCCCGCCAGCGACGCCGGGTCCACCCCTGCCTCCGCGAGCGCCTCGAGGTCCAGCACGTCGTCCTCGAGGCCCGTGACCTTGCGCCCCGAGGTGACGAGGTGGCGACGCCGCACGACGCCGTCCGGGTGCGCTGCGGTGGCGCGGTAGAACGCCTGGGCGGCCGGGGCCCGCCAGTCCGTGAGCAGCGGCGTCTGCTCCTCGTCGGTCAGGCCGATGCGACCGATGTAGCGGTGCTCGCCGTCGCGCAGGTCGAGACGGCCGAACGCGAGCCGGTCCTCCACCGACTCCAGCTGGGCCAGCCGGTCCTCGTACAGCGTCGCGAACGCGTCACGCTCGGAGCGGTTCTGGGGCGAGCCGGACGGTCCCGCACGGCGCACTGCCGCGAGACGGCGGCGGGACTGGGCGCGCAGCTCGTCGAGGCGCCGGTACAGCCCGTCGACGACCTGCTGCTCACCCACGAGCTCGCTGTCGATCGCTGCCACCGGTCGCACACCCTCCGAGACGCCGGGTCGCACGCCCGGTCGCGGCGCCCCGCACGGTGCGTGGCGCCCCGCCCTCGCGGGCGGCCGTCCATTATCCGCTCACCGGAGCCGTCCGTCGCACGTGCGACGCGCGGGCGTCGCGCGGGTCAGCGGTACGTGTCGACGCCCGTCCTGGCTTACAGTGCGTCGACACCGACGAAGGGACACCCGTGCACGGCTCTGTGGCGCGCGACGCTGACGTGCAGTCAGGTGGTCCCGGAGACGACGGCACCCCCCTGCGGATCCTCGTGGTCGAGGACGACGAGGGCGACGCGGTCCTCGTGCGCGAGCACCTGCAGGACGGCGGCCTGCTGCACGAGACCGTGTGGGTGCGCACGGTCGACGAGGCGCTCATGCACCTCGACGCCGACTGCGTCCTGCTCGACCTCGGCCTGCCGGACGCGACGGGCCTGGGCGCGCTGCAGCGCGTGCTCGCGGCGGGTGCCCCGCCCGTCGTGGTGCTCACGGGCCTGACGGGGACGGACGCCGGGGTCGAGGCGGTGGCCGCGGGCGCGCAGGACTTCCTCGTCAAGAGCGACGTCGAGCCCGACCTGCTCGCGCGCGCGGTGCGGTACGCCGTGCAGCGCCGGCGGCTCGACGACACGGGTCGCGCCCTGTACCAGAGCCTCGTGCGCGCGGCGGAGACCACCCGGCTGGAGCGCGCGCTGCTGCCGACACCGGCCGTGCGGGACGCCCGCCTGGAGGTCCGCGTCGCGTACCGCGCAGGCCGTCAGGGTCTGCTCGGCGGCGACTTCTACGACGTCGTGGAGCGACCCGACGGCACCGTGCTGGCGATGGTCGGGGACGTCTGCGGCCACGGTCCGGACGAGGCGGCGCTCGGCGCGACGCTGCGCACCGCCTGGCGCACCCTGGTGCTCGCCGACATCCCCGCCGACGAGATCCTGGGCCTGCTGGAACGCGTCCTGGCCGCCGAGCGCGCCCGTCCCGAGATCTTCACGACCGTGTCGATGCTCGCGGTCCAGCCCGACCGGCGCTCCGCCGACCTCTACCTCGCCGGTCACCCCGTGCCGCTGCGCCTGGGCCCGCCCGCGGCGCTGCTGCCGGCGGGGCACCGCGGTCGCGCGCTGGGGATCCCCGTGGGGGGTGGCTGGCCCGCGGAGCGTCTCGAGCTCGGCGACTCCTGGCGCCTCCTGCTCTACACCGACGGCCTGCTCGAGGCCACCATCGGCAACGGGACCCGTCGCCTCGGCAAGGCGGGCCTCCTCGAGGTGGCCGACCGCACCGTGCAGGGAGTGGTGGAGACGGACGGCGACGTGCGACCCGACGAGGACCCCCTGCTCGGGCGGATGCTCTCCGGCGTGCGCGCGCTGCACGGCGGCGACCTCGTCGACGACGCCGCCGTCGTGCTGATCGGGTGGGACGGATGACCGCGGCGGACGGCGCGTCGCCGCGCCGCGCCGCGACGACCCTGCGCCGGCGCCTGACGCTGCTGCTGGTGACGGCGGGCGCGCTGCTGGGCGTCGTGCTCGTGCTCTCCGGCTTCGTGCTCGCGCGCGCGCTGGCGTCCCAGGACGCGGTCACCGGGCTCTACTTCGACGCCGTCTCGGGCGCCGACGCCGCGTACGTGGGGCTCGTCGACGCCGAGACGGCCGTGCGGGGCTTCGCGCTCACCGGTGACGAGATCGCTCTCGAGCCCTACGAGCGGTCGCTCGACGACGTCACGTTCACGGTGCTGGCGGACGAGCTCGCGTCGGAGACACCCGACGAGACGCTCCTGGCGGCGGCACGTGCGGCCGCGCGCGCTTCCGAGCGCTGGCACGAGGACTTCGCCACCCCGGTGATCGAGCAGGTCAGCGCCGGCGGGAGCGCGGCGGTGAGCCCCGAGCAGATCGAGGCCGGGCGTGTCCTCTTCGACGAGGCGCGGGCCGCGGCGGAGGCGTACGTGCAGGAGGTGCGCGCGTCGCGCGCGATCGCGGCCCAGGAGCTGGCGACCTGGACGGCCGCGACGGGCGGCCTCGTGCTGCTGCTGGTCCTGGCGGCGGTGGCGACGGGCATCTCGCTGTGGTTCGCCCTGCGCCGGTGGGTGCTCGTGCCGGTGACGCAGCTCGGTCAGGCCAGCCGCGCGGTGACGCAGGGCGACCTCAGCCACGTGGTGCGGGTCGAGGGCCCGGGCGAGCTCGAGGAGCTCGCGTCCGACGTCGAGCAGATGCGCCTGGGTCTCGTCACGCAGCTCGCGGAGCTGCGCTCGTCCCGCGAGGAGATCACCGAGGCGCACCAGCGGCTCACCGAGCAGGCCGAGGAGCTGCGGCGCTCCAACCGTGACCTCGAGCAGTTCGCGTACGTCGCGTCGCACGACCTCCAGGAGCCGCTGCGCAAGGTCGCGAGCTTCACGCAGCTGCTGCAGAAGCGGTACGGCGGTCAGCTCGACGAGCGTGCGGACCAGTACATCGACTTTGCCGTCGACGGCGCCAAGCGCATGCAGCGCCTCATCCAGGACCTGCTCGGGTTCTCCCGCGTGGGTCGCGTCGGCGGCGAGGTCGTCGACGTGGACCTCGCGGTGGCGCTCGAGCGTGCGCAGGACCAGCTCTCCGAGCGCATCGAGGAGGCGGGGGCCGTCGTCACGCACGGCGACCTGCCGGTCGTGCGCGGCGAGGAGCCGCTGCTGGTCCAGCTCTTCCAGAACGTCGTGGGCAACGCCGTGAAGTTCCGGCACCCCGACCGCACGCCCCACCTGCACGTCACCGCGCGCCGCGTGGAGGGTGCGTGGGAGATCGAGGCCCGTGACAACGGGATCGGGATCGACCCGCAGTACGTCGACCGCGTGTTCGTCATCTTCCAGCGCCTGCACGCCAAGGACGTCTACGAGGGCACCGGCATCGGGCTGGCGCTGTGCAAGAAGATCGTCGAGTTCCACGGCGGTCGCATCTGGATCCCGGAGACCGACGGCGACGGGACCACCATCCGCTGGACCCTGCCGGTGACCGAGGACGAGAACCCCCACGACGGGGACGAAGGACGGAGCTGACATGCCGGATCAGAAGGTGATCGAGGTCCTGCTGGTGGAGGACGACCCGGGGGACGTCCTGATGACGCGCGAGGCGTTCGAGCACAACAAGGTGCGCAACCGCCTCTCCGTCGTCGCCGACGGCGTGAGCGCGCTGCAGTTCCTGCGCAAGGAGGGCGAGCACGCGGACGCACCGACGCCGGACCTCGTGCTCCTCGACCTCAACCTGCCGCGCATGGACGGTCGCGAGGTGCTCGAGGCGATGAAGTCCGACGAGGCGATGCGGTCCATCCCGGTCGTGGTCCTGACGACGTCCGAGGCGGAGGAGGACGTGGTGCGCAGCTACTCGCTGCACGCGAACGCCTACGTCACCAAGCCCGTCGACTTCGACCGCTTCATCGACGTGGTGCGGCAGATCGACGAGTTCTTCGTGGAGGTCGTCCGCCTGCCCGGTCGGTGACACGTGCTCCCGGGGGAAGAGACGGCGGCTTCGCGGCGTTGTACCGCTCGACCGCAGCACGAGAGGTGAGTGGACATCGATGCTTGACCCCCGGGACATCTACGACGTGGACGCCGACGCTGCCCAGCGTCTGGACGACGCCGCGCGCCGTGGCGTGGGGCCGGTGCTCGTGCACGCCCTGCAGGGCTTCGTCGACGCCGGCCACGCCGGACAGGTCGCCGTCGAGCACCTGGCCGCCGTGGGGGCGGGGCAACGCCTCGTCACGTTCGACACCGACCAGCTCGTGGACTACCGCTCGCGCCGACCGGTCATGACGTTCGACTCCGGGTGGACGCACTACGACACGCCCGAGCTCGTCGTCGACCTCCTCGAGGACGCCCAGGGCGTGCCCTACCTGCTCCTGCACGGCGTCGAGCCGGACGTCCAGTGGGAGCGCTGGGTGGCGGCCGTGCGCCAGCTCGTCGAGCGCTTCGACGTCCCGCTGGTGGTCGGCCTGCACGGGATCCCCATGGGTGTGCCGCACACGCGACCGGTGTCCGTGACGGCGCACGCGACCCGCGCGGAGCTCGTGGCCGACCACACCTCGTTCTTCGGCACCGTGCAGGTGCCGGCCAGCGCGTCCGCGCTGCTCGAGCTGCGGCTGGGGGAGTCCGGGCACGACGCGATGGGCTTCGCGGTGCACGTGCCGCACTACCTCGCGCAGACGGCGTTCCCCGCCGCCGGGCTCGCCGGCCTCCGCCACGTCGAGCGGGCCACCGGGCTCGACCTGGGTCTGGCCGGCCTGCAGCCGGCGGCCGCCGAGTCCCTGCGCGAGGTCGAGCGGCAGGTCGAGGGCTCGACCGAGGTCGCCGCGGTCGTCCACGCGCTCGAGGAGCAGTACGACGCGTTCACCCGCAGCGTGGGGCGCACGAGCCTGCTGGCCCAGGCGACCGACCTGCCCACGGCCGAGGAGATCGGCGCCGAGCTCGAGCGCTTCCTCGCCGAGCAGTCCGAGCCCCACGACGGCGGCGACGCGGCCGTCTGACCCCTTCGTCCCGCACGCACGCGTGACCTGATCGTTGTCGCGCGTTCGGGACGTACGTCCACGAGCCGTGGCGTACGCCACATCCTTCGTGCAAGGATGCAGCCGTTGCAGTGACGTACGGACGCTCGACCGGTCAGCCGCCCGCCGCCCTCCGGGGTCGGCAGGTACGAGGTACTCTCGGGTCCCCACAGCGGCGGGGGCCGGACCACCGGGTGCAGGACGTGAGGCATTGCGGCGCGCCGCGGGCACCGGGCCCGTGGTGGTCACCTGGTGGGACAGAAGGATGCGGGACATGGCACAGGGCGCGGTCAAGTGGTTCAACGCCGAGAAGGGCTTCGGGTTCATCGCCCAGGACGACGGGGGCGCCGACGTCTTCGTCCACTACTCGGCCATCGACACGCAGGGTTACCGCTCGCTCGACGAGGGTCAGCGCGTGGAGTTCGACATCACGCAGGGTCAGAAGGGTCCGCAGGCGGAGCACGTCCGCCCGCTGTGACCCGCGCCCGGCTCCGGCCGGGCGTCTGCTGACACGCAGGGCCGCACCCGACGAGGGTGCGGCCCTGCGCTGCGTCCGGGGATGCGGTCAGCCGGCGTGCTCGTCGACCGGGTCCACGAGAGGCTGCGGGTCACGCAGCGGCGCAGCGGCACCGGCCAGGGTGCGTGCCTCTTCACCCGTGAGCAGCCGGGCGGGCACGGGCAGCGAGCGCAGCGTCCTCGCCAGGCCGGCGTCGTCCAGGAGGTCCGGGTCGTCGGTGGCGATGAGCAGCAGGTTGCCGTACCGCCGGCCGCGCAGCTGCGCCGGCTCCGCCACGACGCCGACGCGGGTGAAGGCCGCGGCCAGCGTCGCCAGCTCTGCCCTGGCCAGGGCGAGGGGTGGCCGGTCGGCGCAGTTGGCGACGTAGACGCCGCCCGGGCGCAGCACGCGACGGACCTCGTGCACGAACTCCAGGGTCGTGAGGTGCTCCGGCGTGCGGTCACCGGCGAACACGTCGCGCGCGACGACGTCGTAGGTCGCGTCGGGGAGTCTCGTCAGCTCCTCGCGCGCCTCGCCGGTGCGCAGGCGCAGCTGCGGTGCGCGCGGCAGGTCGAACCACACGCGCGCGAGCCGTGCCAGCTCGCCGTCCAGCTCGACGGCGAGCTGGCGCGCGGCGGGGTGCCGGTGCGCGAGGGCGCGCGCGAGGGCGCAGCCGCCGGCGCCGAGGTGCAGCACCGCCAGGTCGGCACGGCGCGCGGCGACCACGTCCACGACCGCGGCGGCCTGCTGCATGTACTCGAAGTCGAGGAGGCCGGGGTCGTCGAGGTCGACGAACGAGCTCGGCACGCCGTTGACGAGCAGCGTCGCGGCACGAGGGCGGCCGGGCTCGCGCACGACCTCGACCGTGCCCGTCGCCACGGCGACGGGACCGTCCGGCCAGTCCGGCACGGTCGGTGCGGACCGGGATGTCAGTGGTCGGCGGGACGATGGGTCGCGACGTCGGGCTGCCACTCGGTCACCGTACGCGGTCCCGGCCGCCGCGGCGTCGAGGTCCGGCGGACGAGGGATTGACGCGTTCGAACATGTGTTCGAAGATGGGACCGGCGGGTGGCCCGCCGTGACAGGAGGTGGGAGCGATGACCGGTCGGGTGAGCACGCTGCACGCGGTGACGGTCCTGCCGCAGACCGCGGAGCTGCTCGGGCGAGCGGATGCCGAGCTCCTCGCGGCCCAGTTCTCCGGCGAGCCGTGGGAGATGTTCTCGCACGCGCACCTCGCAGCGCTCCGCGCCGGCGCGGCACTCGTCGCGGCCCGCGGTCGCCCCGTCGGCCGGGGAGCGCCCCGGACCGTCTGGGGGATGCTGGACGCCGTGGCGCCCGAGCTGCACGCGCTCTCGGCGCTGTTCGCGCAGGCCGCGACGCTGCGCTCCGCCATCGACGCGGGCCGTTTCGAGCTGGTCACACCGGCGCGTGCCGAGCGTGCGCTGTGCGCCGCGGAGGACCTCGTGGACGCCGTCCGGGGGGCCCTCGAGGCGGACGAGGGTGCCCCCATCGGTCTTCCGGCCGTCGCGAGCAGGTGAATACTGAGCCCGACGCGCCCGGCAGTGGCGGATGGACCGGTGCGTGCCGCATGATGATCGCCCTGCCGACGGTCGCTCGACTACCACCTTGGTGCCAGCCGATCTATCCTGAGGCCACATAGTCCACCGGAGTGCGACGGGGGTCGGGATGCCACTCTCCGAGTACGAGCAGCGCGTGCTCGAGCAGATGGAGCGCCAGCTGACGTCTGACGACCCTCGACTCGCCAACACGCTGACGCGACGGGGCGGCCATCGCCCTGCTACGCGCTACGTCATCGCGGGTGTCGGGGCGGCGGTCGGCCTGCTGCTGCTCGTCGTGGGCGCAGCGACCTCGCAGCCGTGGGTCGGCGCCATCGGGTTCGTCGTGATGTTCGCCGCGGTCGCCTTCGCGTTCGCGACGCCGCGTTCCGAGCGCACCGGGCCGCAGGGCACGGTCGCGTCCGACGGGTCGGTGCGCCGCGCGCCCGCCTCGTCGAAGAAGCACGGGTTCATGGCACGGCTCGAGGAGCGGTGGGACCGTCGGCGCGACGGGGAAGGTCGCTGACCCGACCAGTCTGCCGACCCGACCGGTGGTCTGACGCCGGTGGCTCTCGCCGTGGGGAGGAACGACCGCGGGGAGGAATGCCCGCGTCCGACAGGATCGCGGTCGTGTCGGACCTGGGCTGAACCGAGCCTCGCGTCGCCCGATCCACCGGAGGACCGCTGGAGCGGGTCGCTCAGGCGGTCGTCGCCGGCGTGCGTGCTCCGTCACGTGCGAGCGCTGCGCGCACCCCGTCACCGATCTCGTGGACCCAGGTGTCCAGCTCCTCCGGGCTGTGATCGGCCGGTGACGGCGCGTAGCGCGTCTGCTCGACCACGCGCGCGAGGCGGTCGAGGGCCTCACGCGCCGACCCGTCGAGCTCGCCGCCGGCACGCACGCCGATCGACCGCTCGACCTGGCGCACCACCCCCCGTGGGCTCGTCGCGTCCGACCACCGCACGTCGGCGCGGGCGAGCTCCCGGCGCAGGGCGGTCCAGGCGTCCTCCGGCGTCATGACGCGGCGCCGGCGGCGTCGCACGAGGAGGAGCACGACCAGCGCCGCTCCGGCCACCAGCAGGACGAGGCCGGTGGTGATCGCCGCGGCCGCCCAGGGGCTCTGCTCCTCCACGGCGGTCGGCAGGGCCCCGGACGGCGCCGTCGCCGCAGCGCTGGGCAGCGAGCCCGGCTGGTTGGCACCGATCTCGTCGGGGATGGACCCGGGTGCCGAGATGCCGGTGAACGGGTCGGCCCAGACGGGGGGCGGGCCGCTCTGCGACGCGGGCGTCGGCTCGAAACGCACCCAGCCCAACCCGTCGAAGTACAGCTCGGGCCACGCGTGCGCGAGCCGGCCCGTGACGACGTAGGTGTCGTCCTGCGTCCGCTCGCCGGGCAGGAAGCCGACACCGATGCGGGAGGGGATCTCGAGCGTGCGTGCCATCATCGCCATCGCGGTGGCGAACTGCACGCAGTACCCGCGGCGGTCCTCGAGGAAGTCCCAGACGGCGTCGGTGCTGCGGGCGGGCGGGACGCGCGTGTCGTACGTGAAGTTGGCGGCCGACCGGAGCCAGGTCTGCAGGTCGAGCGCCTGCTCGTACGGGTTGTCCGCGTCGGCGGTGAGCTCGGCGGTCAGGGCTGCGATCTCCTCGGCGTGCTCGGTGGCGGGCAGGGCCGTGTACTGCTCGGCGTCCGTCGGCGTGCCGACGCCCGTGGCCTCCAGGTCCTCGGCCGTGAGGCGAGGCACCTGGACGAGCATCGAGTACGTCAGCCCGTCGCCCGTGGACCGCTGGCCGACGACCTCGTCGCGCAGGGCGTCGTAGCCCCACTGCCCGTCGACCGCGAGGGTGCGGGGGAACGTGCTGACAGGCAGCCGGCGCTCGCGCAGCGCGCCGACCACGAGGTCCACCTGCGCGAGCGTCCCGGCGGCGGGGTCCGGTGAGGTCCCGAGCAGGTTCGGGTCGGACGCGAGCAGCGACGCCGGGTCCCAGACCTCGAGGGCCTCGTTGTCGGTCCGCTCCCACAGCCGGCCGTCGAACGTCGACATGGTGAAGGCGCGCAGCGGTCCGACGAGCCGTGCGTCGACGGCCGGGGTCGGGGCAGCGGTGGGCGTGGCGCTCGGGTCGGCGGTCGCGGCTCCCGTGTCCTCGGCGGCCGCGTCGTCCGTCGCCGGATCGGTCGGCCGGCTCGGGTCGCTGACCCGGTACGTCAGCACGACCTGGGCCGAGCGGGTGCCGAGGCTCTCGCGCAGGTCGAGGTCGTCGCTGAGCTCGAGCGGCCCCACCGGGCCGTCGCCGAACGTGGGCAGCGCCACGCTCGCCCACCCGGGAGCGTCCATGAGGGGTGGCCCGGCGATCATGCTCGTGCCGGCGAGTGCCACGGCCGCCGTGGCCGCGGTGCCGATGCGCTGCGTCCGGCCCGCCTGCGCGTGCAGCGGGGCGGCGCCGTAGGCGAGCAGGGCCAGGTAGGCGGCGGCCGTCCAGAACATGGGCGCGGCGCCGGCCGGGAAGCCGAGCACGATCGCGGGGATCCACAGTGCGAGCAGGGGCAGCCCACCCACCGCGGGGAAGCGCAGCGCGAGCACCGCGGCGTCGAGCAGCAGGTACACCGCGAGGGCGCCGACGACCAGCAGCATCTCCCCGGGCCGGACGTCGGGCATGGGGACGAACGACTCGTTGACCACGACGACGCCCTGACGGGCGGTGGCCCAGGCGCGACCCACCGCGTCCAGGTCCGGGAGGAACTGCGGGCGCCCGGGAGGGGCCCCGTACCGCAGCACCAGCCCGACGAGCGCGACGGCGCCACCGACGGCGGTCGGCGCCCACCAACGGCGGGTGGCCGCACGCGTGAGCGCGGCGGCCGCGGCGACGACGAGCACGGACACGCAGGCGACCGCGACCCAGCGGCTCCCGGCGACCAGGCCCGTGAGCGCGAGCAGGCTCGCCCACGTCGCCAGGACGCACAGCACCGCACCGACGACGGCCCGTGCGCCCTGCTCGGGCGCGGGGCTCATCGCGCGCTCCCCAGCAGCCGCAGCCAGCACTCGGCGAGGCTCTCCCCGGTCGTCGCCTGCGCGACGCGCCACCCGCTGCGCCGCAGCACCGTGGCGGTGTGCTGCGCGTCGCGGGCGTCGCTCGCGTGCCGGCCGTCGGCACGCACGACGGCCCAGCCCTGGGCGGAGTCGCCGACGTGGGCGAGCGCACCGCAGCCCGCGGGCGACAGGGGGCCGACGACCGCCACGACGATCTCGCCGGCAGCCTGGGACGTGTCGAGCATGCGGACCGCATCGAGCAACGCGACCTCCGCCTCCGTGGACGTGCGAGCCGGTACGAGATCCAGCGTGAGGTCGAGGAGCGCGGCGCGCGACTCGGGACCCTGCCGTGCGTGCACGTACGACCCCCAGCCGCGCGCGGCGTCCGCACCGGGACCGACGGGCGGGCCGGCCGCCGCGAGACGAACCGGGTGGCCGCTGTCGAGCATGGCGAGCGCGATCGACGCCGCGAGCGAGATCGTCCACTCGGTGGTGGCGGTGCGCACCGGGAGGTCGTGCAGCACCGACACCGGACGCATGCCTGCCCGCTCGTCCGACCGGACGAGCATCGTGCCGCGCCGGGCGCTGGACCTCCAGTGCACGCGGCGCAGGTCGTCGCCCTCGCGGTAGTCGCGCAGGTTCGCGTCGTCCGTGGACGGCGTGCGGGCCCCGAGCGCCACGCGGTCGGGCTCCCCGACGAGCACGTCCGACGGCGCGGGCAGCGCCACGACGGCCGGCCACACCGCGACCTGCGACTCGGCGCCCAGGGTCGTGCGCGACCGGACGACGCCGAACGTGTCTGTCCGGGTGACCACCAGGGGCCCCAGAGGCCAGCGCCCGCGCTCGGAGGTGCGCACGGGGTACCGCACGGTGGCGTGGTCGGCGCGGCGTGCGACCCGTGCGCGCAGCGCGCGACCGCCGGACAGCTCGACGGCGGCCTGCTCGGAGAAGCGCAGCCCGGCCAGGCGGGCCCGGCCGGCGCGGTCGGTCGCGACGATGTCGACGCGCACGTCGGCGTCCTGGCCGGCGTGCACGGGGTCGGGCGTGACCTCGCGCCGCACCTCGAGCCCCCGCCGGCCGCGCACCGCGTCCAAGGCGATCTCGGCGACGAACGCCGTGACGGGCACGGCCAGCAGCAGGATGCCGATGCGCACGAGGTCGAGGGAGCCCAGCCCGATGCCCGCCTGGAGCGCGACGGCACCCGCCGCGGCCAGCGCCCATCCGCGCGCCGTCGGACGCCTGCGCATCAGCCCAGTGCTCGCCGTGCCCGCGCGACGGGCTCGACGGCCGGGAGTGGGGTGCGCGCGACGATGTCCGTGACGACGTCCTGCGTCGTGCGGCCGGACAGCCGCGACTCGGTGCTCGGCAGCAGCCGGTGGGCGAGCACGGGGACCGCGAGCTCCTGGACGTCGTCGGGGAGCACGTGGTCGCGGCCGGACATCGCCGCGAGCGACTTGGCGGCGCGCAGCAGCTGGATGGACGCGCGAGGGGACGCGCCGAGGCGCAGTCCGGCGTCCTCGCGCGACGCCGTCACGAGGCCGACGATGTACCGCTTGACCGAGGGGGCGGCGTAGAGCCGGCGCGCGATGTCGATGAACCCCTGGACCGCTGCGGCGTCGGTCACCGGGCGCATGCGCGAGAACGGGTCGGTGTCCTCCTGGAGGTCGAGCATGTCGAGCTCGGACTCCACGCTCGGGTAGCCGACGGTGAGACGGGCCATGAAGCGGTCCCGCTGCGCCTCGGGCAGGGGGTAGGTGCCCTCCATCTCCACGGGGTTCTGCGTCGCGATGACGAGGAACGGCCGGGGCAGGGGATAGGTGCGGCCGTCGACGGTCGCCTGCGCCTCCTGCATGCACTCCAGGAGGGCGGACTGCGTCTTGGGTGACGCGCGGTTGATCTCGTCGCCGATGACGACGTGCGCGAAGACCGGCCCGGGGCGGAACTCGAACTCGTGGGTCTGGGCGCGGAAGATGTTGACGCCCGTCAGGTCGCTCGGCAGCAGGTCCGGAGTGAACTGGATGCGCCCGACCTGGGCGTCGATGCTGCGGGCGATGGCCTTGGCGAGCGTGGTCTTGCCCACCCCGGGGACGTCCTCGAGGAGCAGGTGCCCCTCGGCGAGCAGAACCGCCAACGACGTCCGGATGAGCTCCGGTCGCCCCGTGATCACCGACTCGATGCCGGCGCGCAGGCGGGTGGTGGTGTCGACGAGCCTCTCGAGCTCGACGGGCGACGGCAGTGACTGCATGGGTGCGACTCCCTTGGCGGACTGGCACGAGAGTACGCACGCCGGGCACCCGACGGCGCGAGGTTCACCCGCGCCGTGCGCGTCTCGGGCGTCGACGCGACGGCGCTCGGGGCGTTTCTCGTGCGGCACGCACCCGGACGGGCGCAGCCCCCGTCACCCGTTCCGCGCCCGGGCACGGTCCTCCACTTCCCTCCCCGGCGACGGCCCGGTGAGCGGCGGCGCGCCCCCGGATGCGCCGTATTGGGAGGGTGCGGCCCGGTTCGTCCCGACGTGCACGCGCGGGCGGCGTTGTCGAGGCGCGCCGTGACGTGCGGAGCCCCCCACTTCGCTCCACGGCGTTGACCTGCGCAGACGCGCATCAGACGGGTGAACTTCGGCCCTTGACAAGACGGTGGTGGAGGGAAGTGGAGTACCGTGGAGGCACGTGGAGAGACCAGGAGCGTCTCGCTCACGGGGCGGTCCGCAGTGCCGGGGCCGGCCACGCGAGAGGCCCTCGACCAGGGGCTGCGGACGACCAGGAGGGGAGTGAGGTGTCGTATGACTCGACAGGCGCCTACGGCTCCTTCGCGCCGTTCCTGGGCACCTACACCCCGCGTCTCGACGACAAGGGCCGCCTCATCCTCCCGGCGAAGTTCCGGCCGCAGCTGGCAGGGGGCCTCGTGATGACGCGCGGTCAGGAGCGCTGCCTGTTCGTGCTGCCGATGGACGAGTTCCGCCGGATGCACGACCAGCTGCGGACCGCGCCCGTCACGAGCAAGCAGGCGCGCGACTACCTCCGTGTGTTCCTGTCCGGGGCCAGCGACGAGCTCCCCGACAAGCAGGGCCGCATCTCCATCCCGCCGATGCTGCGCACGTACGCCGGCCTCGACCGGGACGTCGCCGTCATCGGCACCGGTACCCGCGTGGAGATCTGGGACCTCACCGCGTGGGAGACCTACTTGTCCGAGCAGGAGGCGGGTTACGCCGACACGACCGAGGAGGTCTTCCCGAACGGCCCGTTCTGAGCCGTTCGGCGGCCCCCTGGCCGCTGCGTCGCCCCCGTTCCCGTCCGACCGACCGCTCCGTCCGCCTTCCCGCGCGCACCGGAGCGGTCCCCTCCACCCCGCACCCTCGCTCCGCCCGACGAGACCTCCCCCCGTCCGTTCTGACGCCACTTCCCCGGCGCCAGAGGGTCGGTGGGGGATCTGGCCGGACGGTGGAGGGACCGTTCGGCCATCTCCGTGTATCACCAGTCCCACCAGCACCATCTGTCACACCGGCACCAGCACGACGAGAGGGGGATCGATGAACGAGCAGTCCGACGCCGGCTCGCGGCACGTGCCCGTCCTCCTGCAGCGCTGCATCGACCTCCTCGCGCCCGCACTCGAGGCCCCGGGGTCCGTGCTGGTCGACTGCACGCTCGGCATGGGCGGCCACTCCGAGGGCATCCTGCGGGCCCTCGAGCACGTCCGCGTGGTCGGGATCGACCGGGACCCCCAGGCGCTCGCGCTCGCGAGCGCGCGGCTCGCCCCGTTCGGTGACCGCTTCACCGGCGTGCACGCGGTGTACGACGAGATCGGCGACGTCCTGGACGGTCTCGGACTGCCGGCGGTGCAGGGCGTGCTCATGGACCTCGGCGTCTCGTCCCTCCAGCTGGACGAGGCCGAGCGCGGCTTCGCCTACGCCCACGACGCCCCCCTCGACATGCGGATGGACCCCACGACGGGGCCGACCGCGGCCGACGTGCTCAACACCTACGACGAGCGCGACCTCGCGCGCGTGCTGCGGGTGTACGGCGAGGAGCGGTTCGCCCCGCGGATCGCGCGCCTCATCGTGCGGCGGCGCGAGAGCGCACCGTTCACGCGCACGTCCGAGCTCGTGGACGTCGTGCGCGCCGGTGTTCCCGCGGCCACCCGCCGGACCGGGGGCCACCCGGCCAAGCGCACCTTCCAGGCCCTGCGCATCGAGGTGAACGGTGAGCTCGCCGCGCTCGAGCGTGCGCTCCCCGCCGCGATCGAGGCGCTCGCGGTGGGTGGTCGCATCGTCGTCGAGTCGTACCAGTCGCTCGAGGACAGGCTCGTCAAGCGTGCCCTCGCCGCCGGTGCGACGTCGAGCGCCCCGCCCGACCTCCCGGTGGAGCCGGCGACGCACACGCCGTACCTGCGCCTGCTCACCCGCGGCGCGGAGGAGGCCGACGAGGCCGAGCTCGCCCGCAACCCCCGCTCCCAGTCCGTCCGCCTGCGCGCCGCCGAGCGGCTGCGTCCCACGCCCGACCACCTGCGCACCCAGAGGAGAGCCGCATGAGCGCCCTGCCCCAGGCCGCCGCCCGCACCGGTGCCGCGCGTGCGTACCCGCTGCCCGCGCGGCCGGCCGTCGCACCGCCACCGCGTCTGCGTGTCGTCGGTGCACCCGCCCAGGCGCGCTCCCGCGTGCCGTTCGTCCTGGCGTGCATGGCCGTGCTCGGCGGCGCGCTGCTCGCGGCCCTGCTGCTCAACACGCAGATGGCCTCGCTCGCGTTCGAGCGCTACGAGCTGTCCAACGAGCTCGGCCGCCTGCGGCAGGACCGCATGGACCTCGTCGCGCAGCACGACGCGCGCTCGTCCCCGACGCAGCTCGCCGCCGAGGCGCGCAGCCTCGGCATGGTGGAGGCGAACGGCACCGGCTGGCTGCGGCTCGCGGACGGCAGCGTCCAGGGGGCCCCGGCACCTGCGGGCGGATGAGCGCCCCGCCGACCGGCGGCACGCCCGCCGCCCGCCGCCCCGCAGCCCGTCAGCCGTCCGCTCGACGGCAGCCGGTGGCCGCACGGACGCCGGTGGCACGACGTCGCCCTGCCGACGCGCAGCCGCGCGTCGCGCCGGCCCGTGGGACGGCGCGTGGCACGGTGGGGGGCGTGGAGGAGCGCAGCGGGACGGTGCCGCGCCGCCGCGCCCCCGCGACGTCGCGCGGTGAGCGGGCGGCGGTCCCGGCACGCCGTGCGCCGTCGGCCGCGGTGCCCCGCGGCCCGTCGCGTCCGCCCGCGCCCCCGGGCCCCGCGCAGGCGGTCGTCGCGTCGCGCGGCCGGATGATCGGGCTCGTGGTGGTGCTGTCGCTCGTGCTCGTGACGTTCGCCGGGCGTCTCGTGTACGTCCAGGGGATCGCCGGCCCCGAGGTGGCGCAGGAGGCCCGGGAGAAGCGGATGACGACCGCACAGGTGCTGGGTGCCCGCGGGGAGATCACGGACGCGAACGGCGTGGTGCTGGCGACGTCGGTCGAGCGGTACCACGTCACCGTCAACCAGAAGCAGGTGGCGTCCTACCGCGCGCGCGGCTCGTCGGACGGGCTGGACGGTGCCGCGGGCGTGGCCTCGCGGCTCGCGCCGGTGCTGGGGCTGAACGCCGCCGAGCTCGGAGGCGACCTCGTGGGTGACCGCGGCTACGTCGTCGTCGCGCGCAACGTGCTCCCCGACGTCGCGCGCGAGGTGCGCGCGCTGCGGCTCGACGGCGTCGGGGTCGAGAAGGTCGCCGACCGCGTTTACCCCAAGGGCACGGTCGCGGGCAACATCGTCGGGTTCGTGAACTCCGAGGGCGAGGGGCTGCAGGGCCTGGAGTTCGCCCTGCACGCGGACCTCAAGGGCACACCGGGCCAGGAGAGGTTCGAGCGCGGCAAGGGCGGCCAGCCCATCCCCGGGGGGCTCAGCGAGGCGCACCCGGCGCAGGACGGTCGTTCGGTCCGCCTCACGCTGGACTCCGACCTGCAGTGGAAGGCCGAGGAGCAGCTGCGCGCGAAGGTGGCCGAGACCGGCGCGGACGGTGGCGCGATCGTCGTGATGCGCCGGACCGGAGAGGTGCTCGCGCTGGCCGAGTCGGTGGCCTTCGACCCGAACACGCCCGGCGCGCAGGCGACGACCGCGCTGTCCAGGAGCGTCTCGGACGTCTTCGAGCCCGGCTCGACCGGCAAGGTCGTGACGATCGCGGCCGCGCTGGAGGAGGGGCTCGTCCAGCCGACCGAGCCGTTCGAGGTGGCCGACCGCTGGACGACGCCGCACGGCGAGACGATCAAGGACTCGCACGACCACGCGGTCCAGAAGCTCACGGCGACCGGTGTCTTCGCGGAGTCGTCCAACGTCGGCACCGTGCTCATCGGGCAGCGGCTCACGAAGGACCAGCGCTACCAGTACCTGTCGGCGTTCGGCTTCGGCGCCCGCACCGGCATCGAGATGCCGGGCGAGTCGGCCGGCCTGCTGCGGACTCCGGACGACTGGCACGGCCGTGACGAGTTCGCGGTGCTCTTCGGCCAGGCCGTCTCGGTGAACGCGTTGCAGGCCGCGAGCGTCTTCGCCACCATCGCGAACGACGGTGTGCGGGTCCCGCCGCGGCTCATCGCGGGGTGGACGTCACCGGACGGTCGGTACACCGCGCAGCCGCCGCCGGACGGCATCGCGGTGGTCTCGCCGCAGACCGCGCAGACGGTCCTGTCGATGATGGAGAGCACGGTCGTGGAGGGCACCGGCAAGGAGGGCGCGATCCCGGGCTACCGCGTCGGGGGCAAGACCGGCACGGCGCAGCGCTTCAACCCCAGCGGGTACACGGCCTCGTTCATCGGGGTGGCTCCGGTGGACGACCCCGAGGTCATCACGGCCGTCATCCTGCACAACCCGCGCACGTCGATCTACGGCGGCACGGTCGCTGCTCCCGTCTTCGCGACGGTCACGGGATACGCGCTGCAGCAGCTGGGCATCGCGCCGTCGGGGGCGCCGGCGACGCTGTTCCCGGCGACGTGGGAGTGAGCGGGCGGGGTAGATTCATCCCCATGACGTCCCCCCTGGGCCGGCTCCGTCCCGAGCGCCCACCGGTCCGCAGGGTCGACGACCTCGCCGCCGCTCTCGACCTGCGTACCGCTGGTCCCGCCACCACCGACCGGACCTTCACCGGCGTGACGATGTCCAGCAGCGAGGTCGAGCCCGGTGACCTGTTCGTGGCGGTGCCCGGGCTCAAGGTGCACGGTGCGCGGTTCGCCGCGGACGCGGTCGCGCGGGGTGCGGTGGCCGTGCTCACCGACGCCGACGGGGTCGCGTCCGTCCCCCGGGACGTGCCGGTGCTCGTCGCGGACGACCCGCGCGCGCTGGCAGGACCGGTGGCCGCCTGGGCGCTCGGTGACCCGGCGTCGCGGCTCGTGACCATCGGGGTGACCGGGACCAACGGCAAGACCACGACGACGTACTTCGTCGACGCGGCGATGCGCGCGCACCACGCCCGCACCGCCGTGCTCGGGACGGTCGAGCTGCGCATCGGCGAGGACGCCGTCGAGAGCCCGCGCACGACCGTCGAGGCACCCGTGCTGCAGGCGCTGCTGGCCGTCGCCCACGAGCGCGGCGCCGGCGCCCTGACGACCGAGGTGTCCTCGCACGCCCTCGCGCTGGGACGCGTGCGCGGCCTGCGCTTCGACGTCGTCGGCTTCACGAACCTGCAGCGCGACCACCTCGACTTCCACGGCGACATGGAGGGCTACTTCCGCGACAAGTCCCGCCTGTTCGCGGCGGACCAGGCACGTCGCGGCGTCGTCGTCGTCGACGACGTGTGGGGGCGCCGGCTCGCCGCCGAGTCACCGATCCCGGTCGAGACCGTCAGCACGCACGTCGGTGCACCCGACGGCGACGACGCGGACTGGGCGGTCGTCGAGGCCGACATCGGGCTCGACGGCGTGGGCTCACGGTTCGTCCTGCGCGGTCCCGACGGTGCGCGGCACGAGGCGCACAGCCCGCTGCCCGGTCTGGTGAACGTCTCCAACGCCGCGCTCGCGATCGTGCTCGCGCACGCCGCGGGCGTCCCGCTGCCCACCGCGGTCGACGCGGTCGCGGGGGCGCACGCCATTCCCGGGCGCATGGAGCGCGTCGTCGAGCGCGGGGACGGCTGGCCCCTGTGCCTCGTCGACTACGCGCACACGCCCGACGCGCTGGTGCTGGCCCTCGAGGCCGTTCGTCCCATCACGCCCGGGCGGCTCGTCCTGGTGTACGGCTCGGACGGTGACCGCGACCGCGGCAAGCGCCCGATCATGGGCCAGATCGGCGCGCGCCTGGCCGACGTGCTCGTCGTCACCGACGAGAACCCCCGCTCGGAGGACCCCGCGTCCATCCGGGCCGCCATCCTCGCGGGCGTGCGCGACGTGCGCCCCGACCTGGCCGACGTGCACGAGGCGTCCAGCCGTGCGCAGGCCATCCGCGACGCCCTTCGTCTGGCAGGTCCGGACGACACCGTGATCGTCACGGGCAAGGGCCACGAACCGACCCAGGAGATCGCCGGGGTGTTCCACCGCTACAACGACCGAGACGTCTTCCTCGCCGCCCACGCCGAGGGCCGGGAGCAGCACGCGTGATCGCCCTCACCGCGGCCGAGATCGCGGCCGCCACGCACGGCACGCGCAGCGGGATCGCTCCCGAGCACGTCGTGACCGGTCCCGTCGTCACCGACTCCCGCGAGGTGCTGCCGGGCGGGCTGTTCGTCGCCCTGCCCGGTGAGCACGTCGACGGGCACGACTTCGCCGCGGGCGCGGTCGCCGCCGGTGCCGCTCTCGTGCTCGCCGCGCGCGAGCTGCCCGGTCTGCCCTGCGTGGTCGTGCCCGACGTCGAACGGGCGCTGGGCGACCTCGCCCGCGAGGTGCTGGTGCGCCTGCGCGAGGCGGCCGCGGTGCCCGGGGGGAGCGGCCTGCAGGTTGTCGGCATCACCGGCTCCGTCGGCAAGACGACCACCAAGGACGTGCTCGCGCAGATCTGCGGCACGGCCGGGCCGACGGTCGCCCCCGTGCGGTCCTTCAACAACGAGATCGGTCTGCCGCTGACGGTGCTGCGTGCCGACGAGCAGACGCGCTTCCTCGTGCTCGAGATGGGCGCCAGCGGGCCGGGGCACCTGACCTACCTCACCGACATCGCACCGCCGGACGTGGCGGTCGTCCTCGTCGTCGGCCAGGCGCACCTGGGCGGCTTCGGCGGCGGCGTGGACGGGGTCGCCCGCGCGAAGGCGGAGATCGTCGCGGGCCTGGTGCCCGGCGGCACGGCCGTGCTCAACGGCGACGACCCCCGGGTGCGCGCGATGTCCGCCGTCGCCCCCGGGCGGGTGGTGCTGTTCGGCGCCGCGCCCGACGCCGAGGTGCGCGTCGAGGACGTGCGGCTCGACGCCGTCGGCCGCGCGTCGTTCCGGCTCGTGCACGTCGTGGGCCGCGAGCGCCACGAGCGCGACGTCGAGCTGCGGCTCGTGGGGGAGCACCACGTGCACAACGCCCTCGCGGCGGCGGCGGCGGCCCTGAGCGTGGGCCTGGACCTCGACGAGGTCGCCACGGGGCTGTCCGCCGCCGACGCGCTGTCGCCGCACCGCATGCACGTCGTGGACCGCGCTGACGGCGTGACGGTCGTCGACGACTCCTACAACGCCAACCCGGACTCGATGCGTGCGGCCCTCAAGGCGCTCGCGGTCATCGCCGGACGCGAGCGTCGCTCCGTCGCCGTCCTGGGCGAGATGCTCGAGCTGGGCGACGAGCACCGCACGGCGCACGACGCGATCGGTCGGCTCGTCGTGCGTCTGAACATCGGGCTCACGGTCGTCGTCGGCGAGGGGGCTCGGGCCATCCGCGACGGTGCGAACCACGAGGGGTCGTGGGGCGACGAGGTCGTGCTCGTCGACGACGTGCAGAGCGCGGCCGCGTTCCTCGCGGACGAGCTGCGTCCGGGTGACGTCGTCCTCGTCAAGTCGTCGTACGGCGCGGGGCTGTGGCAGCTGGGCGACCGGCTCGTGGCGGGTGACGCATGAAGGCCGTCCTGATCTCCGGCGGCATCTCCATGCTGGTCGCGCTGCTGGGCACGCCGCTGTTCATCCGGTTCCTCGTCCGCCGCCAGTACGGGCAGTTCATCCGTCAGGACGGTCCGACGGCGCACTTCACGAAGCGCGGGACGCCCACGATGGGTGGCGTCGTCATCATCGGGGCGACGCTCATCGGGTGGGTGTTCGGTCTGCTGCTGACCGGGACCACGCCGAGCGCGTCGGCGCTGCTGGCCCTGTTCCTCATGACGGGGCTGGGCGTCGTGGGTTTCCTCGACGACTTCATCAAGATCTCGCGGCAGCGCTCCCTCGGGCTCAGCCCGTTGTGGAAGATCGTCGGCCAGGGTGTGGTCGGCGTCGTGTTCTCGGTGCTCGCGCTGCAGTTCCCGAACGAGCAGTTCCGCACGCCGGCGTCGACCCGCATCTCGTTCATCCGGGACACGAACCTCGACCTGGCGTTCGCGGGCGTGACGGTGGGGCTCGTGCTGTTCGTCCTGTGGGCGAACTTCCTCATCACGGCCTGGTCGAACGCCGTCAACCTCACCGACGGCCTCGACGGGCTCGCGACGGGCGTCTCGCTGATCGTGTTCGGTGCGTACGTCCTGGTCGGCGTGTGGCAGTTCAACCAGAGCTGCCAGCTCATCGTGTCGGCCGGGCCGCGCTGCTACGAGACGCGTGACCCGCTCGACCTCGCCGTCGTGGCGGCGGCGATCACCGGTGCTCTGTTCGGGTTCCTGTGGTGGAACGCGAGCCCCGCCAAGATCTTCATGGGGGACACCGGCTCGCTCGCGCTGGGCGGTGCGCTCGCGGCACTGACGATCCTCACGCGCACCGAGATCCTCGGCGCCATCATCGGCGGCCTGTTCGTGGTCATCGTGCTGTCGGACGTCATCCAGATCGGGTTCTTCAAGATGACCGGGAAACGGGTCTTCAAGATGGCGCCCCTGCACCACCACTTCGAGCTGTCGGGGTGGGGCGAGGTGACGATCGTCATCCGGTTCTGGATCATCGCCGGCCTCTTCGTGGCGCTCGGGGTCGGCATCTTCTACGCGGAGTGGGTGGCGCAGTAGGTGGACGCACGGTTCGACGGTCGCACGGTCCTGGTCACCGGGCTCGGGGTGTCGGGACGCGCCGCCGCGCAGGTCCTGCGCGACCGCGGCGCCCATGTCGTGACGTTCGACGAGCGTGCGGCGGAGGCGGACGTCGCCGATGCCGCCGCCCTCGTGGCGGGCGGCCTGGCGGGTGCCGACCTCGTGGTCACCTCGCCGGGCCTGGCGCCCTCGCACCCGGTCCTCGCGGCCGCGCGCGAGCGTGACGTGCCGGTGTGGAGCGAGGTCGAGCTGGCGTGGCAGGTCCGCGTGCCGCGCGACGGTGGTGGCGGCGAGGCCGCCCCCTGGCTCGCCGTGACGGGCACCAACGGCAAGACGACGACCGTCGGCATGCTCGAGTCGATCCTGCGCGCCGCGGGCCGGCGCACGCTCGCGGTCGGCAACGTCGGCACCCCCGTGGTCCTCGCGGCGGTCGACCCGGCGCTCGAGGTGCTGGCCGTCGAGCTGTCGAGCTTCCAGCTGCACCACACGCACTCCATGGCCGCGCAGGCCGCCGCCGTGCTCAACGTCGCGCCCGACCACCTCGACTGGCACGGCTCGCTCGAGGCCTACGCCGCGGACAAGGGGCGCATCTTCGAACGTGCCCAGGTCGCCTGCGTCTACGACGCCTCCGACCCCGTGACCGAGCACCTGGTGCGCGAGGCGGACGTCGAGGACGGCTGCGTCGCGGTCGGCTTCACGCTCGGCTCGCCGAGCGTCGGGCAGGTCGGGCTGGTCGAGGACGTGCTCGTCGACCGCGGCTTCGCCCGCCTGCGGCACACGCACGCCGCCGAGCTCGGCACGCTCGCCGACCTCGCGCAGCTCGCCGGCCCGTCCGGCGTCGTCCCGCCGCACGTCCTGCGCAACGCGCTGGCAGCGGCGGCCCTCGCGCTCGCCCACGGCGTCGAGGCCGTGCACGTGCGCGACGGGTTGCGCGCGTTCGCGCCGGGCGCCCACCGCATCGTCACCGTCGGGCACGTCGACGGTGTCGCCTACGTCGACGACTCCAAGGCGACCAACGCGCACGCGGCGTCCGCGTCGCTCGCGGCGTTCGAGCCCGCGTCGGTCGTGTGGGTCGCCGGCGGCCTGGCCAAGGGGGCGGCGTTCGACGAGCTCGTGCGCGCGCGCCGCGACCGGCTGCGCGGCGTCGTCCTCATCGGCGTCGACCGGGCACCGCTGCGCGAGGCCCTGGCCCGACACGCGCCGGACGTCCCGGTGATCGAGGTGGACGCCGGTGAGACTGAGCCGGTGATGACGCGCGCCGTGGACAGCGCGCGCCGGCTCGCGGCCGGCGCGCCCGGCGGTGTGCCCACCACGGTCCTGCTGGCCCCCGCGTGCGCGTCGATGGACCAGTTCGCCTCCTACGCCGCACGCGGCGACGCGTTCGCCGCGGCCGTGCGCGCCCTGGGTGGTGCCGACGACGCCGGTCGGGAGCGGCCGCAGGACGGTCGGCCGTGAGCGGCGCCGCGACCACGCGCGTGCGCCCGGCGGCGCCCCGGGCCGTGACGCCGCCCGCCGGTACCCCCGAGGTCCGCGACCCGTCGATCCTCGGCACCTGGAACTCGGCCGTGACGAGCTACTACGTGCTGCTCGGCGCCACGTTCCTGCTCGTGGCCATCGGCCTGGTCATGGTCCTGTCGAGCTCGAGCGTCGAGTCGCTCGCCGACGGCGACTCGCCGTACGCCGTGTTCCTCAGCCAGGCGCGGTTCGCGCTCATCGGGCTGCCGGTGCTGCTGATCATGTCGCGCCTGCCGGTCCGGTTCGTCCGGCTGGCGGCGTGGCCCGCGCTGCTGTTCGGCATCGCGTTCCAGATGCTGGTGTTCACGCCGCTCGGCGCGGGTGAGGGCGGCAACCGCAACTGGGTCAGGCTGCCCGGGTTCATGGCGCAGCCGTCCGAGGTCATCAAGGTCGCCCTGGCGATCTGGATCGGCGCGGTGCTGTCCCGCAAGCTCCCGCTGCTGCGCGAGTGGCGGCACGCGTTCGTGCCGGTCGTGCCCGTCGCGGGTGTCGCCATCGGCGTCGTGCTGCTCGGGCACGACCTGGGGACCGCGCTGGTCATGTGCATGCTCGTCGCCGGTGCGATGTTCGTCGCCGGTGTGCCGATGCGGGTCCTGGCGCTCGCCGGGGGGATCGCGGGCGGGGGCGTGGCGCTGCTGACGATCGGCAGCGAGAACCGCGTCAACCGCATCATGTCGCTCCTGTCCGCCGACTGCGACGTGACGAACGAGTGCTACCAGAGCCTGCACGCGGGCTACGGCCTGGCCACGGGCGGATGGAGCGGCGTCGGCCTCGGCCAGAGCGCCGAGAAGTGGTCGTACCTGCCGGCTGCCCACAACGACTTCATCTACGCGATCCTCGGTGAGGAGCTGGGCCTCGTCGGCACCCTGCTCGTGCTCGGCCTCTTCGCGCTCCTCGCGTTCGCGATGATCCGCATCATGCGCCGCCACCCGGACCCGTTCGTCAAGATCACGACGGCTGCGGTGTTCGCCTGGATCATCGGGCAGGCGGTCGTCAACATCGCGGTCGTCATCGGGCTCGCCCCCGTGATCGGCGTGCCGCTGCCGCTGGTCTCCGCAGGTGGGTCGGCGCTCATCATGACGATGGCGGCGCTCGGCCTGCTGCTGTCGTTCGCCCGCTCGGAGCCGGGTGCCGCCGAGGCGCTCGCCGCGCGCGCCTCCGTGGTGCGCCGCTCCCTCGCCGTGATCGGACGGACCCGTGGCTGACGCGACATCCGTGCTCCTGGCCGGCGGGGGCACCGCCGGGCACGTCAACCCGCTGCTCGCGGTCGCCGACGAGCTGCGTCGGCGCCACCCGCGCGGCCGGTTCGCCGTCCTGGGTACCGCCGAGGGCCTCGAGGCGCGCCTCGTCCCGGAGCACGGCTACGACCTGGCCGTGGTCCCGCGCGTGCCGCTGCCACGGCGACCCACCGTCGACTGGCTGCGGCTGCCGGGTCGTCTGCGCGCCGCGGTGCGCGCCGCGGGCGACGCCATCGACGAGATCGACGCCCAGGTCGTCGTCGGGTTCGGCGGCTACGTCGCGACGCCCGCGTACCTGGCGGCACGCCGTCGCGGGATCCCCGTGGTGGTGCACGAGCAGAACGCGCGACCCGGTCTGGCGAACCGCGTCGGGGCACGGTGGGCGGCTGCCGTCGCCGTCACGTTCCCCGGCACGATGCTGCCCGGGGCGCAGGTCACCGGCCTGCCGCTGCGGACGGCCGTGCAGGAGCTGGCGACCGCTCGCGCGACCGACCCCGTCGCCTCGCGGCGCGCCGGTGCCGACGCGCTCGGGCTGGACCCCGCGCTGCCGACCCTGCTGGTCACGGGCGGTTCGCTGGGTGCCGCGAGCGTCAACCGCGCCGTCGCGGGGGCGGCGGACGCGCTGCTGGCGACCGGTGCCCAGGTCCTGCACCTCACGGGACGCGGGAAGGCCGACGACGTGCGCGCCTCGCTCGTCGGCGTGCCCGGTGCCGAGCGGTACCACGTCGTCGAGTACCTGACGGCGATGGACCGCGCGCTCGCGGTCGCGGACGTCGTCGTCGGCCGCGCCGGCGCGGGCACGGTGTGCGAGCTGGCCGCGCTCGGCATCCCCGCCGTGTACGTCCCCCTGCCCTTCGGCAACGGGGAGCAGCGCCTCAACGCGGCCGGCGTGGTCGCCGCGGGCGGCGGGCTCCTCGTCGAGGACCGCGAGCTGACGCCCGCCTGGGTCCGCGACCACGTCGCGGCGCTGCTCGGTGCCGGCGACGCCGCGACGACCCGCGCCCGTATGGGCCGGGCCGCCGCCGGTGTCGGCGTGCGTGACGGTGCCGCACGCGTCGCCGACCTCGTCGAGGCGCAGCTGCCCGCCCACGTCCGTGCGTCGGCTCCGCCTCCGCCGACGACGGTGGCGCACACCCCGGCCGTCGCGGACCCCGGCGAGCGCGGCCCCGTCGCGCTGTCGGACCTGGGGCGGGTCCACCTCGTCGGCGTCGGCGGCGCCGGGATGTCGGCCGTCGCGCCGCTGCTCGCCGCGCGCGGCCTGCGGGTCAGCGGGTCGGACGCCCACGACGGCCCCGCCCTCGTGGGACTGCGCGCCGCCGGGGTCGACGTGCACGTCGGCCACGCCGCCTCCCACGTGGAGGACGTCGACACCCTCGTCGTCTCGTCGGCCGTGCGGTCGAGCAACCCCGAGGTCGTGCGCGCACGCGAGCGGGGCCTGCCCGTGCTGCACCGCTCGGAGGCCCTGGCCGCGCTCATGGCCGACCGCGACGCGATCGCGGTCGCGGGCGCGCACGGCAAGACCACGACCTCGGGCATGGTGGCGGCCGCGCTGGTCCACGCCGGCACCGACCCGTCGTTCGCGATCGGCGGGGTCGTGCGGGCGACGTCCGGCACGCTCGGCGGCGCACGGCACGGCGCGGGTCCCTTCGTCGCCGAGGCCGACGAGTCCGACGGGTCGTTCCTCGCGTACGAGCCGCTCGTCGCCGTGGTCACCAACGTCGAGCCGGACCACCTGGACCACTACGGCACGCAGGAGCGCTTCGAGGCGGCGTTCGAGCGGTTCGCCGACCGTGTCCGGGACGGCGGTCTGCTGGTCGCGTGCGCCGACGACCCCGGCGCCGTGCGCCTGGTCGCGGCGACGCGCGCGCGGCTGGCCGAGCGCGGTGTGGCGGTCCGCACGTACGGGACCGTGCCGGACGCGGACGTCCACGTGGGCGAGAGCCGGCGGACCGAGGACGGCCGGTGGCAGGTCGTCCTGACGCCCCGCGACGAGCCACCCGTCACGCTGCGCCTCCAGGCCGCGGGCGCGCACAACGCGCTCGACGCGGCGGCCGCCTGGTGCGCGCTGCGGCGCGTCGGGGTGAGCAGCGCCACCGCCGCGGCGGGGCTCGACGACTTCGTCGGCACCGGACGACGGTTCGAGGACCGCGGGACCGCCGGCGGCGTGCGTGTCGTCGACGACTACGCGCACCACCCCACGGAGGTCGCGGCACTGCTGCGCGCCGCGCGGCAGGTGGCGGACGACGGTCGTGTCCTCGCGCTGTTCCAGCCGCACCTGTACTCCCGGACCCGCACGTTCGCCCGCGAGTTCGGCGCCGCGTTCGACCTCGCGGACGCGGTGGTCGTGACGGACGTCTACGCGGCCCGCGAGGACCCTGACCCGTCGGTCACGGGAGCGCTCGTGGCGGACCACGTTCCCACGCCCGGCAAGGCCGTGTTCGTGCCCGACCGGCTGGCGGCCGCGCACGCCGTCGCTGCGCTCGCGCGGCCCGGCGACCTGCTGCTGACCATCGGCGCCGGCGACGTGACCGAGCTGGCGGACGTGGTGCTCTCCGAGCTTGCGGCCCTCGGCGCGCGCACGCCGCAGGACCCCCCGACCGCCGAGGGTTCCGCACCGGAGCACGGCTCGTCGGCGCCGGGGCGTCCGGGTGGTGCCCGGCCGTGAGCCCGCAGCGTCCGCCGGCCCCGCGCCCGGGACGCCCCGCCGCCGCACGTCCCGCCGCCGCACGCCCGGCCGCGCCCCGCCGCGCCGCGGGCCGTCCGGCCGCGCCGGTCGAGGACCCGCCGCCACCCGGCTCACCGACCGAGGCGGTCCCGCGCGCTCAGCGCGCGCCCGCGCCACGGCCCGCCGACCGGCGACCCCGCACCGGGTCCGGTCCTGCCGTGCCACCGCCCGGCGCCCCGGCGCGCCGCGACCAGGACGCTGCGCCGACGTCGGCCCGTGCGGCGACGCCCCGGCCTGCTGCGCCGCCCCCGACGGGACCGACCCGCACCGTCACCACCTACACGACGGGCCGGTTCTCCGGTCCCGTGCGGCCGGCCGTCGTGTCCACGACGTCACGCGAACGGTTCGCCGAGCGCGCGCGGGCGCGACGCAACATCGCGCGCCGGCAGGTCCTCGGGGCCGCGGCCGCGGTCGTGGGCGTCGCCGGCCTCGGCTGGCTGCTCCTCGTCTCACCCGTGCTGGCGCTGGACCTCGCCCAGGTCGAGGTCACGGGCGCGGGCACCGTCGTGGCCGTGGACCAGGTGCTGGCCGTCGTCGCCGACCGGTCGGGCACCCCGCTGCCGCGCCTGGACACCGTCGGGCTGCGGGACCAGGTGCTCGAGGTGCCCGGTGTGCGTGAGGCGCGGGTCGTGCGGGACTGGCCGCACGGGCTGGCCGTGCAGCTGGTGTCGCGCGAGCCGGTGGCGGCGGTGCCGGAGGCGGCGCCCGCCTCCGGGCTCGCGCTGCTCGACGAGCAGGGCGTGCAGGTGGGGCGCGCCGACGTGGCGCCCGCCGGGCTGCCCGTCGTCGACGTCCCGGTGGGGGAGGAGCGCACCCTGTCGGCGGTCCTCAGCGTCCTCGAGCAGCTGCCGCCCGACCTGCTCGCGCAGGTGGAGTCGGTCGCCGCGCGCACGCAGGACACCGTGACGATGCAATTACGGGACGGCGGCGCGCGGATCGACTGGGGGAGCGCCGACGAGACACCGTTGAAGATCGCCGTGCTGGCAGCGCTGCGGGCGGCGCCGGAGGCGGGGGGTGCGCAGGTCTTCGACGTGTCGGCCCCGCGCATGCCCATCACCCGGTGAGCGGCGTGCGGCCGTGCGCGAGCGCGTCGCGGGGGACGCGAGCACGACCAACCCACGACACGCGCGCGGCGGTCGTTGATCCGACGCGGGACGCGACCTAGCGTCACGACTCGACAGCACATCTGACATAACTCTAACTCTCAACCTGAGGGTGAAGGTTCACCAGCACGACCCGCGTCCCGCGTGTCGGGACGAGCACCAGCGGCCCGGCACGCCGCGACCCGCGAACGAGAGGCACCCACCGTGGCAGCTCCGCAGAACTACCTGGCGGTCATCAAGGTCGTCGGCATCGGCGGAGGCGGCGTCAACGCCGTGAACCGCATGATCGAGGTCGGCCTCAAGGGTGTCGAGTTCATCGCCGTCAACACCGACGCCCAGGCGCTGCTCATGTCCGACGCCGACGTCAAGCTCGACGTCGGTCGTGAGCTCACGCGTGGGCTCGGGGCCGGTGCGGACCCGGAGGTCGGCAAGAGGGCCGCCGAGGACCACGCCGAGGAGATCGAGGACGTCCTGCGGGGCGCCGACATGGTCTTCGTCACCGCGGGTGAGGGTGGCGGCACCGGGACGGGCGGCGCGCCCGTCGTCGCGCGGATCGCGCGCTCGCTGGGCGCCCTGACCATCGGTGTCGTGACGCGTCCGTTCACGTTCGAGGGCCGCCGGCGCTCGGTCCAGGCCGACGCGGGCATCGACGCCCTGCGCGCCGAGGTCGACACGCTCATCGTCATCCCGAACGACCGGCTGCTGTCGATCTCGGACCGGTCGGTCTCGGTCCTCGACGCGTTCCACTCCGCGGACCAGGTGCTGCTGTCCGGCGTCCAGGGCATCACCGACCTCATCACCACGCCGGGGCTCATCAACCTGGACTTCGCGGACGTGAAGTCCGTGATGCAGGGCGCCGGGTCCGCCCTCATGGGCATCGGCTTCGCACGCGGCGAGGACCGTGCCGTCCAGGCGGCCGAGATGGCGATCTCGTCACCGCTGCTCGAGGCGAGCATCGACGGTGCGCACGGCGTCCTGCTCTCGATCCAGGGCGGGTCGGACCTCGGTCTGTTCGAGATCAACGAGGCGGCGCGCCTCGTGCAGGAGGCGGCGCACGCCGAGGCCAACATCATCTTCGGTGCGGTCATCGACGACGCGCTCGGCGACGAGGTCCGCGTCACGGTCATCGCGGCCGGGTTCGACAACGGCGGTCCGGTCGTCCGCCGCGACGCGCGCGCGCTCGGTCAGGTCAGCGGTGCGACCGCACGGCAGATCCCGGCCGTGGCTCCCGTGACGAGCCTGCCGAGCGCCCCCTCGACGCCCAGCCCTCGATCGGTCCAGGTGCCGGACGAGGACCTGGTCCCCGTCGGCACGGGTCGTGCCGGCCGCCCGGGCGAGGTCCAGCGGCCCGAGGTCCCCACGTTCCTGCCGTCGCAGGGCGAGCCCGCCCCCGCCACGGGCTCGCTCGAGGTGCCGCGCGTGCTCGCGGAGGACGCGCGGCGCGACCGTGACGAGCTCGACGTGCCGGACTTCCTCAAGTAGACCCGTGCACGAGCGCCCGGGGCCGACGGCCGACGTCCTGCTGGACGTCGTGCCGCTCGGCCCCGGCGTGCTCGCCGGGTTCACCTCCCGCACCGGTGGCGCGTCGGCGGCGCCGTGGCAGGGACTCAACCTCGGCCTGCACGTCGGTGACGACCCCGACGTCGTGGCGGCCAACCGGCAGGCCCTCGAGCGGCGGGTCGGTGTCCCCGTCGTCTTCGCCACGCAGGTCCACGGGTCCGACGTCCTGGTCGTCGGTGACGCGGGCGACGACGGTGAGCGCGGCGACGGCCTCGTGACGCGGTCATGCGACGTCGCACTGGGCGTGTACGTCGCCGACTGCGCGCCGGTGCTGCTCGCCGACCCCGTGGCACGCGTGGTGGCCGCCGCGCACGCCGGGCGCCCCGGGCTGGTCGCCGGCGTCCTGCAGGCCACGCTCGACGCGATGGTGCGAGCCGGCGCCGACCCGGGCCGTGTGGTCGCGGCGGTCGGCCCGTGCATCGCGGGCGCGTCGTACGAGGTGCCGGCCGCCATGCGCGACGACGTCGCCGCGGTGGTGCCCGAGGCCGCGTCCCGGACCACGAGCGGGACGCCCGCCGTCGACCTCGCCGCGGGCGTACGAGCGGTGCTGCTGCGCTGCGGGGTCGCGTCGGTGCACGTCGACGGCCGCGACACCTACGCCGACCCGGCGCTGTACTCCCACCGGCGGGCGGTGCACGACCGCGCAGCGGCGACCGGACGGTCGGCCGGGGTCGTGCGGCTGCTCCCCGGGGCCCGTCCGCCCGGGGGGTGACGTCCGCAGGCCGGTCGCGACACGCCCGCGTGTCGGCGCGCTGCCGCTGCCACCCGTTGCTAGCGTGACCAGCGCTGGGACGTTTCGACACCACCCCCGCACCGCACCGGCACCGGCCGGACCGGCGGTGCCCGGGCGGTGAGGCGGGCCGCACGAGTCGGGGAGGCCCGGCGGATGGGAGACGACGCGATGGCCGGAGCGCTGCGCAAGACGATGCTGTACCTCGGCCTGGCCGACGACCGGTCCGACCACGAGGAGTACCTCGAGGAGTACGAGGAGGCGGAGGTCGCCGTGCCGGAGGACACCTACGAGGCGCAGGTGATGCCCCTGCACCGCACGCCGCGGGTGCAGGCCGCACCCGCGCCGCGCGAGGCGGGTGACCTTCGTCGGATCACGACGATCCACCCGCGGTCGTACAACGACGCGCGCAAGATCGGCGAGGCCTTCCGCGAGGGCACTCCCGTCATCATGAACCTGACCGACATGGACGACGCGGACGCCAAGCGGCTCGTGGACTTCTCGGCCGGCTTGATCTTCGGCCTGCACGGAGCGATCGAGCGGGTGACGAGCAAGGTCTTCCTGCTCTCGCCGGCGCACGTCGAGCTGGCCGGTGACGCCACGAGCACCCCGGAGCCAGCGGCACGTGCCGGCTTCTACAACCAGAGCTGACGCGTGGACCTGATCCGTAGCCTGCTCTACCTGGTCGTCCTGGTCTTCTTCCTGCTGCTGCTCGTGCGCCTCGTGCTGGACTGGGTCCAGTTCTTCGCTCGCGACTGGCGCCCGACGGGGATCGCCCTGGTGGTGGCGGAGGTCACGTACTCCGTGACCGACCCGCCGCTGCGTCTGCTGCGCAGGTTCCTGCCGCCGCTCACGCTTGGGTCGGTGCGTCTGGACCTCGCGTTCCTCGTCCTCGCACTGACCTGCTCCCTGCTGCTGTCCGTCCTCGGGGGGGTGTGAGCAACTCCGCGACACGCCCCGGCGCGGGTTGCGACACGCCGGGCGCAGCGCGCTGCACAGGAGTGTCGGGAGGCGTGCGCCCCCCGGATTCTCCGCTACCGTGGCCCGAGGTGGTCGGTGGACTGACTACCGCCGGCCAGAGCCAGTACGACCGACAGAGGTGACGACGATGGCACTGCTCACCGCAGACGACGTCCTGAACAAGAAGTTCCAGGCGACGAAGTTCCGGGAAGGCTACGACCAGGACGAGGTCGACGACTTCCTGGACGAGGTCGTCAACACCCTGCGGGACGTCCAGGGCGAGAACGACGACCTGAAGACCAAGCTGGCCGCGGCCGAGCGTCGCATCGCCGAGCTCAGCCGGGCCGGTGCCCAGCAGGCCGCCCCGGCACCGAAGCCCGAGCCCACGCCGGAGCCGACGCCGGCACCCGCGCCGGTGCAGCCGGCGCCCGTGCCCGCGCTGGCCCAGCCGCCCGTCACGTCGGCGTCCGCGCCCGTGCGCGGCAACGAGCCCGAGTCGGCCACCGGCATGCTCGCCCTGGCCCAGAAGCTGCACGACGACTACGTGCGCAGCGGCCAGGAGGAGTCGGACCGGCTCATCAACGAGGCGAAGACCCGGGCCAACCGCATCGTGCGCGAGGCCGAGGAGACGTCGCAGCGCACGCTCGGCCAGCTCGAGCAGGAGCGCTCGCTCCTGGAGCGCAAGATCGACGAGCTGCGGGTCTTCGAGCGGGACTACCGCACGCGGCTCAAGAGCTACCTCGAGAACCTCCTCGGAGACCTGGAGAACCGCGGCAACGCGCTGCCGCCGCGGTCGGGCCAGGGCCAGCCCGTGCCGGAGAACCAGAGCATCTGACCCACCTCCGCCGCCGGGGACGCGTGCCCGTCCCCGGCGGCGTCGTCGCGCCCGGTCCCGGGCCCCGCGGACGTCCTGACGGCGGACCCCCCGGGGCCCTCGTGCTTCCCCTCTGCACATGTGGGCACCCGCAGGTCGGCGCGGCGTGTCGCCGCTGCCGGGGGTGCCCGATCCGTGCTGTTGTGCCCGGACGCAGACGCGCATACAGTCGCGGAACTCGAGACGGGGGGAACGTCCGTGATCATGAACGACGCATTGAGCACACTGACGATGGGGTCCGACGAGCTACGGGACGCACTGGTGGGTCTCCTACCGGTGCGTGAAGGTGAGGTGCCGTGGACCCGCAGCGAGATCGACGAGGTCGCCGAGGACCTCGCAGCCGACCGTGAACGGCTCGCCGCCGAGCTGACCGCGGCCGGCGCCGAGCTCTCCGACCTGCTGCGCAACTCCGGCGACGGCGCCGGCGACGATCAGGCGGACTCCGGCTCGTCCGCGCTCGAGCGCGAGCACGAGCTCACGCTGGTCAACAACACGCGGGACCTGCTGGACCAGACCGTGCACGCCCTCGACCGCCTGGCAGCAGGGACCTTCGGGGTCTGCGAGTCCTGCGGGCAGGCCATCGGCAAGGCGCGCCTGCAGGCGTTCCCGCGCGCGATGCTGTGCGTGACCTGCAAGCAGCGCGAGGAGCGCCGCTGAGCCGCCCGTAGACTCCAGCAGTGCCCACGAAGGACGACGCGACAGCTCTGCCCGACGACCCGTCGCCGTCCGCCGCGACCGCGGCGGACGGCGACGGGTCCGTCCCGGCCTCCGACGACGTGCCACCGGAGCGTCGTCGCCGACTGCTCCGCGGCCTTGTGGGCCTCACGCTGGTCGTGCTCGTGATCGACCAGCTCACGAAGGTGTGGGCGGTCCACGCGCTCGAGCCGCGCGAGCGCACGGCCCTGCTGGGTGACCTGTTCGGTCTGCAGCTCGTGCGCAACCCGGGAGCGGCGCTGTCGATCGCCACCGGGATGACGTGGGTGCTGACGATCGTCGCGGTGGTCGTCGTCGTCGTCATCGCCCGGGTGTCCCGGCGGATCGGCTCGGGGAGCTGGGCCGTGGCGCTCGGCCTGCTGCTCGGTGGAGCGCTGGGCAACCTCGCGGACAGGCTGCTGCGCGAGCCCGGGCCGCTGCGCGGGCACGTCATCGACTTCCTCGCGTACGGGCGGCTCTTCGTCGGCAACGTCGCGGACATCGCGATCGTCGTCGCGGCCGGTCTCATCGTGTGGTTGACCGCCCGGGGCGTCCACGTCGACGGGACGCGCGACGAGCGGCACGACGAGGAACGCACGGTCGAGGTCGACGCGCCGGGGAGCGCCGCGTGAGCGGCACGCGGGCGCTGCCCGTGCCCGACGGCCTGGCGGGAGAGCGCGTGGACGCCGCGCTCGCGCGGCTGCTCGGTCTGTCGCGCACCCGCGCGGCCGAGCTCGCGGCCGAGGGTGCCGTGCGGGTCGACGGCCGTCCCGCGGGCAAGTCCGACAGGCTCGTCGCCGGCGCGTACCTCGAGGTCGACCTGACGCCCGCCGCGCCGACGGCCCCGGCCGTGGTCCCGGAGCCCGTGCCGGGCATGCGGATCGTGCACGACGACGACGACCTCGTCGTCATCGACAAGCCGGTCGGTGTCGCGGCGCACCCGTCGCCGGGCTGGTCCGGGCCGACCGTGGTCGGCGCGCTCGCGGCGACCGGCTACCGGATCTCGACGTCGGGCGCGGCCGAGCGGCAGGGGATCGTGCACCGCCTCGACGCGGGCACGTCGGGCCTCATGGTCGTCGCCAAGAGCGAGCACGCCTACACGGTCCTCAAGCGCGCATTCAAGGAGCGCACGGTCGAGAAGGTCTACCACGCGCTCGCGCAGGGGCACCCGTCGCCGACAACGGGCACCATCGACGCGCCGATCGGCCGGCACCCGTCCTCGGACTGGAAGTTCGCGGTCGTCGCCGACGGCAAGCCGTCGATCACGCACTACGAGGTCCTGGAGATGCTGCCCGGTGCGTCGCTGGTGGAGGTGCACCTCGAGACGGGTCGCACGCACCAGATCCGCGTGCACTTCGCCGCGCTGCGGCACAGCCTCGTGGGCGATCTCACGTACGGCGCGGACCCGGCGCTCGCCGAGCGCCTCGGCCTGACGCGGCAGTGGCTGCACGCGATGCGCCTGGGGTTCGAGCACCCGGGGACCGGGCAGTGGTTCGAGGCGACCAGCGAGTACCCCGCCGACCTCGCCGCGGCCCTCGAGACGCTCCGGGGTGCGTACGCCTGAGCGTCCGTGGGGCGACGTAGGATCGCCCTCATGGCTGCTGGAGGATCCCCGGACCCGTCTTTCGTCCACCTCCACGTGCACAGCGAGTACTCGATGCTCGACGGGGCCGCACGCATCGGCGAGATGCTCGACGAGGCGGGTCGTCTGGGCCAGACGGCGATGGCGATCACCGACCACGGCTACCTGTTCGGCGCCTTCGAGTTCTGGCAGAAGGCGACCGACCGGGGCATCAAGCCGATCATCGGCGTCGAGGCGTACGTCACACCGGGCACCAGCCGGTTCGACCAGAACCGCGTCCGGTGGGGCGAGGCGCACCAGGCGGCCGACGACGTCTCGGCGCGCGGTGCCTACACGCACCTGACGCTGCTGAGCCGCACCACCGAGGGCATGCACAACCTGTTCCGGATGGGTTCGCTCGCCTCGGTCGAGGGTCAGATGGGCAAGTGGCCCCGGATGGACCGTGAGCTGCTCTCCCGGTACGCGGACGGCCTGATCGCGACGAGCGGGTGCCCCTCGGGCGAGATCCAGACGCGGCTGCGGCTGGGCCACTACGACGAGGCGCTGCGTGCCGCGGGCGAGCTGCAGGACATCTTCGGCAAGCAGCACTTCTTCATCGAGGTCATGGACCACGGCCTGGACATCGAGCGTCGGGTCATCAAGGACCTGCTCCGCGTCGCCGAGGGCATCGGCGCACCGCTCGTCGCGACCAACGACCTGCACTACACGCGTGAGGAGGACGCCCACGCGCACGAGGTGCTGCTCGCGGTGCAGTCCGGGTCCACCCTCGACGAGCCGACGAGCGACCAGGGCGGCAGCCGGTTCGCGTTCGGCGGCACGGGGTACTACGTGAAGTCGGCGGCGGAGATGCGCCGCACGTGGGCCGAGCTCCCGGAGGCGTGCGACAACACGCTGCTGGTCGCCGAGCAGTGCGACGTGAAGTTCAACACCGGTGCCAACTACATGCCGCGCTTCCCCGTCCCCGCGGGCGAGAACGAGGACTCCTGGTTCATCAAGGAGGTCGAGCAGGGCCTCCTGCGCCGGTACCACGGGTCGGTCCCGGACGCCGTGCGCAAGCAGGCGGACTACGAGACGGGCGTCATCACGCAGCTCGGCTTCTCGGGCTACTTCCTCGTCGTCGCGGACTTCATCAACTGGGCCAAGAAGCAGGGCATCCGCGTGGGCCCCGGTCGTGGGTCCGCGGCCGGCTCGATGGCGTCGTACGCGGTCGGCATCACCGAGCTCGACCCGCTCGAGCACGGCCTGATCTTCGAGCGGTTCCTCAACCCCGAGCGCGTGTCGTGGCCCGACGTCGACGTCGACTTCGACGAGCGCCGTCGGGGTGAGGTCATCCGCTACGTGAGCGACAAGTACGGCGACGACCGGGTCTGCCAGATCGTCACGTACGGCACGATCAAGGCCAAGCAGGCGCTCAAGGACGCGTCGCGCGTGCTGGGCTTCCCCTTCGCCATGGGGGAGAAGCTCACCAAGGCCATGCCGCCGCCCGTCATGGGCAAGGACATCCCGCTGTCCGGCATGTACGACCCCGAGCACCCCCGGTACGCCGAGGCCGACGAGTTCCGGCAGGTGGTCGCGGCGGACCCCGAGGCGCAGCGCGTGCTCGAGACCGCGCGCGGCCTGGAGAACCTCAAGCGCCAGTGGGGCGTGCACGCGGCCGGCGTCATCATGTCGAGCGAGCCGCTGCTCGACATCATCCCGATCATGAAGCGCCCCCAGGACGGCGCGATCATCACGCAGTTCGACCAGCCGGCGTCCGAGGCGCTCGGGCTGATCAAGATGGACTTCCTGGGTCTGCGCAACCTGACGATCCTCGACGACGCGCTCGAGAACATCGTGATGAACGGCAAGCCGGCGATCCTCATCGAGGAGGTCCCGCTCGACGACCCCGCGACCTACGAGCTGCTGGGCCGGGGCGACACGCTCGGTGTCTTCCAGCTCGACGGCGGGCCGATGCGCTCGCTGCTCCGGCAGATGCGGCCCGACAACTTCGAGGACATCTCCGCCGTCATCGCGCTGTACCGGCCCGGCCCGATGGGCATGAACTCGCACGTCAACTACGCGCTGCGCAAGAACGGCCTGCAGGAGATCGAGCCGATCCACCCGGAGCTGGTCGAGCCGCTCCAGGACGTGGTCGGCGTCACGCACGGCCTGATCGTCTACCAGGAGCAGGTGCAGAAGGCCGCCCAGGTGCTCGCCGGCTACTCGCTCGGACAGGCCGACCTGCTGCGTCGTGCGATGGGCAAGAAGAAGCAGGAGGTGCTCGACAAGGAGTTCGTGCCCTTCCAGGCGGGCATGCGCGAGCGCGGGTACTCCGACGCCGCCATCCAGGCCGTGTGGGACGTGCTCGTGCCGTTCGCCGGCTACGCGTTCAACAAGGCGCACTCGGCGGCGTACGGCGTCGTGTCGTACTGGACCGGCTTCCTCAAGGCGAACTACCCGACCGAGTACATGGCGGCGCTGCTCACGAGCGTCCGCGACGACAAGGACAAGTCGGCGCTGTACCTCGGCGAGTGCCGGCACATGGGCATCACCGTGCTGCCGCCGGACGTCAACTCGTCGTCCGCGAACTTCACGGCCGTCGGGGTGGACATCCGCTTCGGCCTGACCGCGGTGCGCAACGTCGGTGCCAACGTGGTCGACGCGATCGTGGCGGCGCGCGAGGAGAAGGGCGCCTTCACGTCCTTCACCGACTTCCTCGACAAGGTGCCGGCCGTCGTCTGCAACAAGCGGACGATCGAGTCGCTCATCAAGGCGGGGGCGTTCGACTCCCTCGGGCACCCGCGCCGCGCGCTGCTGCTCGTGCACGAGCAGGCCGTCGACGCGGTCATCGACGTCAAGCGCAAGGAGGCCACGGGGCAGTTCGACCTGTTCGCCGACCTGGCGGGCGACGACGAGACCGGCTCCGGCATCGCCGTGACGATCCCGGACCTGCCGGACTGGGACAAGAAGCAGCGCCTCGCGTTCGAGCGCGAGATGCTCGGGCTGTACGTCTCGGACCACCCGCTGTCGGGGCTGGAGCACGTGCTCTCGGCGCAGGCGGACGTGTCGATCGCGACGCTGAACGCCGACGAGGCGCGCCCGGACGGCTCGACCGTGGTGGTCGCGGGCCTGGTGACGAGCCTGCAGCGCAAGATGTCCAAGCAGGGCAACCCGTGGGCGGCGGTGACCCTCGAGGACATGGAGGGCTCGGTCGAGATCATGTTCTTCGGCGAGACGTACCTCGCCTACTCGACGGTGCTGGCCGAGGACGCGGTCCTCGTCGTGCGGGGGCGCGTGCGCCGCCGTGACGACACGATGCAGCTGCAGGCGATGGAGGTGTCGATCCCGGACACGTCGCAGGGGGCGGACTCGCCCGTGGTCGTGTCGTTGTCGGAGGGGCGCTGCACGCCGCCCGTGGTCGAGCGGCTGCGCGAGGTGCTCTCGACGCATCCCGGTGTCACCGAGGTGCACCTGCGGCTGACGAGCCCGGGCCGGGCGGTCCTCATGCGGCTCGACGACGGACTGCGGGTCGAGCGGTCGCCGTCGCTGTTCGGGGACCTCAAGGCGCTGCTCGGGCCGAGCTGCCTGGCGTCCTGACGCGACGTGCGGGGGGTCAGCCCTCGACGGTCGCGCGCTGCACGCCACCGGGGAGGTCGACCTCGACCACGTCGCCGGGCCGCAGCTGCCGGCCGCGGCGGGTCTCGGGCTCGCCGTTCACGGTGACGGCGCCGTCGTCGAGCAGCGCGCGGGCCTGGCCGCCGGTGTCCGCGATGCCGCCGAGCTTGAGGAACTGGCCGAGGCGGATGGGCTCGTCGTCATGGGTCACGGTCCCAGTGTCGCAGGCGCTTCTTCACCCTTGTGTTATATAACGCGGCGCTCACATACTGCCTCATGCACCCGATGGACGCCCTCGGTGACCCCGTGCGCCGCCGCCTCGTCGAGCTCATCGGCGCGGGCGAGCGGCCGGCGGGCGAGCTCGCCGCGGCCGTGGGCGCGGACTTCGGCATCAGCCAGCCCGCGGTCTCGCGGCACCTGCGGGTGCTGCGCGAGGCCGGCCTCGTCGTCGCGCGACCCCGCGGGACGACGCGGCTGTACGCGGTGCGGCCGGAGGCGGTCGACGAGGTCGGACGCTGGGCGGCGTCGGTCGTGCGGGACTGGTCGCCGCGGCTCGACGCGCTCGCGACCGAGGTCGCGCGCGGCCGGCGAGCGGCGCCGAGCCGGGCGCAGGACGACGCGGGGACCCGCGGGACGAGCACCTACCAGGAGGACGCATGAGCGCACGCACGCCCGACGACGGCACGGTCACGATCGGTCCCGACGCCGCCGAGGTCACGTTCCGCCGGCCCTACGCCACGACGCCCGAGGACCTGTGGGACGCCGTGACCGACCCGGACCGGGCGCGGCGGTGGCTCGGCGCCCTGCACGGCGACCTGCGGGTGGGCGGGACCTACGAGCTGCGCATGGGGGAGGACCGGCCGGACGCGGACGACGTCGCGCACGGCGAGATCCTCGGGTGCGAGCCGCCGCGCGTCCTCGAGCTCACGTGGCGCTTCCCCGGGGAGCGGGAGTCCCGCGTGCGGGCGACCGTCGAGCAGGACGGGGACGGCGCGGTGCTGGTCCTCCTGCACACCGCGCTCGACGCGCCCGCCGCGCGCGGGTACGGCGGGGGCTGGCACGTCTTCCTCGACCGGCTCGACGACCACTGCGCGGGCCGGCCCGTCCGGGCGTGGGACGAGCTCTTCGCCGAGCGTCGCGCGCGCTACGCGGACGCCGGCTGACCGCGGCGGCGGAAAGGTCGCGGCGGTGGCCCGGGGCCCGGCCTAGACTCGACGCCGTGATCTCCCGCATCGACCTCCGCGGTCGCCGTCCGTCGCGTCGTGAGCTCCTCGCCGAGCTGCCCCGGGCGGAGTTCGACGTCGAGCACGCCGCGGCCGTCGTCGCGCCGATCCTCGAGGACGTGCGCACGCGGGGCGCGGCCGCCCTCCGCGACCTCGCCGAGCGCTTCGACGGCGTGCGCCCGGCCCACCTGCGGGTGCCGGCCGACGTCCTCGCCGGTGCGACGGCCGCGATCGACCCGCAGGTGCGCGAGGCCCTTGAGGAGACGATCGCGCGCGTGCGGCGCGTGCACGCCGCGCAGGTCCCGCGCGACTTCACGGTCGAGGTCGCCCCGGGCGCCCAGGTGCGGCAGCGCTGGCTGCCCGTGCGGCGCGTCGGCCTGTACGTGCCGGGCGGGCTGGCCGTGTACCCCTCGTCCGTCGTCATGAACGTCGTCGCGGCGCAGGAGGCCGGTGTCGGGTCCCTCGTGGTCGTCTCCCCGCCGCAGAAGGACCGCGACGGCCTGCCGGACCCGGTGGTCCTCGCGACGTGCGCGCTGCTCGGGGTCGACGAGGTGTACGCCGCCGGGGGTGCGCAGGCGGTCGCGATGCTGGCCTACGGCGCGGACGGCAGCGACGACGTCGACGGCGAGACGCTGTGCGAGCCGGTCGACGTCATCACCGGGCCGGGCAACGTGTACGTGGCCGCCGCCAAGCGGCTCGTGCGCGGGCTCGTGGGCATCGACTCGGAGGCCGGCCCGACGGAGATCGCGATCCTCGCCGACGGGACGGCCGACCCTGTGCACGTCGCCGCCGACCTCGTCTCGCAGGCGGAGCACGACCCCCTGGCCGCCGCCGTGCTGGTCACGCCGTCGGTCGAGCTGGCCGGGGCCGTCGAGGCCAAGCTCGTCGACCTGGTGGAGGTCACCGCCAACCGCGACCGGGTCGCGGCCGCGCTGCGCGGGACCCAGTCGGCGATCGTCCTCGTGGACGACCTCGAGGCCGGTCTGGACGTCGTCAACGCCTACGGCGCCGAGCACCTCGAGATCCAGACCGTCGATGCCGCGGCGTGGGCGGACCGCGTCACGAGCGCCGGTGCGATCTTCGTGGGGCCGTGGTCACCGGTGTCGCTCGGCGACTACATGGCGGGGTCGAACCACGTCCTGCCCACGGGCGGGTGCGCGCACTTCTCGAGCGGCCTGGGCGTGCACTCGTTCCTGCGCGCCGTGCAGGTCGTCGAGTACGACGCCGACGCGCTCGCGGCCGTGGCCGACCGGGTGGTCGCCCTGGCCGACGCCGAGGGCCTGCCCGCCCACGGCGAGGCGGTCCGCGCGCGGTTCTGACGCGGCGCCGCACCCGCGGCGGTCCGCGCCCTCAGCCCACCCCGAGGACGAACGGCAGCACGTCGGTCGCGCCCGCACGGCGCAGCATGCGTCCGGCGACGGTCAGCGTCCACCCGGTGTCCGTGCGGTCGTCGACCAGCAGGATCCGCAGCCCGTGGACGCCCTCGGCGACGTCGGGCGGCAGGTCGAGGTGGCGCAGCACGTCGGCGAGCCGCTGCGCCGAGTTCACGTCGTGCCGGGCCGGCGACCCCGTGGGGACGAGCGCGCCCAGCAGGGGCACGCCCAGGAGCCGGGCCGTGCCCGCGGCGAGGTGCTCCACCAGCGCGGCGCGGCTCTCGGACGCGACCGCGACCACCGCGTCGACCTGCGGCTCCCAGGCGTCGAGGACGGTGCGGACCGCCGGGCGCAGGTTCGGGGGCAGCTCGGACGGGACCTGCTCGCGCAGGGCCTCGCGCAGCGGACCGCCCCAGCCGAGCGCGTCGAGGCGCCCGACCGCACGACCCTCACCCACCTGCTCGCCCGCCGCGATGCGGCCCTTGAGGTCGAGGCCGAGCGTGCCCAGGCCCGACGGCCACTGCCGCCGCGCCGTGACGGGCTCACCGGGCACCGAGAGCAGCTCGCGCGCGTGCTCCACGGCCGTCGCGTCCGGCACGGCTCCGACCGCCGTCCCCGTGCAGCGGTCGCACCGGCCGCAGCGCCAGCCGTCGGGCAGCTCGGGGTCGTCGAGGGCGGCGCGCAGGAACGCCATCCGGCAGCCGTCGGTCGCCTGGTAGTCCAGCATCGTGCGCTGCTCGGCCCGGCGGGCTGCGGTGACCCGCGCGTACCGCTCGCCGTCGTAGGTCCACGGCCGGCCGGTCGACTCCCAGCCGCCGCGGACGCGGCGCACCGCACCGTCGACGTCGAGCACCTTGAGCATCCCCTCGAGGCGGCTGCGGCGCAGGCTGACGAACGTCTCGAGCGCGGCCGTCGACAGCGTGCCCTGCGCGTCGAGCGCCGCGAGCGTCGCGCGGACCTGGTCCTCCGGCGGGAACGCGGTCGACGCGAACCACTCCCAGATCGCCTGGTCGTCGTGACCGGGCAGCAGGACGACGTCGGCGCGCGCCGTCGCGCGACCGGCGCGCCCGACCTGCTGGTAGTACGCGATGGGCGAGGACGGGGCACCCATGTGCACGACGAAGCCCAGGTCGGGCTTGTCGTAGCCCATGCCGAGCGCCGAGGTCGCGACCAGGGCCTTCACCCGGTTCGCGAGGAGGTCCGCCTCGATCGACTCGCGCTCCGTCGGGTCGGTCTGCCCCGTGTACGCGCGCACGTCGAGCCCGGCGGAGCGCAGGTGCTCGGTCACCTGGTCGACCGCGGCGATCGTCAGGCAGTACACGATGCCCGAGCCCTCGAGCGTCGGCAGGGTCGCGGCGAGCCACGCCAGCCGCGTCGCGACGTCGGGCAGCTGCGTGACCTGCAGCCGCAGGCTCGGGCGGTCGAGCGTGCCGCGCAGCACGAGCGTGCCGTCCGGCGCCGCACCACCGACGTCGGTCACGGCGAGCTGCTCGGCCACGTCGGCCGTCACGCGCTCGTTGGCGGTCGCGGTCGTCGCCAGGACCGGGACGCCGGCCGGCAGGTCCCCCAGCAGCGTGCCGATGCGCCGGTAGTCGGGCCGGAAGTCGTGCCCCCAGTCGGACACGCAGTGGGCCTCGTCCACCACGACGAGGCCGGCGTCCGCGGCGAGCCGCGGCAGGACCTCGTCCCGGAAACCGGGGTTGTTGAGCCGCTCGGGGGAGACGAGGAGCACGTCGACCTCGCCGGCGGCGATCCGCGCGTGCACGTCCTGCCAGTCCTGCTGGTTGGCCGAGTTGAGCGTCTCGGCCGCGATGCCGGCGCGGCGGGCGGCGTCCACCTGGTTGCGCATGAGCGCGAGCAGCGGGGACACGATGATGGTCGCGCCGCGCGGCGGACCGGCAGCCCCGCGACGCAGCAGCGCGGTCGCGACGAAGTAGACGGCGGACTTGCCCCACCCCGTGCGCTGCACCACCAGAACGCGGCGGTGGTCCGCGACGAGCGCCTCGACGGCCTGCCACTGGTCCTCGTGCAGCCGCGCGTCCTGGCGGCCGACGAGCTGGCGCAGCACCTCCTCGGCCTGTGCGCGCAGCGCGACCCGGTCGACGGCGTTCGCGGGCGCGGCGGTGTGCGGGGGCATGTGCGGCAGCGTACGTCCGTGCGCCGACACCGACCCCCGCGCGGGCGGCGCCGCCGGGCGGTGCCTCGCGGAACCTAGACTCGGGGCGTGACCGCAGCCCCTGACCTGTCGCCCGGCACGCTGCCGCTGCGCCCCGAGCTCGTCGGCCTCGAGCCGTACGGCGCGCCGCAGCTCGACGTCCCGGTCGCGCTCAACGTCAACGAGAACCCGTACGCGCCGTCCGAGGAGGTCGTCGCGGACGTCGCGGCCGCCGTCGCCGCGGCGACGCGCGGGCTCAACCGCTACCCGGACCGCGACTTCGCCGAGCTGCGCGCCGACCTGGCCGCGTACCTCGAGGTCGAGTCGGGCGTGCACCGCGAGCCCGAGCAGATGTGGGCGGCGAACGGCTCGAACGAGGTCATGCTGCACCTCCTGCAGGCGTTCGGCGGGCCCGGCCGCACCGCGCTGTCGTTCGCGCCGACGTACTCGATGTACCCCGAGTACGCGCGCGACACCTCGACCGCCTGGGTCATGGGGCGCCGCGCCGAGGACTTCACGCTCGATCCCGAGCGCGCGCGTGCGACCGTGGCGGAGTACCGGCCGAGCGTCGTGCTGCTCGCGAGCCCCAACAACCCGACCGGCACCGCGCTGCCGCTCGACACCGTCCGCGCCGTGCTCGACGCGGCGTCGCGCGTGCCGGGCGGCTGCGTCGTCGTCGTCGACGAGGCGTACGGCGAGTTCCGGCGTTCCGGGACCCCGTCGGCGCTCGAGCTGCTCGACGCCCACCCGCACCTGGCCGTGACCCGCACCATGTCGAAGGCGTTCGGGCTGGCCGGCGCGCGGGTCGGGTACCTGTCGGCGTCGCGCGAGCTGGTCGACGCGCTGCGGGTCGTGCGGCTGCCTTACCACCTGTCGGCCGTGACCCAGGCCGTGGCCCGCGCCGCGCTGCGCCACGCACCGCAGCTGATGGCGCAGGTGGGCTCGCTGCGGGCCGAGCGGGACGCTCTCGTCACGTGGCTGCGGGAGCGCGGGTTCGACGCCGCGGACTCCGACGCCAACTTCGTGCTGTTCGGCAGGTTCGACGACCGCCACGCGGTCTGGCAGGGTCTGCTCGACCGCGGGGTCCTCGTGCGTGTCACGGGCCCCGAGGGGTGGCTGCGGGTGTCGGTCGGCACCCCGGCGGAGACGTCGGCGTTCAAGGACGCCCTGGTGGAGGTGACGGGACGATGAGTGAGGCACGCCGCCGTACGGCGCGCATCGAGCGCAGCACGAGCGAGTCCAGCGTGCTGGTCGAGCTCGACCTCGACGGCACGGGACGCACGCAGATCGACACGAGCGTGCCGTTCTACGACCACATGCTCACGGCGCTCGGCAAGCACTCGCTCATCGACCTGACGGTGCAGGCGAAGGGCGACACCCACATCGACGTGCACCACACGGTCGAGGACACCGCCATCGTCCTGGGTCAGGCGCTGCGCGAGGCGCTGGGGGACAAGCGCGGCATCGCGCGGTACGGCGACGCGACGGTCCCGCTCGACGAGGCGCTGGCGCAGGCGGTCGTCGACGTGTCCGGGCGGCCGTACCTCGTGCACACCGGTGAGCCCGCCGGGCAGGAGTACCACCTCATCGGCGGGCACTTCACGGGGTCCCTGACGGCCCACGTGCTCGAGTCGATCGCGCACCACGCCGCGTTCAGCATGCACGTCCGTGTGCTCGCGGGGCGCGACCCGCACCACATCGTCGAGGCGCAGTTCAAGGCGCTCGCCCGCGCGCTGCGTGCGGCGGTCGCGCTCGACCCGCGCGTCGACGGCGTCCCGTCCACGAAGGGCGCGCTGTGAGCGGGGACGACCTCGGTGACCTCCAGGTCCCCGACGACATCTCGGGCCTGACCGCGGCCAAGCCGCCGTCGGTCGCCGTGGTCGTCACCCAGGTCGCCGTCGCCGACGCGCTCGCCGCCGCGTGCTCGCTCGCGTCGGTCGACGTGGACGCCGTGCCGTCGCCGGTCGGGGCGCTCGCGGTCCTGCGCGACCCCGCCGCCGGCCCCGCGGCCGCCGGGGCGGTCTCGCGGCTCCTGCGGCAGGTCCCCGTCGTGCTGCTGGAGCGGCGAGAGGGCAAGGTCTCGGCGTCGCAGTGGGTCGGCGGTGCGCACGAGAAGGACCTGCCCGCCGGTCTGGTGCTGTCCGGTGCGCCGCCGGTGCTCGAGGACCTGCTGCTGGGTGACGTGCCGGCGTCCGAGGTCGAGGGCGTCGTCTCCTCGGTGGGGCTCTCGCGCTGGAAGGCCATGCGGCTGCTGGCCTCGCACCGGCGCTGAGCGGGGCCACGCCACCGGGCGGTCCCGCACGTCCCGTGGTCCGGACGGCCGCCGGTCCCACCCGCGCCCGCGGGTACCCTGTGGGCGTGTCTCCCCGTGTTGTCGTACTGGACTATGGCTTCGGCAACGTGCGATCCGCGGTGCGCGCGCTCTCCCGGGTCGGTGCCGACGTCGTGCTGACCGCCGACAAGCAGGCGGCGCTCGACGCCGACGGCCTCGTCGTGCCCGGCGTCGGCGCGTTCGCCGCGTGCATGGCCGGTCTGCGTGGTGTCGGCGGCGACCGGATCGTCGACCGGCGGCTCGCCGGGGGGCGTCCCGTCCTGGGCATCTGCGTGGGCATGCAGGTCATGTTCGACGAGGGCGTCGAGCACGGCGTGCGCGCCGAGGGTCTCGGCGAGTGGCCCGGCGTGGTCGACCGCCTCGAGGCGGACGTCGTCCCGCACATGGGCTGGGCGCAGGTGGCGCCGCCCCCCGGGTCGATGCTGTTCGACGGGCTCGAGGACGAGCGCTTCTACTTCGTCCACTCCTACGCGGCGCGGACCTTCCCGCTGGCCGAGCAGGCACCAGTGGGGGACCACCCCCTGCCCGCCCCGCTGGTCACCTGGTCGGAGCACGGCGGCCCGTTCGTGGCCGCGGTCGAGAACGGCCCGCTCGCGGCCACCCAGTTCCACCCTGAGAAGTCCGGCGACGCCGGCGCGCAGCTGCTGTCCCACTGGGTCGACTCGCTGCGCTGAGCACCGCCCGGCACCGGCCCCGTCCTGGGTCCGGTGCGGCACCACCCGGAGAGGACCCATGACTTCCACGCGTGAGCCCAGGCTCGAGCTGCTGCCCGCCGTCGACGTCGCCAACGGCCAGGCCGTGCGGCTCGTGCAGGGCGAGGCGCAGTCGGCGACCTCGTACGGCGACCCCCTGGCCGCCGCCCTCGACTGGTACGCGGGCGGTGCGGAGTGGATCCACCTGGTCGACCTCGACGCGGCCTTCGGGCGCGGCAGCAACGCGGTCCTGCTCGGCCACGTCGCCGCGGAGCTCGCGAACAAGGGCGTCAAGGTCGAGATCTCGGGCGGCATCCGCGACGACGAGTCGCTCGAGCGGGCCCTGGCCACGGGCGCGACGCGCGTCAACCTCGGCACGGCAGCCCTCGAGGACCCCGAGTGGACGGCCCGCGTCATCGCGTCGCACGGCGAGCAGATCGCGGTCGGGCTCGACGTGCGCGGCACGACGCTCGCGGCGCGCGGCTGGACGCAGGAGGGCGGCGACCTGTGGGAGGTGCTGGCGCGTCTCGACGCGGCCGGTTGCTCGCGGTACGTCGTCACCGACGTCACCAAGGACGGCACGCTGCGCGGCCCCAACGTGGACCTGCTGCGCGAGGTGTGCGCCCGGACGTCGGCGCCCGTGGTCGCGTCGGGCGGCATCGCGAGCCTGGACGACGTGCGCGCGCTGCGGACGCTGGTGCCGGTGGGCGTCGAGGGCGCGATCGTCGGCAAGGCGCTGTACGCGAACGCGTTCACGCTGCCGCAGGCCCTGGACGTCGCCGGACGCCCGTGACGGGCCGCGAGCTGCCGCCGTCGTCCCCGTTCGCGGGCGACGACGGGTCGCCGGACCCCGGTCTGACGGCGGTCCTCGCACGTCACGCGGTCGGTGACGCCGCACTCGCCGACGTCGTCGCGGCGCTCGCCCCCACGCGCGTGCTGGTGCCCGTCCTGGCCGAGCTCGAGGCGGCGGGTGTCGTCGAGCACGACGGCCACGCGCACACTGTCGACAAGGAGGCGTCGGCCGGCATCGTCGCGCTGCGCACGCCGGACGGCCGCACCGCGCTGCCCGTCTTCTCGGGCGTGGCGGCCATGGCGCGGTGGCGGCCCGACGCGCGGCCCGTCCCGACGCCCGTGCCCCGCGCCGCCCTCTCCGCGGTCGCGGAGGGCTGGGAGGTGCTCGTCCTGGACCCCGCCGGCCCGGTGACCGTCGCGCTGCCCCGGACCGCCGTGTACGCGCTGGCCCAGGGGCTGGCGTGGCGGCCCGCGGTGCTCGACGGGCGCGTCGACGACGAGGTGCGTGCCGCGGTGGGCGCGGCGCTCGCGCACGTGCGCCTCGTCGTGGCGGCCGATGCGGTCCCCGGGACGCGCGCCGAGGTCGCGGTCCGGCTCGCGCTGCCCGCGGGCCTCGACCGTGCCGGTCTCGACCGGGTGCTGGCGGAGGTCAACGACGCGCTCGCGCACGACCCGGTCGTCGCCGCGCGCGTGGACTCCCTGGAGCTGCGGGTGCGCCCCGCCTGAGGCTCAGCGCCGGCGGACGGCCCACGCGAGGGCCCACACGCTCGCGACGACCGTGACGGCGATCTGGCCGCCGGGGATCGCGCGGTTCACGTCGACGGCAGGGTGCCAGCGCGCGCCGTCGTCGCCCAGCTCGTAGACGCCGAGGGGACGCACGCGCGCCGCGAAGCCGCCGCCGCCCCCGTCGCCCGTGCCGTGCGCACCCTGCCGGGCCGTCCGCCCGGCCGCCTCCGGCCGGCCGTCGCCGTCCGCCCGGCCGACGTCGCCGTCACCCCTGCCCGCGCCCGAGCCGGTCATGCCCGTGACCCGTGCGACCGGCACCATGACCCGCCCGTCGCGCTCGTACGGCTCACCGAACACCCGGCGGACCGTGAAGGTGTCGGCGGCCGCGCGCGTCAGGCTGCCCGCGTCGAAGCTCCGCTCGTCCATGCGTGGCCGTCCTCTCGTCGTGGTGGCTCGCCCGCGCGCTCAGTCGCAGGTGGGTGCGGGTGCGAAGGCGGTGTCGTCGTCCAGCATGGCGCGCAGCGTGCTGACGGGCACGAGGAAGCTCATCCCGTCGGCGTTCTTCGCGTAGACGACGCCGATGACCCGGCCCTGCGCGTCGAGCGCCGCGGATCCGGAGCTGCCGGGCTCGACGGGGGCGTCCGTCACGAGCACCTCGCCGAGGTTGGCGTGCAGCGGGTCGGTGACCGCGCCGACGACGCTCCCGTCGGTCACGGTGAGCCGGCGGCCCAGCGGGTAGCCGACCACGGTCACCGCGTCACCGACCTGCGGGTCGGCGTCGGCGAGGACGGGCGCGGCGGGCAGGGCGTCGACCGTGCGGACCACCGCCAGGTCCGCCAGCCCGGCCGTGCTCGCGGCCTCGGCGCCGACGTCCCGGCCGTCGTAGGTGCTCAGCTGCAGCTCCGCGGAGTCCGCGACGACGTGCCGGTTGGTGACGAGCGTGTGCTCGTCGAGCGCGAAGCCCGACCCCGTCGACAGCGCACCGCACCCGATGTTGCGGATCCGCACCGCCATGCGCTGCGCCGCGTCGAAGCCGTCCGGGGACAGCTGGGTGCCGCCCGCGGTCGCGCTGGGCGCGGGCGCCGCGCTGGGGACGACGCTCGTGGGAACGGGCGGGGGAGGCGCGGGCAGGTACGCGCAGCCGGCGAGACCGACGAGGAGGGCCAGCGTGCCGAGCGCGGCAGCCGCGGGACGGTCCGGAACCGCGGGCGTCACCGCCCGAGCTCGCTCTGCAGCTGCGTGTTGGCGTCCGTGGCGGCACCGCACACCCGCTCGACGTCCGCGCGGAACCGGGCGATGTCCGACGCGTCGTAGGACGCCGCGTCCTCCAGGTACCCGATGAGCCGCTCCTGCCCGTCGATGCACGTCGTCAGGGCGGTCGCGACGCGGCCCGCGGCCTGCGAGACGCGCGCCTGGTAGTCGGCGAGCTGCTGCTGGGCGGCGGTCGAGTCCCCGAGCTGGGCCTTCTCGTCGGCCAGCTCCGTGATGCGCGTCGTCGCGGCGGCGAGCTGCGTGCGCGTCGCGTCGAGCTCGCCGGTGGTCGCCTCGAGGTCCGCCTGCACCTGGGCGAGCTGCTCGCCGTGCGTCCGGGCGAGCTCCTCCCACCCGGCGGCGGACTCCTGCCACGCTCGCGTCGTCGACCACAGCCGCCAGCCGACGAGCCCGGCGGCCACGAGCACGCCGACGAGCACGACGGCCAGCACGACCGTGAGCCGACCGCGCCCGCGGGCCGGCACGGGGGGCGCGGGCGGCGCGGGAGCGGTCGGCGGGACGACGTACGGCGCCGGCTGGTGGTGTCCGGGATCGGGGAGGAGGCCGCTCGGTCCGGTCATCGCCCCAGGATAGGGCGGTACGCGGCCCCCTCCCGCCGTCACCGGGTCCGGCGGATCTCCTCGACGAAGCGCACGGAGCGCTCACGCAGCCCGGCGATGCGACGCGCGACGATCTGCTCCCGGAGGGCCTCGGCGTCCGAGCCCGCCTCGGTGCGCGTGGGTGGGCGCCGCACGTTGCTCGAGCAGGTGAAGTCGGTGCAGATCAGCGTGCCGATCGTGTTGCCGCGCTTGCCGGACGCGCCGCCGCGGCGTGCCACGTACATCGAGACGTCGTCCGTGACGACGACGTCCTCGCACCACGCGCAGATGGTGCGACGGCGGACCTTCGGCGGGTCGGCCGCGCGCAGCAGCACGCCGACGGGTCCGTCGTCGAGCTCGACGACGACGTAGGCGGACAGCGGCGCGCGCCGGTCGTGCCACCCGAGGTAGTCGAGGCGGTCCCAGTCGAGGGAGCTCAGGTCGGGCAGGGTGGCGTCGTTCGCCTCGCGCCGCGACGCGTTGACGAACGCGGTGCGCAGCTGCTTCTCGGTCAGGGGGAGCATGGTGGGATCTCGGTCTTCCGTGCGTCGGGACCGCCGACGGGTCGCGCGGAGGCGACGGCCCGGCTCCGACCGCGACGGGCAGGACGGAGCGGCGGGCGGTGGTCGGCGGGAGGGCGGCAGGGGCCGCGACCGGCCGTCACGACGTCACGGTGGACGACGGAGCCTGCGGACGCTGGTCGGCGGTGCTCAGGCGACGGCGTTGCGGCGGCAGGGGTCGCCCGAGCAGGCCACGTCGGCCACCTCGGTCCCCGCGGGCTCGCGCCGCATGCTCGCTCCTCGTGCCTCGTCCTGCCTGGCTGGCCCGCCTCGGCGGTCACCGACGGTCCGGGCTCGACGAGGATACGCCTGCGCCCGGGCGGGCGTCAGTTCACGGGACCCGTGAACGACTCGCCCGGCCCCTCGCCCGGAGCGTCGGGGAAGGGGGACGCCTCGCGGAACGCGAGCTGCAGCGAGCGCAGGCCGTCGCGCAGCGAGCGCGCGTGCTGGTTGCCGATGTCGGGCGCCGACGTCGTGACGAGCGCCGCCAGGGCGGTGATGAGCTTGCGCGCCTCGTCGAGGTCCCGGTGCCGCGATCCCGGCCCGTCGGCGTCGTCCTCCGCGAGCCCGCACTTGACCGCGGCCGCGCTCATCAGGTGCACCGCGGCAGCCGTGATGACCTCGACCGCCGCGACGTCGGCGATGTCGCGGACGGCCTGCGTCGTGGGGTCCGTCGCGTCCTGCGGGGTCGTGTCGCTCATGGCCCGATCCTCTCACCGCCCTGGCGGTGTCCTGGCCCGGGACGGCCGACGGCCCCGCACACCAGGGTGCGGGGCCGTCGCGACCGGCGGACCGGTCGGCTGCGCGTGGGTCAGGCGACGGGCAGGCTCGCGGTGCCGGGCTCGCCGGTCTCGACCGGGGCACCGATCGACGTGAGGCGGCCGCGCAGGGCGGAGCCGAGGTTCGCGTCGACCTGCGTCCAGTACTGGATCGCACGCTCACGGATGTCGGAGCGCTGGACGCCGCCGACGTGACCGGTGATCGTGTCGAGGAACCGGGCGCGCGCGGCGTCGTCGAAGACCTCGCGGTAGAGCGTGCCCGCCTGCCCGAAGTCGTCGTCCTCGGGGTGCAGCGTCGCCGCCGTGCGCACGAGCGCGCCGTCGGACTCCCAGCCGCCCTCACCGGCGCGGGCCGCGTCGGCCGCGGGGCCGCCGACGGAGTTGGGGGCGTAGACCGGCGTGGCCGCGGACTCGAAGTGGTACCGCGCGGCACCGTCCTTGGAGTAGGAGTGCACCTGCGACTGGGGCGCGTTCACGGGCAGCTGCGCGTGGTTGGTGCCCACCCGGTAGCGGTGCGCGTCGGCGTAGGAGAAGATCCGCGCGAGCAGCATCTTGTCCGGGCTGGCGGCGATGCCGGGCACGAAGTTGCTCGGCGCGAACGTCGCCTGCTCGATCTGCGCGAAGTAGTTCTCCGGGTTGCGGTTGAGCTCCATCACGCCGACCTCGATCAGCGGGTAGTCCGCGTGCGGCCACACCTTGGTGAGGTCGAACGGGTTGAAGCGGTACTCCGCGGCGTCGGCGTACGGCATCACCTGGACGCTGAGGGTCCAGCGCGGGAAGTCGCCGGCCTCGATGTGATCGTGCAGGTCGCGGATGTGGTGGTCGGCGTCCGACCCCGCGAGCTGCGCGGCGACCTCGACCGGCATGTTCTCGATGCCCTGCTGGGTCCGGAAGTGGTACTTGACCCAGAAGCGCTCACCTGCGGCGTTGATCCACTGGTAGGTGTGCGAGCCGAAGCCGTCCATGTTGCGCCACGTGGCGGGGATGCCACGGTCGCCCATGAGCCAGGTGACCTGGTGCGCCGACTCCGGCGACAGGGTCCAGAAGTCCCACTGCATGTCGTTGTCGCGCAGGTGCGAGCCCGGCAGGCGCTTCTGGGAGTGGATGAAGTCGGGGAACTTGATGCCGTCGCGGATGAAGAAGACGGGGGTGTTGTTGCCGACGAGGTCGTAGTTGCCCTCGGACGTGTAGAACTTCAGCGCGAAGCCGCGCGGGTCGCGCCACGTGTCGGGGGAGCCCTGCTCGCCGGCGACGGTCGAGAAGCGGGCCAGCATGTCGGTGCTCGTGCCGGGCTGGAAGACCGCGGCGCGGGTGTAGGCGGACACGTCGTGCGTCACCGTGAACGTGCCGAAGGCACCGCCGCCCTTGGCGTGCACGACGCGCTCGGGCACGCGCTCGCGGTTGAACTGCGCGAGCTTCTCGACCAGGTAGTGGTCGTGCAGCGCGATCGGGCCGTCGGCTCCGACGGACAGCGCGTGCGCGTCGGACGCGACGGGGGCGCCGGAGTTCGTGGTGGTGGCGGGGACGTGGGACAAGGGTGTTCCTCTCGTCTGCCGGGCGGACGGGCCCGGGGGGATCAGGGGTGCCGGTGCGGGGTGCGGGGCGGGGCTCAGCAGGCCGCGCGGCAGGTGGGGCACAGGCCCCAGAAGGTGACCTCGGCCGTCTCGACCGCGAAGCCGGAGGTCGAGCTCGGGGTGAGGCAGGGCGCGTGCCCGACGGTGCAGTCGACGTCGTCGACGGCGCCGCAGGCGCGGCACACCACGTGGTGGTGGTTGTCGCCCGTGCGCCGCTCGTACCGGGCGGGGTGCCCGGCCGGCTCGATGCGGCGCAGCAGCCCGGCGTCGGACAGCGCGTGCAGCACGTCGTACACCGCCTGCACGGAGACGGTGGGCACGGCGGAGCGGACCCGCTGGAGCACGGCGTCGGCATCGAGGTGCGCGTGGCCCTCGAGCGCGTCGAGCACGGCGAGCCGGGGAGCGGTGACCCGCAGCCGGTGCTGCCGCAGCAGGTCGGTGTCCGTCATGGCAGCCATCTGAGCACGTTTTCTGGAATCATTCCAGTGTGGTGGTGCAGGGCGCGCGCCGATCGGCCGCGGGTGCACCCCGCCCGCCGGGTCTGCTAGCCTGGGCTCGACTGATTCGCGCTGTCGCGCGCCCTCGTCCTGTCGCACGGCCTTCCGGGAGCTCTCCGGGTGACCGTGCCGGCGTCGGGGGCACGCGGTGGAGCGGATGCACAAGTGGAGCTCCTCCCACCTGGCCCCGACCGCTCGGCTCGTCCGACGACAGGGAACCAGGTCACGGTCCGCAGGTCGTCGGGTTCTCCCGCCGACCGGTCGAGGGTCGCCAGACGACCACCGACGACGGACGGACGAGGCCTCCCCCTGTGCCCAGGGCGGGGGCCTTCCTCGTTCCTGGGGGTCCACCACGACGAACCCGAGGAGCACCACATCAGCGAGCCCCGCATCAACGATCGGATCCGCGTCGCCGAGGTCCGACTCGTCGGACCCAACGGTGAGCAGGTCGGCATCGTGCGCCTGGAGGACGCCCTGCGTCTGGCCCAGGACGCGGACCTCGACCTGGTCGAGGTGGCCCCGACCGCACGTCCTCCCGTGTGCAAGATCATGGACTTCGGCAAGTTCAAGTACGAGGCCGACATGAAGGCGCGTGAGGCCAGGCGGAACCAGGCCAACACGATCCTCAAGGAGATCCGTTTCCGGCTGAAGATCGACCCGCACGACTACGGCACGAAGAAGGGCCACGTCGAGCGGTTCCTCAAGGCCGGCGACAAGGTCAAGGTCATGATCATGTTCCGCGGCCGCGAGCAGTCGCGCCCGGAGATGGGCGTGCGCCTCCTGCAGCGTCTGGCGGCCGACGTCGCCGAGCTCGGCTTCATCGAGAGCATGCCGAAGCAGGACGGCCGCAACATGATCATGGTGCTGGGCCCGACGAAGAAGAAGGCCGAGCAGCGCAACGAGATGCGCCGTGCGGCGCAGACGGACGAGGACGGGTCGTCGAACGACGAGACCGAGTCGCACGTCGAGCACATCCCGTGGCCCCCGGTGGCCCGCGAGCAGCGGCCCGAGCCCGTGCAGCCCGTCGAGACGCCGGCTGCCGCCGCTCCCGCCGAGCCGGCCCGGACGTCCGCCCCCGCGGCGTCCTCGGCCCCGCGACGGTCCGGACCGCCCGCGCCCCGCTCGACGTCGTCGGCACCGCGCTCGTCGGCACCTGCTCCGCGGACCTCGTCCGCGCCCCGGACGCCGTCCTCCGCACCGCGCACGTCGGCACCGGCGCGACCGGCCCCGTCGTCGGCACCCGCCGCGCGACCGGCACCGTCGGCGACCCCGTCGCCCGCGGCCGGCGCCCCGGCGCCGCGTCCCGCTGAGCCGCGCCCCAGCACCCCGCCGAACCCTGCAGCCCGTCCGGGACCCCCGGCGGGCGGGCCGCCCAAGCCCACGCCGCGGCCCGGCCCGCGCGGTGCGGCGGACGGCGAGCAGTCAGGCTGACCTCCGCACGGGCGCGCCCACCCCGCGTCCGGACGACCCACGAGTCGCACGACCGTGCGATGCGAACGACAAGGAGACACGGCAGCCATGCCGAAGAACAAGACGCACTCCGGTGCCAAGAAGCGGTTCCGGGTCACCGGCACCGGCAAGGTCATGCGCGAGCAGGCGGGCGGACGTCACCTCCTCGAGCACAAGTCGAGCCGCCGCACCCGCCGCATCGCCGGCGACGTCGTCGTCTCGCCTGCTGACACCCCCAAGATCAAGAAGCTGCTCGGTCGCTGACCTGATCGGCGCCGCAGGGCGCCGACGGAGCGACGAGCCCCGGACTACGCAAGGAGCATCACGTGGCACGCGTGAAGCGGGCGGTCAACGCCCAGAAGAAGCGCCGGACGACCCTCGAGCGGGCGAGCGGCTACCGCGGGCAGCGTTCGCGGCTGTACCGCAAGGCCAAGGAGCAGGTCACCCACTCCCTGGTCTACGCCTACCGCGACCGCAAGGCGCGCAAGGGCGACTTCCGCAAGCTGTGGATCCAGCGGATCAACGCAGCGGCGCGCGAGAACGGCATGACCTACAACCGCCTCATCCAGGGCCTCAAGGCCGCGGGTGTCGAGGTGGACCGTCGCGTCCTGGCCGACATGGCCGTCAACGACGCCGCCGCGTTCACCGCGCTCGTGCAGGTCGCCAAGGCGGCCCTGCCCGAGGACGTCAACGCACCCCGCGCAGCAGCCTGAGACGACGCGTCCCCTCCGAGCCGTCCGCGGCTCGGGACACGCCTCCGCCGCCCCCGTCGTCCACGTGACGACGGGGGCGGCGTCGTCCCTGCCGGGCCGGGGATGATGGGGGCGTGCCCGACGACCTGCTGACCAACCCCCGTGCCGACCGCGTCAAGGCGGTGCGCGCCCTCGCGAGCCGCAGCGTCCGGCGCCGGTCCGGCACGTTCCTCGTCGAGGGTCCGCAGGCGGTGCGGGAGGCCGTGACCGCGCCGGGACCGCGCGTGCACGACGTCTACGTGACGCCCGACGCCGCAGCGCGGTACGGGGAGATCGTCGACGCGGCGCTCGCAGCAGGTGCCCGCGTGCGCAGCGGCACACCCGAGGTGCTCGACGCGATGAGCCCGGACGCGCAGGGCGTCGTCGCGGTCGCGGACCTCGTGCACGGCGAGATGGGGGCGGTCCTCGCGCGCCGGCCGCGGCTCGTCGCCGTGCTCGCGCACGTGCGCGACCCCGGCAACGCCGGCACGGTGCTGCGGGCCTCCGACGCCGCGGGCGCCGACGCGGTGGTGCTCACGGCGAGCAGCGTCGACGTGCACAACCCCAAGTGCGTGCGTGCGACCGCCGGCTCGCTGTTCCACCTGCCCGTCGTGACCGGCCCCGAGCTCCCCGAGGTCGTGGCCGGGCTGCGCGCGGCGGGCCTGCAGGTCCTCGCGGCCGCCGGCAGCGGCACGCACGACCTCGACGACCTCCTCGACGTCGCCGGAGCTGCCCCCGCGGGGGTGCCGGACCTCGCGGCCCCGACCGCGTGGGTGTTCGGCAACGAGGCCTGGGGCCTGCGGGACGAGGACCTGGCACTGGCGGACGCTGCCGTGCGGGTGCCGCTGCGGGGTCGTGCGGAGTCGCTCAACCTGGCGACCGCGGCCGCGGTGTGCCTGTACGCATCCGGTCGCGCTCAGCGCTGAGGGTGCGCGACCTGGCAGGCTGGCGACCATGCGCCTGTTCGCCGCGGTGTGGCCCCCCGACGACGTGCTCGACCACCTCGACCTCGCGCTCGCCGTCGTGCGGCGCGGCTCACCGTCGCAGGACGACGGCGTGCGCTGGTCCGCGCGGGAGACCTGGCACCTCACCGCGGCGTTCTACGGGACCCTCCCCGACGCCGTGACCGACGCCCTCGGCGCCGACCTGGCGCAGGTCGCGGCGGAGGCGGAGCCCTTCGACCTGCAGCTGCGCGGTGCGGGCGTCTTCGCGCACCGCACCCTGTGGGTCGGGACGGGCGGCGACGTCGCGACGATGGCAGGACTGGCGACCGCGGCGCGGGCCGTCGGCGAGGCGCACGGGGCCCCGTCGGACCCGCGGGTGCGGCACCGGCCCCACCTCACGGTGGGCCGTGCACGGCCGGGCGCGCGGCCACCGCGGCGCGGCTCGCGCGCGACCGCGTCCGGCGGCCGGGCGGGTGGGCCCGGACCGGGCCGGACGCCCGGGGGCGACCCGCGGGAGCTCGACCCCGCCGAGGTCTTCGAGCAGGCGCTCGCGGTCTACGAGGGGCCGACGTGGCGCGTGGACGCCCTGGCCCTGGTCGCGTCCCGTCCCGGGGAGGGGCGAGGCGGCGGTCCGCTGTACGCGACCGTCGCGACGTTCGCCCTCGGACGGTGAGGTGCGCGTGTGGCAGCATGGCGGCATGCGCGCCCTGCTCGCCGTCACCGGCGGTGGTCACCGATTTCCCCGGCCCGTCCCGGGCCGCGCGGACCGCGCACGCGCACGCTGAGCAGCGTGCCTGAGACGTCGCCGCACCGCGGGACGGCCCGACGGCCCCGGGACGGGCGCCACTAGACTTCCCAGCCGGCCGACGTGCGTCCCCGAGTTCGTGGGGCACGGCCCGGCCGTCGCCGAACCGCCCTGGAAGGTCCTGATGACCAGCGACACACCGCTGTCCCCGCTCGACGCCGACGGCGTCGCCGCGGCCGTCGACGCCGCCCTCGCGGCCGTCGACGCCGCGGGCGACCTCGACGCCCTGAAGTCCGCGCGCCTCGCGCACACCGGTGACGCGAGCCCCCTGGCGCTCGCCAACCGCGCGATCGGCGGCCTGCCCGGCCCCGACAAGGCGGTCGCGGGCAAGCTCGTCGGCCAGGCGCGCGGCCGCGTGAACGCGGCCGTCGCCGCACGCACGACCCAGCTCGAGGCCGAGCGCGACGCGCGCGTGCTGGTCGAGGAGTCCGTCGACGTCACGCTGCCGTCCGACCGCCTCCCGCTGGGGGCCCGGCACCCGCTGTCGACGCTCTCGGAGCGCATCGCCGACGTGTTCGTCGCGATGGGCTGGGAGATCGCCGAGGGCCCCGAGCTCGAGGCCGAGTGGTTCAACTTCGACGCCCTGAACTTCGGCGTCGACCACCCGGCGCGGCAGATGCAGGACACCTTCTTCGTCGCGCCGGCGAGCCCGGACGTCGCGCCGGACGCCTCGGGCCTGGTGCTGCGCACGCACACGTCGCCCGTGCAGGCGCGCACGCTCCTCGAGCGGGGCGTCCCGGTGTACATCGCGTGCCCCGGCAAGGTGTTCCGCACCGACGCGCTGGACGCGACGCACACGCCGGTCTTCCACCAGGTCGAGGGCCTGGCCATCGACGAGGGCCTGACGATGGCGCACCTCAAGGGCACGCTCGACCACTTCGCGCGGTCGATGTTCGGCCCCGAGGCGCGCACGCGCCTGCGCCCGTCGTTCTTCCCCTTCACCGAGCCCTCCGCGGAGATGGACCTGTGGTTCCCGCAGAAGAAGGGCGGGCCCGGCTGGATCGAGTGGGGAGGCTGCGGCATGGTCAACCCGAACGTGCTGCGCGCCTGCGGCGTGGACCCCGACGTGTACTCCGGGTACGCGTTCGGCATGGGCATCGAGCGCACGCTCATGCTCCGGCACGGCATCGCCGACATGCGCGACATGGTCGAGGGCGACGTGCGCTTCTCCGAGCAGTTCCGGACGGTGGTCTGACATGCCTCGTATCCCGCTGACGTGGCTCGGCGAGCACGTCGAGCTCCCCGCCGACCTCACGGCCGAGCAGCTGGCCGCCGACCTCGTGCGGGTGGGGCTGGAGGAGGAGGAGATCCACACCTCCGGCGTGACCGGCCCGCTGGTCGTGGGGCAGGTCGTCGAGCTGACGCCCGAGCCGCAGAAGAACGGCAAGACCATCAACTGGTGCCGCGTCGACGTCGGCGGGCACAACGACCTCGACGACGCCGGCGAGCCGACGGTCCCGCGGGGCATCGTGTGCGGCGCGCACAACTTCGGTGTCGGCGACCGCGTCGTCGTCGCGCTGCCCGGCGCGGTGCTGCCCGGGCCGTTCCCCATCGCGGCGCGCAAGACCTACGGACACGTGTCGGACGGCATGATCTGCTCGGCGCGCGAGCTGGGGCTCGGGGAGGACCACGCGGGCATCATCGTGCTGTCCCGCCTGGGTTACGGCGAGGACGTCACGACGCCGGGGACGGACGCGCTGCGGCTGCTCGGCCTCGCGGACGAGGTGCTCGAGATCAACGTCACGCCCGACCGCGGGTACTGCTTCTCGATGCGCGGCGTCGCGCGGGAGTTCGCGCACTCGACCGGTGCCCGCTTCACGGACGCGGGTCTCGCGACGGACGACGTGCTGCGCGAGCGGCCCGCCGGGTTCGCCGTCGACATCGACGACGACGAGGGCATCCACGGGGTGCCGGGCTGCGACCGCTTCGTCGCGCAGGTCGTGCGCGGCGTGCGTGCGTCCGGGCCGTCGCCCGCGTGGATGCAGCGTCGGCTCACGCAGGCCGGGATGCGTCCCATCAGCCTCGCGGTCGACGTGACGAACTACGTCATGCTCGACCTCGGCCAGCCGATGCACGCGTACGACCTCGGCGCCCTCACGGCGCCCGTCGTCGTCCGGCGCGCACGACCGGGCGAGCGGGTCACGACCCTCGATGACGTCGAGCGCCGCCTCGACCCGCAGGACCTGCTCATCACCGACTCGACCGGCGGGCGCGGCGAGCGCGTGCTCGGCATCGCGGGCGTCATGGGCGGTGCGGACTCCGAGGTGGGGGAGGCGACGACCGACCTGCTCCTGGAGGCCGCGCACTTCGACCCGGTGAGCGTGGCGCGGTCCTCACGGCGCCACCGGCTCACGTCGGAGGCGTCCAAGCGGTTCGAGCGTGGCGTCGACCCGCGGCTCGCCCGCGTGGCCGTCGCCCGCGCGGCCGCGCTGCTCGTGGCGCACGGCGGCGGGACCGTCGAGGACGCGCTGACCGACGTCGACCGCACGCGTCCGCCGGCGCCCGTGGCGTTCGATCCCGCGCAGGCCGCGCGGCTGGTCGGCGTGCCGTACACCGACGACGAGGTGCGCACGACGCTCACCGAGATCGGCTGCGCGATCGACGACGCCGACGTGCCGTGGCAGGTGCACGTGCCGTCGTGGCGCCCCGACCTGACTGCGGGCGTGGACCTCGTCGAGGAGGTCGCGCGCCTGCGCGGCTACGACGCGATCCCGTCGGTCGTGCCGGCCGCGCCCACCGGGGGCGGTCTCACCCGTGGTCAGCGGCTGCGGCGCGCGGTGGCCGACACGCTGGCCGCCGGGGGCCTCGTCGAGGTGCTGAGCTACCCGTTCGTCGGTGCCGACCAGCTGGACGCGCTCGGCCTGCCGGCCGACGACGAGCGCCGCCGCGCCGTGCGGCTGGTCAACCCGCTCGCCGATGGTCAGCCGCTCATGCGCACCGACCTGCTGGTGACGCTGCTCGACACCGCGCGCCGCAACGTCGCGCGCGGCAACGTCGACCTCGGCCTGTACGAGCTGGGGCTCGTCACGCTGCCCGGTGCCGGAGCGCAGCCCGCGCCCCGCCTGCCGGGCGGGGTCCGGCCGAGCGACGAGCAGCTCGCGACGCTCGAGCGGGCGGTGCCGGCGCAGCCGCTGCACGTCGCAGGTGTGCTCACGGGCCTCGTGGAGCCGGCCGGTCCGGGCGGTGCCGGACGCCGGGCCGGGCTCGACGACGTGCTCGCGCACGTCCGGCGGGTCGCGCAGGTCGTGGGGGTCGAGGTGTCGGCGACGGCTGACCGGGAGCGGGCGCCGTTCCACCCGGGGCGGTGCGCACGGCTGGTCGCCGCGTCGGGGAGCGTCGTCGGGCACGCGGGCGAGCTGCACCCGCACGTGGTCGCCGCGCTCGACCTGCCGGCGCGCGCCGTCGCGTTCGAGCTCGACCTCACGGCGCTGCTCGCGGCATCGGACGACGAGCCCGTCACGGCCGTGCCGGTGTCGACGTTCCCGGTCGCCAAGGAGGACGTCGCGCTGGTCGTGGCGGACGACGTGCCGGCCGCCGACGTCCTGACCGCCGTCCGCGCGGGTGCCGTGGCGAGCGTCGCGGGCGACGTCCTGGAGGACGTGCACCTGTTCGACGTGTACACGGGCGACCAGGTGGGCGCCGGGCGCAAGTCGCTGGCCTTCGCGCTGCGGCTGCGCGCGGCCGACCGCACCCTCACGGCGGCCGAGACCGCCGCGGTGCGTGACGCCGTCGTCGCCGAGGCGCACGCCCGCGTGGGTGCGACGCTGCGCGCCTGACGGTCGACGACGCGGGCCGCGGGGAGCACCCCTGCGGCCCGCGTCGTGCTGTGCAGGACGCGGCGGCCCCGGCGAGGGGTCCGGCGGGCGGCGGGCTCCGCGGCGGGCGTGGCCGAACCCGGACGATCCGGGCGTCGTCCGACGAGTTCACCAGATAGTTACTAGCGGGTAGTTGCGGCGAATCGGGTGAACCACGCAAGGTGAGGTCGGCCGTCCAGGTGACGGCCGACCTGCCCGCGCGACGGGGCGTGCGCCACGCGTCCCCCCTCGTGCCCGACGGAGGGGACCCCCCGTGCACGCACGACCTCGAACGGCCACCGGGGCGCTGACCGCGCTCGCCCTCATGCTCACCGGCGGCGTCGCCACGGCGGGGGCCGCGCACGCGGCCGTCTCGCCCGACGCGCCGCTGCTGGTCAACGAGGTCTACGGGGGCGGTGGCAACTCGGGTGCGCCGTTCGACCGGGACTTCGTCGAGCTGCACAACCCCGGCACGGAGCCCGCCGACCTCGCGGGCTACTCGCTGCAGTACGCGTCCGTGACGGGCGCGTCGTGGCAGGTGACGGCGCTGAGCGGCAGCGTCCCCGCGGGTGCGACGTTCGTCGTGGGGCAGGCGCTCGGCAGCAACACCGCGGCACCCGACGTGCCGGTCGACCTCGAGGGCACGGGCGTCGCGATGAGCGGCACCAACGGCAAGGTCGCGCTCGTGCGGGGCGCCACGGCGCTCACGTGCAGCACCGGCTGCGCGGGCCTGGACACCGTCGTCGACCTCGTCGGGTGGGGTCCGACGGCGTCGTCGTACGCCGGCTCCGGGCCTGCTCCCGCCACGACGAACGCGACGTCGGTCGCGCGCGACGCCGCGTCCACGCACACCGCGGACAACGCCGCGGACTTCACCGCGGGGACGCCGACGCCGACGCCCTCGGGCGTCGAGCCCGAGGAGCCGGGCGACCCTGTCGACGCGACGATCGCCGAGGTGCAGGGCACCGGCGACGCCTCGCCGCTGGTCGGCACGACCGTGACGACCGCGGGCGTCGTCACGGCGGCCTACCCGACGGGCGGCCTGGACGGCTACGTGCTGCAGACGCCGGGCTCGGGCGGCGGCGGCCCCGCGGCGCGGACCGGGTCCGACGCCGTCTTCGTGTACTCGCCGGCGACCGTCGGGCAGGTCACGACCGGTCAGCACGTGCAGGTCACGGGTGTCGTCGCCGAGTTCCACGGCCTGACACAGGTCGCCGTCGCGTCCGGCGGCGTCGAGGTCCTGCCCCCGGCGGACGCCCCGACCGCCGTCAGCGGCGCCTGGCCGGCCGACGCGGCGGCGCGCGAGGCGCTCGAGTCGATGCTGTTCCTGCCCACGGGCGACCTGACGGTCTCCGACACCTACAGCACGAACCAGTACGGCGAGGTCGGTCTGGCGACCGGCACGACTCCGCTGCTGCAGCCCACCGAGGTGGGGCGGCCCGGGTCCCCGGAGGCCGCCGCGGCCGCCGCCGACAACGCCGCCCGCAAGGTCGTGCTCGACGACGGTGCGACCACCAGCTTCCTCGACAGCGGCAACGGCGGTCTGACGCCTCCGTACGTGTCGCTCCAGAACCCCGTGCGCGTCGGCGCCGCGGTGCAGGTCACCGAGCCCCTCGTCGTCGACTACCGCAACAGCGCCTGGAAGCTGAGCCCGACGGCCCGCGTCGTCGCGGGCGGCCCTGCGCCGGTGACGTTCGAGAACGACCGCACGGCCGCTCCCGAGCCCGTCGGCGGGGACCTGTCCGTCGCGTCGTTCAACGTCCTGAACTACTTCACGACGCTGGGCGACGAGGACGCCTCCTGCGTCGCCGAGACCGACCCGAGCGGCGAGCCGGTGACGGTCCGCGGGGGCTGCGACCAGCGCGGGGCGTGGGACGCCGACGACCTGGCGCGGCAGCAGGCCAAGATCGTCGCGGCGATCACGGCGCTCGACGCCGACGTCGTGGGGCTGCTGGAGATCGAGAACTCCGCGCGCGTCGACGGCGTGCCCGACGAGGCGCTCGCGACCCTCGTCGACGCGCTCAACGCGGCCGCCGGCGCCGGCACGTGGGCCTACGTGCCCTCGTCGCAGGAGCTGCCGCCCGCGGCCGAGCAGGACGTGATCACCAACGCGATCATCTACCGGCCCGCCGCCGTGGCCCCCTCGGGACCGTCGCGCGCGCTGGGTGACCAGAGCGGTGACGACCAGGCGTTCGGCAACGCGCGCGAGCCGATCGGCCAGGTGTTCGCGCCGGTCGACGGGGGCGAGCCGTTCCTCGTCGTCGTGAACCACCTCAAGTCCAAGGGCTCGCCCGGCCCGTGGCCCGGCGACGCCGACGCCGGTGACGGGCAGGGCGCGTCGAACGAGTCGCGCGTGCGGCAGACGACGGCGCTGCGTGACTGGGTGCCCACCGTCCAGGGCGACGCGCAGGCCGTCGCGCTCGTCGGTGACTTCAACGCGTACACCCTGGAGGACCCGCTGCAGGTGCTGTACGACGCGGGGTACGTGGACGCGGTCGCGGCGCTCGCGCCCGGGCAGTACAGCTACTCGTTCGGCGGGCTGTCGGGCTCGCTCGACCACGTGCTGCTCAACGAGGCGGCCGCCGCGCGCGCGACCGGCGCCGACGTGTGGGAGATCAACGCCGAGGAGTCGATCGCGCTCGAGTACAGCCGGTACGGCGACCACGGCACGTCCTTCCACGCGCCGGACGCGTACCGCTCGTCGGACCACGACCCCGTGGTCGTCGGCCTGGCCGCCGGCGACGCGAACGAGGGGCCGGTCGACCTGACGTTCCTCAACATCAACGACTTCCACGGCCGCATCGACGCGAACACCGTGAGGTTCGCGGGGACGGTCGAGCAGCAGCGCGCGGCGGCCGAGGGCCCCGTGGCGTTCCTGTCGGCCGGTGACAACATCGGCGCCTCGCTCTTCGCGTCCTCGGTGCAGCAGGACCAGCCGACCATCGACGTGCTGAACGCGCTCGGCCTGGCAGCCTCGGCGATCGGCAACCACGAGCTCGACAAGGGGTACGACGACCTGGTCGACCGCGTGATCGCCGGCGGCACCAACGCGGCCTTCCCGTACCTGGGGGCCAACGTGTACGTGGACGGCACGACGACGCCGGCGCTCGACGAGTACGCGCTGATCGACATGGCCGGCGTGACCGTCGGCGTGATCGGCGCCGTCACGCAGGAGACGCCGACGCTCGTCACCCCGGCGGGCGTCGCGGGCCTCGACTTCGGCGACCCGGTCGAGGCGGTCAACCGCGTGGCCGCGCAGCTGACCGACGGCGACGCGTCCAACGGCGAGGCCGACGTGATCGTGGCCGAGTACCACGAGGGGGCCGGGGCCGGCACGCCGGACGGCGCGACGCTGGAGGACGAGCTCGCCGCCGGCGGCGCGTTCGCCGACATCGTGACGCAGACGGACACCGCGGTGGACGTCGTCCTGACGGGCCACACGCACAAGCAGTACGCGTGGTTCGGTCCGGTGGGCGACGGCGACGCGACGCGGCCCGTCCTGCAGACCGGGTCGTACGGCGAGTTCCTCGGCAAGGTCGTCCTGACGTACGACCGGACGACCGACGAGGTCACCGCCGCGACGGCCGAGAACGTCGCGCGCACCACGACCCCGGACGCCGACCTCGTGGCGGCCTACCCGCGCGTCGCCGCGGTGGCGGACATCGTCGCGGACGCGCTCGCGTACGCCGACGAGGTCGGCTCCGAGCCGGTCGGTTCGGTGACGGCCGACATCACCACGGCGTTCAGCGGTGGTTCGTACGTCGACGGCGTGTACGTCGGGTCGGCACCGGGCACGACCACGGGACGCGACGACCGCAGCCGCGAGTCGACGCTCGGAGGGCTCGTCGCCGACGCGCTCCTCGACGCGCTGGCGGCACCCGAGCGCGGCGGCGCGCAGATCGGCGTCGTCAACCCCGGCGGGATGCGCGCGGAGCTGGTCCACGCGCCGGACGGCACGATCACGTACGCCGAGGCCAACGCGGTGCTGCCGTTCGTCAACAACCTCTGGACGACCACGCTCACGGGCGCCCAGGTGGTCACCATGCTCGAGCAGCAGTGGCAGACCAACGCGGACGGCACGATCCCGAGCCGCCCGTACCTGCAGCTCGGCCTGTCGGACAACGTGACCTACACCTACGACGCGTCGCGCGACCTCGGCGACAGGATCACGTCGGTCACGGTCGACGGCGCGCCGATCGACCCGGCCGCCGACTACCGCATCGGGACGTTCTCGTTCCTCGCACAGGGCGGTGACAACTTCCGGGTCCTCACGCAGGGCCGGGGGACGGCCGACTCGGGCCTCATCGACCGCGACGCCTGGATCGCGTACCTCGAGGCGCACCCGGGTCTGTCGCCCGACTTCGGCGAGCGGGCCGTGGCGGTCCCCGAGCTCGCGCCCGTCGCGGCGGGCGGGGAGCTGACCTTCACGGTCGGCGGCCTCAACCTGACGAGTCTCGGTGCCCCCGAGAACACGCAGGTGGAGGTGCGTCTCGGTGACGACGTGCTCGGCACCTTCCCGCTCGTGCGGGGAGAGGCCGGCCCCGACGCGTCGGCGCAGGTCACGGTCACGCTGCCGGGGGACCTGACGCCCGGTGGGCACGTCCTGACCGTCGTGGCGACGCCCAGCGGGACGGTCGCGAGCGTGCCGTTCACGGTCGAGGACGGCCTGGCGACCTCGGCCACGGCGCTCTCGGCGTCGCCCGCCACGCAGGTGTTCGGCACCCGGGGGACGCGGGTCCGGCTCACGGCGGTCGTGACGTCCGCGGGGCCGGTCACCGGGGCCGTCCGGTTCGTGGCGGGGGACGACGTGCTCGGCACGTCGACGCTGCGCGACGGACGCGCCGTGCTGACGCTCCCGGCGCAGACCCCGGCGGGGACCTACGAGGTCGTGGCCGTGTACGCCGGGACCGACGCGGTCGCGGGCTCGCAGTCGGCGCCCGTCACCGTGACGGTCGCGCAGGCGAGGAGCAGCACGTCGCTGGCCGTCGTGCAGTCGCCGCTCCCGCGGCTGCTCCCGTCGGCGTGGGTCGCCACCGCGGGCCTCGAGACGCGCACCCTGCCCGCGGGGACGGTCGAGCTGCGCGAGGGAGACCGCGTCGTGTCCCGGGCGCGGGTCGTCCTCGGCCTGGCGATCGGGACGGTGCCGCGTGACCTCGGAGCGGGCAGCCACCGCCTGACCGCGGTCTTCGTGCCCGACGACGCAGCGAACGTCGCGGGCAGCGCGAGCGCCGCGGTGAGCGTCCGCACCTGACCGGGCTCGCCGGACCACCCGCCCCGTGCGGGTGGTCCGGCGGCCCGTCGCCGTGCGGTCCCGCCAGGTCGACGCCGTGGACCCCTTGTCGCAGCGCGCAGGTGGTCGCAGAGTGGGACCCGTCGCCGCGTCACCGCCGGCCGGCGCGGACCGGGCGCTGCGGCACGGGTCGCGCAGGGGGCGGGCCCGCACCTGGAGGCGTCGTGCACCCGTGGCGGTCGGTGGTCGTTGCTCTCGTCCTGGCAGGCACGCTCGGCGTGCCGTCGCCCATCCCGCCGGCCGCGGCCGCGGCCGAGCCCGGTGACGCACTCGTCGGGTGGGTCACCGCCTCCGCGACGCGGGCCTTCGACGAGGCGGTCCTCGTCGGTGGCGAGGTGGTGCTCCCCGGCCCCGTCCCGGGGCCGGACGGCGGGGACGTCACGCGGGAGTCGGCGCTCGGCAACCTCGTGGCCGACGCGGCCCGTGCGGCCCGCTACACCCCGGCGGCCGACCCGCAGATCGGGGTCTCGACGCCCACGGCCCTCGCGGCCGACCTGCTCTACGACGTGCCCGACACGCAGTGGCCGCCGGATCCCGGGTACCCGGAGCGCAGCCGCGTCACCGATGCCGAGCTCGTGGCGGTCCTGCCGGAACCGGAGGAGCTGTGGCAGGTGACCCTCACGGGCGCCCGGCTGCAGGCGCTGCTCGAGGAGCAGTGGCGGACCGACACCCGCGAGGGCCGCCCCGACCTGCACCTCGGCCTGTCGGCCAACGTCGTGTACACGTACGACGACACGCGCCCCCGGGGCGCACGCGTGACGTCGCTGAGCATCGACGGCACGCCCGTCGACCCCGCCGCCGGGTACCGGCTCGTCGTGCCGGCGTCGCTCCTGCAGGGCCCGGACGCGTTCGGTGCGCTCGCGGGGGTGAGCGACCGTGTCGCGACCGGCCGCACCGACCGTGACGCGCTGCGCGCGGCGCTGGGCCAGGTGGCGACGCCGGACACCGATCCCCGCGCCCTGGGTGTGTCGCACCTGTCGGACCCGGTCGTCCCGGAGTCGACCCTCGAGCTGCGCCTCACGGGCGCGGGGACCGCGAGCCTGGGTCCCGCGCCGGGACCGGTCGAGATCAGGCTGTCCGGTGTCGAGCTGACCCTGAACCTCCACCTGCCCCGCGACGGTGACCCGGAGGGGCCGGTCGACGTGCGTCTGGCCGTCCCCGCCGGCGTGCCCGCCGGGCCGGGCGTGCTGGGCATCACGGTGGTCCCGGGAGGCACCGAGGCGCGGCTCCCGGTGGTCGTGGGCCCGGGGCGCACGGCCACCACGCTGAGGCTGGACGGGAACGGGCAGTCGCAGGTGTACGGGGACCTGGACCCCGTGGTCCGCGTCCGTGCCTCCCTCACGCCGGTGACGGCGCCGGGCCCCGTGGAGTTCGAGGTGGAGGGGGCCGCGCCCGTGCGCGTGCCGGTCGTGGACGGTCTCGCCGAGTACCGGCTGCCGTCCACGACACCGGTCGGTGAGTACGTCATCACCGCCCGGTACCCGGGCGACGCGGCGTACGCCCCGGCGCAGGCCGGTCCGGTGCGGGTCAGCGTGCGGCCTGTGGTCTCGGGCACGACGCTCACGATGCGCCGCCCCGCGTCCTGGCTGCCTGTCGTGTGGGTGTCGGACGTCCGCCTCGACACGGGCGCGCAGCCGACGGGTCGTGTGGAGCTGCGCGAGGGGACGCGGGTGGTGGCGCGTGCCCGCGTCGTCCGCGGGTTCGCGGCCGGTCCGGTCCCGGCCCTGGGTGCCGGTGTCCACCGGCTCGTCGCCGTGTTCGTGCCCGACGAGCCGCGCAACGTCCTGGGCAGCCGCAGCACCGCCGTCACGGTGCCGCGCTGAGGGGGCCGGCCCGGCCGCTCAGGTCAGGGCCGGTTCCCGCAGCAGTCCGAGCAGCTGGTCCCCGACCCGCGCGGTCTCGTGCAGGTACGGGGTGTCGGAGAGCACGAAGTGCGTCACGCCGAGGTCGCGGTAGCGCTGCAGCGCGGCGGCCACGTCCGCGGCGGAGCCGACCAACCACGTCGTGCCCGCGCCCCCGCCGCCGTACCGCCCCGGCGCGGTGTACAGGCAGGAGTCGAGGACGTCCCCGCGGGCGCCCAGCTCCAGCAGGCGCTGCTGACCCACGGCACGTCGGCGCAGCGGGTCGGGCGGCCGGGTCCCCGCGGTCTCGGCCATGCGTGCCACCTTCTCCTCGGCGTCGTGCCACGCCTCCTGCGTGGTGTCACGCACGAGCGTCGTGACCCGCAGGCCGAACTCGAGCGGGGGGTGCCGCCGCCCGACCTCGTCGCTCAGTGCCCGCAGGCGCGCGACCCGCTCGGCGACCCCGTCGAGCGGCTCGCCCCAGAAGAGCTGGACGTCGGCCTCGGCGGCGGCGACGCGCTCGGCGGCCGGCGACGCGCCGCCGAAGTAGAGGCGCGGGTGCGGACGGCCCGGGCGAGCCACGGGGCGCGGTGCGAGGGTCGAGTCGTCGACCCGGTAGTGCTCGCCGTGGAACGTGACGTGCTCCTGGGTCCACAGGCGTCGGACGAGGTCGAGGAACTCCCGCGTCCGCGCGTACCGCTGCGCCTGGTCCCCGGCCGTGTCGCCGTACTGCGCGACGCCGTCGTGCCCGCTGACGACGTTGACGAGCAGCCGACCGCCGGACAGCCGGTCCAGGGTCGCGGCGGCGCTCGCGAAGTGGGCGGGCTGCCAGTAGCCGGGGCGGACGGCCACGAGCGGCTGGAAGGTGGTCGTGCGGGCAGCGAGCGCGGTGGCGACGGTGAACGTGTCGGGCCGGCCCCACCCCGTCCCGATGAGCGCACCCTCCCACCCGTGCGCCTCGGCGGCGCGCGCCAGCTCGGTCGACAGGTCGAGCGAGCCCCAGCCGTCGGCCGTGTCGTCACCGCGGTGACCGGGCTCGACGGTGTTGGGGATGTACCAGAGGAAGTGCGTGCCCATGCGGACTCCTTGTGCCGGTGTGCCTCCCCGAGACGATAAGCCGACAAGAAGGGTCAAGATAAGACGGTGCCCACGTCGTGGTCACGGCCCTGCCGTGACGTCAGACGTAGTCGTGGTAGGCGGGCAGGTCCAGGACGCCGTTGCCCGACAGGCCGATGAGGATCGTCTCGTCCGTCGTCGCGGCCCGCGCGTGGGCGAACGCAGCCGCCAGGGCGTGCGTCGACTCGGGCGCCGGGATGATGCCCTCGGCCCGCGCGAACTCGATGCCGGCGGCGAAGGCGGCGTCCTGCTCGACCGCGACGGCGTCCAGGAGCCCCAGCGCGTAGGCGTGGGAGACCATCGGAGCCATGCCGTGGTACCGCAGCCCGCCCGCGTGGATGGGCGGCGGCACGAAGTCCTTGCCGAGCGTGTGCATCTTGAGCAGCGGCGTCAGGCCCGCGACGTCACCGAAGTCGTACCGGTACTCGCCCTGGGTCATCGACGGGCAGGCCGCCGGCTCGCAGGCCACGACGCGGGTCGTCGCCCCGTCGCGCAGGTTGCGGCCGAGGAACGGGAAGCTCAGCCCCGCCAGGTTCGACCCGCCGCCAGCGCACCCGAACACCACGTCGGCGGTCTCGCCCAGCTCGTCGAGCTGCGCGAGTGCCTCCTGACCGATGACGCTCTGGTGGAGCAGGACGTGGTTGAGCACCGAGCCCAGCGCGTAGTGCGCCTTCGGGTCGTTCGCCGCGACCTCGACGGCCTCGCTGATCGCCATGCCCAGCGACCCCGTGGTCGTCGGGTCGGCCGCCAGCATCGCGCGGCCCGCAGCGGTGAGGTCCGACGGTGACGGGTGGCACGTCGCGCCGTACGTCTCCATCTGCATGCGCCGGTAGGGCTTGCCGTCGTAGGACGCGCGGACCTGCCAGACCTCGCACCCGAGGCCGAGCAGCGCGCAGGCCATCGACAGCGAGGCGCCCCACTGCCCGGCGCCCGTCTCGGTCGTGAGCCGCGTGATGCCCTCGAGGGCGTTGTAGTACGCCTGCGCGACGGCGGTGTTCGGCTTGTGCGAGCCGGCGGGGGAGCCGCCCTCGTACTTGTAGTAGATCTTCGCGGGCGTCCCCAGCGCGCGCTCCAGGCGTCGCGCGCGCAGCAGCGGTGCCGGGCGCCACAGGGCGTAGATCTCCCGGACCGTCTGCGGGATCTCCACCCACCGCTCGGTCGAGACCTCCTGCGCGATGAGCGCCATCGGGAACAGCGGCGCGAGGTCGTCGGGCGTCAACGGCTCACGCGTGCCCGGGTGCAGCGCGGGCGGGCACGGCTCGGGCAGGTCGGCCGCGAGGTTGTACCAGTGCGTCGGGACGGCGGACGGGACGACGGTGCCGACCGGGTCGGTCAGCGGTGCGGGTCGGGTCGTGCCGGGGGAGGTGGTCATCTCGCCTCGCAGGTTCGGGCGCGGGGGCGCGCGTGGTCGGAGCCGGACCGCCCGCGTAGGTCCCGCCGTCGACGACCCGCACGGGGAGCGTAGCCCCCGGTGCCTGCGCGCGTCCGAGGGTCGAGACCACGAGATGGCGGGCCGGACGCCACGGTCTAGGGTCGACCCGAGACACGGGGTGCCCTGTACCGAGCAGGGCTGAGATCACACCCGTCGAACCTGATCTCGTTCGTACGAGCGAAGGGATGTCCTCATGACGTCTGCCGTCCTGTCCCCGCACGACCTCGCCGCCGCGCTGCCGGCGCTGACCCGATGAGCTGCGCAGGCAGCCGCGTGCGGGTCCTGTCCGTCGCGGGCACCGACCCGACGGGGGGCGCGGGCATCCACGCGGACCTCAAGTCGTTCGCGGCGCACGGCGCGTACGGCATGGCCGTGGTCACCGCGCTCGTCGCGCAGAACACGCACGGCGTGCGGGCGGTCCACGTGCCCGACGTCGCCTTCCTGCGCGCCCAGCTCGACGCCGTGAGCGACGACGTGACGGTCGACGCCGTCAAGATCGGCATGGTCGGCACCCGGGCCGTGGCGGACGAGGTCGCGGCGTGGCTCGCGCACACGCGGCCCCCGGTGGTCGTGCTCGACCCGGTCATGGTCGCGACCAGCGGGGACCGGCTGCTCGACGCCGACGCGCAGGACGCGGTGCGCCGGCTGGTCGCGCAGGCGGACCTCGTGACCCCCAACCTCCCGGAGCTGGGCGTGCTGCTGGGTGAGGGCACCGCGGCCACGTGGGCCGACGCGGTGCGCCAGGCCCGCCGGCTCGCGACCGCCGCGGACGTGACCGTGCTGCTCAAGGGCGGCCATCTGCCGGGGGACGCGAGCCCCGACGCCGTGGTCGACGCGACCACGGTGACCGAGCTCGACGCGGTTCGCGTGAGCACCACCAGCACGCACGGCACGGGCTGCTCGCTCTCGGCGGCCGTCGCCGCCCTGCGGCCCCGTCGGCCCGACTGGGTGACCGCGGTCCGCGAGGCGAAGGAGTGGCTCACCGGCGCGATCGCCGCGGGCGAGGCGCTCGGGGTCGGGTCCGGACGCGGGCCCGTCGACCACCTCCACCACGCACCCGCCCTCGGCGCGCGGCCGTTCAGTGCCGACGCGTGGGACCGCGTCGCGGACCTGCGGGCCGCGTGCGACGACCTGCCGTTCGTGCGCGGGCTCGCCGACGGGTCGCTGCCCGTCGAGGAGTTCGAGCAGTACCTCCACCAGGACGCCCTCTACCTCGCGCAGTACTCCCGCGTGCTCGCGCGGGCGAGCCAGCTGGCCCCGGACGGCGTGGCGCAGGTGTTCTTCGCGCAGGGCGCTGCCCGCTGCCTGGACGTCGAGACGCTTCTGCACGCCGAGCGCCTGGCACGCGCGGGGACGCGCTGGTCCGGCCCGGCGAGCGCCGCCACGACCGCGTACGTGGACCACGTGCTGGCCGTGGCGGCCACGGGCTCGTACGCGGAGGTCGTGGCCGCGGTGCTCCCGTGCTACTGGCTCTACGCGGACATCGGCGCCCGCATCCTGGTGCGCGCCGGTGACCTGGCGGGGCACCCGTACGGGGACTGGGTCGGGACGTACGGCGACCCGGCGTTCGCCGCGGCCTCGGCGCGGGCCTGCGACCTGGCCGACGCCGCCGCTCGCGAGGTCGGTGCCGCGACGCGCGCGCGGATGCTCGCGGCGTTCGTCACGTCGTGCCGGCACGAGGTCGCGTTCTTCGACCAGGTCCGGGCGCTCGCGCCGTCCCGGTGACCGCGGGGGGCGGCGCCGGGCGACCCGGGCGGCACGGTGCGGCAGAGTGGTCGCCGTGGACGTGCGCGCCGTGGTCCTGGACGTCGGGGAGACGATCGTCGACGAGACGCGCGCCTGGACCCGGGCCGCCCACGACGTCGGTGTGACGCCGCTCGCGCTCATGGGGGTCCTGGGCGCGCTGGTGGAGCGCGGCGAGCCGCACGCGCGCGTGTGGGACGTCCTCGGGGTCGACCCACCGGTGACGCGGTCGACGATCGGCGCCGTGGACCTCTACCCCGACGCGCTCCCCACGCTGCACGCGCTGCGCGCGGCCGGGTACGTCGTCGCGATCGCCGGCAACCAGCCGGCGGCCGCCGAGGAGCAGCTGCGTGCCGCGGGCGTCGACCTCGGGCTCGTCGCGTCGTCAGCGCGCTGGGGCGTCGCCAAGCCCGCGCCGGCGTTCTTCGCGCGCGTGCTGAGCGAGCTCGACCTGCCGCCGGGCCAGGTGCTGTACGTCGGCGACCGCCTCGACAACGACGTCCTGCCCGCCCGCGCGGCGGGCATGCGGACCGCGTTCCTGCGTCGTGGACCGTGGGGCTACGTGCACGCCCTGCGGCCGGAGGTGGCGCTCGCCGACGTGCGGGTCGACTCGCTCACGGAGCTGACCCGCCTGCTCGGCGGGCCGCCGCCGGGATGACGCGCGGCCGGCGGGCCGCTAGCAGGAGCCGTCGGTGCAGGCGTCGCCGACCGGCACGGCAGCGAGCGGGTTGGCGTCCCGCCACCCGGCGTCGAGCAGCTGGGCGAAGACCTCGGCCGGCTGCGCCCCGGACAGCGCGTACCTGCGGTCGACGACGAAGAACGGCACACCCGTGACACCGATCTCCCGGGCGGTGGCGAGGTCGTCGCGCACGGCGTCCGCAGCGTCGTCCGCGGCCAGGGCCGCCGCGACGCGTGCGTCGTCCCAGCCGTGCGCGGCGAACCCGGCCCGCGCTGCGAGCGTCACCAGGGCGCCCTCGGCGCCGAGGTCGACGCCCTGCTCGAAGTGCGCCGAGAACAGCGTCTCCATGGTGGCCTCGACGAGCGGTGACCCGCCCGCCGCGCGCGCGAGGTGCAGCAGCCGGTGGGCGTCGAACGTGTTGAACGCCAGCGTGCGCGCGAAGTCGTACCGCAGGCCGTCACCGGCGGCGGCGCTCGTGACGTGCGCGAACATCTGCTCCACCTGCTCGCGCGGCAGCCCCTTCATCTCGGCGAGGGCGTCGATCTCGGGCCGCCCGGGGCCCGTCGGTGTCTCGGGGGAGAGCTGGTAGGAGCGCCAGACCACGTCCACGTGGTCGCGGTGCGGGAAGTCGCGCAGCGCGGCGGCGAACCGGCGCTTGCCGACGTAGCACCAGGGGCACGCGACGTCGGACCAGATCTCGACGGTCAGGGTGCGGGGCGGTGCGGCGAAGGTGGGGACGGCGAGGTTCACGGGAGCAGGAGCACCTTTCCGGTGGTGGCGCGCCCCTCGAGGGCGCGGTGGGCGTCGGCGGCGTCGGCCAGGGGGAACGTCGCGCCGACGCGCACGTCGAGCGCGCCCGCGACGACGGCGTCGAAGAGCTCGGTGGCGCGCCACACCAGCTCGTCACGCGTGGCGGTGTAGTCGCCGAGGGTGGGGCGCGTGACGTACAGCGAGCCGGCGGCGTTGAGGCGCTGCAGGTCCACGGGCGGCACCTGCCCCGAGGAGGCGCCGAACAGCACGAGGGTCCCGCGCCGGGCGAGCGAGGCGAGCGACGCGTCGAACGTGTCCTTCCCGACGCCGTCGTACACCACGTCGACGCCCCGGCCGCCGGTGAGGTCGCGCACGAGCGCCGGCAGCTCGGTGCCGAGATCCGACAGCTCGCGGTAGCGCACGACATCGGCGGCTCCCGCCGCGCGCGCCAGGTGCTCCTTGTCGGCCGACCCCACCGTGGAGACCACCCGCGCGCCGCGTGCCGCGGCCAGCTGCGTGACGAGCAGGCCGACGCCGCCCGCACCCGCGTGCAGCAGCACGTCGTGCCCCGCGGCGAGGGTGAACGTCGAGGCGACGAGGTAGTGCGCCGTCATGCCCTGCATCGGCAGGGCCGCCGCGGTGGCGTCGTCGACGCCCGCCGGCACGGGCAGCGTGTCGGCCTCCCGCACGGCGACCAGCTCGGCGTAGGAGCCGGGTGCGGACGACCACGCGACGCGGTCGCCGGGCGCCAGGGTCGTCACGTCGGACCCGGTCTCGACCACCTCACCCGCGCCCTCGGATCCCACCACGTGCGGGAACCGCATACGGTAGATGCCCCGACGCCGGTAGGTGTCGATGAAGTTCACGCCCGCCGCGGCCACGCGCACGACGACCTCGTCGGGCGCGGGTCGGGGGTCGGGGACGTCGGTGACCTGGAGGACCTCCGGGCCGCCGGCCCCGGTCGCGATGACAGCGCGCATGTATGCCGCAACCGCCGGGCACCGGTGACCTGTTCCCGCGCACGCCTTGGTATTTGTCTGCACTCGACTGTATGTTCATGCACATGACGTTCACGGTGGCGGTGGCCGGAGCCAGTGGGTACGCCGGCGGAGAGGTCCTGCGGCTGCTGCTCGACCACCCGCAGGCACGCATCGGCACGCTCACGGCGCACTCGAGCGCCGGCACGCCGCTCGGCGCCCACCACCCGCACCTGCGCGACCTCGCCGACCGCGTGCTGGAACCGACGACCGCCGAGGCGCTCGCGGGCCACGACGTCGTCGTCCTCGCGCTGCCGCACGGCGCGAGCGGCCGGGTCGCGGCCGAGCTGGAGGCCCTGGGGGAGGACCCCGTCGTGCTCGACCTCGGCGCCGACCACCGGCTCGTCGAGCCGGGCGACTGGGAGACGTACTACGGCAGCGCGCACGCCGGCACGTGGACGTACGGCCTGCCGGAGCTCGTGGTCGGCGGGTCGCGGGGCCGGCAGCGCGAGCGCCTCGCCGGTGCGCGGCGCATCGCGGTCCCGGGCTGCAACGTGACCGCCGTGACGCTCGGCCTGCAGCCCGGCGTCGCCGCGGGGCTGCTCGACACCACGGACCTCGTCGCCGTGCTCGCCGTCGGCTACTCCGGTGCCGGCAAGTCCCTCAAGCCGCACCTGCTCGCGTCCGAGGGTCTCGGTGCGGCCGTGCCCTACGCGGTCGGCGGCAGCCACCGCCACATCCCCGAGCTGGCCCAGAACCTGCGCAGCGCGGGCGCGGGCGACGTCCGCACGTCGTTCACGCCCGTGCTCGTGCCCATGCCGCGCGGCATCCTCGCGACCGCCACGGCCCGGCTCGCCCCCGGCGTCACCGCCGACGACGACGCGCTGCGCGAGGTGTGGCGTGCCGCCTACGCCGACGAGCCCTTCGTGCACGTGCTGCCCGCGGGCGAGTGGCCCACCACGGCGTCGACCACCGGGGCGAACACCGCGCTCGTCCAGGTGGCGCTGGACGCCCGCGCCGGGCGCGTCGTGACAATCACGGCGATCGACAACCTCGTCAAGGGGACGGCCGGCGGCGCCGTCCAGTCCCTCAACCTCGCGCTCGGGCTGCCGGAGACGCTCGGCCTGCCCCGGAACGGGGTCGCCCCGTGACCGACCACCTGGGACCCGCGCTCGCCGGTACGTCACCCGGCACGTCGCCCGGCGTCACGGCGGCCGCGGGCTTCCGCGCGTCCGGCGTGACCGCCGGCCTCAAGGCGTCCGGGAGCCCGGACCTGGCGCTCGTCGTCAACGACGGCCCGCGCCAGGCGGCCGCCGCGGTCTTCACGACGAACCGCATGGTCGGCGCGCCCGTCGTCTGGTCGCGCCAGGTGGTCTCCGACGGAGTCGTGTCGGCCGTCGTCCTCAACTCCGGTGGCGCCAACGTCAGCACCGGTCCGGAGGGCTTCCTCGACGCGCACCTGACGGCCGAGCGCGTCGCCACGGCTCTGGGCGTCTCGGCGGGCGACGTCATCGTGTGCTCGACGGGCCTGATCGGTGAGCGGCTGCCGCGCGAGAACCTGCTCACCGGCGTCGACCTCGCCGCGGCGGCGCTCGCACCGGACGCCGGACCGCAGGCCGCGCGCGCCATCATGACGACGGACTCGGTGCCCAAGACCGCGCACGTCACGGTCGACACGCCGGACGGGTCGTTCACGGTGGGCGGCATGGCCAAGGGCGCGGGGATGCTCGCACCCGCCATGGCCACCATGCTCTGCGTCGTGACCACGGACGCCGACGTCGAGGCGCGCGTGCTCGATGCCGCCCTGCGGGCCGCGACCGCGGTGACGTTCGACCGGGTCGACTCGGACGGGTGCATGTCGACGTCGGACACGGTCACGCTGCTCGCGTCCGGTGCGTCGGGCGTGGCACCGTCGCTCGACGTGCTCGCCGACGCCGTGCTGCGGGTCTGCGCGTCGCTCGCCCGCCAGCTCGTCGCCGACGCCGAGGGCGCGTCGCACGACGTCGCCGTCCACGTCGTCGGGGCCACGAGCCAGGACGCGGCGCTCGCGGTCGCCCGCGCCGTCACGCGCTCCAACCTCTTCAAGGCCGCGATCTTCGGCAACGACCCCAACTGGGGCCGGGTGCTCGCCCAGGTGGGGACCGTCCCCGAGGCGGTCGCGCCGTTCGACCCCGAGGCCGTCGACGTGTCGATGAACGGCGTCATGGTCTGCCAGGCTGCCCGTGTGCACGCCGACCGCAGCGACGTCGACCTCGCGTCCGCGCGCGAGGTCCACGTCGTGGTCGACCTGCACGCGGGCGACGCGTCCGCGACCGTCTGGTCGAACGACCTCACGCACGACTACGTCCACGAGAACAGCGCGTACTCCACATGAGCGGAAGCCACGTGACACCCACCGGCGTGCCCGACGACTTCGTCTTCGACACCCGCACCGACCTGCGGGCCGAGCAGAAGGCCGAGGTCCTCGTCGAGGCGCTGCCCTGGCTGCAGCAGTTCGCCGGGGCGCTCGTCGTCGTCAAGTACGGCGGCAACGCGATGATCGACGACACCCTCAAGCGGGCGTTCGCCGAGGACATGGTCTTCCTGCGGCAGGTCGGGCTGCGGCCCGTGGTCGTGCACGGCGGCGGCCCGCAGATCAACGCGATGCTCGACCGCCTCGGCATCGCCAGCGAGTTCCGCGGCGGCCTGCGCGTCACGACGCCCGAGGCGATGGACGTCGTCCGGATGGTCCTGACCGGTCAGGTCTCGCGCGAGCTCGTCGGGCTCCTCAACGCGCACGCCCCGCACGCCGTCGGCCTGTCGGGCGAGGACGCGGGCCTGTTCCAGGCGCGGCGCCGCACGGCGGTCGTCGACGGGCACGAGGTCGACGTGGGCCTCGTCGGCGACGTCGTGCAGGTCAACCCCGGTGCGGTGCTCGACCTCCTCGACGCCGGACGCATCCCCGTGGTCTCCACGGTCGCACCCGACATCGACGACCCCACCCAGGTGCTCAACGTCAACGCGGACACGGCGGCGGCCGCGCTCGCGGTCGCGCTGGGTGCACGCAAGCTCATCGTCCTGACCGACGTCGAGGGCCTGTACACCGACTGGCCGGACCGGACGACGCTCGTGCGCCGCATCCGCGCCTCCGCGCTGGCCGAGCTCCTGCCGCGTCTCGACGCGGGCATGCGGCCCAAGATGGAGGCGTGCTGGCGCGCCGTCCAGGGCGGGGTGCCGCGTGCGCACGTCATCGACGGCCGCGCGACGCACTCGATCCTCGTCGAGGTCTTCACGTCCGAGGGCGTCGGCACGATGGTGCTGCCGGACGCCGATCCCGACGGGCACCCGTCGACCGTGCCGGTGCGCGCCGTGCGCCTGGCGACCCAGGACCAGCAGGAGGTCGCACCGTGACGACGACGCCCGATCAGGCCGTGGCCGCACCGCCCGGGGGGTCGGCGCGCCACCGCGCCGCCGGCGCCGACGAGGCGCTGCCGCTGCCCGCGGCCGTGGGCTCGGTCGCCGAGTGGACCGACCGGTACACCCACGCGGTCATGGACACGTTCGGACCGCCGCAGCGGGTGCTGGTGCGCGGCGAGGGACCGTACGTGTGGGACGCGGACGGCAAGCGGTACCTCGACCTCCTCGGCGGCATCGCGGTCAACTCCCTCGGGCACGCCCACCCGACCCTCACCGCCGCCGTCAGCGCGCAGCTGGGGACCCTCGGGCACATCTCGAACTTCTTCTCCAGCCCGGCCCAGATCGCGCTGTCGGAGCGTCTGCTCGGGCTCGCCGACGCGCCGCAGGGTTCCCGGGTGTTCCTCACGAGCTCGGGCACGGAGGCCAACGAGGCCGCGCTCAAGCTCACGCGCCGGCACTCCGCGGGCACCCGACCCCGTGTCCTCGCGCTCGAGGGGGCCTTCCACGGCCGTTCGATGGGTGCGCTGTCCCTCACGCACAAGCAGGCGTACCGCGAGCCGTTCGAGCCCCTGCCACCGGGCGTCGAGTTCCTGCCCTTCGGCGACACCGACGCCCTGCGCGCCGCGTTCGAGCACGGCGGCGACCAGGTCGCCGCGCTCTTCGTCGAGCCGATCCAGGGCGAGGCCGGCGTGCGCACGGTCCCCCCCGGCTACCTCGCGCTCGCGCGTGAGCTGACGACGGCGCACGGCGCGCTCCTCGTGCTCGACGAGGTGCAGAGCGGCATGGGACGCACGGGCCGGTGGTTCGCGCACCAGCACCCGCACATCGGCGGCGGGATCCGGCCGGACGTCGTGACCGTGGCCAAGGGCCTCGGCGGCGGCTTCCCCGTCGGCGGCCTGGTCGCGCTCGGGCCGGACGTCGCGGCGCTCCTCGGCCGCGGCCAGCACGGGACGACGTTCGGCGGCAACCCCGTGGCCTCCGCCGCGGCGCTCGCGACGATCGGCGTCATCGAGCGTGACGGCCTGCTGGAACACGTCACGACGCTGGGGGAGCGGCTGCGCGAGCGGCTGCGCTCGACCGGCAACCCGCTCGTGCGCGAGGTGCGCGGCGAGGGCCTGCTCATCGCGGTCGAGCTGGTCCGGCCCGTCGCGGCCCAGGTGGTCGCGCACGCGCTCGAGGCGGGGTTCGTCGTCAACGCGTGCACCCCCGGCACGCTGCGTCTGGCGCCGCCGTTCGTCCTCACCGACGAGCAGGTGCAGCCGTTCGTCGACCTGGTGGCGTCGCTGCCGGCCGGCCTCGCCCCCGAGGAGCCCGCATGACCCGCCACTTCCTGCGCGACGACGACCTGACGCCCGACGAGCAGCGGGTGGTGCTCGAGCTCGCGCTGGCGTTCCGCGAGGACCGGTACCTCCGCAGGCCCGCGGCGGGCCCGCGCTCTGTCGCGGTGATCTTCGACAAGCCGACGCTGCGCACCCAGGTGAGCTTCCTGACCGGGATCGCCGAGCTCGGCGGGTTCCCCCTGCTGCTCGAGGGGTCGCTCGCGCGGATCGGCGTGCGCGAGTCCGTCGCGGACACCGCGCGCGTGCTCGGGCGGCAGGTCGCGGCGATCGTGTGGCGCACGTTCGCGCAGGCGGACCTCGAGGAGATGGCAGCGACGGCGGGCGTCCCGGTCGTGAACGCGCTGACCGACGAGTTCCACCCGTGCCAGGTGCTGGCCGACCTCACGACCCTGGCGCAGCACCGGGGCGGCGTCGCGTCGCTCGCGGGCACGACGTTCGCCTACGTCGGCGACGGCGCCAACAACATGGCGCACTCCTACCTGCTCGGCGGTGCGACCGCCGGGCTCCACGTGCGCGTCGGCACCCCCGTCGACGCCCTGCCCGACCCGGCGGTGGTCGCCCGCGCGGCGGAGATCGCCGCGGCCACGGGCGGCTCGGTGACGGTCGTGCACGACCTCGTCGAGGCCGTCGCCGGTGTCGACGTGGTGGCGACCGACACGTGGACGTCCATGGGCCAGGAGGGCGAGGCGCAGGACAGGGAGCACCGGTTCGAGGCCTTCCGGCTCGACGCGGCGGCGCTCGCACTGGCCCGGTCCGACGCACTGGTGCTGCACTGCCTGCCGGCGTACCGCGGCAAGGAGATCACGGCCGAGGTGCTGGACGGCCCGCAGTCGGTGGTGTGGGACGAGGCGGAGAACCGGCTGCACGCGCAGAAGGCGCTCCTGACGTTCCTGCTGGAGCAGTCATGAGCTCGTCGACGATGGCCTCGACCAAGGCCGCGCGGCACGCGCTGATCATCTCGCTGCTGCAGCGCGGCATGGTCCACTCGCAGGGCGAGCTCGCGGCTCTGCTCGCGGACGAGGGCGTCACGGTCACGCAGGCCACGCTGAGCCGTGACCTCGTGGAGCTGCGTGCGGTCCGCATCCGGACCGCGGCGGGCGCGCTGGTCTACGCCGTCCCGGGCGAGGGCGGTGACCGCACGCCGACGACCTCGGGCACCGAGCACCTCGCGGCACGCCTGGCGCGCCTGTGCGCCGAGCTGCTCGTGACGGCCGAGGCCTCGGGCAACCTCGTGGTCCTGCGCACACCTCCGGGCGCCGCGCAGTTCCTCGCCTCGGCGATCGACCACTCGGTGCTGCCGACGGTGCTCGGCACGATCGCGGGGGACGACACGGTCCTGGTCATCTCACGTGACCCCGGCGGCGGTGACGCGCTGGCGGCCCGGTTCCTCGTGCTGGCGGGCGAGGGCTGAGACCGGTTATGCATAGGTCCGCAGGACGATGTATGTTCATGCAAGCGGACCTCGATCAAGGAGAAGACCACACATGACCGAACGCGTCGTCCTCGCGTACTCCGGCGGCCTGGACACCTCGGTGGGCATCGGCTGGATCGCCGAGGCCACCGGTGCCGAGGTGATCGCCGTCGCGGTCGACGTCGGCCAGGGCGGGGAGGACCTCGAGGTCATCCGCCGCCGTGCGCTCGACTGCGGAGCCGTGGAGGCGTACGTCGCCGACGCGCGCGACGAGTTCGCAGCCGAGTACTGCATGCCGGCGCTCAAGGCCAACGGCATGTACCTCGACCGCTACCCGCTCGTCTCGGCGCTGTCCCGCCCGGTGATCGTCAAGCACCTCGTGCGTGCGGCCCGCCAGTTCGGCGCCACCACCGTCGCGCACGGCTGCACGGGCAAGGGCAACGACCAGGTCCGGTTCGAGGTCGGCATCACGTCGCTCGCGCCCGACCTCAAGTGCCTCGCCCCGGTCCGCGACCTCGCCCTCACGCGCGACAAGGCGATCGAGTACGCCGAGAAGCACAAGCTGCCGATCGCGACGACCAAGCACAACCCGTTCTCGATCGACCAGAACGTGTGGGGCCGCGCCGTCGAGACCGGCTTCCTCGAGGACATCTGGAACGGTCCCACCAAGGACGTCTACACCTACACCGACGACCCGACGTTCCCGCCGGTCGCCGACGAGGTCGTCATCCGGTTCGAGCAGGGCGTGCCGGTCGCGATCGACGAGGTCCCGGTGACGCCGCTGCAGGCGATCCAGGAGATGAACCGCCGGGCCGGGGCGCAGGGCGTGGGGCGCATCGACATCGTCGAGGACCGCCTGGTCGGCATCAAGTCGCGCGAGGTGTACGAGGCTCCGGGCGCGATCGCGCTCATCGCCGCGCACCAGGAGCTCGAGAACGTGACGGTCGAGCGCGAGCAGGCCCGCTTCAAGCGCGGCGTCGAGCAGCGCTGGTCGGAGCTGGTCTACGACGGCCAGTGGTTCTCGCCCCTGAAGAAGTCGCTCGACGTGTTCGTCGAGGACACGCAGCGCTACGTCACCGGTGACGTCCGCATGGTCCTGCACGGCGGTCGTGCGACCGTCACGGGGCGTCGCTCGGAGTCGAGCCTGTACGACTTCAACCTCGCGACCTACGACTCGGGCGACACGTTCGACCAGTCGGCGGCCCGCGGCTTCATCGAGATCTACGGTCTGAGCTCGAAGCTCGCGGCCGCGCGGGACGTCAAGTTCGGCAACGCCCCCGACCTGGGGTCGCAGGGGGGCATCGACGCGTGACCGAGCAGCCCGGCCCGCTCGCGCTGTGGGGCGGACGCTTCGCGTCCGGACCCGCGGCGGCCCTCGCCGACCTCTCACGGTCGACCCAGTTCGACTGGCGCCTCGCCGACGACGACATCACCGGCTCGGTCGCGCACGCGCACGTGCTGCACGCCGCCGGGCTGCTGTCGGACGACGAGGTGGCCGGCATGGTCGACGCGCTCGAGCGGTTGCGCGCCGACGTCGCGTCGGGGGCGTTCGCGCCCCTGCCGGACGACGAGGACGTGCACACCGCGCTCGAGCGCGGGCTCATCGAGCGGGCCGGGACCGACCTGGGCGGCAAGCTGCGGGCCGGGCGGTCGCGCAACGACCAGATCGCCACGCTCGTGCGGATGTACCTGCGGCGTCAGTCGCGGGTCTTGTCGGGTCTCGTGCTCGATGTCGTCGACGCGCTCGTCGCGCAGGCCGAGGCCGCCGGGGACGCGCCCATGCCGGGTCGCACCCACCTGCAGCACGCCCAGCCCGTCCTGCTCGCGCACCACCTGCTCGCGCACGCGTGGCCGCTGCTGCGCGACGTCGAGCGCTGGGCGGACTGGGACGCGCGCGCGGCACGCTCGCCCTACGGCTCGGGCGCCCTCGCCGGCTCGTCGCTGGGCCTGGACCCCGCGGCCGTGGCCGAGGAGCTCGGCTTCTCCGGACCCGTCGAGAACTCGATCGACGGCACGGCGTCGCGCGACGTCGTCGCGGAGTTCGCCTTCGTGGCCGCGATGACGGCGATCGACCTGTCGCGGCTCGCCGAGGACGTCATCCTGTGGGCCACCAAGGAGTTCGGGTTCGTGCGCCTGCACGACGCGTACTCCACGGGGTCGAGCATCATGCCGCAGAAGAAGAACCCGGACGTCGCGGAGCTCGCGCGCGGCAAGGCGGGGCGCCTGGTCGGCGACCTCACGGGTCTGCTGACGACGCTCAAGGGCCTCCCGCTCGCGTACAACCGGGACCTCCAGGAGGACAAGGAGCCCGTGTTCGACCAGGTCGACCAGCTCACCGTCCTGCTGCCGGCGTTCGCCGGCATGGTCGCCACGCTCACGTTCGACACCGCGCGCATGGCGGCGCTCGCGCCGCAGGGCTTCTCGCTCGCGACCGACATCGCGGAGTGGCTCGTCCGCCAGGGCGTGCCGTTCCGCGTCGCCCACGAGGTCGCCGGCACGTGCGTGCGGACCTGCGAGGAGCGCGGCATCGAGCTGTGGGACCTGTCCGACGCCGACCTGGCGGCCATCAGCGAGCACCTGACCCCCGACGTGCGGGCCGTGCTCTCGGTCGAGGGTTCGTTGGCCTCGCGCGACGCGGTCGGCGGCACCGCCCCGGTCCGGGTGGCCGAGCAGCTCGGTGCGGCGCGCGAGCGCAGTGCGCGGATGCGTGTCGCGCGCACGTGACCTGCCGCGCCGGCGGGCGTCCGGCGTGAGCCCGTGCCGCCCGCCCGGGCGAGCGGTCCCGGCCCCGTGAGCCAGGTCGAGGTCGCGCGGGACGGGTCCGCCGGCGCGCCGGTCGTGGTCGACCGGGCGTTGCGCTCGGCCCCGCGGCTGGGGCGTGTCCGGCTCGTCTGCATCGACGGCCCGGCCGGCTCGGGCAAGACGACGACCGCCGCCGACGTGGCCCGTGAGCTGCTCGTGCGCGACGTCGCCGTCGCGGTCGTGCACCTCGACGACCTCTACGACGGCTGGCGCGGCCTCGAGGGCAGCCTGTGGCCCCGGCTGTCGGCCCAGGTTCTCGAGCCCCTGCGGCGCGGCGGGCCCGGTCGGTTCCAGCGCTACGACTGGGCGACCGGGGCCTTCGCGGAGTGGGTCGACGTGCCCGTCCGGCCGGTCCTCGTCCTCGAGGGCTGCGGGTCCGCCCGGCGCAGCGCGGACGCGGTCGCCTCGGTGCGGGTCTGGGTCGAGGCGCCCGACGACGTGCGCCTCGCACGCGGCCTGGCCCGCGACGGGCAGGCCGCCGAGAAGGACTGGACGGCGTGGATGGCCGACGAGCGGGCCCACTTCGCGCGCGAGCGGACGCGTGAGCGCGCCGACATCCGGCTCGACGGGACGGGTCGGGTGGCCGGACGGCGCCCCGACGCGGACGGTCCGACGCGCGACCGGTCCGGTTTGGCATGATGACCGGGTGCAACCCGAGGCGTCCGCGACGGACCGGCCGGACGACGCAGTCGTCCCCGGTGCGAGTGCCGTGCCCGCGCGCAGCTGGTACGCCCGCCCCCCGCTCGCCGTCGCGCGGGACCTGCTGGGCGCGTTCGTGACGTCCCGGAGCGACGAGGGCGACGTGACCATCCGCCTCACGGAGGTCGAGGCCTACGGCGGCGAGGACGACCCGGGGTCGCACGCCTACCGGGGCCGGACTGGCCGCAACGCGGCGATGTTCGCGGAACCGGGTCGGCTGTACGTCTACCGGCACCTCGGCCTGCACCACTGCGTCAACGTCGTCACCCAGCCGGCGGGGCACCCGGCGGCGGTGCTGCTGCGCGCGGGCGAGGTCGTCGAGGGGCAGGACCTCGCGTGGCGGCGCCGCGAGCGTGCAGGCGTCGTCGACAGCGCGCGCCAGCTCGCGCGCGGCCCGGCGCGGCTGGCGGTGTGCCTGGGCCTCGAGCTCGACACGAACGGCGCCGACCTGACCGAGCCGGAGGGGCGGCTGGTGCTCCGCCGGCGCGACGTCAGGACGGTGCAGCCGCCGGTCGCCACGGGACCCCGCGTGGGCGTCTCGGGTGCCGGCGGTGACGCGGCGCTGCACCCCTGGCGGCTGTGGCTGACGCAGGAGCGCACGGTCTCCGCCTACCGACCTGCGTATCGGTCGCCGACGTCGGCAGACGCCCCCCGCGGGGCGACGACGTCGGCCTGACCGCGGCCGACCACGCCCGCCGTGGCGCCGCCCCCGCGCCGCCGCGCCGCCGTGCGGCGCGCGACATCCACCAGCCGCGCCGTCCTGCGACGAGCGGCACCCGAACCGGGAGACCCCTGTGACCGACATCCTCGACGAGCTCGCCTGGCGCGGGCTCCTGGCCCAGCACACCGACCTCGACGCGCTCCGTGCCGAGCTGGCCACCGGGCCCCTCGCGCTGTACTGCGGGTTCGACCCCACGGCGCCGAGCCTGCACATCGGCAACCTCGTGCAGATCCTGACGGTGCGCCGGCTGCAGGACGCGGGGAACCGCCCGTTCGCCCTCGTGGGCGGCGCGACCGGCCTCATCGGTGACCCGAAGATGACGGGGGAGCGGACGCTCAACTCGCCGGACGTGGTCGCGGGCTGGGTCGAGCGGATCCGCGCGCAGATCGCGCCGCTGCTGCGGTTCGACGGTCCGAACGCCGCGACCATGGTGAACAACCTCGACTGGACCTCGGGCCTGTCCACGATCGACTTCCTGCGCGACGTCGGCAAGCACTACCGCCTCGGCACGATGCTGGCCAAGGAGACGGTCGCGCGTCGGCTCCACAGCGAGCAGGGCATCAGCTTCACCGAGTTCAGCTACCAGATCCTGCAGGGGATGGACTTCCTCGAGCTGTACCGGCGCCACGGCGTCCGGCTGCAGACCGGCGGCAACGACCAGTGGGGCAACCTGCTGTCCGGGGTGGAGCTGGTGCGCAAGGTCGAGGGCGTCGCCGTGCACGCGCTGACGACGCCCCTGATCACCAAGGCGGACGGCACGAAGTTCGGCAAGACGGAGTCGGGGACGGTGTGGCTCGACCCGACGATGACGACGCCGTACGCCTTCTACCAGTTCTGGCTCAACGCTGACGACGCCGATGTCGTGCGGTACCTCAAGGTCTTCACCTTCCGCACGCACGAGGAGATCGCCGAGCTCGAGCTGGCGGTCGCGGAGCGGCCGGCGGCCCGCGAGGCCCAGCGGGCGCTCGCGTACGACGTCACCGCGCTCGTCCACGGCACCGCGGCGACCGACGCGGTGGTGGCGGCCAGCCAGGCGCTCTTCGGGCGAGGCTCTCTCGCCGACCTCGACGCGGACACGCTCGCGGCAGCCGTCGCCGAGCTGCCCACGGCGCCCGGCCGCGCGGGCGACCTGGTCGTCGACCTCCTCGCCGCGACCGGTGTCGTCGCGAGCAAGGCGGCAGCGCGTCGTGCCGTCGCCGAGGGGGGCGCCTCGGTGAACAACGTCCGGGTCGCGGGCGACGACGCCGTCCTGTCGGTGGACGACCTCCTCCACGGACGGTGGGCGGTGCTGCGGCGGGGCAAGCGCACGCTGGCCGTCGTGGACAGCCAGGCGCAGGGCACGCCGAGGGCGTGAGGCGGTACGTCCCCGGGGGCGTCCCACGGCAGACCGCCGGGGGGCGCCCCCGACCTCTCTGCGGAGGGCGGGAGCCCGCGCGGACCCTGCCGGCAGCTGGTGACCGGCATCACGCCCCCAGCCGTTTGACGGTCCGCGTGGCCTCGCGTACTGTTCTTCAAGCCCGCCCAGCAGGGAGGAACGGACACCGAGCACCGCTCGATGGTCGGTCCCGCGGAGCAGGGCACAACCCGTATGATGGAACTCGGCGCCTAGCGCGTCGGGTAGAGTCATGCGGCGGCGATCGGAAGGCGCCGACCACCACGGTGGTCAGGAGCCCGGAGAAAGCCTGCTAGATTAGACAACGAAGAACAAGCCTCCTGCGGAAAGCGGAAACGCTGAAGAGGATGCGCGTCTGTTCCTTGAGAACTCAACAGTGTGCCAAGTAGTCGATGCCATATTTTTGGCGTCGAGCCTGGATCAGGTCCACCCCGTGGGTCTGGTTTGGGATGATGCCAGTTGATGCCCCTCTTCGGGGGGGTTCTTTGTGTGTCTGTTGCTCGCCGGTCTTCGGGTCGGTGGGTGGCTGTTTGACATTCACGGAGAGTTTGATTCTGGCTCAGGACGAACGCTGGCGGCGTGCTTAACACATGCAAGTCGAACGGTGATCTCGGTGCTTGCACCGGGTGATCAGTGGCGAACGGGTGAGTAACACGTGAGCAACCTACCCTTCACTCTGGGATAAGCCTTGGAAACGAGGTCTAATACCGGATACGAGACGCACGGGCATCTGTAGCGTCTGGAAAGATTTATTGGTGGAGGATGGGCTCGCGGCCTATCAGCTTGTTGGTGGGGTAATGGCCTACCAAGGCGACGACGGGTAGCCGGCCTGAGAGGGCGACCGGCCACACTGGGACTGAGACACGGCCCAGACTCCTACGGGAGGCAGCAGTGGGGAATATTGCACAATGGGCGAAAGCCTGATGCAGCGACGCCGCGTGCGGGATGACGGCCTTCGGGTTGTAAACCGCTTTCAGCAGGGAAGAAGCGAAAGTGACGGTACCTGCAGAAGAAGCGCCGGCTAACTACGTGCCAGCAGCCGCGGTAATACGTAGGGCGCAAGCGTTGTCCGGAATTATTGGGCGTAAAGAGCTCGTAGGCGGTTTGTCGCGTCTGCTGTGAAAACCTCAGGCTCAACCTGGGGCTTGCAGTGGGTACGGGCAGACTAGAGTGCGGTAGGGGTGACTGGAATTCCTGGTGTAGCGGTGGAATGCGCAGATATCAGGAGGAACACCGATGGCGAAGGCAGGTCACTGGGCCGCAACTGACGCTGAGGAGCGAAAGCATGGGGAGCGAACAGGATTAGATACCCTGGTAGTCCATGCCGTAAACGTTGGGCACTAGGTGTGGGGTCCATTCCACGGATTCCGTGCCGCAGCAAACGCATTAAGTGCCCCGCCTGGGGAGTACGGCCGCAAGGCTAAAACTCAAAGAAATTGACGGGGGCCCGCACAAGCGGCGGAGCATGCGGATTAATTCGATGCAACGCGAAGAACCTTACCAAGGCTTGACATACACCGGAAAAGTGCAGAGATGTGCTCCCCGCAAGGTCGGTGTACAGGTGGTGCATGGTTGTCGTCAGCTCGTGTCGTGAGATGTTGGGTTAAGTCCCGCAACGAGCGCAACCCTCGTCCCATGTTGCCAGCGGGTTATGCCGGGGACTCATGGGAGACTGCCGGGGTCAACTCGGAGGAAGGTGGGGATGACGTCAAATCATCATGCCCCTTATGTCTTGGGCTTCACGCATGCTACAATGGCCGGTACAAAGGGCTGCGATACCGCGAGGTGGAGCGAATCCCAAAAAGCCGGTCTCAGTTCGGATTGGGGTCTGCAACTCGACCCCATGAAGTCGGAGTCGCTAGTAATCGCAGATCAGCAACGCTGCGGTGAATACGTTCCCGGGCCTTGTACACACCGCCCGTCAAGTCATGAAAGTCGGTAACACCCGAAGCCGATGGCCCAACCTTTTGGGGGGAGTCGTCGAAGGTGGGACTGGCGATTAGGACTAAGTCGTAACAAGGTAGCCGTACCGGAAGGTGCGGCTGGATCACCTCCTTTCTAAGGAGCATCTGGCAGCAGGTCGCCTCGTCAAGGGGTGGTGCTGGTGTCCAGGCCCATGCCCTCGCCGATCGTGCGGGGGGTGGTGCTCACGGGTGGAACATCGACTACTGGCCGGCTCGTTGGGTCGGTGGCTTCCAAGTACGCCTGCAGCTTGCTGCGGGGAGGGAACGGAGAGTCGTCGGTTCGTCGCGGGTCGGCTTGGCACGCTGTTGGGTCCTGAGGGAACAGCCCGTTGTGGGTGTTGCCTTGGTCGGGATCGTTCGGTCCGGTCGAACCGCTGGTCGCTGGTGTCCTCTTCGGGGGGTGGTGGTGGTCGGTAGGCGTCGGGATGCCGGGCGGTGACCGGTGGTTGCTTGAGAACTGCACAGTGGACGCGAGCATCTTTGAATGATCTTTTGTGGTCAAGTTTATAAGTGCACAGGGTGGATGCCTTGGCACCAGGAGCCGAAGAAGGACGTAGTAGCCTGCGATAAGCCTCGGGGAGTTGGCAAACGAACCGTGATCCGAGGATTTCCGAATGGGGAAACCCCACACGAGTCATGTCGTGTGACCCGCACCTGAATATATAGGGTGCGTGGAGGGAACGCCGGGAAGTGAAACATCTCAGTACCGGCAGGAAGAGATATTCCGTGAGTAGTGGCGAGCGAAAGCGGATCAGGCCAAACCTAGCGCGTGTGATAGCCGGCAGGCGTTGCGCGTTGGGGGTTGTGGGACCTTTCAGTGGGGGCTGCCGCCTTCGCAGGGAGTCAGAAAGTCGCGTTATAGTCGAAGGGTCTTGAAAGGCCCGGCACAGAGGGTGTTACCCCCGTAGACGAAATGACGCGGCCTCCCGAAGGGGATCCCAAGTAGCTCCGGGCCCGAGAAACCCGGAGTGAATCCGCACAGACCACTGTGTAAGCCTAAATACTACCTGGTGACCGATAGCGGACAAGTACCGTGAGGGAAAGGTGAAAAGTACCCCGGGAGGGGAGTGAAATAGTACCTGAAACCGTGTGCATACAATCCGTCGGAGCCTCCCTAGCAGGGGTGACGGCGTGCCTTTTGAAGAATGAGCCTGCGAGTTAGTGGTACGTGGCGAGGTTAACCCGTGTGGGGAAGCCGTAGCGAAAGCGAGTCCGAATAGGGCGACCGTAGTCGCGTGCTCTAGACCCGAAGCGAAGTGATCTAGCCATGGGCAGGGTGAAGCGCGGGTAAGACCGCGTGGAGGCCCGAACCCACCAGGGTTGAAAACCTGGGGGATGACCTGTGGTTAGGGGTGAAAGGCCAATCAAACTTCGTGATAGCTGGTTCTCCCCGAAATGCATTTAGGTGCAGCGTCACGCGTTTCTTGCCGGAGGTAGAGCTACTGGATAGCCGATGGGCCCCAACAGGTTACTGACGTTAGCCAAACTCCGAATGCCGGTAAGCCAGAGCGTGGCGAGACTGCGGGGGATAAGCTCCGTAGTCGAGAGGGAAACAGCCCAGACCACCAGCTAAGGCCCCAAAGCGTGTGCTAAGTGGGAAAGGATGTGGAGTTGCACAGACAACCAGGAGGTTGGCTTAGAAGCAGCCACCCTTGAAAGAGTGCGTAATAGCTCACTGGTCAAGTGATTCCGCGCCGACAATGTAGCGGGGCTCAAGCACACCGCCGAAGCTGTGGCATTCACACAAGTGACAAGCCTTCGTGGTTCAGTCGTGTGGATGGGTAGGGGAGCGTCGTGCCGGCAGTGAAGCCGCGGGGTGACCCAGCGGTGGAGCCGGCACGAGTGAGAATGCAGGCATGAGTAGCGAATGACGGGTGAGAAACCCGTCCGCCGAATGACCAAGGGTTCCAGGGCCAGGCTAATCCGCCCTGGGTAAGTCGGGACCTAAGGCGAGGCCGACAGGCGTAGTCGATGGACAACGGGTTGATATTCCCGTACCGGCGAAGAACCGCCCATACCGAGCCCGGTGATGCTAACCGTCCGAGCCTGTCTCATCGTCCTTCGGGACACCGGGGCAGGGGAGCACGGGACCCGAACTGGTAGTAGGTAAGCGTATTAACAGGGGTGACGCAGGAAGGTAGTCCAGCGTGGCGATGGTAGTCCACGTCCAAGGTCGTAGGGTGAGGTGTAGGCAAATCCGCACCTCGTGAAGCCTGAGAACCGACGGGTACCGCGTATGCGGGAAATGGGTGATCCTATGCTGCCAAGAAAAGCCTCGACGCGAGGTTCTAGCCGCCCGTACCCCAAACCGACTCAGGTGGTCAGGTAGAGAATACCAAGGCGATCGAGAGAATCGTGGTTAAGGAACTCGGCAAAATGCCCCCGTAACTTCGGGAGAAGGGGGGCCTCAAGCGTGAACCGGCATGCCCGGGGAAGCGTGGAGGGCCGCAGAGACCAGGGAGAAGCGACTGTTTACTAAAAACACAGGTCCGTGCGAAGTCGCAAGACGATGTATACGGACTGACGCCTGCCCGGTGCTGGAAGGTTAAGAGGACGGGTCAGCACGCAAGTGCGAAGCTCAGAATTTAAGCCCCAGTAAACGGCGGTGGTAACTATAACCATCCTAAGGTAGCGAAATTCCTTGTCGGGTAAGTTCCGACCTGCACGAATGGCGTAACGACTTCTCCGCTGTCTCAACCGCGAACTCGGCGAAATTGCACTACGAGTAAAGATGCTCGTTACGCGCAGCAGGACGGAAAGACCCCGGGACCTTTACTATAGCTTGGTATTGGTGTTCGGTGCGGCTTGTGTAGGATAGGTGGGAGACTGTGAAGCCGGCACGCCAGTGTCGGTGGAGTCAACGTTGAAATACCACTCTGGTCGCTCTGGATATCTAACCTCGGTCCGTAATCCGGATCAGGGACAGTGCCTGGTGGGTAGTTTAACTGGGGCGGTTGCCTCCTAAAATGTAACGGAGGCGCTCAAAGGTTCCCTCAGCCTGGTTGGCAATCAGGTGGCGAGTGCAAGTGCACAAGGGAGCTTGACTGTGAGACTGACAGGTCGAGCAGGGACGAAAGTCGGAACTAGTGATCCGGCGGTGGCTTGTGGAAGCGCCGTCGCTCAACGGATAAAAGGTACCCCGGGGATAACAGGCTGATCTTGCCCAAGAGTCCATATCGACGGCATGGTTTGGCACCTCGATGTCGGCTCGTCGCATCCTGGGGCTGGAGTAGGTCCCAAGGGTTGGGCTGTTCGCCCATTAAAGCGGTACGCGAGCTGGGTTTAGAACGTCGTGAGACAGTTCGGTCCCTATCCGCTGCGCGCGCAGGAAACTTGAGAAGGGCTGTCCCTAGTACGAGAGGACCGGGACGGGACGAACCTCTGGTGTGCCAGTTGTTCCGCCAGGAGCACGGCTGGTTGGCTACGTTCGGAAGGGATAACCGCTGAAAGCATCTAAGCGGGAAGCCTGCTTCAAGATGAGGTTTCCACGCCCTTCGGGGTGAGAGGCTCCCAGCTAGACCACTGGGTAGATAGGCCGGACGTGGAAGGCAGGACTAACGACTGCCGCAGCTGACCGGTACTAATAAGCCGACAACTTGACTAACTTCATTCATTGCTACGCGTCCACTGTGCGGTTCCCGAGGAACCAACGGCTCATTCCCGTTGACATCTCGACAGAGTTACGGCGGTCATAGCGAAGGGGAAACGCCCGGTCCCATTCCGAACCCGGAAGCTAAGCCCTTCAGCGCCGATGGTACTGCACCCGCCAGGGTGTGGGAGAGTAGGACGCCGCCGGACAATCATTCAACGAAAGGCCCACCCCTCACGGGGTGGGCCTTTCGTCGTTCCACCACCGGGGGGTCGGCCGGCCCCGGTTCCGCGCCCGCGGACCCGTTTCGGCGCCCGTGGACCGCCTTCTTGCGCGCCGTCGCGCGCGTGGTGTGTCGAGACGAACGCGTTCCGGGGGCCGCACTGGTGCGTCAGGTGCTCGCGGTGGTGGGACCATGGTGCTAGGCGATCGATCGAGGAGTACAGATGAACAGCGACGTGCCCAGCAGCTCGGGCGACCAGGACCGGCCCCGCAGGAGCGGCCCGCCCCGTGCGGGTGCGACCGGCGGTGGGTCCCGTGGGCGCGCCGGGGGTGCACGCGCCCCGTACTCGGGCAGCGGCGGCGGTGCCCGAGGGGGCGCCCGCGACGCGGGTGGACGCACCGGAGGGTCCTCGGCGGGACGCGGGGGCTTCGGCTCCGGTCGCACCGCGGGGGGACCGCCCCGTGACGACCGTGGGACACGTCCGTACGGTGCGCAGGGTCGCGACGAGGGGGGCCCGCGCGGCGGGTGGTCCGAGCGTCCGCGCAGCGGAGGCGTGCGGCCCACCGCCGCCGGCGGAGCGGGTGTCCGCGGCCCGCGGCAGGATCGCCCCGCAGGTTCCTGGTCCGGGGAGAGTCGCTCCGGCGGTGCGCCCGACGCGCGGCGCGGCGACGACCGTCAGCGTGGAGCCTCGCAGCGCGACGGCGGCCGCCCTGCTGGTGGGTCCTCGTATCGCGACGGTGGCCGCCCCGCGGGTGGTGGCGGTCGTTCCTTCGGTGACGGTGGGCGTCCGTCGGGCGACGGGCGGTCCTCGTTCGGTGACCGTGGTCGTCCTGCCGGTGGTTCCTCCTACCGTGACGGCGGCCGCCCCACCGGCGGTGCGGGTCGCCCCGCGGGTGCTGGACGCTCGTTCGGTGACGGCGGGCGTCCTGCGGGCGGATCGTCCTACCGCGACGGCGGCCGCCCCACGGGTGGTGCCGGTCGGTCCTTCGGTGACGGTGGACGTCCGTCCGGTGAGGGGCGGTCCTCGTTCGGCGACCGTGGCCGTCCTGCCGGTGGTTCCTCCTATCGCGACGGTGGTCGTCCGGCCGGTGGTGGGTCCTCCTACCGTGACGGTGGTCGCCCGGCTGCCGGTGCAGGGCGTTCGTTCGGTGACGGTGGGCGTCCGTCCGGTGACGGGCGTCCGTCCTACGGCGACCGTGGTCGTCCGGCCGGCGGGTCCTCCTACCGCGACGGCGGCCGCCCCACCGGCGGTGCCGGTCGCCCCGCGGGCGCTGGGCGCTCGTTCGGTGACGGCGGGCGTCCTGCGGGCGGATCGTCCTACCGCGACGATGGCCGCCCTACGGGTGCCGGGCGCTCGTTCGGTGATGGCGGGCGTCCGTCGGGTGACGGGCGTCCCTCCTACGGCGACCGTGGTCGTCCGGCCGGCGGGTCCTCCTACCGTGACGGTGGCCGTCCGGCTGCCGGTGCAGGGCGTTCGCTCGGTGATGGTGGGCGTCCGTCGGGTGACGGGCGTCCGTCCTACGGCGACCGTGGTCGTCCGGCCGGCGGGTCCTCCTACCGCGACGGTGCCCGCCCCACGGGTGGTGCCGGTCGGTCCTTCGGTGACGGCGGGCGTCCGTCGGGTGACGGGCGTCCGTCCTACGGCGACCGCGGCCGTCCGGCCGGCGGGTCCTCCTACCGTGACGGTGCCCGCCCCACGGGTGGTGCCGGTCGGTCCTTCGGTGACGGCGGGCGTCCGTCGGGTGACGGGCGTCCGTCCTACGGCGACCGCGGCCGTCCGGCCGGTGATTCCTCCTACCGCGACGGTGCCCGCCCGGCCGCCGCGGGTGGGCGGTCGTTCGGTGGCGGGTCGTCGTCCCGTGAGGGTGGCCGTCCCGAGCGGGGAGCGCCGGACAGGTCCGAGCGGCGGGGTGCCCCGTCGCACCGCGACAGCGGTGGTGGCCGGGCATCCGGGCCGGGACGGTCCTCCGACGCCGGGTCGCGGTCCTCGTGGAGCGGTGGCGAGCGGTCGTCCGGTCCGGGGGCGCGCCCCGAGCGCGGTGGCGCGGAACGTCCGGCGCGCGAGAGCGCGGGCGGCACCTTCGGTGAGGACCGCGAGATGCGCGTCCCGGACCCGGCGGTGCCGGACGACGTGACGTTCTCGCTGCTCGACCGCGACGTGCGTGGCCGTCTGCGCACCCTGAGCAAGGAGAACGCCGAGGGCGTCGGTCGTCACCTGGTGATGGTCGGCCGCCTGCTCGACGACGACGCCGAGGCGGCCTACGAGCACGCCCAGGCAGCGGTACGCCGGGCGGGACGGGTCGACGTGGTCCGTGAGGCTGCGGGTCTCGCGGCCTACCGCACGGGGCGCTACGCGGAGGCGCTGCGTGAGCTGCGCACCGTGCGACGGCTCAACGGTTCCTCCGAGCACCTCGCGATCATGGCCGACGCCGAGCGGGGCCTCGGGAGGCCCGAACGGGCGATCACGCTGTCGCAGGAGCCGGAGGCCGCGACCCTCGACACCGAGACGCAGATCGAGCTCGCGATCGTCGTGAGCGGAGCCCGCCTCGACCTGGGTCAGCCCGAGGCCGCTGTCGCCGTGCTCTCGAGCCCGACGGTGCGCGCCGCGAGCGGGCTCGTCGCGGCTCGTGTCGCACAGGCGCGTGCGGCGGCCCTCGAGGCCGCCGGACGCCAGGACGAGGCAGCAGCCGAGCTCGCCGCGTTCCCGCAGGACGTCCTCGACGAGGCGGCCGGGAACACAACCGAGCACGAGGAGGTCGTCGTGTACGACCTCACGGAGGACGAGGACGGCGAGGTGGCGACCGAGGTCCCCGTCGACGAGGCCGACGAGGTTGACGTGGTCGACGAGGGCGACGTGGTCGACGTGGCTGACGTGGTCGACGAGGTTGATGTGGTCGACGAGGTGGACGTGGCCGACGTGGCGGACGAGGTTGACGTGGCCGACGTGGTCGACGAGGTCGACGTGGCCGCTGTCGAGATAGACGCTGACGATGTCGTCGACGGGAGCACCGAGCCCGCGGGCGACGTCGTGGCATCCGACGCGTCCGCCACGCAGGAGGACGCCCGGTGAGCTCACGGGGGCTGCTGGGCAGCGACGAACCCCTCGTGCGGCGCTACGACCTGGCGCTCGTGGACCTGGACGGTGTGGCCTACCGCGGGCACGACCCGATCGACGGCGCCGCCGAGGGGCTGGCCGGGGCTCGTGCCGCCGGCATGCGGCTGGTGTTCGTCACCAACAACGCGTCGCGGGAGCCGGAGGCGGTCGCCGAGCAGCTCAGCGGGCTCGACATCCCGACGCACGCCGGCGAGGTGATGACGGCGGCGCAGGCGGCGGCCGAGCTCCTGGCGACGCGCGTGCCCACCGGCGCGACCGTCCTCGTCGTGGGCGGCGCGGGCCTGCACACGGCGGTCGCGGCCAAGGGGTACCGGATCGTGGCCTCGGCCGACGACGGCCCGGTCGCCGTCGTGCAGGGTTTCGCGCCCGAGGTGGGGTGGACGCAGCTCGCCGAGGCCGCCTACGCGGTCCGGGCCGGGGCATGGCACGTCGCCTCGAACCTCGACCTGAGCCTGCCGACCGCCCGCGGCTTCGCACCGGGCAACGGCGCGCTCGTGGGTGCCGTGCGGGCCGCCACAGGCGTCGAGCCGTCGAGTGCCGGAAAGCCGTCACCGACGATGTACCGGCTCGCCGTGGACCGGGCGGGGGCGACCCGGCCCCTCGTCGTCGGGGACCGCCTCGACACCGACCTCGCGGGTGCGCGCGCCGGCGACATCCCGGGGCTGCACGTCCTGACGGGCGTCAGCACCGCGCGCGACGCGGTCCTTGCCGTGCCCGGCGAGCGGCCGCACTACCTCGCGGGTGACCTCCGCGCCCTGCTCGTGCCCCACCCCGAGCCTGTCCGCGACGAGGAGTGGTGGTCGTGCCGCGGCGCGGCCGCACGCGTCGTCTCCGGTGCGCTCGAGCTGCGCGGCACGGCGCACGACCCGGTCGACCTCGTGCGGGCGGCGTGCGCGGCCGCGTGGGACGCGGTCGACCGCGGTGAGGTCGTCGACCCCTCGACGGTGCCCGAGCTCCCGCGCTGACGCCGGCCCGCCGGGGTGGCACCGCCCTGTGGGTGGCGGGCCACCCACGCCGCCGCCGGCAGGTAGCGTGGACGCGCGCCGGTCGGACGAGACCCACGACCCGCAGGTCGAAGGAAGGACGTGACGTGAGCGAGCCCGAGCAGAGCATCCGCGGGACCGGTGTCGAGACGCCGCTGACGGGTGACAACGCCGTGGACGAGGCGCTGCGCCGGCTCACGGACGTCGAGCTCCAGGACCTGCGCGCGCAGGTCGGCACGTTCGAGGACGTGCACGGCGCCCTGCAGGACCGGTTGGCGGACGCCGAGGGATGACGGTCACGACGATGACGGCCCGGCTCGACTCCGAGCTCGTGCGGCGCGGGCTCGCGCGCTCGCGCGGCCACGCCGCCGACCTTCTCGCCGCCGGGCGGGTGAGCGTCGACGGGGCCGCGGTGCGCCGCCCGTCGACCCAGGTCGACGACCGTCAGGACGTGCACGTCGCCGTCGCCCCCGACGACCCCGGGTACGCGTCACGTGCGGCGCACAAGCTCGCGGATGCGCTGGACGGGTACGGAGCCGACGGGCCGCAGGTCGCGGACCAGGTGTGCCTCGACGCCGGCGCCAGCACGGGCGGGTTCACCGACGTGCTCCTGCGGCGCGGGGCCTCGCGTGTCGTCGCGGTCGACGTGGGGCACGGACAGCTCGTCGGCCGGCTGCGCGACGACCCGCGCGTCGAGGTCCGTGAGCACGTCAACGTCCGCGACCTGCGCGCGGGCGACGTGGTGCCCGCACCCGGCCTCGTCGTCGCCGACCTGTCCTTCATCTCGCTGACGCTCGTGCTCGAGCCGCTGCTGGCCGTCGCGGCGCCCGGCGCGGATCTCGTGCTCCTCGTCAAGCCGCAGTTCGAGGTGGGACGGGAGCGTCTGGGCGCGGACGGCGTGGTGCGCGACCCCGACCTGTGGCACGCCGCGGTCACCGGGGTCTGCGACCGCGCCGCAGCTCTGGGGGCCGCGGTGCGCGACGTGCGGCCCAGCACGCTGCCCGGCGCCCACGGCAACGTCGAGTTCGTCCTGTGGGCACTGGCCCCGGACCACGCGCTGCCGGCGGCGACGGTCGACACCCCCGCCGTCGTCACGGCCGCCGTGCGGGCCGCGGCGGGCGACGGGTGGTCCAGGTGACGCGCCGCGCGCTCGTCGTCCGGCACAGCGGCAGGCCGGAGGCGGTCGCCGCCACCGACGCCGTGCTGCGTGCGCTGAGCGCGGCGGGCGTCGAGACGGTCACGGCGTCGCAGGACACCAGACCGGACGAGCTGCCGCCGTTCGAGCTCGCCGTCGTGCTCGGCGGTGACGGCACGATCCTGCGGGCCGCCGAGCTCACCCGGGGGACCGACGTGCCCCTGCTGGGCGTGAACCTCGGGCACGTCGGCTTCCTCGCCGAGATCGAGCCCGCCGACGTGGCCACGGCCGTGCGCCGGCTGACGGACGGCGACTACGACGTCGAGGAGCGCTCGACCCTCGAGGTCCGGGTCATCGACGCCGCGGGCACGGTGCAGGACTGCTGGGCCCTCAACGAGGCGGCGCTGGAGAAGACCGACCCGGCGCGCATGATCGAGGTGGTCATCGAGGTCGACGGCCGCCCGCTGTCGTCGTTCGGCTGCGACGGGCTCGTCGCCGCGTCGGCGACCGGGTCCACCGCCCACGCGTTCTCCGCCGGTGGCCCGGTGGTGTGGCCGGACGTCCGCGGGATGGTCCTCGTCCCGCTCGCGGCGCACACGCTCTTCGCGCGTCCGCTCGTCATGGGGCCCAGCAGCGTGCTCGCGGTCGAGATCCTCGAACGCTCACCCTCGACCGCGGTCGTCACGTGCGACGGGCGCCGCCAGCTGCCCGTCGCGCGCGGCACCCGGATCGAGGTGCGCGTCAGCGACGTGCCCGTGCGCTTCGCGCGGCTCAATCCCGCGCCCTTCACCACCCGCCTGGTGCAGAAGTTCGACCTGCCGGTGGTGGGTTGGCGCGGTGCCCACCAGGACGACGAGGAGGGCGCGGGGTGATCGACGAGATCCGGATCGAGGACCTCGGGGTCATCGGACGTGCGCACGTGCGCCTGGGGACCGGTCTGACGGTGCTCACCGGTGAGACCGGTGCGGGCAAGACGATGGTGCTCACGGCGCTCGGCCTGCTCCTGGGCGGACGCGCCGACCCGGCCACCGTGCGCACCGGTGCGACCGGCGCCGCCGTCGAGGGCAGGGTGCTGCTGGCGCCCGGGTCCCCGGCGCTCGCGCGCGCCCGTGACGCGGGCGCGGAGGTCGACGACGACGGCACGCTGGTCGTGCTGCGGACCGTGGGTGCAGGCACGCCCGACTCGCCGGGACGCTCGCGCGCCTACGTCGGTGGGCGCTCCGTTCCGCAGGGCCTCCTGGCGGAGATCGCCGAGGAGCTCGTCACGGTGCACGGTCAGGCCGACCAGATGCGCCTGCGCTCCGCGGTGCGGCAGCGGGCCGCGCTGGACGCCTTCGCCGGACCGGAGCACGCCGCCGTGATCGCCGAGCACGCCACGACGTGGGCGGAGCGGGCACGGGTGCAGGCCGAGCTGGACGACCGCGTCGCGCGCGGGCAGGAGCGGGCGCGCGAGGCCGAGCTGCTGCGCCTCGGGCTGGCCGAGGTCGAACGTGTCGCGCCGCAGCCGGGGGAGGACCTGGAGCTCGCCGCCGAGGCGGAGCGGCTGGGCAACGCCGAGGACCTGCGCGCCGCCGCCGCCGGTGCGCACGTCGCGCTCGTGGGGGACGAGGACGCTGCCGAGGTCGGCGCGGCGGCGGTCGTGCTCGTCGAGGAGGCGCGCCGCTCGCTCGAGCACGCCGGCCACCACGACCGCGCGCTCGCCGACCTGGCCGTCCGCGCCGCCGAGGCGGGCTACCTGCTGGCGGATCTGGCGACGGAGCTGTCGACCTACGTCCAGGACCTGCAGGCGGACCCCGCGCGGCTCGACGCGGTGCAGCGGCGCCGGGCCGAGCTCACGGGGCTCACGCGCAGCTACGGCGAGGACGTCGGTGCCGTGCTGGAGTGGGCGCGCGGCGCGTCCGACCGGCTCCTCGACCTCGACGGCGGGCAGGAGCGCGTGGCCGAGCTCACGGCCCAGCGCGACGCGCTCGACGCGCGCGTGCGCGAGCTCGCGGCGACGATCACCGCGACCCGCACGCGCGCGGCCACCCGGCTCGCCGACGCCGTCACCGAGGAGCTCGCCAGCCTCGCGATGGCCGCGGCCCGCCTCGAGGTCCGTGTCGGGCCCGCGGACGAGCCGGGCCCTCATGGCGCCGACCACGTCGAGATGCTGCTGGTCCCGCACGCGGGTGCGCCGGCCCGCCCCCTCGGCAAGGGGGCGTCCGGCGGCGAGCTGTCGCGCGTCATGCTCGCGCTCGAGGTCGCCCTGGCGACCGCCGAGGGGTCGGGCGCCGCGACGCCCGGCACCTTCGTGTTCGACGAGGTCGACGCGGGCGTCGGAGGCCGGGCCGCCACGCAGGTGGGCGAGCGGCTGGCGCGGCTCGCGCGCGGCACCCAGGTGCTCGTCGTCACGCACCTGGCCCAGGTCGCCGCGTGCGCCGACCGTCACCTGGTCGTGACGAAGTCCGTCGCGGACGGCGTCGACGTCGTCACCGAGTCGGACGTGCGCGAGGTCACGGGGGACGACCGCGTGCGCGAGCTCGCCCGGATGCTGTCCGGCCAGGACGACTCGGCCACGGCACGGGCCCACGCAGCGGAGCTGCTGGCCCAGTCCGTGGGACGATGAGCCCCGATGAGAGTCTCCCTGCGCCGCCGCACGCCCGCGACCGATGACGCCGAGGTCGTCGGGCCCGCCCGCGTCGACCCCCGTACCAAGGGCCTGACCAAGCGGCTGAAGCCCGGTGACATCGCCGTGATCGACCATCTCGACCTCGACCGGGTGTCGGCTGAGGCCCTGGTCGCGTGCCGGCCCGCCGCGGTTCTCAACGCGGCCCGCTCCACGTCGGGCAGGTACCCGAACCTCGGGCCCGAGATCCTCGTGGACGCCGGGATCCCGCTCGTCGACGACCTCGGCCCCGACGTGATGGGGCTGACTGAGGGACACGTCCTGCGGGTCGTCGACGGCGCGGTCTTCGACGGCGAGACCCTCGTCGCCGAGGGCGTCGCGCAGACGGCCGAGAGCGTGGCGGCGACGATGGCGGAGGCGCGCGAGGGGCTGTCCGTGCAGCTCGAGTCCTTCGCGGCGAACACGATGGACTACCTGCGGCGCGAGCGTGAGCTGCTGCTGGACGGTGTCGGCGTGCCCGACATCGACACGCGTATCGACGGCCGCCAGGTGCTGATCGTCGTGCGCGGGTACCACTACAAGGACGACCTGGTCACGCTGCGCCCGTACATCCGCGAGTACCGGCCGGTGCTCATCGGTGTGGACGGCGGCGCGGACGCGATCCTCGAGGCCGGGTGGCGCCCGGACATGATCGTCGGTGACATGGACTCCGTGTCCGACCGCGCGCTGCAGTGCGGTGCCGAGGTCGTCGTCCACGCGTACCGCGACGGGCGCGCGCCGGGCATCGCCCGCGTCGAGCAGCTCGGGGTCCCGCACGTCGTGTTCCCGGCGACGGGCACCAGCGAGGACGTCGCGATGCTGCTGGCCGACGACAAGGGCGCCGAGCTCATCGTCGCCGTGGGGACGCACGCCACCCTGATCGAGTTCCTCGACAAGGGCCGCTCGGGCATGGCGAGCACGTTCCTCACGCGGCTGCGGGTCGGCGGCAAGCTCGTCGACGCCAAGGGCGTGTCCCAGCTCTACCAGCACCGGATCTCGAACATGCAGCTCACGCTGCTGTCCCTCGCGGGGCTCCTCGCGCTCGGTGTGGCGCTCGCCTCGACCACCGCGGGTCAGACCCTGTTCGGCCTGTTCGGGGCCCGCGTCGACGACCTCGTCTCCTGGGTGAGCGCACTGTTCGGCGGATCGCCGTGACGACCCCCGCCCGCCCCCTGTTCGCACGTCCCGCCGCGACCCGTCGCGCACCCGATCGAGAGCTCACCCTGTGATCGACTTCCGGTACCACATCGTCTCGCTCATCTCCGTGTTCCTCGCGCTCGCCGTCGGGATCGCGCTCGGCGCCGGCCCGTTGAAGGAGACCATCGGCGACACGCTGACGGGTCAGGTCCAGGCGCTGCGTGACGAGAAGGAGGGCCTGCGCACCCAGCTCGACGAGACCGGGGGCGACCTGGCCGCCGAGGAGGCCTTCGTGTCCGCGTCCGGCGAGCGCCTGCTCGCCGGGACGCTGACCGACCGTCGCGTGGCGCTCGTGCTGATCGGCGAGGTGCCCGAGGAGCAGGTCACCGCCCTCACCGAGCGGTTCGGCCAGGCGGGGGCGACCGTGTCGGCCACGGCGACCGTCAACGACACGTGGACCGACCCCGCGCTCGCGACGTACCGCCGCACGCTCGCGGGCACGCTGGTGTCGTACCTCGACGAGCCGCCCGCGTCGGACGCCGGCACCGACACCGAGCTGGCCGAGGCGCTGGTCGCCGGGCTGGTCGGTGGGGACTCGGCCTCACCCGACGCGCTGTCCGAGAACGCGTCGTCGCTCCTCGACGTGCTCGCCGAGGGGGACCAGGCGCTCGTGACGTTCGCCGAGGACGTCACGCAGCCGGCCGACGCCGTCGTGCTCGTCGCGGGTGCCGCGCCGGAGGCGACCGGACCGTCCGCGACGGCCGAGGAGACCCCTGACGACCTCGGCCCGCAGCTCGCGCTCGTCGCCGCCGCCGAGCGGTTGGCGCAGGGCGTCGTCGTCGCCGGTGCAGCGCCGTCGGACGACGCGCTCGTGGCCGCCGTGCGCGGCGACGACGAGCTCGCCGACGCCACGACCGTCTCCGACACGACCACCGTGAGCGGCCAGGTCACCGTGCCCCTCGCGCTCGCCGCCGACATCGGCCAGCAGCCCGGGCACTACGGCTACGGGGACGACCTGACCGTCCTGCCGCCGGCCGTCCAGCTGCCGCCGGTCGACCGCAGCCCCGCGCTGCCCGACGCCGGAGGCGGCGCCGGTGACGTCCCGGACTCCACGCAGGACGCCGGTGACACCACGTCGGGTGGTGAGGGGTGAGCGCGCCGCGTCGCCTCCTGCCGGCCGTGGTCGCGGGCGTCGCGACCGCGGTGGTGCGCGGCGGCCTCGACTGGCAGCCTCCCGGCGGCGCCGCGACGTGGACGCGCACCAACCACCGGGGTGAGCCCGTGAGCCTCCTGGAGGGCCCCGCCGTGGCGGCCGGCGTGCTCGCGGGCGCCCTGGTCGGTGGCGGCGCACGCGCGACCCTCGCGACCGCGGTCGCGGCACTCGGCGGCGGGGCGTTCGGGCTGGTCGATGACCTTCGGGAGGACTCGGCCACGCGGACCAAGGGCCTGCGCGGGCACCTGGGAGCGCTCGCACGTGGGCGCGTCACGACCGGCGGCCTCAAGGTCCTCGGCATCGGCGCGAGCGCGCTCGTGGCGGCTGCCGTCGCCCCGCCCGGGGGCGGGGCCGCGTCGAAGCCGCTCGCGCGGACCGCCGACACCCTCGCGTCGGCGGCGCTCGTCGCGGGTGCCGCCAACCTGCTCAACCTCCTCGACCTGCGTCCCGGGCGCGCGCTGAAGGCCGCCTCGCTGGCCGCTGCGCCCCTGGTCGGCACGGCGGGCGGTGCCGCCGCCTGCGCCGTGCTCGGCGCCGCCTCGACGGCCGTGGAGGCGGACCTCGCGGAGACCGACATGCTCGGTGACGCGGGTGCCAACGCCGTCGGTGCGGTCCTGGGCACGGCGGTGGTGCTGGGCGCGCCCCGTCCCGTGCGGCTGGCCGTCCTCGGCGTCGTGGTGGCGCTGACGCTCGTGAGCGAGCGCGTGAGCTTCACGCGGGTCATCGAGCGCACGCCCGTGCTGCGCGAGGTCGACGCGTGGGGCCGGCGCCCGGTGTCCTCGCCCGCGACCGGTGCCGCCGCAGGCGGACCCCTCCCGTCATGAGCGCCGGGGTGCGTCGCGCGCTCCAGGGTCTGGTGGGCGCTGCTGCGATGATCGCGGCGATCACCGTCGTCAGCCGCGTGCTGGGCCTCGTGCGCACGATCGTGCAGGCGTCCACGGTGGGGACGGAGGCGATCAACGACGCCTACAGCGCGGCGAACCTGCTGCCGAACGTCCTGTTCGAGATCGCCGCCGGCGGCGCCCTCGCGGGAGCGGTGATACCGCTGCTGGCCGCGCCGGTGGCGCGGGCCGACCGCGACCAGGTCGCGCGCGTGGTGTCCGCGGCGCTCGGGTGGGTCCTGCTCGTGCTGCTGCCCGTCGGTGTGCTGCTGGCGGCGCTGAGCGGCGTGGTGGGCTCCTACGCGGGCGACGACCCCGTCATGGCGTCGACGGTCCGGTTCTTCGTTCTCGTCTTCGCCGTCCAGGTCCCCGTCTACGGGGTCACGGTGCTGCTGTACGGCGTCCTGCAGGCCCACAAGCGGTTCTTCTGGCCCGCCTTCGCGCCGGTGCTCAACTCCGTCGTGCTCATCGCCACCTTCGCCGTCTACGGCGCCATGGCGGACGGCGAGACGAGCGACCCCACGGCGCTGGCGGCCGGCGCGCTGGACGTGCTCGCCTGGGGCACCACGGCCGGCGTGGTCGCCATGTGCCTGCCCGTGATCGGGCCCGTGCGGCGCCTGGGCGTCCGCCTCACGCCCACGCTGCGGTTCCCCGGGGACGCCGCCACGCGGTTCCGTGCGCTGGCGCTCGCGGGCGTCGGGTCGGTCGCCGCGCAGCAGGTGTCGGTGCTCGTCGTGTGGCTCATGGCGAACGGCCTGCTCCCGCACGACGGCCGCGGTTTCTCCGCCGTCGTGTACTCCCAGCAGATCTACCTGCTGCCCTACGCCGTCCTGGTCGTCCCCCTGGCGACGTCCACGTTCCCCCGCGTGGCGGCCTACGCGGCCGCCGGCGACGCCGTCCGGTTCGCACGCATGTCGGCCGTGACGACGCGAGCGGTGCTCGCGGTCGGCGCGCTCGGGGGCGCTGCCGTGCTGGCCGCCGCTGCAGCCGTGGCGACCGTGTTCGCACGCGTCTCGCCCGGCGCGGACGGGGTGATCGGGGCCATGACCGTGCTGCTCACCTGGATGGCTCCGGGCGTGGTCGGGCTCGCCGTGATGTTCCACGTCTCGCGGACCCTCTACGCGGTCGAGCGACCGCGTGCCGCCGTGGCGGCGAACGTCGTCGGGTGGGGGAGCGTCGCGGTGCTGGCGCCGGTACTGCTCCTCGTGACGGGCACGGACGGGTCGGCCGTGCTGCGGGCGATCGGGCTCGCGACGTCGCTGGGGATGACGGCGGGCGGGATCGCGGCCGTCGTCGTGCTGCGGCGGGCTGCGGGCACCGCCGCGCTGTCGGGGATGCTGCGCACCGCGGTGGTCGCGCTGGTGGCCGCGGGCGCAGGGGCGGTCGCCGGCCGTGCGGTCGCCTCGACCGTCCTGGACCTGGTGGGCGACGACGTGTGGAGCGCGACCGGTGCCGCGGCCGGCGCGGCGGTGGTGGCGGCGACCGTCGTCGCGGCCGCCGTCATGGTCCTCGACCCCGGCACCCTGCGGGGCGTCGTCGCGGTCGAGCCGGCACCCGTGCCGCCCACCGGCGGCGTACGTCGCTGACACCCGGATCGGCGCGTCGGGCGGGCCGCCGGACGTGGGTGGGCCCGACGTCGGGTAGCGTGGAAGCCCGTGATGGATCGCGCACATCGACTCTCCGGGCGGTCGGACTCTCTGACCCGGCACATCTTCGTCAGCGGAGGCGTCGCCTCCTCTCTGGGCAAGGGCCTGACGGCCAGCAGCCTCGGTCGACTCCTGCGATCTCGGGGCCTGCGGGTCACGATGCAGAAGCTCGACCCGTACCTCAACGTCGACCCCGGCACCATGAACCCCTTCCAGCACGGTGAGGTGTTCGTCACCGAGGACGGTGCCGAGACGGACCTCGACGTGGGCCACTACGAGCGGTTCCTCGACGTCGACCTCGTCGGCTCGGCCAACGTCACCACCGGCCAGGTGTACTCCAACGTCATCGCCAAGGAGCGGCGCGGGGAGTACCTGGGCGACACCGTCCAGGTGATCCCGCACATCACCGACGAGATCAAGGCGCGCATGCGCTCGCAGGCGTCCGACGACGTCGACGTGATCATCACGGAGATCGGCGGCACGGTCGGCGACATCGAGTCGCAGCCGTTCCTCGAGGCCGCTCGCCAGGTGCGGCACGACCTGGGCCGCGACAACGTGTTCTTTCTGCACGTGTCGCTGCTGCCGTACATCGGGCCGTCGGGCGAGCTCAAGACCAAGCCGACGCAGCACTCCGTGGCGGCGCTGCGCAGCATCGGCATCCAGCCCGACGCGATCGTCCTGCGCGCCGACCGCGAGGTCCCGGAGTCGATCAAGCGCAAGATCGCGCTGTTCTGCGACGTCGACGTGGACTCGGTCGCGATCGCGAAGGACGCGCCGAGCATCTACGACATCCCGCGCGTGCTGCACTCCGAGGGCCTCGACGCGTACGTCGTGCAGCGCCTCGGTCTGCCGTTCCGTGACGTGGAGTGGAGCGGCTGGGACGCCCTGCTCACGCGCGTGCACGCCCCCGCGCACGAGCTCGAGGTCGCGCTCGTCGGCAAGTACATCGACCTGCCGGACGCGTACCTGTCGGTCACCGAGGCGCTGCGCGCCGGCGGCTTCCACCACGACGCGCGGGTCACCATCCGCTGGGTCCCGTCCGACGACTGCCGCACGCCCGAGGGCGCGCAGGAGGCGCTCGGTGGCGTCGACGCCGTGCTCGTGCCGGGCGGGTTCGGCGTGCGCGGCATCGAGGGCAAGCTCGGCGCGCTGCGCTGGGCCCGGGAGCGCAGGGTCCCGACCCTGGGCCTGTGCCTCGGCCTGCAGTGCATGGTCATCGAGTACGCCCGCAACGTCGCCGGGCTCGAGGGCGCGTCGTCCTCCGAGTTCGACCCCGACACGGCTCACCCCGTCATCGCGACGATGGAGGAGCAGCTCTCGATCGTCGACGGCGCGGGCGACCTGGGCGGCACCATGCGGCTCGGGGCGTACGACGCGCGGCTCACGCCCGGGTCGGTCGTGGCCGAGGTGTACGGCGCGGAGCGCGTCTCCGAGCGTCACCGCCACCGCTACGAGGTCAACAACGCCTACCGCGACAAGCTCGAGGCCGCAGGCCTGGTGATCTCCGGGGTGTCGCCCGACAGGTCGCTCGTGGAGTTCGTCGAGCTGCCCCGCGAGGAGCACCCGTACTACGTCGCCACGCAGGCGCACCCGGAGTTCAAGTCCCGGCCGACGCGTGCGCACCCGCTCTTCTCCGGCCTGGTCGGCGCTGCGCTCGCGGCACGGACCGGCGCGTGAGCGACGTGCCGCTCGTCGACGTCCCGTGCGAGCGGGACGTCGTGGAGCACCGACTGCTGCACGACGGGCGGGTGTGGGACCTGGTGTCCGACACGGTGCGTCTCGACGACGGCGAGGTCGTGCGTGAGTACGTCGACCACCCCGGGGCCGTCGCGGTGATCGCGCTCGACGACGACGACCGCGTGCTGCTGCTCTCGCAGTACCGGCACCCGGTGCGGCACGTCCTGTGGGAGCCGTCGGCCGGGCTGCTCGACGTCGAGAACGAGGACCTCGTCGCTGCCGCGGCACGCGAGCTCGCCGAGGAGGCCGACCTCGTCGCCGGCCGGTGGTGGCGCCTCGTGGAGTACTTCAGCTCGCCCGGTGGCTCGGACGAGCGCATCACGGTGTTCCTCGCGCGCGACCTCACGCCCGTGCCGGACGACGAGCGGTACGAGCGCGGCGAGGAGGAGGCGGCGATGGTGCCCGTGTGGGTGCCGCTCGACGACGCCGTGGCCGGCGTCCTGGCGGGGCGCCTGCACAGCCCGACCACCGTGACGGGCGTGCTCGCCGCGGCAGCCGCACGCGCGGCCGGCTGGGCCAACCTCACCGAGGTCACGCCTGCCTGACGGCCGCGTTCCCGCCTGACGGGCGAGCCCGGGACCCGAGCGGTCCCGGGCTCGCCCCGCTCAAGCGGCGCGGCGGCGCAGCGTGCCGAGGAAGAACGCGGTCGCGGCGATCAGCAGGCCGGCTCCGAGCATGTGCAGGTTGACCAGCGCGATCGGCAGCCCCGTGAACAGCTGCACGTACCCGATGAGCCCCTGGCCGAGGGTGACGCCGAGGAGCACGAGGCCCGAGCGCAGCGCGTGGGACGCACCGAGCGTCGTCACCGAGGCGCCGACCGGGGCGATGCCCCGCGCGGGCTGCGCGCGACCGTCGGCACGCTCGTACGCCGGTCCCGCGGTCACGGCCCGACGTGCGCGGGCCAGCAGCAGCAGGATCACGGCGAGGGTCCCCACGAACGCCCACACGGACAGCGCGTGCACCCGGGCCATCGCGTACGGGTCGACGGCGAACCGGTAGCCGACCTCCTCGTCGCCCGAGTGCGGACCTGCCCCCGTCACGACGACACCCAGTGCGACGACCACCGCGCCGAGGACCGCGAGCCCGCGCGCCAGCGTGCGGACGCGTTCGTCGACGACCGGCACCACTGGCCCGTCGCCCTCACGCCTGCGGACGACCAGCCACGCGGAGACGGCGATGAGCGCCGCGGAGATGAGGAAGTGCGACCCGACGATCGCCGGGTGCAGGTCGACGAGCACGGTGATCCCGCCGACGACGGCCTGCACGACGACGCCCACGAGCGGCGCCCAGGCGAGCCTGCGGTAGGACGGCGAGCGGGACCGGTCGAGCCCCGCGAGCAGCGCGACGGCGAGCGCCAGGACGAGGAGGACCCCCGTCAGGGTGCGATTCCCGAACTCGATGAGCGGGTGGATCGTCATCTCGGCGTGGAACTCGGGCGTGAACCGGCCCGGCTCGCAGTACGGCCAGTCCGAGCAGCCGAGGCCGGACCCGGTCAGTCGCACCGCACCCCCGGTCACGACGATGCCGATCTGCGCCACGAGGTTCGCCACGACCGCCGGCCTCGTCCACCGCGGGCGGAGGCGGTCGAGCAGGTCCGTGCCTCGGGCGACGACGGAGCGGCGCCCGCCGGGCGGGAGCTCGCTCCGGGACGTGGGGTCGGGGGAGGGCAAGGTGCCGGTCACGGGGTCCAGCGTAGGTCGCGCGTGCGACGCTCCGGCCGCCACGAGCGGTCCCGGGGTGCGGTGTACGTCTCACCGGCCGGGCATCGCGGCCGACGCCCCGAGGCGCTCAGTGCCAGCGGAACAGGCGCGCCGCCAGGGCACCCAGCGCCACGGTCCAGCCCGCGAGCACGAGCACCGGGAGCAGCGGCAGCGCACCGTCGACGAGCGCACCGCGCAGGACGTCGCCGAGCGCACCCGACGGCAACCACGCGGCGACGGTCGCGAGCGGCCCGGGCAGCTGCTCGGCCGGGACGATCACGCCCCCGCCCAGCGCGAGCACCAGCAGCAGCAGGTTGGCCAGCGCGAGCACGGCCTCGGCACGCAGCGTGCCGGCCACGAGGAGGGCGAGCGCCGTGAACGCACCCGTCCCGAGCGCGACACCCAGCAGGGCGAGCACGACGCCCACGGGGTCGGGGCGCCAGCCCAGCGCGAACGCGGCAGCGCCCAGCAGGACCACCTGCACCGCCTCGACGGCCAGGACGCCGAGCACCTTGCCCGCCAGCAGCCCGCCGCGCCCCAGCGGCGTCGTCGCCATGAGGCGCAGCACCCCGTTGCGTCGGTCGAAGGCCGTGGCGATCGCCTGCGACGTGAAGGACGCCGTCATCACGGCGAGGGCCAGCACCCCCGGCGTGAGGAAGTCGGCGCGCGAGAGACCGTCGGTGTCGATCTCGACGAACGTGCCCTTCACGAGACCGACGAGTGCGAGCACCGGGATGACGACGGCGACGAGCACCTGCTCGCCGTTGCGCAGGATCATGCGCGCCTCGAACGCCGCCTGCGCGAGCACGCGTCGCACGGCGGGGGCGGCCTGCTGCACGTCCGCGTCCGGGACCGGGGCGGTCATCGCAGGCTCCGGCCGGTGAGGTCGAGGAAGACGTCCTCCAACGTGCGCCGTCCCAGGTCGAGCCGCGTCACCAGCACGTCGTGCGCCGCGCACCATGCCGTGACCGCGGCGACGGTCGCCGGATCCACAGCGCCGGTGACGGCGAGCGTCGAGCCGGAACGGCGCTCGACCGCGAAACCGGCACCCAGGTGTTCGCGCAGCCCCACAGGGTCGACGTCGCCCGCCGCGTGCACGGCCAGCGTCGCCGCGCCCTGCGGCTCGGCCCCGGCCGCGAGCAGCTCGGGGACGCTGCCCTGCGCGAGGACCCGGCCGTGGTCGACGACCACGACGTGGTCGGCGAGGTCCTCGGCCTCCTCCATGAGGTGCGTGGTGAGGATGACGGCGGCGCCGCCGTCGCGCAGCTCGCGCACCAGCTCCCACACGGCGAGCCGGGACTGCGGGTCCATGCCGGCGCTCGGCTCGTCGAGGAAGACCACGCGCGGACGCCCGACGACCGCCACGGCCAGCGCGAGGCGCTGCCGCTGCCCACCCGACAGGCGGCGCACCGTGGTGCGCGCGAAGGCGCCCAGGCCGAGCCGGTCGGCGAGCGCGTCGGTGTCCAGCGGAGCCGCGTACATGCGGGCGACGTGGTCCAGCATCTCGCGGGCCCGCACGCCCGTCGGCAGGCCGCTGTCCTGCAGCATCACGCCGATGACGGGCCGCAGCGCGGCGCCGTCGGCGACCGGGTCGAGCCCCAGGACGCGGACGGTGCCGCCGTCGGGTGCACGCAGCCCTTCGCAGCACTCGACGGTGGTCGTCTTGCCGGCGCCGTTGGGGCCGAGGACGGCCGTCACGCGACCGGCGGCCGCGGACAGGTCGAGGCCGTCGACGACGGCGCGTCCGTCGTACCTCTTGACGAGGCCGCGGACCTCGACGGCGGGGGAGTGCGGCACGGGGCGCGAGTCTAGGCGCTCGTGCCCGGGGCGTGCTCCGTGGGAGGTGTCCTGGTCGTGGACACGGCGCACGGCGCGTGCGCGGGCCGCCCTAACCTACGGCGCGCAGGGGGGTGCGTCCGGATCATCCCCGCGCGTCCAGACCGGCCGGGAGGCTCCGTGGTCACGTACCGCATCGACACGACGACCCTGCGCGAGGTCCCGCTGGACGTGACCGCGACGTGGGAGCACGTGGAGCTCCTCGAGCGCCGCGGGGTCGACGGTGACGGTGAGCGCGTGGTGTGGCTCCGGATCCTCGGGGCGCTCGCCTCGGCGGAGCAGCTCGCGTGGTCGGACGTCGCGCGCCACGGTGGCCCCGCGTCGCTCGAGCACGTCCCACGCCCGGGTGGTCACGACGTGCCGGCGGCAACGTGGCGGCCCCTGCTGCGGCTCGCGCAGGTGCTCCACTGGCGCCACCGGCTCGACGCCGCGGACGTCGTCGTGGACGCGGTCCGCCGTGCTGCGCAGGCCGCGATCGTCCGTCACGACGTCGACGAGGCGACCCGGCGCGACTGCTCGGCGGTCCTCGCGTTCGCCGACCAGGGGCAGGGCAAGGTGCGTTACGACGCGGGTCGGTGCGTGGAGGCGGTCCACCTGTTCACGTCGGCGCTCGAGCGCCGCGCCCGCGACGGTGCACCGGCGGACCAGATCGAGTCGAGCCGGATCGCGCTCGCGGCGGCGAGCAGCCGCGCAGCGAGCACCGGCGCCGCGCGCAGCGGCGCGGAGCACGACGCCTGGCAGGCCGCCGCCCGGGTGTGACGTGAGGCACGCGGCACGCGCGTGCGGGGGTCCGACGAAGGTACGCCTTGCTTGCGGGGATGGATTTCGGCAACAAGGATGTTGCCGATATCGAACGCAGTTCTGCGTTCGTCGCGTCCGGACCCGCCACGGGGTCCACGCCTGGCTCCCGGAGGTGCGCATGACAGGTCCCACGCCTGTCGTCGACCGCACCCCCGACGCGGTGAGCGAGGCGTCCACGCGCCGGCGCATCCTGCAGATCGTGGCCGCCGACGGGCCCGTCAGCGCCGCGGACCTCGCGTCCGCGCTCGACCTCGCTGCCGCCGGCGTGCGCCGCCACCTGCAGGCGCTCGAGCTCGCCGACCAGGTCGCCGTCCACCGCGGCCGTGCCGCGGCCCGCGGCCGCGGCCGTCCCGCACGCCGCTACGTCGTCACCGGCCAGGGGCAGACGGCGCTGTCGCACCGCTACGCCGAGATCGCCGCCGACGCGCTGGGGTTCCTCGCGCGCGCGGCCGGGCCGCAGGCCGTGGAGCAGTTCGCCGAGCACCGCGTGCGTGAGCTCGAGGACCGGCACGCCGCCGCGGTGGACGCCGCGGGCCCGGACGTCGCGGCTCGTGCCGAGGCGCTCGCGCGCGCGCTGGCCGGGGACGGCTACGCCGCGTCCGTGCGTCCGGTGCCCGGCACGTCCGTCGTGCAGCTGTGCCAGGGCCACTGCCCGGTGCAGGAGGTGGCGGCGCAGTTCCCCCAGCTGTGCGAGGCCGAGGCACGCGCGTTCGGCCGTCTGCTCGGCGTGCACGTGCAGCGGCTGTCGACCCTGACGTCCGGCGGCCACGTGTGCACCACGAGCATCCCGACCGTCCCGACCCGGGCGGCGACGCCCGGCGGTACCGGACCCCCTGACGACCCCGTCCTCGGCGGGACGGCCGAGACGGCCGTCCCCGCACCGACCCCGACCCCCCCAGCCCCCGTGCACTCGACGGAAGGACCGACACGATGAGCGCACCCACGGACGACACGGCCACCCGGCCGGCGGCCGCAGAGCCGCTGAGCCAGGACGAGGCGATCGCCTCCATCGGCAACTACACCTTCGGCTGGCACGACCCCGACGTCGCCGGCTCGGTCGCGCGCCGCGGCCTGTCCGAGGACGTCGTGCGCGACATCTCGCGGCTCAAGAACGAGCCCGAGTGGATGCTCAGGACGCGCCTGAAGGCCCTGCGGCTGTTCGACAAGAAGCCCATGCCCTGGTGGGGCGCGGACCTGTCGGGCATCGACTTCGACAACATCAAGTACTTCGTGCGGTCCACCGAGAAGCAGGCCACCAGCTGGGAGGACCTGCCCGAGGACATCAAGAACACGTACGACCGGCTCGGCATCCCCGAGGCCGAGAAGCAGCGGCTCGTCTCGGGCGTCGCGGCGCAGTACGAGTCCGAGGTCGTCTACCACCAGATCCAGGAGTCGCTCGAGGAGCAGGGCGTCATCTTCCTCGACACCGACACCGCGCTGCGCGAGCACCCGGAGATCTTCGAGCAGTACTTCGGCTCGGTCATCCCGTCCGGGGACAACAAGTTCGCCGCACTCAACACCGCGGTGTGGTCGGGCGGCTCGTTCGTCTACGTGCCGCCGGGCGTGCACGTCGAGATCCCGCTGCAGGCCTACTTCCGGATCAACACCGAGAACATGGGCCAGTTCGAGCGGACGCTCATCATCGCGGACGAGGGCTCCTACGTGCACTACGTCGAGGGCTGCACCGCGCCGATCTACCAGTCGGACTCGCTGCACTCGGCCGTCGTCGAGATCATCGTCAAGAAGAACGCCCGCGTGCGGTACACGACCATCCAGAACTGGTCGAACAACGTCTACAACCTCGTGACCAAGCGGGCGACCGCGGCCGAGGGCGCGACGATGGAGTGGGTCGACGGCAACATCGGCTCCAAGGTGACCATGAAGTACCCCGCGATCTACCTCATGGGGGAGCACGCACGCGGCGAGACGCTCTCGATCGCGTTCGCGGGTGAGGGCCAGCACCAGGACGCGGGCTCGAAGATGGTGCACGCCGCACCGCACACGTCGTCGTCGATCGTCTCGAAGTCGGTCGCGCGCGGCGGCGGGCGGACGTCGTACCGCGGGCTCGTGCAGATCCTCGAGGGAGCCGAGCACTCGGCGTCCAACGTGCTGTGCGACGCGCTGCTCGTGGACCAGATCTCGCGCTCGGACACCTACCCGTACGTCGACGTCCGCGAGGACGACGTGTCGATGGGCCACGAGGCCACGGTGTCCCGCGTGAGCGAGGACCAGCTGTTCTACCTCATGTCCCGAGGCATGACCGAGACCGAGGCCATGGCCATGATCGTGCGCGGGTTCGTCGAGCCCATCGCGCGCGAGCTGCCCATGGAGTACGCGCTCGAGCTCAACCGCCTCATCGAGCTGCAGATGGAAGGGGCCGTCGGCTGATGACGACCACCACGAACGAGACGCCCGCCGCGGGCCTCTCGACGGACCACTCCCGCGCCGTCGCCGACGGCGCCCACACGCACGGCGGGCTCGTGCCCGAGTCGTCGCGCGCGTCGCGGCCCACGAGCTTCGACGTCGCCGACTTCCCCGTGCCCACCGGGCGCGAGGAGGAGTGGCGCTTCGCCCCGGTCGACCGTTTCGCCGGTCTGTTCGCGGCCGCGAGCGAGGGCATCCTGACCGGCCGCGGCGTCCTGACGACCGTCGTCGAGTCGCCCGAGGCCCGCGTCGAGATCGTCGACCGTGACGACGCGCGCCTCGGCACCGCCGGGAAGCCCGGCGACCGGGCCGCGGCCACCGCGTGGGCGTCGTTCGACCGCGCGACCGTCGTGACGCTGCCGCGCGAGTCGGTGTCCTCCAAGGTGACGTCGATCGTCGTCGAGGGCGTCGAGGGCGCCGGCCTGGCCGACGCGCCGCTCGAGCCGACGGCCACGCACCTGCTGGTCCACGCCGAGCCGCTGTCGCAGGGCGTCGTCGTGCTCGACCACGTCGGGCACGCCAACCTCACCGAGACGGTCGAGATCGTCGCCGAGGACGGTGCGCACCTCACGGTGGTGTCGGTGCAGGACTGGGCCTCCGGCTCGGTCCACGCCGCGAGCCACCGCGTGCGGATCGGCCGCGACGCGTCCGTGAAGCACATCGTCGTCACGCTCGGCGGCGACGTCGTGCGCGTCACCCCCGACACCGAGTTCGTCGGCGAGGGCGGGTCCGTCAAGGCGCTCGGGCTGTACTTCGCCGACGCGGGGCAGCACCAGGAGCACCGCCTGTTCGTCGACCACGCGGTCCCGAACTGCGTGTCCCGCGTGACGTACAAGGGGGCGCTGCAGGGCGTCGGCGCCCACACGGTGTGGGTCGGCGACGTGCTGATCCGCGCGGCCGCCGAGGGCACGGACACCTACGAGCTCAACCGCAACCTCGTGCTGACGGACGGTGCGCGCGCGGACTCGGTGCCGAACCTGGAGATCGAGACGGGCCTCATCGAGGGTGCCGGCCACGCCAGCGCCACCGGCCGGTTCGACGACGAGCAGCTCTTCTACCTGCGCTCGCGCGGCATCCCCGAGACCGACGCGCGTCGCCTCGTGGTCCGCGGCTTCTTCGCCGAGCTCATCCAGGAGATCGGCGTGCCCGAGGTCGAGGAGCGGCTCACCGCCGCCATCGACGCGGAGCTCGAGAAGTCCATGTCCGCGATCCTCGGCACCGAGCCGCGCGTCGAGGGCTCGGAGGCCGCGCTCTCCACGGAGCGTGCATGAGCGCCCAGCTGGCCTGCTACACCGCGGACGTGCCCGTCGCCGGCGCGCTGCGCGTCGAGCTCGAGGGCGAGACGGGACCCGTCGAGGTCGCCGTCGTCCGTGACGAGTCCGGCGACTGGCACGCGATCAGCGACATCTGCTCGCACGGTGCCGTCTCCCTGTCCGACGGCGAGGTCGAGGACTGCACGGTGGAGTGCTGGCTGCACGGGTCGAGGTTCGACCTGCGCTCCGGCAAGCCGCTGTCGCCGCCCGCGATCAAGCCCGTCCCCGTCTACCCCGTGACCGTCGACGGCGAGCGTGTGCTCGTCGACGTCGACGCGCCGCTCTGAACCCGAGGAGTACCCCGATGTCCACCCTGGAGATCCGCGACCTGCACGTCAGCGTCGAGACGAAGGAGGGCCCCAAGCCCATCCTGCGCGGCGTCGACCTCACCGTGAGCAGCGGCGAGACCCACGCCATCATGGGCCCCAACGGGTCCGGCAAGTCCACGCTGGCGTACTCGCTGGCCGGGCACCCGAAGTACCAGATCACGTCGGGCAGCGTGCTGCTCGACGGTGAGGACGTCCTCGCGATGAGCGTCGACGAGCGTGCCCGCGCCGGCATGTTCCTCGCCATGCAGTACCCCGTCGAGGTCCCCGGCGTGTCCGTCTCGAACTTCCTGCGGACTGCCAAGACCGCGATCGACGGTCAGGCGCCGCCGCTGCGCTCGTGGGTCAAGGACATGCGCGGCGCCATGGACGCCCTGCGGATGGACGCCACGTTCGCGGAGCGGTCCGTCAACGAGGGCTTCTCCGGTGGCGAGAAGAAGCGTCACGAGATCCTCCAGATGGAGCTCCTCAAGCCGCGCTTCGCGATCCTCGACGAGACCGACTCGGGTCTCGACGTCGACGCGCTGCGCGTCGTGTCCGAGGGCGTCAACCGCGTCAAGGCCGGTGGCGACGTGGGTGTGCTCCTCATCACGCACTACACGCGCATCCTGCGCTACATCCAGCCCGACTTCGTGCACGTCTTCGTCGACGGCCGGATCGCCGAGGAGGGCGGCCCCGAGCTCGCCGAGCGCCTCGAGAACGAGGGCTACGACCGGTTCCTGCCGGCCGGCACGTCGGTCTGAGACCGTCGCGACGGCCGCCGGGGGGACCCGGCGGCCGTCGCACCCGTCGTCCCTGGCGACCGTCGCCACTGCGTGTCCCGCGCACCGCCGGCCGCCTCCCGTCCGCCCGGAGGACCCCATGACCAGCACGCTCGAGCCGCTGCGGCCCGCTCCTGCTGACGCCGCGACCCTGTCGGCCGGCGAGCTCGCCGCCGTGCGGGCCGACTTCCCGCTGCTCGAGCGCACGCTGCGCGACGGCCGGCCCCTGGTCTACCTCGACAGCGCTGCCACGTCGCAGAAGCCCGAGGTCGTCCTCGACGCCGAGCAGGACTTCTACGTGCGCCGCAACGCGGCCGTGCACCGCGGCGCGCACCAGCTCGCCGAGGAGGCGACCGAGGCGTTCGAGGACGCGCGCGCCCGCGTCGCCGGCTTCGTCGGCGCGTCCCCGGGCGAGCTCGTGTGGACGTCGAACGCGACGGCCGCCGTCAACCTCGTGGCGTACGCGATGTCCAACGCGTCCCTGGGACGCGGGGGAGAGGTCGCCCGCCGGTTCGCGCTCGCGCCGGGCGACGAGATCGTCGTCACCGAGGCCGAGCACCACGCGAACCTCGTGCCGTGGCAGGAGCTGGCCGCGCGGACCGGTGCCACGCTGCGCTGGCTGGGCGTCCACGACGACGGGCGGATCCGCGTCGAGGACCTCGCCACGGTCGTCACCGACCGCACCCGCGTGCTGGCGTTCACGCACGCCTCGAACGTCACCGGCGCGATCACGCCCGTCGACGCCTTCGTCGCACGAGCCCGCGAGGTCGGGGCGCTCACGGTGCTCGACGCCTGCCAGTCCGTGCCGCACCTGCCGGTGGACCTGGGGGCCCTCGGCGTGGACTTCGCGGCGTTCTCCGGCCACAAGATGTACGGCCCCACCGGCGTCGGCGCCCTGTACGGGCGGCGCGAGCTGCTCGAGGCCATGCCGCCGGTCACGACCGGTGGCTCCATGGTCGAGGTCGTCACCATGGAGACCACGACGTACGCCCCGCCGCCGCAGCGGTTCGAGGCCGGGACGCAGATGGTGTCGCAGGCCGTCGCGCTGGGCGCTGCGGCGCAGTACCTCTCGGAGCTGGGCATGGCGGGCGTGGCCGCGCACGAGCGCCACCTCGCCGGCCTCCTGCTCGACGCCGTCGCATCCGTGCCCGGTGTCCGGGTCGTCGGCCCGACCGAGAACGTCGACCGCCTGGCAGCCGTGTCGTTCGTCGTCGAGGGCGTCCACGCCCACGACGTGGGGCAGGTCCTCGACGACGCCGGTGTGGCCGTGCGCGTCGGCCACCACTGCGCGCAGCCCCTGCACCGCCGGTTCGGCGTCGCGGCGACGGCGCGCGCGTCGGCCGGCGTCTACACGACCGACGACGACGTCGCGGCGTTCCGGGAAGCACTCGCGGGGGTCCGCGCGTTCTTCGGGATGGACGACGCCACGACCGCAGGGAGGCCCGCATGAGCTCGGCCATGGAGCAGCTGTACCAGCAGGTCATCCTCGACCACGCCAAGTTCCCGCACGGCCGCGGCCTGCCCGAGGGCGCGACGGCCGTGGGCGTCGCGGTGGCGGACCACGGCACCTGCGCGGCGACGTCGCACCAGGTCAACCCCACGTGCGGCGACGAGGTGACCCTCCACGTCGACGTGGACACCTCCGGCGACGTGCCGGTCGTGCGCGACGTCGCGTGGGAGGGGCAGGGGTGCTCGATCTCCCAGGCCTCGATCTCGGTGCTGCACGACCTCGTCGCGGGCCAGGACCTGCCCACGGTCGACCGGCTCGCGGGCACGTTCCGCGAGCTGATGCAGTCGCGCGGCGCCGGCCTGTCCGACGACGCCGAGGAGTCGCTCGGGGACGCCATCGCGTTCGCCGGGGTCTCCCGCTACGCCGCCCGCGTGAAGTGCGCCCAGCTCGGCTGGGTCGCCCTGAACGACGCCCTCATCCTGTCCGGAGCCCGTACGACGGAGGACGCATGACCACCGAACCGATCACCACCCCTGCCGGTCCGCCGACGGTGGCCGACGTCGAGGAGGCGATGCGTGACGTCATCGACCCCGAGCTCGGCATCAACGTCGTCGACCTCGGCCTGGTCTACGGCGTCGTCATCGACCAGACCAGCACCGCCGTCATCGACATGACGCTCACGTCGGCGGCCTGCCCGCTCACGGACGTCATCGAGGACCAGACGGGCCAGGCGCTCGACGGCCTCGTCGACGGCTTCCGCATCAACTGGGTGTGGATGCCGCCGTGGGGCCCGGAGAAGATCACGCCCGACGGCCGCGAGCAGATGCGGGCGCTCGGCTTCAACATCTGAGCGTGCACCACGACGAGGGCCTCGCCGGTCGACCGGCGAGGCCCTCGTGCTCCGTGCGGGCGCCTCAGCGGTCGACGCGCGCCCCGCCGCCTCCGGCGAGCCTGATCACCTCGGCAGCGGACGCCATGGTCGTGTCACCCGGCGTGGTCATGGCCAGGGCGCCGTGGGCGGCCCCGTACTCGACCGCGGTCTGCAGCGGCTGACCGTCGAGCAGGCCGTAGACGAGCCCCGAGGCGAACGAGTCCCCACCGCCGACGCGGTCGAGGATCTCCAGGCCCGGCCGGTGCGTGGCCTGCACCACGCCCGTCTGCGGCGACCACGCGATGGCGCCCCAGTCGTTGACCGTCGCGCTCCGGACGGTGCGCAGGGTCGTCGCGATGACCTCGAAGTTCGGGAACTCCTGCGCGACCCGGGCGATCATGCCCGCGAACGAGTCGACCTCGATCGCCGTGAGGTCGGCGTCGACGCCCTCGACCTCGAACCCGAGCGCGGCGGTGAAGTCCTCCTCGTTGCCGATCATGACGTCGACGTGGCGGGCGATCGCGCGGTTGACCTCCTGGGCGCGCGCGGTCCCGCCGATGGCCTTCCACAGGCTCGGCCGGTAGTTGAGGTCGTACGAGACGACGGTGCCGTGCCGCTTCGCGGCGGTCACGGCGGCGATCACCGTCTGCGCGGACGTCTCGGACAGTGCCGCGTAGATCCCGCCGGTGTGGAGCCAGCGCACGCCGAGGTCGCCGAAGAGGTGGTCCCAGTCGACGTCGTCCGGGCCGAGCTGGCTCGCTGCCGTGTGGCCGCGGTCGGAGACCCCGACGGCGCCGCGCACGCCGAAGCCCCGCTCGGTGAAGTTGAGGCCGTTGCGTACCGAGCGCCCGATGCCGTCGTAGGGCAGCCACGTGAGGAACGACGTGTCGACGCCGCCCTGGAGGATGAGGTCCTCGACCAGCCGGCCGATCTCGTTGTCGGCGAGGGCGGTGACCACGGCGGTGCGCAGGCCGAACGCGCGACGCAGCCCGCGCGCGACGTTGTACTCACCGCCGCCCTCCCAGGCCCGGAACTGGCGGGCGGTGCGGATGCGGCCCTCGCCCGGATCGAGGCGGAGCATCACCTCGCCGAGGGAGACGGCGTCGTAGCGGACGTCGGCGGCGGGACGGATCTGCAGGGGCATGGTTCTCTCCTCGACGGGGGTGGTCAGGGACGCAGGCGCGCGGCGAGCGCGACGGCCTCGGCCACGAGCGACCGGACGGCGTCGACGTCCCCGGCGCGCACGAGGTCGCGGGGGACCATCCACGACCCCCCGACGGCGGCGACGCACGACAGCGCGAGGTACTCGCCGAGGTTGGCCGTGCCGACGCCTCCCGTGGGGACGAACCGCACGCCGCCGAAGGGGGCGGCGAGCGCGGCGATGGCGGCGCTGCCGCCGGACGTCCCGGCCGGGAAGAACTTCACGGTCTCGATGCCGAGCTCCAGGGCGGCCTGCACCTCGGTCGCGGTGACGGCGCCCGGGATCACGGGCACGCCGTGCTCGTGCGCGCGATCCACGACGGCGCGGGACGTGCCGGGGGACACGACGTACCGGGCGCCCGCGGCGACGGCCTGGTCGACCTGGGCGGGCGTGAGGACGGTGCCCGCGCCGACGAGCACGTCGCCGCGCTCGGCCAGCACGCGGATCGCGTCGGCTGCCGCGGCGGTGCGGAAGGTGACCTCGGCGACGGGCAGGCCACCGGAGACGAGGGCCTCGCCGAGGGCGGCGGCGTCCGCGGCGTCGTCGACCACGACGACGGGGACCAGGCGGTGGGCGGCGAGCTGCTCGAGGATGTCGGCCATGATGCTCCGTTTCGTCTAGCGGAACGCTAGTGGCGGTCTGCGGAACAAGCATGCCATGGCGGTGTGCCCGGGCCCCACGGGGACGGGCGCGTCAGACGTGGAGCGCGAGCCCCGTGGGCAGCAGCGGCGTCGCGACGGCGACCACGCGCTCGTGCAGCGTCGTCATGCGCTCGGGAGTCATGCGGTCCGCCGGGGCGGTGACGCTGAGCGCTGCCACGGGACGCCCGCCGCGCAGCAGCGGCACCGCGAGGCACGCGATGCCGGGCTCGTTCTCCTGGACCTCCGTCGCGTAGCCGCGCGACCGGGCCGCCTCCAGCTCGGTGGCCAGAGCGGTGGCCGTGATCCGTCCGGCCGGGCGGACGGCGCTCGCGTACACGTCCAGGGCCGCCTCGGGCGTCGTGCCGAACGCGAGGAGCGCCCGGCCGAGCGCGGTCGTCGCCGCCCAGTTGCGCCGCCCGACGGCGGACCAGACCCGCACCGGACGGTCCGGCTCGACCTTGTCCAGGTAGACGACGTGGACGCCGTTGAGCACCCCGAGGTGCACGAGCTCGTTGGTCGCCGAGCACACGGCGACGAGCGCGCCGTGCAGGCGCGCGGGCAGGTCGTTCTCGGAGAAGTACCGGTCCGCGAGACCCACGCCTGCCGGCCCGAGGGAGTACCTGCCGGTCGTGGGGTCCTGCGAGACGTAGTCGCGGTGGCGCAGCGCGGCGAGCGAGCGGTGCACGGTCGTCTTGTGCACGCCGAGGCTCGCGGACAGGTCCGCGAGCGAGACCCCGCCCGGACCCGCGGACGCGACCGTCTCGAGCGTGCGCAGCGCACGGTCGACGCTCTCGACCGGCGACGTCGGCACGACGACCGGGGGATCGACCTCCACGGCACCACCCTACGGGTCGGCGGTCGAGGGACCGACGCCCAGGAGCGCTCAGAGGTCGGTGGCCGCGAAGGTGTCGCAGGCCGCGAGCGAGCCCTGCTCGTAACCGATGGTGAACCACTTCTGGCGCTGCTCGCTCGACCCGTGGGTCCAGGTGTCGGGGTCGACCCCGCCGCCGGACTGCTGCTGGATATGGTCGTCGCCCACCGAGGCGGCGGCGTCCAGCGCCTGCGCGAGCTCCCCGGCCGTGGGGGGTTCGAGGAACGTCACGCCCGGTCGGTCGGGATCCTCTCGCGTCGCTGCGTCGCCGGCCCACATGCCGGCGTAGCAGTCGGCCTGCAGCTCGATGCGCACGGAGTCCGACTCGGCGCCGCCCCCGCTGCGGTCGGCGGCGTCGAAGACGCCCGTGAGGTTCTGGATGTGGTGCCCGTACTCGTGCGCGTAGATGTACATCTCCGCCAGCGGCCCGCCTTGGGCGCCGAACTGCTGCTGGAGCACCTCGAAGAACGAGACGTCGAGGTAGATGCCCTGGTCGGGCGGGCAGTAGAACGGACCGGTGGACGACGAGGCCTGACCGCAGCCTGTCGAGATGCCTCCTGTGAACTCGTTGGCCGTCGGGGCCACGAACGACGTGCCGGCCGGGACCGTCGCCCCCCAGAACGCGTCCAGGGACTGCACTGTGGCGGAGAACCGGCACAGGGGATCGGTGTTCGCCTGCTCGACGGTGCACTCCTCGACCACACCGGTGGGCGCGCTCTGGCCGCCCTGCTGGCCGCCGTCCACCAACCCGGACATGTCCTGCCCGGTGAACAGGTAGATCGCCAGCGCGATGATCCCGATGAGACCGCCACCGCCCGCCACCGCCCGGCCGCCGCCGTGGCGCCTGACCCGCCCGCCCTCGAAGTTCCCGCCGTCGCTGAAAGTCACGGGCACACGGTAGTGCGGGCGGCCTGACCGCGCGCGGGCAGCGGGGACCCGTGCGGGTGGGCCCGCGGCGCCCCTCAGTCACCCAGGCCGCGGGCCGCCAGGGCGTCGCCCGTCGTGCGGGCGTGGCCGACCATGCGAACGGCCGCCGGGACGACGACGGCGCGCGGGTCACGGTCCAGCCCGCGGGCGCGGGCGGCGTCGCGCGCCTCGCCCATGACCTGGACCAGTACGGGGACGGTCCGCAGGAACAGCCCGACGGCGAGCACGACCGTCTCGGGAGGCAGTCCGACGTGCCGCAGCGGACGCGCGGCGCGCGCGACGACCGCGAGGAGGTCGTCGGCCCGGGTTGTGGCCGTCACGAGGGCCCCGGCCAGCACGAGCGTGAGGAGGTCGAGCGCGACCTCGGCGCCCAGCGCCGGTCCGCGCACCCACGTCTGGTAGCCACCGAGCACGGCCGCGGTCAGGAGCACGTGCAGCAGCCCACGCGTCGCACGATGCCACGGCACGCGCGCCACCGCTGTCACGAGGACCACGAGACCGAGACCCGCGGCCGCCACCGCCGGACCCGCCGGCAGGACGACGGCGACGCCCGTCACCGCGAGCAGCAGGAGCTTGACCGATGCGGGCAGGCGGTGGACGACGCTGGAGCCGGGATGGTGCAGCCCCAGGGGCCCCGCCCACGGAGCGCGCAGCGGGCGGCCGCGCGTCACGACGCCCCTGCGGCGCCGGGCCTGGCGCCGTGGACGGGAACGGTGGGCGGCGTGGCACCCATGAGCGTGCGGTAGTGCCCGAGGGCCGGTCCGGGGACGTCGTCGGCGACGACCCGGCCGGCGTCGACGACCAGCACCCGGTCCGCCCGCTCCGCCGCCTCGAGGTCGTGCGTCACGGCGACCACCTGCTGGGGGAGCGACGCCAGCAACGCGTCCACGTGCGTGCGCCAGCGCAGGTCGAGCAGCGTCGTGGGCTCGTCGCACACGAGCACGGTCGGCTCCGTCGCGAGGACCGCCGCCAGCGCGAGCAGCTGGCGCTGCCCGCCGGACAGCGCGTGCACGGAGACGTGCGCGCGGTCCGCCAGGCCGTACCGGGACAGCACCTCGAGGGCACGCACCTCGCGCTCGCGGGCGTCCGGCACCGCGCGCCGCAGGGACAGCGCGACGTCCTCGACGGGTGTCGGCATCACGATCTGCGCGTCGGGGTCGGTGAACACGAAGCCGACGTGGCGCCGCACCGCCGCACCGTCGGCGACGGTGTCGAGGCCGTCGACGCGCACGCGCCCCGCCGACGGCAGGACGAGCCCGTTGAGCAGGCGCGCGAGCGTCGACTTGCCGGACCCGTTGGCACCGACGACGGCGACGTGCCGTTCGGTCAGCCGCAGCGACACCGGGCCGAGGAGCCGCACGACGCGGTCGGGGCCGCCGGCCGGGTCGGGGGACCAGGCGGTGACCTCGGCGGCGTCGAGCTCGATCACGGCGGTCAGCGCCGGTCGCGGCGCAGGTCGGGGAACGCGCGGAGCACGGCGAGCGTGACCCCGGCCGCGAGCAGGTTCTTCACGACGTCGCCGGGCCAGTAGACGACGTCGATCGCGAGCGCCTCGCGGGCCGTGACGCCCAGGCGCGCCATGAGCCCGAGGACGCCCGCGGGGTGCGTCACGAGGAACGACGAGCCGAGCCCCGCCGCGACGAGCAGCGGGTAGCGCCACACCGGACGCGCCCGCAGCGCGAGACCGCCGAGCCACCCCGCGGCGGCCGCCGCGAGCGGGAACGCGAGCAGGTAGCCGACGGACGGCTTGCCGAGCACGCCGAGGCCGCCGGTCATCTCGGCGAAGACCGGGACGCCCGCGAGACCGACGACCAGGTACAGCGCGATCGCGAGGAACCCGCGGCGCGCCCCGAGCACGAGGCCCGCGACGACGACGCCGAACGTCTGCAGCGTGATCGGCACGCCGGACCCGGTCGGGATCGCCGGGACCAGTGCGCACGCGGCGACGAACGCCGCGAACGTCGCGACGAGCGCGACGTCCGTGCTGGTGCGCCGCGCGACCCGGGGAGCCGGCGGATGAGCGAGGAGGCCCGGCACCGCCGTGCCGGGTGCTGAGGTGTCCGTCCGGGTGGGGCTGTCGTCCGCGGGACTGGTGGGCATGCGGTGGCTCCCGGTGAGGATGAGGTGGAGGTCGGACGCCCGACCGCTCGCCACGCTAGCGGCTGGGTACGATGGTCGGCGTTTGTGCCGGGGGCCAGAACCCACCCGGTCTTCTCGTAGGAAACCGAGGAACACCCCTGTGATCACCGCTTCGGGCGTGGAGCTGCGCGTCGGCGCCCGCGTCCTGCTGGAACCGACGACCTTCCGGATCGCCTCCGGCGACCGCATCGGTCTCGTCGGCCGCAACGGTGCGGGCAAGACCACCCTGACCAAGACCCTGGCCGGGGAGACCCAGCCGACCGGCGGGACGATCTCGCGCAGCGGCGACGTGGGCTACCTGCCCCAGGACCCGAGCGCGGGCGACCTCACGCAGCTCGCGATGGACCGGGTGCTGGGCGCCCGCGGCCTCGACGCCGTCCTGGCGTCGATGCGCGAGACCGAGGTCGCCATGGCGTCGGCGGACGACGCGACGCGCGACAAGGCGATGGACCGCTACACGCGGCTCGAGGCGCGGTTCACCGCCGCCGGCGGGTACGCGGCCGAGAGCGAGGCGCACCGCATCACGGCAGCGCTCGGGCTCGACGACCGCGTCCTCGGGCAGAACCTCGGCACGCTGTCCGGTGGTCAGCGCCGCCGGGTCGAGCTCGCGCGCATCCTGTTCTCGGGAGCGGACACGCTGCTGCTCGACGAGCCGACCAACCACCTCGACGCCGACTCCATCGTGTGGCTGCGCGAGTACCTCAAGAGCTACCCGGGCGGGTTCGTCGTCATCAGCCACGACGTCGAGCTGCTGCGCGCGACCGTCAACAAGGTGTTCTACCTCGACGCGAACCGCTCGCAGCTCGACCTGTACAACCTGGGCTGGGACGCGTACATCCTGCAGCGCGAGACGGACGAGAAGCGCCGGCGCCGCGAGCGGGCCAACGCCGAGAAGAAGGCCGCGACGCTCATGGCGCAGGCCGACAAGATGCGCGCCAAGGCCACCAAGGCGGTCGCCGCGCAGAACATGGCCCGCCGTGCCGAGCGCATGCTGTCGGGCCTCGACGCGGTCCGCGCGTCGGACAAGGTGGCCCGGCTCCGGTTCCCCGACCCGGCACCGTGCGGGCGCACCCCCCTGACGGCGGAGGGGCTGTCGAAGTCGTACGGCTCGCAGGAGGTCTTCACGGACGTCTCGCTCGCGATCGACCGGGGGAGCAAGGTCGTCGTCCTGGGCCTCAACGGTGCCGGCAAGACGACGCTGCTGCGCATGCTCGGCGGTCTGCAGGAGCCCGACACCGGTGAGGTCAAGCCGGGTCACGGCCTCAAGCTCGGGTACTACGCGCAGGAGCACGAGACGCTCGACCTGGGCCGCACCGTCCTGGAGAACCTGCGCACCGCGGCACCCGACCTCACCGACACCCAGGTGCGGTCCGTCCTGGGCTCGTTCCTGTTCTCGGGGGACGACGCCGACAAGCCGGCGCGCGTGCTCTCGGGCGGTGAGAAGACCCGCCTTGCCCTGGCGACGCTCGTCGTGTCGAGCGCCAACGTGCTGCTGCTCGACGAGCCGACGAACAACCTCGACCCGGCCTCGCGCGAGGAGATCCTCGCCGCGCTGCGCGGCTACCAGGGCGCCGTCGTGCTCGTCAGCCACGACGAGGGCGCGGTCGCGGCCCTCGAGCCCGAGCGGGTCCTGCTGCTGCCGGACGGCGACGAGGACCTGTGGAGCGCCGACTACCTGGACCTCATCGCGCTGGCCTGAGCGGTGACGTCGCGCGCCTCGTGCGCGGCGATCTCGGCGTCCTCGTCGAGCTCGTCGCGCCCGCGCGCGCGGCGCGGCCGTGGCGGCCGCAGCGTGTCCGGCCCGTCGCCCACCCTGACCACGGACGTCCACTCGCGCCGCGCGGCCACGCCGAAGGCCGCGAGGGCACCGAGGGCGAAGACCCACCACTGGAACGCGTACGACAGGTGCGAGCCGGGGTCGGTGCTCGGGGCGGCCAGCGCGCCGAGCGGCTCGGCGGCGGCCGGCTGCTCGCGCACGAGCGCGCCGTAGGCCGCGTAGGGCTCGCCCTCGACGCCGCCCGCGGTGAGCACCTGGGCGGGCGCGATGGCCTGCACCTGCCGGGCCGGGGCGTCACGGCTGCTCGTGGCCTCGCCCGGGCGCAGCCGGACGGTGACCGTCACGTCGCCGCGCGGCGGCGCCGGCACGTCGACGTCGACGGACCCGTCCGCACCCGTGGGCACCCAGCCGCGGTCGACGACGAGCACACGTCCCGCGGCGACCGGGTCGCCGGCGTCGCGCGGCGCGGCGTCCGTCACCAGCAACGGCACGAGGGCGTGGTAGGCGGGGGTGCCGTCGACGGGCCGGTTGCGCAGCAGCACGGTCGCGTCGTCGAGGTACCGGCCGCTGACCTCGACCGAGCGCCACGCGTCGGTGTCGGGCAGCACGGCGTCGGGATCCGGGACGACGTCCGCGAGGTCGACGGGCGCCGCCGCGTAGTTCGCCTCGACGACGGCGATGGCGGCGTCGCGGTCGACGTGCCGCTGCCACTGCCACCGCCCGAGGAAGGTGCACGTCACCGCGACGACGACGGCCACGAGCACCAGCCCGACGGCCTGCCGCCGGGCCGCGGCGCGCAGGTCGGCGGCCGCGGGTCCTGCGGTGCTCACGGCTCGGCCCGGACCAGCTCGTCGACCCGGACCACGTCGCGCAGGAAGTCACGCACGCGCAGGTACTCCGACAGGTGCTCACGGTGCGCGTCGCACGCGAGCCAGACCTTGCGCCGCTCGGGGGTGTGCAGCTTCGGGTTGTTCCACAGGACGCCCCAGCCGGGGACGGCCCGGCAGCTGCGGGCGCTGCAGACGAGCTCGCCCACGGTGTCGGGGGTCGCGTCCGGGCCCGGGGTCGCGGCGGTCACCGGCCGTCCTCCAGCCCGTCGTGACGCGGGGCGGGGCCGATCTCGCGCGCCTCGAAGAACACGTCGGACGTGTCGCGCCGCTCGCGGCCGGCGTTGGCCAGCAGCACCGCGACGTAGGGCAGCACGGCGGCGGCGGTGATGAGCGTGAGCGACACGGCCACCGGGACGTGCGACCACAGCAGGCCCGCCGCGACGAAGCACACGACACGCACGCCCATCTGCCACAGGTAGCGGTGCTGACGGCGCGCGAGATCGTCTGCCAGGGGCTCGGGGGCCGACGTGATGCGGTGCACCTCCGGCTCGGCCCGCGCGGCGCGACGACGTGTGCTCACTCCCCGATGGTAGGCGCCGTGCGGGGCGGGGGCTGCTCGACGTGGTCGGACCCACACTTTGTGGGCCTCCCACAACGGGGGCGCCGCAACTCAGGACGGCGGGCACCCCGGTGCGACGCCCGGCCGTCGGCTAGCGTCGTGTCCCGTGCCTGCGACGACACCCGAGACCACGCCCGCCGACCCGACCGCCCGCGCCCCCCGGAGCGTGCTGGTGACCGGTGCCAACCGCGGCATCGGTCGTGCCATCGCGGAGCGCTTCGTCGCCGCGGGCGACCGCGTCGCCACGATCGTCCGGTCCGGCGGCGCCCCCGACGGCGTCCTCGAGGTCATCGGCGACGTGCGCGACACCGCCTCCGTCGACGCCGCGTTCACCCAGGTCGAGGCCGCGCACGGGCCGGTCGAGGTGCTGGTCGCGAACGCGGGCGTCACGCGCGACGGCCTGCTCATGCGCATGACGGACGAGGACTTCGCCGACGTCGTCGACGTGAACCTCACGGGTGCCTTCCGCGTGGTGCGGCGCGCGAGCAAGGGGATGATCCGGCTGCGACGCGGCCGCATCGTCCTCATCTCCTCCGTCGTCGGCATGTACGGCTCGCCCGGGCAGGTCAACTACGCGTCGTCCAAGGCGGCCCTGGTCGGCATGGCCCGCTCGGTGACGCGCGAGCTCGGTGGTCGTGGCATCACCGCGAACGTGGTCGCTCCCGGCTTCATCGACACCGACATGACCAAGGCTCTGCCCGAGGACCGGCAGCAGGCCTACCTCGGCTCCATCCCCGCCGGCCGCTTCGGTCACGCGGACGAGGTGGCCGCCGCCGTGCAGTTCCTCGCCTCCGACGGCGCCGCCTACGTCAGCGGCGCCGTGCTGCCCGTCGACGGCGGCCTCGGCATGGGGCACTGACCCACCCACCCCCCGCGCCGGCGCCCCGCGCCCGGCCCACCCGACCGAGAGGCACCTGGACCATGGCACTGCTCGAGGGCAAGACCCTGCTCGTCACCGGCGTCCTGACGGACAGCTCGATCGCGTTCCACGTCGCACGCCTGGCGCAGGAGCAGGGCGCGACCGTCGTGCTGACGTCCTTCGGACGTCAGCTGCGCCTCACGCAGGCGATCGCGCGGCGCCTGCCGCACGCGGCACCCGTCGTCGAGCTCGACGTCACGTCGGAGGACGACCTGGCGGCGCTCGCCGACCGCGTCCGTGAGCACACGGACCACCTCGACGGGGTCGTCCACTCCATCGGGTTCGCGCCGCAGTCCGTCATGGGGGGCAACTTCCTGGCGGGGCAGTGGGAGGACGTCGCGACCGCCGTCCACGTCAGCGCGTACTCGCTCAAGGCGCTCGCGGTGGCGTCCCAGCCGCTGCTCACGCGCGGCTCGAGCCTCGTCGGCCTCACGTTCGACGCACGCTACGCGTGGCCCGTCTACGACTGGATGGGCGTCGCGAAGGCGGCGTTCGAGTCCACCGCGCGGTATCTCGCGCGCGACCTCGGGCCGCAGGGGATCCGCGTCAACCTGGTCTCGGCCGGCCCGATCCGCACCACGGCGGCCAAGTCGATCCCCGGCTTCGAGGCCATGGAGGGCGGGTGGCCGGACCGCGCGCCGCTCGGGTGGGACGTGAGCGACCCCGAGCCGACGGCGCGCGCCGTCGCGGCCCTGCTGTCCGACTGGTTCCCCGCGACGACGGGCGAGATCGTCCACGTCGACGGCGGCGTGCACGCGATGGGTCTGTGACGCCCGTCGCGGCACGCGGGCGCGGCGCCCCGCCGGCGGACGTCGCGTTCGTCACGTCCGCCGGGGCCGTCGGGTGTACCTCGGCGGCGGTGCCGGGTGGCACCCTGGTGCGGTGACCCTGCACCGCCTCGTCCTCCTGCGGCACGCGAAGGCCGAGCCGGCCGGCGTGGTCGTCGACCACGAGCGCCCGCTCGCGCTGGTGGGCCGCCGACAGGCCTCGGCCGTCGGCGCCGCGCTCGCCGCAGCCGGTCTGGCACCCACGCACGTGCTCTGCTCCTCGGCGCTGCGCACGCGTCAGACGTGGGAGATCGCGCGGACGGCCCTCGTCGCCGCGGGCGCGACGGCCCCGGTCGTGTCCGTGACCGACGACCTGTACGACGCGTCGACGGGCGACCTCGCCGCGATCCTGCAGTCGCTGCCCGAGGAGGCCTCCACGGTCCTGGTCGTGGGGCACGAGCCGACGATGTCGCAGGCAGCCGGCGCGCTGGCGGGGGACGCGTCCGACGAGGCCGTGCTCGCGCGCGTGCGAGGCGGGGTGCCGACGGCGGCCTGGACCGTGCTGGAGGGCGACGGTGCCTGGGACCTCGTCGCTCCGGGCGCCCTGCGGCTCGTCCGCCTCGAGGTCCCGGCCTGAGGTCCCGCGGCCGGGCGACCGCCCGGCCGCAGCGCCGCCGAGCGGGCTGTGACGGTCAGTCGGCGAAGGGTGCGAGCGCCAGCACGGCGTCGAGCCGCCCCGCCACCGCGACGTCCGCGGCCTGCGCGACGACCGGCTTGGCGTTGAACGCGATCCCGGTGTCCGCCGCGGCGAGCATATCGAGGTCGTTGGCGCCGTCGCCGATCGCGACCGTCCGGCTCATGGGCAGCCCGAGCTCGAGCGCCCAGGCCGTGAGCGTGGCAGCCTTCGCGGCGCGGTCCACGACCGGGCCGTCGACACGCCCCGTCAGGTGCCCGTCGCGGACCTCCAGCCGGTTGGCGTGCACGCGCGTGATGCCGAGCCGCGCGGCCAGCGGGCGGGCGACCTCGACGAAGCCGCCGGACACCAGCCCCACGGGCCAGCCGCGGCCCTGCAGCTCGGCGACGAGCTCGACGGCACCGGGGGTCAGCTCCACCTCCGCGAGCACGTCCTCGAACACCGAGACGGGCAGGCCCGCGAGCGTCGCGACGCGCTCGCGCAGCGACTGCGCGAAGTCGATCTCGCCGCGCATCGCGCGCTCGGTGATCTGCGCGACGAGGGGGCGCGAGCCGGCGTGCCCCGCGAGCATCTCGACGACCTCGCCCGTGATGAGCGTCGAGTCGACGTCCATGACGACGAGCCGGGCAGCGGCCGTACGGGTGTCCACGCCCGCAGGCTAGCGGGCGTGGACGCGGGTCACGGCCGGTGTCCGCATGGCGTCCGGGCGCCACGGGACCGCCTCGCCCTGGCCGGACTGCGGCGTCCCGCCGTCAGTCGGTGATGATCGTGCCCTTCGGCACGACCGTGATGCCGCTGTCCGTCACGGTGAACCCGCGTGCACGGTCGTGATCGTGGTCCAGGCCGATACGGGCGCGCTCGGGGACGATGACGTTCTTGTCGAGGATCGCGTGGTGGATCTGCGCGTAGCGCTCGACCTGCACGCCGTCCATGAGCACGGAGTCCGTCACCTGCGCCCACGAGTGCAGCCGGATGCCCGGGGACAGGATCGACCCGGAGACGGTCGCGCCCGACACGACGACGCCCGGGGACACGATGGAGTCGGCCGCGTGTCCCAGGCGCCCGGCACCGGCGTGGACGAACTTGGCCGGCGGCAGGCCGGTGTACCCGGTGTGCAGGGGCCAGTCGTCGTTGTACAGGTTGAACACGGGCTCGATCGAGATCAGGTCCTGGTTCGCGTCGAAGTACGAGTCGAGCGTCCCCACGTCGCGCCAGTAGTCGCGGTCGCGGTCGGTGGATCCGGGCACGTCGTTGCGGATGAAGTCGTACACCCCCGCGGTGCCCCGCTCGACGAACCACGGCACGATGTCGCCGCCCATGTCGTGCCGGGAGTTGACGTCCTCGGCGTCGACGGTCACCGCCTTGACCAGCGCGTCGGCGTTCGCGACGTAGTTGCCCATCGACGCGAGGATCTCGAAGGGGGACCCCGGCACGGGCGTCGGGTCCGTCGGCTTCTCGCGGAACGCCGCGATGCGTGTCGGGTCGCCCGGCACGGTCTCGATGACACCGAACTGGTCGGCCATGTCGATCGGCTGCCGGATGCCGGCCACCGTCAGCTCGGCGCCCGACTCGATGTGCGAGTCCACCATCTGGGAGAAGTCCATGCGGTACACGTGGTCGGCGCCGACCACGACGACGATGTCGGGCCGCTCGTCGTCGATGATGTTGAGGCACTGGTAGATCGCGTCCGCGCTGCCCAGGTACCAGTGCTTGCCGACACGCTGCTGCGCGGGCACGGCCGCCACGTAGTTGCCCAGCAGCGCCGACATGCGCCACGTCTTCGACACGTGGCGGTCCAGCGAGTGGGACTTGTACTGGGTCAGCACGATCACGTGCAGGTAGTGCGAGTTGATGACGTTCGACAGGGCGAAGTCGACGAGCCGGTAGATGCCGCCGAAGGGCACGGCAGGCTTCGCACGGTGCGCGGTGAGCGGCATGAGGCGCTTGCCCTCCCCTCCGGCGAGGACGATGGCGAGGACACGCGGCGCTGGCATGGATCCAACCTAGGCCCGCGCAGGGCTCTCAGCGAGGCGCACGCGCGTCCGGGCGCTAGCGTGTCGCCAGACGACCGGCGGTGGGCCGGTCACGACTGGAGGTACCGGTGCGCGTCGACCTGCTGACCCGCGAGTACCCGCCGCACGTGTACGGCGGCGCGGGCGTCCACGTCGCCGGCCTGACGGCCGTGCTGCGCGAGCTCATCGACGTGCGCGTGCACAGCTTCGACGAGCCGGTCGCGGAGCCGGGCACCCACGGCTACGCCGTCCCCGGCGGCCTGAGCGGGGCCAACGCCGCGCTCGCCACCATGGGCGTCGACCTCGCCATCGTCGACGGCATCGGGCGCGACACGGCCGACGGCGGCACCGACCTCGTGCACTCGCACACGTGGTACGCGAACCTCGCGGGCCACCTCGCGTCGCTCCTGTACGGCGTGCCGCACGTGCTCACCGCGCACAGCCTGGAGCCGCTGCGCCCGTGGAAGGCCGAGCAGCTCGGCGGCGGGTACGCGCTGTCGTCGTGGGTCGAGCGCACGGCGTACGAGGCGGCCGACGCCGTCATCGCGGTCAGCGGCGGCATGCGCGCCGACATCCTGCGGTCCTACCCGGCCGTGGACCCCGCGAAGGTGCACGTCGTGCACAACGGCATCGACCTCGACGGCTGGCAGCGGCCCACGTCGCAGGAGGGCACGGCCCGGGCGCGTGCCGTCGTGCAGGAGCTCGGCATCGACCCCGACCGGCCGTCCGTGGTGTTCGTCGGCCGGATCACGCGGCAGAAGGGTCTGCCCTACCTGCTGCGCGCCGTCGAGGCGCTCCCCACCGACGTGCAGGTCGTGCTGTGCGCCGGTGCCCCGGACACCCCGGAGATCCTCGCGGAGGTGAACGCGCTGGTGGCGGACCTGCGCACGCGCCGCTCGGGCGTCGTGTGGATCGACCGCATGCTGCCGCGCGCCGAGCTCGTCGCGGTGCTCGCGCACGGCACCGTCTTCGCGTGCCCGTCCGTCTACGAGCCGCTCGGCATCGTCAACCTCGAGGCCATGGCCGTCGGCCTGCCCGTGGTCGGTACGGCGACGGGCGGCATCCCCGAGGTCGTCGACGACGGCGTCACGGGCGTGCTCGTGCCGATCGACCAGGTGCAGGACGGCACCGGCACGCCCGTCGACCCGGACGCGTTCGTCGCCGACCTGGGGGCGGCGCTCGCGGACGCCGTCAGCGACACCGAGCGCGCCGCGCGGTGGGGAGCGGCAGCGCGGCGGCGCGTCGAGGACCACTTCTCGTGGCACGCGATCGGCGAGCGCACGCTCGAGGTGTACCGGGGGGTCCTGGACCGGTGACGAGGACCTGAGGACCGGTGCCCCGGCGCCGGTCGTCAGGCGCGCGTCAGGTAGGTGGCGGCCGCCGCCATGGCGCGACGGGCCACGCGGTCGACCTCGCGCAGCGCGGTCGACCGCTGGTCGGCCTGCCACGTGTTGACGGCCCCGCCGTCGTCCTGCGTGGCCAGCGCGACGATCCCGCGCAGGCGCGCCGCGCTCGAGAGCACCCGCAGCCGCTGCGCGTCGACGCCCCGGGGGAGGCGACGCTCGGGCAGGGCGCCGTCGCGGACGTCGGAGATCGCGTCGGCCGCGTCGGGGCGCCACCGCTCGACCCCGAGCGACACCAGGGCCTCGGTCGCGGTCAGCAGCCCACGGCGCAGGTCGCGCTCGGCGTCCTCGAGCGTGCCGACCTGCGCCCACACGGCCGTGCGCCAGTCCGGGACGGTCACGGCGCGCCACGTCACCAGGTGTCCGGGCTCGAGCTGCGACCCGAACTGCTCGACGTGCGGGACGGCGGCGACCGTCCGGGTGCCGGCGCGCAGCAGCACGCACTCGCCGGCGAGGACGGCGTCGTGCGACACCGCAGCGGGCGCCGCGACCGGCTCACCGGGGACCGGCAGGACGGCCGCGACCTCGTCGACGGGCGCGCCCAGCCACGTCAGCCAGTCACGCAGCGTCGAGGCCTCACCCTCGGTGTCGACCGTGTGCGGCTCGTCGTCGGCCTGCACGGCGGCGACGGCGCGCTCGCGCTCGCCGGGCGCCGTGAGCCACAGCGCGAGCAGGACGGACCGGGGCAGGTCGAGTGCGGCAGCCACGGCACCACGGTAGGCGCTGGCGTCGTACGGTCCCGCACGCGGTGCGTCAGCCGATCGCGTGGACCGGCGCGTCGAGCGGTGCCCCGGAGCCGTCGCGACGCTCGTCGACGGGCGGCAGGTCGACCGGCTGACCGCCCGAACCCGTGGCGCGCGCCGGCGCGGGCCCGACGTGGGCGAGGATCAGCGCGTCCTCGCCCTTGAGGAACCGGTGGGAGCGCACGCCACCCGTCGCGCGCCCCTTGCCGGGGTAGGCGGCGAACGGTGTGACCTTCACCGAGCCGGTCTGCGTGCCGGGGAGGGCCGCCGACGACCCGGAGACCGTCACGACGACGGCGTCCTCGTCCGGCCGCACGACCCCGAAGCCCACGACCTGCGCGCCGGCGGCCAGCTTGATCCCCGTCATGCCGCCGGCCGCGCGCCCCTGCGGGCGCACCTGCGAGCCCGGGAAGTGCAGCAACGACGCGTCGGAGGACACCAGGACGAGCTCGTCGTCGTCGCCGGCGAGGGCGGCACCCACGACCGCGTCACCGTCCTTGAGGCTGATCGCCTCCCACGCGTCGCGGTTGTTCGGTACGTCACCCGGCGCGACACGCTTGACGACGCCCTGAGCGGTCGCGAGCGCCAGCGGGGGGGCGTCGTCGCCCAGCGGGACGAGCGCGACGACGCGTTCGTCCTTCTCGAGCGTCACCGCCTCGCCGACCGGCAGCCCGCCCGACAGCGACGGCGGCCCGTCGGTCGGCGGCAGCGCGGGCAGCTCGAGGACCGACAGCCGCACGACGCGGCCGCTCGTCGTCAGCGCACCGATGTCCGCGCGGGCGGTCGTGGCCACCGCGGAGGCGACCACGTCGTGCCGGCTGCGCGTGGACCCGTCGCCGCGCACGGGCTCCACGTCCTCGCCGGTGCGCGCGACCAGGCCCGTGGCCGACAGCAGCGCCCAGCACGGCGTGTCGGGGATCTCCAGCGGCGCGGCGCTGCGGGACGACGTCGGTGCGCCCGCGGAACCCGCGAGGCTCGCGCCGCCCGCGTGCTCGAGCAGGACCGTGCGCCGCGGCGTGCCGTACGTCGCGGCGACCTCCGCCATCTCGTCGGACGTGACCGTGCGCAGCAGGGCGTCGTCACCGAGGATCGCCTGCAGCCGCGCGATCTCGTCGATGAGCTCGTCGCGCTCGCGCTCCAGCTCGATGCGTGAGAACCGGGTCAGACGCCGCAGCCGCAGCTCGAGGATGTACTCGGCCTGCGGCTCGGAGAGGTCGAAGACCGTGCGCAGGCGCGTGCGCGCGGCGTCGGCGTCGTCCGACGCCCGGATGACCTGGATGACCTCGTCGATGTCGACGATCGCGATGAGCAGGCCCTCGACGAGGTGCAGCCGCTCCTGCCGCTTCGTGAGCCGGTAGGACGTGCGACGGCGCACGACCTCGAGCCGGTGCTCGACCCACACGCGCAGCAGCTCGACCAGGCCCAGCGTGCGCGGCTGCCCGTCGACGAGGGCGACGTTGTTGATGGAGAACGAGTCCTCCAGCGGCGTGTACCGGTACAGGTCCTCGAGGACCCGTTCGGGGTTGAACCCCGTCTTGACCTCGATCACCAGCCGCAGGCCGTGCGAGCGGTCCGTCAGGTCCACGGCGTCGGCGATCCCGGAGAGCTTCTTGGACTGCACGCCCTCCTTGATCTTCTCGATGACCTTCTCCGGGCCCACCGTGTACGGCAGCTCGGTGATGACGATGCCCTTGCGCTTGGGCGTGACGTTCTCGATCCTCGCGGTCGCCCGGGTGCGGAAGGCGCCGCGGCCCGTCCGGTACGCGTCGCGCACGCCGTCGAGGCCGACGATCTTGCCGCCCGTGGGCAGGTCCGGGCCCGGGACGAACCGCATGAGGTCCTCGAGCGTGGCACCCGGGTGCTTCACGAGGTGGCGGGCGGCCGCGACGACCTCGACGAGGTTGTGCGGCGCCATGTTGGTCGCCATACCCACCGCGATGCCGGTCGCGCCGTTGACCAGGAGGTTCGGGATCGCCGCCGGGAGCACCGCCGGCTGCTTGAGCTTGTTGTCGTAGTTGGGGACGAAGTCGACGACGTCCTCGTCGAGGCCGTGCGTCATCGCGACCGCCGCGGGCGCCATGCGCGCCTCGGTGTAGCGGGACGCAGCCGGCCCGTCGTCGAGCGAGCCGAAGTTGCCGTGCCCGTCGACCAGGGGCAGCCGCAGCGAGAACGGCTGCGCCAGGCGCACCATCGCGTCGTAGATCGCCGAGTCGCCGTGCGGGTGGAGCTTGCCCATGACCTCCCCGACGACGCGCGCCGACTTCACGTACGGTCGCTCGGGGCGCAGGCCCATGTCGGCCATCTGGTAGATGATCCGCCGCTGCACGGGCTTGAGACCGTCGCGCGCGTCCGGCAGGGCGCGCGAGTAGATGACGGAGTACGCGTACTCGAGGAACGACCCCTCCATCTCCGTCGTCACGTCGACGTCGACGATCCGCTCGACGAGGTCCTCGGGCGGCAGGTCGGGGCTCGCGGGGCGACGCGCCATGGGGTGGTGTGCTCCTCGGGTGCAACGGTGTCTCGGGGCGTGCGGAGGGCGGTGGGGCCGCGCGGGGACCATTGTCGCCGCCCGCCGGGCCTCGTCGGTGCAGCCGCGCCGCTAGCCTGGCGGCATGGCCGACGTCGTCCCCGGAGACGGGCATCCCGGTCCGGTGCCTGCACCGGCACCCGCCGCCGCACCCTACCCGGCGGGCTGGGAGGCGGACGTCGTGCTCACGGACGGCTCCACCACGCGCCTGCGACCCATCCGGCGCGACGACGCCGACGCGCTGCAGGCCTTCCACGTCGCGCAGTCCGAGCGGTCGACGTACCTGCGGTTCTTCGCGTCGCTCGAGCGGCTGCCCGAGCGCGACCTGGAGCGGCTCGTCACCGTCGACCACATGTCGCGCGTCGCGCTCGTGGCCGTCAGCAGCTCGCCGGACGCAGGCGAGGACGAGCGCATCATCGGCGTCGCGCGCTACGACCTGGTCGAGCCCGAGACCGCCGAGGTGGCGTTCAACATCTCCGACGCTCACCAGGGCAAGGGCCTGGCCTCGGTGCTGCTCGAGCACCTCGCCGCGGCGGCGCGCGAGCGCGGCGTGCGGCGGTTCGTCGCCGAGGTGCTCCCGCAGAACGGGCGCATGCTCGCGGTGTTCAAGGAGGCCGGCTACGTGGTGCGCCAGCGCACCGAGGACGGAGTCGTGCAGGTCCGCTTCGACATCGACCCCACGGACCGGTCGCTCGCGGTCGCGGCCGACCGCGAGCACCGTGCCGAGGCGCGCTCGATGCGGGCGCTGCTGACCGCGCGTTCGGTCGTCGTCGTCGGGCCCGGCACCGGGAGCGGCCCGGGCCGGACCCTGCCGGCACGCCAGGCGGCGCGCGTCCTCGAGGGCCTCGTACCCGAGGCGCGCACCGGACGGGTCGTGGTGCACGCGGTCGGCGTCGGCGACGGTGCCGGGCTCGACGCGAACGGCGTGTCGCACCACCTGCGCATCGACGACGTGCCCGGGCCCGTCGAGCTCGCGGTCGTCGCGCTGCCGGCCCAGCTCGTGCCCGACGCCGCGCGCCGGCTCGGCGCGCTCGGTGCGCGTGGTCTCGTGGTCGTCTCCGGTGGCTTCGCGGAGGCCGGTCCCGAGGGGCTCGCCCGTCAGCGGCTGCTGCTGGGCGTCGCGCACGGCGCCGGCATGCGGGTCGTCGGCCCGTCGTCGTTCGGGCTGCTCGCGACCCACGACGGCACCACGCTCGACGCGTCCCTCGCGGCGCGTCCGCCCCGCCCGGGACGTGTCGGTCTGTTCTGCCAGTCGGCCCCGCTCGCGGTCACGCTGCTCGCGGCCGTCGAGCGCCGCGGGCTCGGGCTCGCGCAGCTCGTCTCCGCCGGGCACCGCGCCGACGTGTCGGGCAACGACCTCATGCAGTTCTGGGGCGAGGACGACGACACGGACGTCGTCGCCCTCTACCTCGAGTCCATCGGCAACCCCCGCAAGTTCTCGCGCGTGGCCCGCCGGCTCGCGGCGCACAAGCCGGTCGTCGTGCTCACCGCGGGCCGCTCCGGGCACGTCGTGCCGCCCGGCCACGCCGTGCGGCCCACCCAGGCGCCGCGCCGCACGCTCGAGGAGGTGCTGCGGCGCTCGGGCGTCATCCGCGTCGAGAACGTGCACCAGATGCTCGACGTCGTCCAGGTGCTCGCCCACCAGGCCCTGCCGACGGGTCGGCGCACGGCCGTGCTCGCCAGCTCGACCGGGGTCGCCGCACTGGTCGCCGAGGCGGCCGCCGCGGCGGGTCTGGTCGTCACCGGGTGCGTCGAGCTGCTCGCGGAGGACGCGGGCGCCGACGAGGTGCGTGCCGCCGTCGACCGCGTGTACGCCGACCCCGGCGTCGACGTCGTCGTCGTGGTGCGGATCCCCACGCTCGGCGTGCAGGACACCGTCCTGCCGGGCGAGGTCGCGCGGGCCGCCGCGCGCACGGGGCGCACCACCGTCGCGTGCCTGGACGACCTGCACGGCGTGACGGCCTCGCTCACGGCGGCGGACCCGGACGGGCGCGAGCGCACGGTCCCCGCCTACGCGGCGCCGGAGGACGCGGCGCTCGCGCTGGGGCTCGCCGCGCGCTACGCCGCCTGGCGCGCGACCGACCGCGGCCGGCCGGTGCATCCCGAGGGGGTCGACACGCGCGCCGCCGGGTCCCTCGTGGCGCGACTGCTGTCCACGTCCGGCGCGACCGACCGCGCCCCGCTGCCGCTCGACCCCGCGCAGGCCGCCGAGCTGCTGGCGGCGGCGGGCATCCACCTGTGGCCCTCCGTCCGCGTCCACGACGCGCAGGACGCGGTCCGGGCGGCCGACGCGCTCGGCTGGCCCGTGGCCGTCAAGACGACCGTGCCCGCGCTGCGGCACCGCGCCGACCTCGGCGGCGTGCGCCTCGACGTCGCGGACGAGACCGAGCTGCGCGCCGACGTCGCGGGGATCCTCGCGCTCGCGGCCGAGCACGACCCCGGCCCGGGCGTGCCGCCGCTCGAGGTGCAGGCGATGGCGCCGCACGGCGTCGCGTGCGTCGTGCGGGCCGTGGAGGACCCGCTGTTCGGCCCGGTCATCAGCGTCGGGCTCGCGGGCGACGCCTCCGACCTCCTGGGCGACGTCGCGTACGGCGTCCCGCCGCTCACCGACGTCGACGTCGCCGAGCTCGTGCGCACGCCCCGCGCGGCGCCCCGGATGTTCGGCTACCGCGGGCTGCCGGCGCTCGACGTGGCCGCGCTCGAGGACCTCGTGGCGCGCGTGTCCGTCCTCGCCGACGCGCTGCCCGACCTGCGCTCGCTCGAGCTCAACCCCGTCGTGGTATCCCCGCAGGGGCTGGCCGTGCTGGGTGCGTACGGGTCCGTGGCGCCGGCCGACCGGGCCGACGCGGCCCGTCGGCTCGCTCGGCCGTGACGCCGTCCGGGTGGCGCGCGTGGCGCGGCCCCCGCGCGCGGCACCACGACCCGGTCGCGGGATGGGAAGATGGGCGCGTGCCTGCCCTCTCCACCCCGCTGCGTGACGACCTGCGCCGTGCCGGGTACTACCCGGACCTCGTGGGCGAGGTCCTCGAGGTCGCCCTGGCCGGCGAGGACGCGGTCGCCCACCTGGTCCATCCCGAGACGACGTTCGACGGCGCCGAGGTGCGCCGCCACGTGACCGTGCTCGCGCTGACCGCGACCCGGTTCGTCGTCGCCCACGTCGACGACCACCCGGCCGACTCCGAGCACCCGTCCGCCAGCGCCCAGGCCACGACGGAGGCCGTCCCGCTGCGCGAGCTGCGCTCGGTCGCGTTCACGCACGTCGTCAACGACCCGCAGGACCACCGCGCCGGTGACGGCGCGTCGGAGCTCACGCTGGCGATCGGCTGGGGCGCCGTCTCGCGCGTGGACCTCGAGCCGGCCACGTGCGGCGACCCGCAGTGCGACGCGGACCACGGCATGTCGGGGTCGATCACGCCCGACGACGTGGTCGTGCGCGTCAGCGCCGCGGCCGAGGGCCGCGAGGCCGTGCTGGCGGCGGTCAGGTTCGGCCGCACCCTGTCGGCGGCGACGTCGCAGCGGTGAGCACGCCCACGACCCGTGACCGGGCGGCATGGTCCAGCGCGGACCCCGACGCGCTCGTGGTGCCCCGCGCGGGCGCGCCGTCGCTGAGCCACGTCCTGCCGGCTGCCGCGGCGGCGCTCGACGTCGACCTGGACGGGGGAGCGGACGCCCGTGCGCTCCTGGGGCTGCCGGCGGCGCGCCGCGTGTGCGTGGTCCTCGTCGACGGGCTCGGCCACCTCAACCTCGCCGAGCGGGGCGGTCACGCGCCGTTCCTGCGCTCGCTGCTCGCGTCGTCGCAGCCGCTGCTCAGCACGTTCCCCTCGACGACCGCGACCGCGGTGGCCGCCTTCGGGACGGGCCGCGGTCCCGGTGCCACGGGCATGCTCGGCTACACGGTCCGGGTGCCGGCGACCGGACTGCTCGGCAACCTCGTCTCGTGGACGGACATGCCGCCGCCCGAGGAGTGGCAGCCGCACCCCACGGTCTTCGAGCGGCTGGTCGCCGACGGCGTCCGGGTGACGAGCGTCGGGCCGGCGCGGTTCGACGGCTCGGGGCTCACGGGAGCGGCCCTGCGGGGCGCCGCGTACGCGCCCGCCGAGTCCCTGGGCCATCGCGTGGACGCGGTCGTGCGGGCCCTGCGCGAGCCGGGCCTGACCTACCTGTACTGGCACGACGTGGACAAGACCGGGCACCACCACGGCTGGGGCTCGTGGCAGTGGGGCGAGGCGCTCAGCGAGCTCGACTCGGAGCTCGGGCGCCTGGCGCGCTCGCTGCCGCGCGACACGCTGCTCGTCGTCACCGCGGACCACGGCATGGTCGACGTCGACCCGGCCCGCCGCCGCGACGTCGGCACCGACCCCGTGCTGGGCGCCCAGGTCGCGACCACCGGCGGCGAGCCGCGCGCGCTGCACCTGCACGTCGAGCCGGGCGCGGACCCGCAGGTCGTCGCGGCGCGGTGGCGCGGCGAGCTGGGCGACGACGCGGTCGTGCGCACGCGCGACGAGGCGGTCGACGAGGGCTGGTTCGGGCCCGTCGAGCCGCGCGTGCTGCCCGTGGTGGGAGACGTGGTGGTGGCGATGACGGGGGCCGCGACCGTCGTGGACTCGCGCACGCAGACGCCCGCGTCGATCGCGCTGCGCGGCGTGCACGGGTCGCTCACGGCCCGCGAGATGCTCGTACCGCTGCTGGTGCTCGCATGAGCGCCCGAGCGGTGCGCGGGAGGGTCTGAGCGCGTGGCCGAGCTGGTGTTCTTCTCCGGGACCATGGACTGCGGCAAGTCGACGCTCGCGCTGCAGATGCACCACAACCACGCCGCGCGCGGCCGCGACGGCGTGCTGTTCACGCGGCAGGACCGCGCGGGCAACGCGGTCATCTCCTCCCGGCTCGGGCTGCAGCGGCGCGCCGACGAGGTCGACGACACGACGGACTTCTGGGCGGAGGTCGTCACGCGCCGCACGCGCGGGCGCCCCGTCGACTACCTGGTGGCGGACGAGGCGCAGTTCTACACCGCGGCCCAGGTCGAGCAGCTCGCGCGCGTGGTCGACGAGCTGTCGGCCGACGTCTTCGCGTTCGGCATCACGACGGACTTCCGGGCCCGGCTGTTCCCCGGGTCGGCGCGCCTCGTGGAGCTGGCCGACCGCGTCGAGGTGCTCCAGGTGCGAGCCCTGTGCTGGTGCGGCTCGCGCGCGACCCACAACGCGCGCACGGTCGACGGCATCATGGTCGTCGAGGGCGACCAGGTCGTCGTGGGTGACGTCGCCGCGACGGCCGGGGAGGCCGCCTACGAGGTGCTGTGCCGCCGCCACCACGTGCGCCGCATGACCGCCCGCGTCGCCCGGGCCACGGGGCCGTCGGCCCAGACCCTGCTGTTCGACGACGGGGACGACGCACCGTCCGGCGGTGCCGCGCGCTGACCGCGCGTCACTCGGGCTTGGCGCCGAAGACGATCTCGTCCCAGCTCGGGACCTTCGCGCGCGCCCGTCGCGGCCGGCGCTCGGCCGGTGCCGGGCGGGCGTCGTCCTCCGGCGCGGCGCCGCGCTCCCCGTCGTCGGGCGCCGCGGGCGACGTCCCGGCGCCCGCGGGCGTCGTGGTCGCACGCTCCGGGCGGGCCGGAGGGTGCGCACGCTCGGCACGCTTCGACCCGGCCGCGCGCTCGCCGCGCGGCGGCGTCAGCACGACGGCCTCGCGCGCGGGGTCGGCGTCCACCGGGTGCGCGCCCGGTGCGCTCGCCTCGTCGACGGGCGTGCCGGCGTCCGTGCCGGCGCTGCCGCCCGGCGCGAAGTCGAAGGCGTGCTGCGGCCCGAACCCCTCGAACTCCTCGTCGTCGCCCTCGAGGTCGAGCGGCTGGCGCACGCCGCGACGTGTCCGCAGCTCGTCCAGCAGGGCGTGCGTCGGCTCCGGCGCGTCGGCAGCCGCGTCCGCGAGGGCGTCGACCGCCTCGAGGTCGAAGACGACGTCGCGCACCGCGGCCAGGTGCCGGCGGGACACGGGCTCGTCGAGCTCGGTCTCCGAGAGCCAGCGCGCCTCGTCCTCGTCGGCGACGACCGTGCGGCGCACGGGGTCGTAGTTCCACCGTGCCAGGGACGGCTCGTCGCCGACGACGAACCGCGCCAGCACCGTCCAGGGGCCTGCGCCCTCACGCGCGGCGTCCCACGCCAGGGACCCGACGTCCACGCCGCGCGCGGCCAGCCGGTCGGTCACGAGCTCACCGAGCAGCGGCGCCCCCGAGTCACGCCCGACGCGGGTGCCGCGCGCCTGCTCGGCGATGTACTCGCGCTCGGCCAGGACCGGACCCTCGTAGCGGCGGACCGCCTCGACGGGGACGCCCGCGGCGTCGGCGACCTCCTGCGCGGTGGCACCGGCGCGGATCCGCGACTGGATCTCGCGCGGGCTCAGCGCGCTCGCCTGCTCCGCGCGCAGCTGCTCCAGCTGCGGACGGTCACGGCGCACGGCGGCCCGCAGCGGGTCGTCGATACGCAGGCGGAAGCGCTGCCCGTCGGGCGCGACGACGACGAGGTGCTCCCCGTCCTCGTGCAGACCGACCAGCTCCAGCTCACCCATACGACCTCCCGCGGCTCCACCGGCGAGCCTGCCACCTCTCGGGCCGGAACGCGCGCACCTGCGTCGGTGCGCCGCCGCACGGGACCGGTCCGACCCGGGGTCGGGGCGGCGTCCGGGACGTGCGGCGACGTCCCCCCGGGCTGCGGCAGGATGGCCGCGTGACCGCCTCCCACGACCCGTCGCCCCCCACCCACCCGCCGGTGGCCGAGCTCGTCGCCGTCGCCGAGCAGGTCGCGCGCGCGGCCGGGCGCCTGGTGCACGACGGCAGGCCGCACACCGTCGGCGTCGCGGCGACCAAGTCCAGCGCCGTCGACGTCGTGACCGCGATGGACCTCGCGTCCGAGGACCTCGTGCGTCGCACGCTGGCGCGGCTGCGGCCCGACGACGCCGTCCTCGGGGAGGAGGGCGGCCACCGGGTCGGGACGTCCGGCGTGACGTGGGTGGTCGACCCGATCGACGGCACCGTCAACTACCTCTACGGCCTGCCCGCGTACGCCGTGAGCGTCGCGGCGGTCGTGGGGGAGCCGACGCCCGCGACGTGGACCGTGGTCGCCGCGTGCGTCCACGCGCCGGCGACGCGGGAGACGTGGACCGCCGGCCGCGGGCTCGGCGCGTACCTGGACGGGCGTCGGCTGTCGGTGCTGCCCGCGCCGTCCCTGGACCGCTGCCTGCTCGGCACCGGTTTCGGGTACGTCGCCGAGCGGCGCCGCGCGCAGGCCCGGGTGCTCGCGTCCCTGCTGCCCCGGGTCCGCGACGTGCGCCGCATGGGGGCCGCGGCGATCGACCTCTGCCAGGTCGCCACGGGTCGGCTCGACCTCTACTACGAGCGGGGGCTGCAGCCGTGGGACCTGGCGGCGGGCGCGCTCGTGGTGGCCGAGGCGGGCGGTGTCGTGACGGGCCTGCGAGGGGCGTCGGCGGGTGAGGGGATGACCGTCGCCGGGGCCGCGCAACGCGTCGCCGAGCTCGTGCGGATCCTCGAGGAGGAGCACGCCGACGCACCCGAGGGACCCGCGCCCGGCACCGGGTGAACCGGGCGCCGGGCGGTTCGGGCAGTCCGGTCCTGACCAGGGCAAATGCCCCTCCGGGGGGTGTCGCTGGTCACGTCGGGGCACATGGTCACGCGTCCGTGTTCGCATCCGTGCCCGCGGTGATGCAGAATCCGACGGCGCGGGGAACAAAACGCTGGCGTGGCGCATTTACCCCGCGTACCACGACACTGCTGCAGAAGACGGAGTGTGACGCTCACACATGGCAACCGACTACGACGCCCCGCGCAAGACCGAGGAGGACCTGAGCGAGGACTCGCTCCAGGAGCTCCAGGCTCGGCGCTCCGACAAGAACTCGGGCGTGGTGGACGAGGACGAGACGGAGGCCGCCGAGGGCTTCGAGCTCCCCGGCGCCGACCTGTCCGGCGAGGAGCTCTCCGTCCGCGTCCTTCCCCGCCAGGCCGACGAGTTCACGTGCTCCAAGTGCTTCCTGGTGCACCACCGCAGCCAGCTCGCCTACGAGCGTGAGGGCAGCCCCGTGTGCTCGGAGTGCGCGGCCTGACCGCACCGCACCACCCGACGGCCGGTCACCCTGCGGGGTGGTCGGCCGTCGTCGTGCCGGGCCTCTCGGCCGGCGTCCCGCCGAGCGCCGCGACGAGCTCGTCCGGCCGCCGCGTCGAGACGATCCAGTACGGCGTCGGGTCCTGCGGGTCGCGGACCTCGACGCGGACCGCGGTCCCGATCCACGACCGCAGGCACGCGAACGCGCGGGCGTCGAGCGTCGGCCCGAGCGCGGTGCGCAGCGCCGCCCGGTCCAGCACGCGGGGCGCCGCGAGCAGGCGGACGGGGATCTGTGCCGTGCCGGCGCGCAGCGTCCCGCGCTCGACCTCCACGCGGGGGGTCGTCAGGACGGCCCCCGCGAGGCCTCCCAGCAGCGCGAGCACGCCGACGACGAGCGCGAGCAGCGTGTCGACCGGCACGAACGCCGCGCCCAGCACGGCGGCGAAGCCCACGACGCCGCACCAGCCCAGCGGACCGGGCCACAGCCGCTCGCGGAACCCCGGTCGGGCCGTGGGCGCTGACGACGGCGACGGCCGGTCGTACGACGGTGCGGGCTCGGGTGTCGTGGTCATGTCCTCAGGATCTCATCGCCCCGGACGTCCCGGTGCCGTGCCGGACGCCCGGGGCGGTAGGGTCGGCCCCCGTGACAGCGACCAGCCACCGTGGCCCCGACGACGCCGACGAGGGTGTGCAGGTGCTGCTGCGCCGGCTCGACCCGGACCTGCCCGCGCCGGCGTACGCCCACCCCGGTGACGCCGGCGCCGACCTCGTGGCGCGCGAGGACGTGACGCTGGACCCCGGAGCGCGGGCCACGGTCCCGACGGGTGTCGCGATCGCCCTGCCGCCGGGGTACGCGGCCTTCGTCCACCCGCGGTCGGGGCTGGCGTCGCGGCACGGTCTCACGGTGGTCAACGCCCCGGGGACGGTCGACGCCGGCTACCGCGGCGAGATCGCGGTGACGCTGCTCAACACGGACGGGGAGCACGCGATCGTGCTGCGTCGCGGCGACCGCATCGCGCAGCTCGTGGTGCAGCGCGTCGAGCACGCGCGGTTCGTCGAGGTCGACGCGCTGCCGGACTCGGTCCGCGGCGCCGGCGGTTTCGGCTCCAGCGGAGGATGGGCGGCGGCGGGAGCGTCCACGGCGTGACCGTGGCGCGGCCGTGGGTCGGTTGCGGAACTACTGTCGTCGTGAGTGACGTTGTAGGTCGTGAGGACGTTGGTGCAGGGCGAGGGCGCGTGAGCGCCGGTCGGAGGAAGTGAACGTGGGTCTGTTCCGTCGTGGCCCGAAGGAGGGCGGCGCGTCCGACACGCCGGCCGACGTCCCGCAAGACGAGGAGGCGGCGGTCGCGCCCGGTGAGGAGCTCGCCACCGGCGGCGAGCCCGGCGCCGACGCGCGCGGTCCCTGGGACGCGGACGGGCCGTTCCCGGCGGCGCCGCGCGTCGACCTGGGTGCGATCCAGCTGCCGTCCCTCGAGGGCATGGAGGTGCGCCTCGAGGTCGACAAGGCCACCAACGTCGTCTCGGCGGTCGCGGTGCTGCTGGAGGGCTCGTCGCTGCAGCTCCAGGCCTTCGCCGCCCCTCGCAGCGAGGGCATCTGGGACGAGATCCGCGACGAGATCGCGGCGTCCATCACGCAGCAGGGCGGCACGGTGGACGACCTGCCGGGACCGTTCGGCCGCGAGCTCCTCGCCCGGCTGCCCGTCCGGACGCCCGAGGGGCGCACGGGTCATCGGCCGGCACGGTTCATCGGCAGCGACGGGCCCCGCTGGTTCCTGCGCGGCGTCCTGACCGGCCGTGCCGCGGTGGAGCCCGATGCCGCCGGCACGCTGGAGGACCTCTTCAGCCAGGTCGTGGTGGTCCGCGGGAGCGACGCCCGCCCCCCGCGCGACCTCCTGCCCCTGCAGCTGCCCGGCGGCGCGACCCCGCCGCCGCCGCCCGCGGACCCGCGGCTCGCGCCCCCCGAGCGCGGGCCGGAGATCACGGAGATCGGATGACCCTCACCGAGCGCGTGCGCAAGGTGCTCGCCTCGCAGGCCGAGATCGAGGCCGACGAGGAGCGCGCCGACGCCCTGCGCGTCCCCGGCTGCTGCCCGGTCGCGGCGCTGCCGCACCGCGAGCGCGCCAGCGTGTCCGGCGTGCTCCGCTCGGTGACCCTGCGCCCCCGCGAGGGCGTGCCCGCGATCGAGGCCGAGCTCTACGACGGGTCCGGCTCGCTGAACCTCGTGTGGCTCGGGCGCCGTCAGATCGTGGGCATCGAGCCGGGGCGGCGCCTGAAGGTCGACGGGATGGTCAGCCTGGTCGACGGGCGGCGTACCGTCTTCAACCCGCGCTACGAGCTGCGCGCCCGACCGGGGGAGTGAACCCGATGAACGATCCGAGGGACGCCCGACCCGGCACGCCGCGCGACGACGAGCCGGTCGTGCTCGACGCCGTCGACGACGTGGTCCCCCCGGAGGAGGGCGGCGCGCGCGGGCTGCGGTCCCTGGCGGCCGACGAGTTCTCGGCCGCCGATGCGGTCGGTGGGGTGCGCGGCATCGTCGAGGCGGTCGCCCCCGGGCTGCTCTTCGTGGTCGTGTACATCGCCACCGGTCAGCAGCTGCGGCCCGCGCTCATCGCCGCGTCCGCCGCCGCCGTCCTCGCCGTCGTCGCCCGGCTGGTGCAGCGCACGCCCGTCACGCAGGCGTTCTCCGGCGTGCTGGGCGTCGGCATCGGCGTGGTGTGGGCGTGGCGCACGGGCGACGCGAGCGACTACTTCGCGTACGGGCTGCTCATCAACGTGACGTACCTCGTCGGCACGCTCGTGTCGATCCTCGCCGGGTGGCCCGTGGTCGGGCTGCTCATGGGCATGTTCAGCGCCCGGGGCCCGCTCGGTGGCGGGCCCTGGTCGGCGGCCGTCGAGTGGCGCCGTGACCCCGTGCTGCGGCGCCGGTACGCGTTGGCCACGTGGCCGTGGGTCGCGATGTTCGCCCTGCGTCTGCTGGTGCAGCTGCCGTTGTTCTACGCCGACGAGGTCGTCTGGCTCGGCACCGCGAAGCTCGCGATGGGTCTGCCGCTCACCGCGGTCGCCCTGTGGGTCAGCTGGATGCTGGTCCGCGGGTCAGCAGCCGCTCGAGAGCCTTCTCGTCCACGTCTCGACCCGTGACGAAGAGCAGCTCGTCGCGTCCCTCGAGGGTGTCGTCCGGGCTCGGGGTCAGCGGGCGCGCGTCGCGCACGATGCAGGCGAGCACGGTGTCGGTCGGCCACGCGACCTGACCGATGCGCACGCCCGCCAGGGGCGAGCCGTCCGGCAGGGTCAGCTCGAGGATGTTCGCCTGCGACTGGTGGAACGTGAAGATGCGCACGAGGTCGCCGACGGCGACGGCCTCCTCGACCATCGCCGTCATGATGCGGGGTGTCGACACCGCCACGTCGACGCCCCACGCCGCGTCGAACATCCACTCGTTCTTGGGGTTGTTGACGCGTGCGACCGTGCGGGGCACGCCGAACTCCGTCTTCGCCAGGAGCGAGATCACCAGGTTGGCCTTGTCGTCGCCCGTGGCGGCGACCATGACGTCGCACTCGTCGGCGCGGACCTCGCGCAGCGTGGGCAGCTCGCACGCGTCGGCCAGCAGCCAGTCCGCGTCGGAGACCTGGGCGACGCGCATCGCCGACGGCTGGCGGTCGATGAGCGTGACCTCGTGGTCGTGGGCCAGCAGCTCGCGCGCGATGGACCGGCCGACGGAGCCTGCCCCGGCGATGACGACCCTCATGCGCCCACCGCCGGGGGAGCGGTCAGGACGCGTTCGACGGCCGGTGCGTCGGCGACGTTCAGGAGCAGGTGCACGACGTCGTTCTCCTGCAGGACCGAGCCCGGAGCGGGCAGCAGGCCGTCGCCGTAGCGCGTGACGTACGCGACGCGCGCGCCGCTGACGTCCTCGAGCGCGCGCAGCGGACGCCCCACCCAGCCCGGGTGGACGTCGACCTGCGCGAGCTGGATCTTGCCGGAGGAGTCGCGGTGCTCGTCGGTCATGCCCATCGGCAGCATGCGTCGCAGCACCTGGTCGGCGGTCCACCGGACGGTCGCCACGGTGGGGATCCCGAGCCGCTGGTAGATCTCCGCGCGGTGCGGGTCGTAGATGCGCGCCACGACGTTCTCGACACCGAACGTCTCCCGGACGACGCGCGCCGCGAGGATGTTCGAGTTGTCGCCGTCGGACACGGCGGCGAACGCGTACGTGTCGTCGATGCCGGCGGTCCGCAACGTGTCGCGGTCGAAGCCGAGCCCGGTGACCTTGTTGCCCGAGAACCCGGCGTCGAGCCGCCGGAAGGCGTCCGGGTTCTGGTCGATCACGGCGACCGAGTGGCCGCGGGACTCCAGGGACTGCGCCAGGGTCGCCCCGACACGTCCGCATCCCATGATGACGAAGTGCACAGCCGGTCACGCTATACCCCGGTCGCCCGCGCGCGCAGCGCGGCGACCTGGGGTCAGGTCGTCCCACCGACGCGTGTGTGCCGGGCACCCGGCGGGCATACGATCGCTGATCGTGTCGGACCTCGCAGATGCCGCCAAGCGGCTCGTGCTCGGCCGACCGGTCCGCAGCGACCGGCTCGGCCACACCCTGCTCCCCAAACGCGTCGCCCTTCCCGTCTTCGCGTCCGACGCGCTCTCCTCGGTCGCGTACGCCCCTGACGAGATCCTGCTCACGCTCTCGCTCGCCGGGCTGACGGCCCTGACGATCTCGCCGTGGGTGGGGCTGGCCGTCGCGATCGTGCTGCTCACCGTCGTGGCGTCGTACCGGCAGAACGTCCACGCGTACCCGTCGGGCGGTGGCGACTACGAGGTCGCGTCCGTCAACCTCGGCCCCCGCGCGGGTGTCACGGTCGCGAGCGCGCTGCTCGTCGACTACGTGCTGACGGTCGCGGTGTCGATCTCCTCGGGCGCGCAGTACGCCGCGACCGCGGTGCCCGCGCTGCGGGGCCACGAGACGTCGTTCGCGATCGTGCTGGTCGTGCTGCTGACGCTCGCGAACCTGCGCGGGGTCAAGGAGTCCGGCACCGCGTTCGCGATCCCCGTGTACCTCTTCATGGGGGCGATCGGGTCGCTCGCCCTGGTCGGCGCGGTCCGGTACTTCACCGGCACGCTGCCCGCCGCTGAGAGCGCCGGCCTCGGGGTCGCGTCGCAACCGGGCTTCGACCAGGGCCTGGCCGGTCTGGCGGGCGGGTTCCTCGTGCTGCGCGCGTTCGCCTCGGGCTGTGCCGCGCTGACGGGCGTCGAGGCGATCAGCAACGGCGTCCCGGCGTTCCGCAAGCCCAAGTCGCGCAACGCCGCGACGACCCTCGCGCTGCTCGGCTCGATCTCGGTCGTCATGGTCATGTCGATCCTGCTGCTCGCGCAGGCGACGGGTGTGAAGTTCGTCGACGACCCCGCGACGCAGCTGCTGCGCGACGGCGTGCCCGTCGGCGAGGGCTACGAGCAGCACCCGGTGATCAGCCAGCTCGCGGGCTCGGTCTTCTCGGGCGTGCACGTGCTGTTCGTCGTCGTGTCGGTCGTGACGGGACTGATCCTCGTGCTCGCGGCGAACACGGCGTTCAACGGCTTCCCCGTGCTGGGCTCGATCCTCGCGCGCGACGGCTACCTGCCGCGCCAGCTGCACACCCGCGGCGACCGGCTCGCGTTCTCCAACGGCATCGTCAGCCTCGCCGCGGCCGCGATCGCGCTCATCTGGATGTTCGACGCGCAGGTCACGCGCCTCATCCAGCTCTACATCGTGGGTGTCTTCGTCTCCTTCACGCTGTCGCAGCTGGGCATGGTGCGGCACTGGACGCGCGGTCTGCGGACCGAGCCCGACCCCGCCGTGCGGCGGCGGATGCGCCGCTCGCGGGTCATCAACACCATCGGGCTGGGCATGACGGCCACCGTGCTGGTGATCGCCCTGGTCACCAAGTTCGTGCACGGTGCGTGGCTCGCGATCGTGGCGATGGTCCTGGTGTACGTCGCGATGCAGGGCGTGCACCGGCACTACGTGCGGGTGCGCGCCGAGCTCGCGCTGGACGAGGACCTGCAGGCCGCCCGTGCGCTGCCCAGCCGCGTGCACGCGGTCGTGCTGGTCTCGCACCTGCACCGCCCCACGATGCGCGCGCTGGCGTACGCCCGGGCGTCGCGGCCCAGCGTGCTCGAGGCGGTGACCGTGGGCGTCGACGCCGACGAGGTGGCGGCGCTGCGGGCGCAGTGGGACGCCGCGGACCTGCCCGTCCCGCTCAAGGTCCTCGACTCGCCGTTCCGGGAGATCACGCGACCGGTCCTGACGTACGTGCGCTCGATCCGCCGCGACAGCCCCCGCGACCTCGTGGTCGTCTACATCCCCGAGTACGTGGTGGGGCACTGGTGGGAGCAGCTCCTGCACAACCAGAGCGCGCTGCGGCTCAAGAGCCGGCTGCTCTTCACGCCGGGCGTCGTCGTGGCGTCGGTCCCGTGGCAGCTGGCCTCGACCGCCGGGCAGACGGGGCTGGAGGACACGGTCCGGGGTACGGTGCCGCGTGGCTACTGACTCCCTGCGCACCGGTACGACCGTCGAGCTCGAGATCGGCCCGGTCGCCCATGGCGGCCACTGCGTGGCCCGTCACGACGGACGTGTCGTGTTCGTCCGGCACACGCTGCCGGGCGAGCGGGTGCGCGCGCGGCTGACCGACGCGGGCCCCGAGGCGAAGTTCTGGCGCGCCGACGCGATCGAGGTGCTCGACGCGTCGCCGGACCGCGTGCCGTCGGCGTGGCCCGCCGCCGGACCGGGCGGGGTCGGCGGGGGAGAGCTCGCGCACGTCGCACTGCCCGCGCAGCGGGTCTGGAAGGAGACGGTGCTGGCCGAGCAGCTGCACCGCCTGGCGCGGCTCGACCTCGCGCCGCGCGTCGAGGCGGCGCCGGGTGACGACGAGCGCGGTGGACTTGCGTACCGCACCCGGATCGACCTGCACGTCGACGCCGAGGGACGCGCGGGGATGCGTGCGTACCGGTCGCACGACGTCGTCCCGCTCACCGACATGCCGCTGGCGACCGAGGACGTCGCGGCGCTGGGCCTGTTCGACCGGCGCTGGCCGGCGGGCTCCCGGATCGAGGCCGTGGCGCCGGCCGACGGGTCGCCGTCGCTCGTGCTGCTCGACGGTGCGCCGTTCGACCTGCACTCCAACCGTCGTGACCTGAGGCCCAACGCGCGGGCGGCCGTGCGCGAGCACGTGCGGGTCGGCGGGACCGACTACACCTACCGTGTCGCCGCCGCAGGGTTCTGGCAGGTGCACCGGGAGGCGCCGGGGCTGCTGGCCGCGCGCGTGCTGGAGGCGGTCGGCGACGTCGCGGGCGCGACCGTGCTCGACCTGTACTCCGGCGCCGGGCTGTTCTCGTCGCCGCTGGCCGACGCCGTCGGTCCGGACGGGCGGCTCGTCGCCGTCGAGGGTGACGAGCGCGCCGTCAAGGACGCGCGTCGCAACGCGCACGACCGTCCGCAGGTCGAGCTGCACGCGGGTGACGTCGCCGACGTGCTGACCGGCCGGCGCGGTGCCGTCGCGCCGGTCGGTGCGGCGGACGTGGTGGTGCTGGACCCGCCTCGGACGGGTGCCGGCCGCCGCGTCGTGGACGCCGTCGCGGCACTGCGCCCGCGCCGCATCGTGTACGTCGCGTGCGACCCGGCCGCACTGGCCCGCGACATCGCGCTGCTCGGCGAGCGGGGCTGGTCGGACGTGACCGTCACGGGGCACGACCTGTTCCCGATGACGCACCACCTCGAGGCCGTCGCCGTCCTGGACCGCTGAGACGCCCGCGCGGCCCGGCGCCGCCGCGACGCGCGGGCCGGGCGTGCCGGGCCTAGCGTGGTGGCGGGCCCGCGTGCCGGGCCCCGACGGGACGACGGGCCCCGTCGAGGACCGACGACAGGAGCGCACGATGACCGCGTCGCAGGACCCCGCCGGGCGCCTCGCCGAGGCGCGTCGCATCGCGACCCAGGAGCTGCACAAGCAGGGCACGCCCGAGTACGACCGACGCGCGCACGAGCGCGCCGTCGAGGCGGAGCGCAAGGCCGCCGAGGCGCTGCGCGCCAGCCAGGAGCCCGACGCGGGCTGACGGTCCGCGCGGGTCGGGCGGGGGCCGCCACGGGCGGCCCTCGCCCCAGCGCGCCGGAGCGGCGCGGCGTGCGCGCAGCGGGCCGGACGCTGTACGATGTATCTCGACATCAAGATACTCGTCCAGAGGCACGTCCGGACGCCTTGTCGCCGTCGTCGCACCGCCTGCAGCGGGCGCCTCCGGGTGCCCCGCCGGTGCGCGACGCGGGGCCGTTCGTGACACGGCCGCGGCGACCCGGCCTAGGCTGGGCCGCAGGCCACCCCGGACACGCCGGGCCTCGCAACGCCCGGACACCGCCAGCGAAGGAGCACCCGTGAGCAGCGTCGACAGCTTCGGATCGAAGGGAACTCTCGAGGTCGGTGACGCCTCGTACGAGGTCTACCGGCTCGCGGCCGTTCCCGGCGTGGAGCGACTGCCCTACAGCCTGAAGATCCTTGCCGAGAACCTGCTGCGCACCGAGGACGGCGCCAACATCACCGCGGACCACGTGCGCGCGCTCGCCGCGTGGGACCCGCAGGCGCAGCCCGACACGGAGATCCAGTTCACGCCGGCGCGCGTCATCATGCAGGACTTCACGGGCGTGCCCTGCGTGGTGGACCTCGCGACGATGCGTGAGGCGGTCGCGGACCTGGGCGGGGACCCTGAGCGGATCAACCCGCTCGCGCCGGCCGAGCTCGTCATCGACCACTCCGTGCAGATCGACGTCGCCGGTCGTCGCGACGCGTTCGCGCGCAACGTCGAGCTCGAGTACGAGCGCAACTTCGAGCGCTACCAGTTCCTGCGCTGGGGCCAGACGGCGTTCGACGACTTCAAGGTCGTCCCGCCGGGCACCGGCATCGTGCACCAGGTCAACATCGAGTACCTGGCACGCGTCGTCATGGTGCGTGACGGCAAGGCGTACCCCGACACGTGCGTCGGCACCGACTCGCACACGACGATGGTCAACGGCCTGGGCGTGCTCGGCTGGGGCGTCGGCGGCATCGAGGCCGAGGCGGCCATGCTCGGCCAGCCCGTCTCGATGCTGATCCCGCGGGTCGTCGGCTTCAAGCTGACCGGCGCCATCCCGTCCGGCGTGACCGCGACCGACGTCGTCCTGACGATCACCCAGCAGCTGCGCCAGCACGGCGTGGTCGGCAAGTTCGTCGAGTTCTACGGCGACGGCGTCGCGTCGGTGCCGCTGGCGAACCGCGCCACCATCGGCAACATGAGCCCGGAGTTCGGCTCCACGGCCGCGATCTTCCCGATCGACGGCGTGACGATGGACTACCTGCGGCTCACCGCCCGCTCGGAGGAGCAGCTCGCGCTCGTCGAGGCGTACGCCAAGGAGCAGGGCCTGTGGCACGACCCGCAGTCGGCCGGCTACGTCGAGCCCGTGTACTCGGAGTACCTCGAGCTCGACCTGTCCAGCGTGGTCCCGTCGATCGCCGGACCCAAGCGTCCCCAGGACCGCATCGAGCTCACGGCGGCCAAGGAGTCCTTCGCGACGTCGATCCTCGACTACGTCGACCCGCACGACGCCGCACCGTTCAGCGCTCTCGACGAGTCCGTCGCCGAGACGTTCCCGGCGTCCGACCCCATCGCGGCCGGTGAGCACGAGGACGCGTCCGACAAGCCCTCGCAGGTGGCGGCCGGCGACTCCGTCCGGCGCCCGCACAAGCGCGTGCCGGTCACGCTGGCCGACGGGACGAGCACCGAGCTCGACCACGGCCACGTCGTCATCGCGTCGATCACGAGCTGCACCAACACGTCGAACCCCTCGGTCATGCTCGCCGCGGCGCTCGTCGCCAGGAACGCGGTCGAGAAGGGCCTGACGGCCAAGCCGTGGGTCAAGACGTCGATGGCGCCCGGCTCGCAGGTCGTGACGAACTACTACGAGAAGGCGGGCCTCTGGCCGGCGCTCGAGAAGCTCGGCTTCCACCTGGTCGGCTACGGCTGCGCGACGTGCATCGGCAACTCCGGCCCGCTGGCCGACGAGATCTCGGCGTCCGTCAACGAGCACGACCTGTCCGTCGTGTCGGTGCTCTCGGGCAACCGCAACTTCGAGGGCCGCATCAACCCCGACGTGAAGATGAACTACCTCGCCTCGCCGCCGCTCGTCATCGCCTACGCGCTGGCCGGGACGATGGACTTCGACTTCGAGAACGAGCCGCTGGGTACCACCGAGGCGGGGGAGCCGGTGTTCCTGCGCGACATCTGGCCGACGCCGGAGCAGGTGCAGGCCACGATCGACTCCTCGATCGACCGTCAGATGTTCACGGACGACTACGCCGACGTCTTCGCCGGTGACGAGCGGTGGCGCGCGCTGCCGACGCCCGAGGGCAACGTCTTCGACTGGGACCCCGAGTCCACCTACGTGCGCAAGCCCCCGTACTTCGAGGGCATGGGCGCCACCCCGGACCCCGTCACCGACATCTCGGGTGCCCGTGTGCTCGCCAAGCTGGGTGACTCGGTCACGACCGACCACATCAGCCCTGCCGGCTCGATCAAGGCGGACAGCCCGGCCGGCCTGTACCTGGCCGAGCACGGTGTCGAGCGCCGCGACTTCAACTCCTACGGCTCGCGCCGTGGCAACCACGAGGTCATGATCCGCGGCACGTTCGCCAACATCCGGCTGCGCAACCAGCTGGTCCCCGGCGTCGAGGGCGGCTTCACGGTCAACTGGCTCGACGGCGGCACCGAGCAGACGACGATCTACGACGCGTCGCAGGCCTACCAGGCCGCGGGCGTGCCGCTCGTGATCCTCGGCGGCAAGGAGTACGGCTCGGGGTCGTCCCGCGACTGGGCCGCCAAGGGCACGCGGCTGCTCGGCGTGCGCGCGGTCATCACGGAGAGCTTCGAGCGGATCCACCGCTCCAACCTCATCGGGATGGGTGTGCTGCCGCTGCAGTTCCCCGAGGGCGAGACGGCCGACTCGCTGGGCCTCGACGGCTCCGAGACGTTCGACATCACGGGCGTCACCGCGCTCAACGAGGGCACGACGCCGCGCACGGTCAAGGTGGCCGCGCACCGCGCGGACGGCACGGTCGTCGAGTTCGACGCGGTCGTGCGCATCGACACCCCGGGCGAGGCGGACTACTACCGCAACGGCGGCATCCTGCAGTACGTGCTGCGGCAGGTGGCCGGCGTCGCCTGAGACGACGGCACCGACGAGGTGAGGGGCGTCCCGCTCGGCGGGGCGCCCCTCGCCCCGTTCACGGGCGTGCGTCCCCACGTCGCGTCGTCCTGGCGCTGACCGGCGGGGACGTCGTCGCGGGACGACGGCACGTCACGGCCGCGCGGTCCGGTCCGCGGGTGGGGCGGTGGACTCGCGCCAGACGATGGTGGTGAGCGGGGGGAGACCGTGGGGGGCCGCCTCCTGGCGCAGGGCCGCGACGAGCTGCCGCATCGCGCGCCGTCCGGCCTCGGCGCGGTCGGTGTCGACGGTGGTGAGGGACGGTGTCAGGTAGGGCCCCACGTCGGCGTTGTCCCACCCGGTGACGCTGACGTCCCCGGGGACGGACCAACCGCGCTGCGCGGCACCACGCATCACGCCGACGGCGACGAGGTCGTTGCTCGCGATGACGGCGAGGGGCGGGGCGTCCTCGGGCAGCGACAGGATCGCGTCGAGGCCCGCCTGGCCGGACCAGTCGCCCTCGACCACGCCGAGCGACGTCAGGCCGAGGCGCTCCACGGTCGCCAGGTACGCGATGCGGCGTGCCACGGCGGAGGCGTACTGGGAGGGGCCGGCGACGTGGAGGAAGCGCGCGTGTCCGAGCGCGGCCAGGTGCTCGACGAACGCCACGACCGGTGAGGCGTCGACGAGCTCCCCGGCGGCGTGCATCTCGTCGTCGAACGTCTCGGACACCACGACGGGGACGTCGGTCGGCGCGAGGTCCTCGGCGGCGGGCTGGAGCGGGGTGAAGGAGAGGACCCCCTCGAACTGGCCGGACCGCGCGAGCTCGAGGACGCGCTCGCTGCGGGTCTCGATGCTGCCGTCGACGTGGAGGACGTCCATGAGGTAGCCCGCGCCCTGCGCGGCGGCGGAGGCGCCCGCGAGCATGGCGGCGGGGTTGTAGGTCGGCAGGCCCATGACGGCCGCCACGCGTCCGGTGCGGCGCGTGCGCATCGCGCGGGCAGCGAGGTTCGGCTGGTAGTGCAGCTGCTCGGCGGCCTGCCGGACGCGCTCGCGCGTCTCGGGGGAGATCGACCCCTTGCCCGCGAGCACGTAGGAGACCGTCGACTGCGCCACGCCCGCCAGGCGTGCGACGTCGCGGCTGGTGGCGCGCGGTGCGTGCATGTCGATCCTCCGCTGCGGGTGGGCTCCTGCCGGCAGGGACGCACCCCGGCGACACGCGACGGCGTCGGTTTGACGAACGTACCCGCGACCCGCATCCTATCGTGATACGTATCACTGCCGATACGTATCACGACAAGGAGCTCGGACCATGCTCAACATCGCGGTCGTCGGGACCGGCAGCATCGCTGCGGCGCACCTCGCGGGGTACGCGGCGTTCCCGGAGGAGTGCCGCGTCGTCGCGCTGCACGACGCCGTGGCGTCCCGGGCGCACGACACGAAGGCCGCCTCGGGGCTCGCCGACGCCGACGTGGTCACCTACGACGAGCTCCTGGCTCGTGACGACGTCGACCTGGTGAGCGTCTGCACGCCGCCGTCGTCGCACCGGTCCGTCACCGTGGACCTGCTCCGCTCGGGCAAGAACGTCCTCGTCGAGAAGCCGATGGCACCCTCGGTCGCCGACTGCGACGAGATGCTCGCGGCCGCACGCCAGGCCGGGAAGACGCTCAGCGTGGTCGCGCAGAACCGGTTCCGCAACGACCTCGCCGCGGTGAAGGAGACGATCGACTCGGGACTGCTCGGACCGGTGTCGCACGCGCGTGTCGACTCGGCGTGGTGGCGCGGCACGCCGTACTACGACCTGGACTGGCGGGGCACCTGGCAGTCCGAGGGCGGCGGCCCCACGCTCAACCACGCGATCCACCACGTCGACCTCCTGCTGTGGATGCTCGGCCGGCCCGAGCGCGTCACGGCGGTGATGACGAACGCCTGGCACGACAACTCCGAGGTCGAGGACCTCTCCGTCGCGCTGCTCGAGTGGGAGCAGACGATCGCGACGCTGACGGCGTCCGTCGTCCACCACGGCGAGCAGCAGGCCTTCGCGGTCCAGGGCCGCGACGCCGCCGTCGCCCAGCCGTGGTCGGTGGCGGCGGAGTCCGCCCAGCCCAACGGCTTCCCGGCGCGCGGCGGCAACACCGACCTGGTCGCCCGCATCGAGAAGCTTGCCGCCGACCGCGTACCGCTCGTCCACGAGGGGCACGCGGGCCAGCTCGGTGACGTGGTGAACGCGCTCGTCGCCGGCCGCGCGCCGGCGATCACGGGTGAGGACGGGCGCCGCACGGTCGAGGTGGTCACCGCCATCTACCAGGCCGCGATCGAGCGTCGGCCCGTGGACCTGCCGCTCGATCCCGCGTCCCCGTGGTACACCGGCGAGGCGCTGCTGGCGCAGGCGCCGCGCTACCACGAGAAGACCGGGGCGGTGGCGTCGCAGGAGGGCGTGATCTCCCTCGGCGGCTCGCCCGGCCCGCACGCCTGACCCGACATCGTCACCGGTGGTGCGGGCGCGTCGAGCGCCGCGCCGATCCCAGCCCCGGCCTGCGCGCCCGCCAGGCTCTGACATCCGAGGAGCACGCCCGATGAGCAGGACCGACGGCTCGACCTACGCCCCCGACCCCGTCCCCGCACCCGTCGTGGGACCGGGGGAGTTCACCATCGCCGCGGTCGGCCTGGACCACGGGCACATCTACGGCCAGGTCGGCGGCCTGATCGGTGCGGGCGCCGAGCTGGCCTGGGTCTACGACCCGGACGCGCGCAAGACCGCGGCCTTCGCCGCCCGCCACCCCGGCGTCAGGATCGCGCGCAGCGAGGCCGAGGTGCTCGACGACCCCGCCGTGCACCTCGTCGCCGGCGCCGCTGTCACCTCCGAGCGCTGCGCGCTGGGCATCCGCGTCATGGAGGCGGGCAAGGACTACTTCACCGACAAGGCGCCGCTGACGACGCTCGAGCAGCTCGCGGCCGCGAAGGACGCCGTGGCCCGGACGGGCCGCAAGTACGCGGTGTACTACTCGGAGCGGCTGCACGTGGAGACGGCCGTGTTCGCGTCGCAGCTGATCGCGCAGGGTGCGATCGGGCGCGTCCTGCAGGTCATCGGCACAGGCCCGCACCGGCTCGGCAGGGGGCGCCCGGACTGGTTCTTCGAGAAGGAGCGGTACGGCGGCATCCTGTGCGACATCGGCTCGCACCAGATCGAGCAGATCCTGCACTACACGGGTGCGTCGGACGGCGAGGTCGTCCGGTCGCAGGTCGCCAACTACCACCATCCCGAGCACCCGGAGCTCGACGACTTCGGCGACGCGATGCTCGTCATGGACAACGGCGCCACCGGCTACTTCCGCTGCGACTGGTTCACCCCGGACGGCCTGCAGACCTGGGGCGACGGTCGCTCGATCATCCTGGGCACCGAGGGGTTCATCGAGCAGCGGAAGTACATGCAGCTCGGGGAGCCGCAGTCCACCGGCGGCCACCTCTACCTCGCGAACGGCGAGCAGGAGACCGCCTTCCACCTCACGGGCGAGGTGGGCTACCCGTACTTCGGCGAGCTGGTCCTCGACTGCCTGAACCGCACCGAGAACGCCATGACCCAGCAGCACGCGTTCAAGGCCGCCGAGCTGTCGGTCAAGGCACAGCTCCACGCTGTCGACCTCACCGGTCGCGGCTGAGGGTCCGCGTCGGCGCTGCGTGACGCGCGCGCCGGGTCGGGCCGTCAGCGGCCGACGCGCGTCAGTCGAGCGCGAGCTCGTCCGCCGCGTGCCGCCCGACGGCGGCCATCAACGGGTACTCCTCGGGATGGGCGAGCAGCACGGGCACCATCGCGGCCGCCCACGCGCGCGCCCGCACCCACGTCGCGTCGTCCCACGCGCGCGCGGCCTGCGTGCGGGCGACGAAGGCGGCGCGGCCGGCCGTGTCGAACGTCATCCACGCGGTCGCGAGGTCGCTGGCCGGGTCGCCGGAGCACAGGTCACCGAAGTCGAGGAGCCCCGTGAGGTGCCCGTCCGCGGTGACGAGGTTGCCGGGGTGCGGGTCGCCGTGCACCCAGAGCGCCGGACCGCGCCACGGCGGTGCCGCCACGCCCGCGCGCCACGCGGTGCGCAGCGCGTCCGCGTGCGGCAGGTCGGCGGTGAGTCGGCCGCTGACGACGTCGTCGCGCGTGGCCGGGGCGACACCGCGGTGCAGGCTCACCGGGGCGTCGGCGGGGGCGGGCACGTGCAGCGAGGCCAGCGCGCCGGCGAGCTCGGCCGCCCACGTCGTCCGCGTCGACGGCTCGGTGGCGGCGACGACCTCGCCGCCCAGCCAGGGCACCACGCTCCACACCCACGGGTAGCCGAGCCCCGGAGCACCGTCGCGCACGGGGACCGGCACGGGGACGGGCAGCCGCGGGGCCAGGACGGGCAGCCAGCGCTGCTCGTGCTCGACGAGCAGGGCGGACATCTCCCGGACGGGGAACCGCAGCGCGAGGTGGTCGCCGAGGCGCCACGTGAGGTTGTCCCAGCCGAACGTGCGGCCGTGCAGGCGCAGGTGGGCCAGGTCGGGGTGCTGCTCGGCCAGCAGCGCCCGCGCGAGGTCGGCCGTGACGTCGACCTCGATCTTCGGGTGGCGGGGCGACGGGGCGGTCACGGCGAGACGACCCGCGAGCGGTCCCACGGGACCGACCAGCCCGCGGCGTCGAGCACGCGCGCCAGCACGAGCGCCGTGAACCCCCACACGACGACGCCGCCGTCGAGCTCGAACGCGGGCGTGCGGGCGCGGCCCCGACCCGCGGCGTGCACGACGACGCCGCGGCGGGAGGGGTCGACGAGGTCGGCCACGGGCGCCCGGAAGACGTCCACGGCCTCGCGGTGGTCGACCGCCACGACGGGGGACGGCACCGACCACCAGGCCAGGACGGGTGTGACGAGGTTGTCGCTCACCGGCACCGGGACGTCGGCGAGCGTGCCGAGCACGTCGACCCCGGACGGGTCGAGCCCGGTCTCCTCGACCGTTTCGCGCAGCGCCGCTCCGACCGGTCCGTCGTCCTGCGGGTCGATGCCGCCGCCGGGGAACGCGACCTGCCCCGGGTGGTGGGCCAGGGTCGCGGCCCGCCGGTGCAGCAGCACGTCGAGCTCGGCGGGCACGGGCAGGGTGTCCCCGTGCGCGGGCACCGCGTCCAGCACGCCGAAGAGCACGAGAACCGCCGAACGGCGCGCAGGTGGGGTGCCGTCGTCGCGCCGCGGCGGGACGCCCGGCCAGATGACCCCCTCGCGCGCCACGCGGACCAGGTCGGCGCGCGCGTCCGCGACGCTCCGGGGCGTCATCCGCGTGCCCTGACCTGCTCGGCGAACGCACCGAACGCCCGCGCGGACGCCGGCACCAGCGCGGGCAGGTGGCGTGCCCCGTCGTCGCGGATCGCCGCGACCTCGTCGTCCTCGAGCCCGGCGACCATGTCGGGCGTCGTGAGCCAGAGGTCGAGCATCGCGGCGTCGAGCTCCGGGTGGAACTGGAGGCCGACCGCGCTGCCCGCGCGGAACGCCTGGACGGTCGTGGTCCCGCTCGACGCGAGGAGGGTCGCACCCTCGGGCAGGTCGACCTCGTCGCTGTGCCAGTGCAGGACGGTCGGCGCGGAACCTGCGGCGCCGAGGCCCCCGAGCACGGGGTCGTCCGCGACGACCCGCACGGGGGCGAACCCGACCTCGTGGGCCGTGCGGCGGTGCAGCCGCGCACCGAGCGCGAGGGCGAGCAGCTGGTGCCCGAGGCAGATCCCCAGGACGGGGACGTCGGCGTCGACCGCGGCCGCGAGTAGCCCGCGCTCGGCCGCGAGCCCCGGGTGCCCGGCGACGTCGTCGGCGTCCATGGCCCCGCCCATCACGACGATGCCCGACACGTCGGCCAGCGCGGGCAGCCGCGGCTCCGCGACGTCCAGCACGGTGCGCACGCCGTACGGCACGTCCGCCAGGGCGCGCGCGACCGCGCCCGGCCCCTCGTGCGGGGCGTGCGTGACCACCAGGACGGGACGCACGCGGCTCACCAGCCGTCGGGCAGCGGACGACCCTCGTCGTAGCCGGCGGCGGACTGGATGCCCACGACGGCCCGCTCGTGCAGCTCCGCGAGGTTCGTCGCACCGACGTACGTCGCGGCGGAGCGCACGCCCGACGTGATCTGGTCCAGCAGGTCCTCGACGCCGGGGCGCCGCGGGTCGAGGTACATCCGCGAGTGCGAGATGCCTTCCTCGTACAGGCCCTTGCGGGCCCGCTCGAACGCCGACCCGCCCTGCGTGCGCGCCGCCACCGCACGCGCGGACGCCATGCCGAAGCTCTCCTTGTACAGCCGGCCCTGCGAGTCGGTCCGCATGTCCCCGGGCGACTCGTGCGTCCCGGCGAACCAGGACCCGACCATGACCTGCGAGGCGCCGGCGGCGAGCGCGAGCGCCACGTCGCGGGGGTGGCGCACGCCGCCGTCCGCCCAGACGTGCTTGCCGAGACGACGCGCCTCGGCGGCGCACTCGAGCACGGCGGAGAACTGCGGGCGTCCCACGGCGGTCATCATGCGCGTCGTGCACATGGCGCCGGGACCGACGCCGACCTTCACGATGTCCGCGCCGGCCTCGACGAGGTCCCGGACGCCGGCCGCCGTCACGACGTTGCCCGCCACGACCGGCACCTGCGGGTCGAGCGAGCGGACCGCGGCGAGGGCGTCGAGCATCTTGCGCTGGTGGCCGTGCGCGGTGTCGACGACGAGCACGTCGACGCCCGAGTCGAGCAGGTGCGCGGCCTTGGCGCGGACGTCGCCGTTGATGCCCACGGCGGCCGCGATGCGCAGCCGGCCCTGCGCGTCGAGCGCGGGCGTGTAGATCGACGAGCGCAACGCGCCCACCCGTGTGAGCACGCCGACGAGGCGGCCGTCGGACACGACGGGGGAGAAGCGGCGCCGTGAGCGATGGAGCTGCTCGAACGCGTCCTCGAGGCCGTGCGTGCCGCCCTCCTCGATCACGGCGAGGTCCACGGTCGTCGGGTCGGGCGTCATCACCTGGTCGACCTGCGTGAACAGGTCGACGCCCTGGCAGTCCGCCTCGGTGACGACGCCGACCGGGCGGCCGTCGTCGACGACGACCGCAGCGCCGTGCGAGCGCTTCGCGATCAGGCTCAGCGCGGTGTGGACCGTGTCGTCGCGTGCCACGACGGTCGCGGTCTCCACCACGGGGTGGCGCTGCTTGACGGTCGAGACGACCTTGCGGACGACCGCCTCCGGGGTGTCCTGGGGGAGGACCGCCAGGCCGCCGCGGCGGGCCACGGTCTCGGCCATGCGGCGACCCGCCACGGCCGTCATGTTCGCGACGACCACCGGGATGGTCGTGCCCGTGCCGTCGCCCGTGGCGAGGTCGACGTCGAAGCGTGAGACGACCTCGGAGCGTGAGGGCACGAGGAAGACGTCGCCATAGGTGAGGTCGGACGCGGCCGCGTGGCCGGTGAGGAAGCGCATGGGGGTCCCCTTTCCGCGTCATCCTAACGATCGGGCCGCAGGGGCGGGGCGCCGCTCCACCGCCGCGCCCGCGCCGGTAGTGTCCCGGTCATGCTGGTCGCGCTCACGGGGATCGGCCTGTCGGCCGCGGCAGGCCTCAACGCCTACATCCCGTTCCTGCTGGTCGCGTTGCTCGCGCGCTTCACGGACCTCGTCGCGCTGCCGTCCGGGCTCGCCTGGATGGAGAGCTGGTGGGCGATCGGGATCGGCGCGCTGCTGCTGCTGGCCGACGTCGTGCTCGACAAGGTCCCGGCGGTCGACACGGTCAACGACGCGATCCAGACGTTCATCCGGCCCGCGACCGGGGGCATCGTGTTCGCCGCCACGTCGGCTGCGGAGCAGCTCGAGGGCTCGTCGTGGTTCCAGGAGAACCCGTGGCTGCCGATCGCGGCAGGTGTCGCGGTCGCCGGGCTCGTGCACGCCGGCAAGGCCGCGGCCCGGCCCGTGGTCAACGCGGGCACGGGTGGGCTCGGCGCGCCCGTCGTCTCCACGCTCGAGGACGGTGCGTCGATCGGCCTGAGCCTCATCGCGGTCTTCCTGCCCGTGCTCGTGCTGCTCGTCGTGGCGCTGGCGGTCTGGGCGCTGGTCGTCGCCCGACGCCGGTGGCGCCGGCGCCGTCCGCCGCGGACGCGGCAGGACGGACCGCTGGCCGGGACCTAGAGTGGGATGTCCGCACACCGCCGGACCGCACCGGACCGGCACGACAGGGAGGCCCACGTGGGGCTGCTCGACCGCATCTCTTCGCCGCAGGACGTGCGTCGGCTCTCGACGCGCCAGGTCGGTGAGCTCGCGAGCGAGATCCGTGCGTTCCTCGTCGACCAGGTCTCGCGGACCGGGGGTCACCTCGGGCCCAACCTCGGCGTCGTCGAGCTGTCCATCGCGCTGCACCGCGTGTTCGACTCCCCGCGCGACACGATCGTGTTCGACACCGGCCACCAGGCGTACGTGCACAAGATGCTCACGGGGCGGCAGGACTTCTCCGCGCTGCGACGTCGCGGCGGCATGTCGGGCTACCCGAGCCGTGCCGAGTCCGAGCACGACGTGGTCGAGAACTCGCACGCGTCGACGGCCCTGTCGTGGGCCGACGGCATCGCCAAGGCGCGCCAGCTGCGCGGCGAGAGCGACCGCCACACCGTCGCGGTCATCGGCGACGGCGCACTCACCGGTGGCATGGCCTGGGAGGCGCTCAACAACATCGCCGCCGGCGTGGACCGCCGGCTCGTCGTCGTGGTGAACGACAACGGCCGGTCCTACGCGCCGACGATCGGCGGGTTCGCCCAGCACCTCGACACGCTGCGCACGACGCAGGGCTACGAGTCCGTGCTGACGTGGGGCAAGACGACGCTGCGCCGATCCGGGCCGCCCGGACGGCTGGCCTACGACGCGCTGCACGGCCTGAAGAAGGGCATCAAGGACGTCGTCGCGCCGCAGGGCATGTTCGAGGACCTGGGCCTGAAGTACATCGGCCCGGTCGACGGGCACGACGAGCAGGCCGTCGAGCGTGCGCTGCGCCGGGCGCGGGCGTTCGGCGGGCCGGTGATCGTGCACGTCATCACCGAGAAGGGCCGCGGGTACACCCCGGCCGAGCAGGACGTCGCGGACCGGTTCCACGCGGTCGGCAAGATCCACCCCGAGACGGGTCTGCCGCTCGCGCCCTCGCGCTTCGGCTGGACCAGCGTCTTCGCCGACGAGATCGTGCGCATCGGTCGCCGCCGCCCCGACGTCGTCGCGATCACCGCGGCGATGCTGCAGCCCGTGGGCCTGGCGCCGTTCGCCGCCGAGTTCCCCGAGCGCGTGTTCGACGTCGGGATCGCCGAGCAGCACGCGGCGACCTCCGCCGCAGGCATGGCCTTCGCGGGGCTGCACCCGGTCCTCGCCGTGTACGCCACGTTCCTCAACCGCGCCTTCGACCAGGTCCTCATGGACGTCGCGCTGCACCGCGCGGGCGTCACGTTCGTCCTCGACCGGGCCGGCATCACGGGTGACGACGGTGCCAGCCACAACGGCATGTGGGACCTCGCGATGCTCTCGATCGTGCCCGGCCTGAGGCTCGCCGCCCCCCGTGACGAGCCGACGCTGCGCGCCGCGCTGCGTCAGGCGGTCGACGTCGACGACGCACCCACGGTCGTGCGGTACCCCAAGGGCACGATGGGGGACCCGGTGCCCGCCCTCGAGGACGTCGACGGCGTCGACGTCCTCGCGCGGCACCCCGGCGAGAGCACGCGTGTGCTCGTCGTCGGTATCGGCTCCATGGTCGGCACCGCGCTCGCGGTCGGCGAGCTGCTCGCCGCGCACGGCACCGCGGTGACGGTGGTCGACCCGCGCTGGGCCCTGCCGGTCCCGGCGTCGCTCGTCAAGCTCGCGGGGGAGCACGACCACGTCGTCACCCTCGAGGACGGGCTCGTCGACGGCGGCATCGGGGCGCTGCTGGGTCAGCGGGCCCGGGAGGCGGACGTGCGCACGCCCGTGCAGTCGTTCGGCGTGCCGGCGGTCTTCCTGCAGCACGCGTCGCGCGACGAGATCGTCGACGAGCTGCGGCTCGGCCCGCACGACGTCGCGGGCGACGTGCTGGCGGCGCTGCGCGCGCGGTGACGCCCGGCCCGACGACCGGGGTGTGCTCGGCGTCACGGGCGGTGTGACCGGGCGGGGACGGAGGTCCCAAGACATCCCATCATTTGGTCCGTAGCGTCGGAGACATCGACCCGGACCCCAGGGAGACCCAGATGTCCATCACAGCCGTACCCAGCGACCGCAGCGACATTGCCGTGCCGGAGGCCTGGGAAGGATTCGTCACCGGGCCGTGGACCGACCAGGTCGACGTCCGCGACTTCATCCAGCGCAACTACACGCCCTACGAGGGCGACGCCGGCTTCCTCGCCGGCCCCACCGCCCGCACCACGGGCATCTGGGCCACGCTCTCGGAGATGTTCCCCGAGGAGCGCGAGAAGGGCGTCTACGACGTCGACGCGACGAAGCCCTCGACCATCACGTCGCACGCACCCGGCTACATCGACGAGACCAACGAGGTCATCGTCGGCCTGCAGACCGACGCCCCGCTGAAGCGCGCGATCATGCCCAACGGCGGCTGGCGGATGGTGCAGACCTCGCTCGAGACCTACGGGTACGAGGCGCCGCAGGAGATCGTCGACATCTACACCAAGTACCGCAAGACCCACAACGACGGGGTCTTCGACGTGTACCCCCCGAACGTCCGCGCCGCGCGCTCGTCCCACATCATCACGGGCCTGCCCGACGCCTACGGCCGCGGCCGGATCATCGGCGACTACCGCCGCGTCGCGCTGTACGGCGTCGACCAGCTCGTCGCCGCCAAGAAGCTCGAGAAGGCCTCGCTCGACATGGAGCGGTCCGTCGAGGACGTCATCCGTGACCGCGAGGAGCTCTCGGAGCAGATCCGCGCACTGGGCGAGCTCAAGGCCATGGCCGCCTCCTACGGCTACGACATCTCCCGGCCCGCGACGAACGCCCGCGAGGCCGTGCAGTGGCTGTACTTCGGCTACCTCGCAGCCGTGAAGGAGCAGAACGGCGCCGCGATGTCGCTGGGCCGCACGTCGACGTTCCTCGACGTGTACCTGCAGCGGGACATCGAGGCCGGTCTCCTCACCGAGGAGCAGGCGCAGGAGATCATCGACGACTTCGTCATCAAGCTGCGCATCGTGCGGTTCCTGCGCACGCCGGAGTACGACCAGCTCTTCTCGGGCGACCCCACGTGGGTGACCGAGTCGATCGGCGGCATCGGCGAGGACGGGCGCCCGCTCGTCACGCGCACGTCGTTCCGCTTCCTGCAGACCCTGTACAACCTGGGTCCCGCGCCCGAGCCGAACATGACCGTGCTGTGGAGCGAGCGGCTCCCCGACGGCTTCAAGCGGTTCTGCGCGCAGGTGTCCATCGACACCTCGGCGATCCAGTACGAGTCCGACGAGCTCATCCGCGACTCGTGGGGCGACGACGCGGCGATCGCGTGCTGCGTGTCCCCGATGCGGGTCGGCAAGCAGATGCAGTTCTTCGGTGCGCGCGTCAACATCGCCAAGGCGCTGCTGTACGCGATCAACGGGGGTCGCGACGAGATCACGGGCAAGCAGGTGGCCCCCGTCAGCGCACCCGTCGAGGGCGACGTGCTCGACTACGACGACGTGCTCGCCAAGTTCGACCGGACGCTGGACTGGCTGGCCGAGACGTACGTGGACGCGCTGAACTGCGTGCACTACATGCACGACAAGTACGCCTACGAGCGCATCGAGATGGCCCTGCACGACCGCACGGTCCTGCGGACGCTGGCCTGCGGCATCGCCGGCCTGTCGGTGGTCGCGGACTCGCTGTCGGCGATCAAGTACGCGACGGTGCGGCCGCTGCGCACCGCCGACGGGCTCATCACCGAGTACACGGTCGAGGGCGACTTCCCGTCGTACGGGAACGACGACGACCGGGCCGACGACATCGCCGTGTGGCTCGTGCGGCGGTTCATGGAGAAGATCCGCGCCGTGCCGACCTACCGCAACGCGCTGCACACGCAGTCGGTGCTGACGATCACGTCGAACGTCGTGTACGGCAAGAACACCGGGTCCACGCCGGACGGGCGCAGGCTGGGCGAGCCCTTCGCCCCGGGCGCCAACCCCATGAACGGCCGGGACACCCACGGCATGCTCGCCTCGGCGCTGTCGGTCGCGAAGCTCCCGTACTCGGAGGCGCAGGACGGGATCTCGCTGACGTCGACGATCGTGCCCTCCGGGCTGGGACGCACGCAGGACGAGCAGGTGACCAACCTCGTCGGCCTGCTGGACGCGTACGTGCTGTCGGCCGGCTACCACATGAACATCAACGTGCTGAACCGCGAGACCCTCCTGGACGCCATGGAGCACCCGGAGAACTACCCGCAGCTGACGATCCGTGTCTCGGGCTACGCCGTGAACTTCGTGCGGCTCACGCGTGAGCAGCAGCTCGACGTGCTGTCCCGCACCTTCCACGGCGGGGTCTGACCCGTTCCCCGGCCCGGCGGTCTCCCCCCACCGCCGGGCCGGGCCCCCTCCCGGCACCACCGACCTGTGCGAGGCCACGATGACCACCACCACCGAGCCGACCGGCGCACCGGTCGTGCCGCTCGGCATGCCGCTCGTCGGCGGGTCGCACACGCGCACGCAGGGGCACGGCACCGCCGGGCTGGAGACGGCCGAGGCCGAGCGGAGCGAGCGCCTTGCCGCCGTCCGCGAAGGGCGCCTCGGGTCGGTGCACTCGTGGGAGCTCGTCACGGCGGTCGACGGCCCCGGCACGCGTCTGACGATCTTCCTGTCCGGGTGCCCGCTGCGGTGCCTGTACTGCCACAACCCCGACACGATGCAGATGCGGCGGGGGACCGACGTCGCCGCCGACGAGCTCCTCGCGCGCATCGCCCGCTACCGCGGGGTGTTCCGCGCGACGGGCGGCGGCGTCACGATCTCGGGCGGCGAGCCGCTCATGCAGCCGGCCTTCGTGCGCCGGCTGGTGCGCGGCGCGGCTGCCATGGACGTGCCGGTCGCGCTCGACACGTCGGGCTTCCTCGGCGCCCAGGCGACCGACGAGATGCTCGACGACGTGTCACTCGTCCTGCTCGACGTGAAGTCCGGCCTCCCCGAGACGTACCAGCGGGTCACCGGGCGCGAGCTGGCGCCCACGCTCGACTTCGGTCGACGGCTGGCCGCGCGCGGCAACCGCATGTGGGTCCGGTTCGTGCTGGTCCCCGGGCTCACCGACGCCCCGGAGAACGTCGAGGCGGTCGCGGACTACGTCGCGTCCCTCGGCGAGGCCGTCGAGCGCGTCGAGGTGCTGCCGTTCCACCAGATGGGCCGCGACAAGTGGGCCGACCTGGGCATGCGCTACGAGCTCGAGGACACCGAGCCCCCGTCGCGCGAGGCCACCGAGGCGGTCCGCGACGTCTTCCGCGCCCGAGGCCTGACCACCTTCTAGCCCCCCACCCCCCCACCCCCCCTCTCGCCGAGAGAGCAATCCAGTCACGCTGACGTGACCCGGGCGCGGCACCCGACCCCTTCAAAGGGGGCCCGAGAGAGCTTTCCCGTCGGAGGTGGCACGCGCTCCTGCGGGTCCCACCCCCGCCCGGTGGCGAGAGAGCGATCGAGTCGTGTGCCGCAGGAGCGTCGCACTGTCGTCCGCGGGGTCGCGGACGAGGCGCGACGGCTCACCACTCCTGGCGCGCCAGCAGGACGCCGGTGTGGCCGATGAGGCCGGCCACCGTGCGCTCGAGATCGTTCCTGCGGCCGAGCACGTCGCCCCGGTGCACGCCGATGACGTGCCATCCGAACCGTCGGTGGAGGTCGGCCCGGCGGTGCTCGTCCACCGTCTGCTGGGCTGCCGTCATGTGGTGGTGGGCCTCGCCGTCGTACTCGACGGCGACCCGTGCCTCCCGGTAACCCATGTCGAGCCGGTAGACCTCCCGCCCGCCGTCGCGGATGCTGATTTGCGCCTCCGGACGGGGCAGGCCCGCCTCGAACAGGCGCAGGCGCAGCCACGACTCACCCGCCGACTCGGCCGCGGGATCGCACAGCTCCAGGACGAGCCGTGCGCGCGCGATGTTGCGCGCACCCGACAGCTCGCGTGCCCGTCGGACGAGGTGCCCGAGCTCGACGAGCTGGCGGGTGTACGCGTCGACCGCCGCGAGGCCCAGGTACCGGGGCGCGTACCGCGCGAGGTCGAGGGCGGTCCGCACGGGCGTCGTCGCGGGCACGCCGCCGATGTCCCGCACGTCCTCGTCCGTCAGCGCCGCGAGCCAGCACTGCAGGCCTGGACGACGGACCCGTGCCGTGCCGGGCGGGACGACGCACTGCAGACGGGGCGGGCGCAGGTGCAGGCCGGGCGCGCGCACGTCGATGCCGTGCAGCCACGCAGCGGTGTCACGGCAGACGGCCCCGCCGGGTGGCAGCACCGCGCGGACGGCCGCGGCCCGCACCTCGGGATCGTCGAGCAGCGCACGACGAACCAGCACGCTGCGGAACACCGGCACGTACGCGCCCGACGCGATCAGGCGCTGCACCTGCGCCCACGTCACACCGTCGGCCCGCAGTCGCCGCATGTCGAGAACCGGTGCAGGAGTCATGCGTCGATGCTCGGCGGGTGGGCCGTTCGCCGGTCCGCGGGACGCAGATCGGGGGACTCACGGTGCTACGGCGGGGCCTGTGGTCGGCTCACGATCCGGTGGTGAGAGAGCGTTCCGGCCGCCGCGGGCGTGACTGGATTGCTCTCTCGCGCGCTGGGTGGGGGGTCTTCTTGGGGGCGCGGGAGCGATCCGGTGGCCGCGGGCGTGACTGGATTGCTCTCTCGCGCGCTGGGTGGGGGGTTGGGGGTGAGAGAGCGATCCGGTTGCCCGTGGCGTGACCGGATCGCTCTCTCACCACCTGGTCAGGGGGTGGGGACGTTGGCGAGACCGTCGAGGAGGAGCCGGCGGCCCAGGAGGCGCTCGCTGTAGCCGCGCCGGTCGAGGTACGGCGTGATGCCGCCGAGGTGGAAGCCCCAGCCCGCGCCCAGGATCATGCAGAGGTCGATCTGCTGGGGGGTCGTCACGACGCCCTCGTCGAGCATGTGGCCGATCTCGACGGTGAGCGCCGTCAGGACGGCGTGGAGCACGCCGGCCTCGTCGAGCGGGGCGTCGGCGCCCGTCTCCCGGGCGGCGTCGAACACGTCCTGGACGGCCGGGTCGACACGCTTCGGCAGGCCCTTGGCCGGCGCCGGCGTCACCACCGTGGTGCCGTCGGCGACGAGCTTCTCGAGGCCGGGGGAGCGCGGGAACCGCTCGCCCAGGTCCTCGCGCAACGAGGTCAGGACGTGCAGCCCGACGGCCGGCCCGACGAGGTCGAACAGCTCGAACGGCGGCATCGGCAGGCCGAGCGGGTCCAGCGCACGGTCGGCGACCTCGACCGGCGTGCCGTGCTCCACGGCGTCGACGATGATGCCGAGCAGCAGCACGAGCAGCCGGTTGACGACGAAGCCGGGCCGGTCCTTCACGAGGACGGCGGTCTTGCGCAGCTTCGCGACGACCGCGAACGCTGTCGCCAGCGCCTCGTCCGACGTGTGCTCCGCCTGCACGACCTCCACCAGCGGCATCGCCGCGACCGGGTTGAAGAAGTGCAGGCCGACGACCCGCTCGGGATGCTGCAGGTCCGCTGCCATGCGCGTGACCGACAGCGCCGAGGTGTTGGTGGCGAGGACCGTGTCGGGAGCGACGACGCCCTCGAGCTCGGCGAGCACGCGCTTCTTGAGGCCGAGCACCTCGGTGACCGCCTCGATGACGAGGTCGCAGGCGGCGAAGACGCCGATGTCGGTCGACCCGGTGACCTGCGCGACGACGCGGGCGCCCGCGTCGGACGTCATGCGGCCCGAGGAGACGAGCCGCTCGACCGTCGAGCGCACGTTGCCCAGGCCCTGCGCGACGCGGTCCTCGTCGAGGTCCCGCATGACGACGGGCACCCCGAGCCGCTGTGCGAACAGCAGGGCGATCTGCGCGGCCATGAGCCCCGCACCGACCACCCCGACGCGCGTGACCGGTCGCGCGAGCGACGCGTCCGGCGCACCGGTCGGCCTCTTGCCGCCCTGCACGAGGCCGAACGCGTAGACGCTCGCACGCATCTCGTCGCTCATGATGAGGTCGGCCAGCGCCTCGTCCTCGGCGGCGAAGGCGGCGTCCCTGTCGGCGTCGCGGGCGGCCGCCACGAGGTCGAGCGCGCGGCCGGGTGCGGGTCGTGAGCCGTGCACCACCGCGTCGAGGCGCGCACGCGCGGCCGCCACGGCGGCGTCCCACGTGCCGGCGTCGTCGAGCGGGCGCCGTTCGACGCTCACCTCGCCCGACAGGACGCGTGCCGCCCACCGCACGGACTCCTCGAGGAAGTCGGCCGGCTCCAGCACCACGTCGACGAGCCCGATCTCGGCGGCCTGCCGCGCGGTGTACGGCTTGTTGGCGGCGGGGCGCGTCAGGACGACCTCGAGCGCCTTCTCGATGCCGACGAGCCGCGGCACGATGTACGCACCTCCCCAGCCGGGTACGAGGCCCAGACCGGTCTCGGGCAGGGCCAGGGCCCGCACGTCGGCCGCAGCCGTGCGGTAGTCGCAGTTGAGCGCGACCTCGAGGCCGCCGCCGAGGGCGACGCCGTTGACGAACGCGAAGGTGGGGACGCCGAGCTCGCCGAGCAGCCGGTACGCCTCGTGGCCGCCGCGGCCGAGCGTGAGGGCCTCCTCGCGCGACGCGACCGTCGCGACCTGGGTCAGGTCGGCGCCCGCCGCCAGGTAGTACGGCTTGCCGGTCACGGCCAGCGCGGCGATCTCGCCCGCCGCCGCGCGCACCTGCTGGGCGCGCAGCACGGCGGTGAGCTCGGCGATGCCCTGCGGCCCGAGCGTCGTCGGCTTGGTGTGGTCCAGGCCGTTGTCGAGCGTGACGAGCGCGAGCGTGCCCAGCCCACCGGGCAGGGGCACGTCGCGGACGAGGGCGTGGGTGACGCGCTCGGGGCGCCGTGCGGACGTGCTCATCGGGCTGCCTCCTCGGCGTCGTAGGCGGGGTTCTCCCAGATGACGGTGCCGCCCTGGCCGAGCCCGACGCACATGGTCGTGATGCCGTACCGCACCTCGGGGTGCTCCTCGAACTGGCGCGCGAGCTGCGTCATCAGCCGCACCCCGGACGACGCGAGCGGGTGGCCCACCGCGATCGCGCCGCCGTACGGGTTGACGCGCGGGTCGTCGTCGGCGATGCCGAAGGCGTCGAGGAAGGAGAGCACCTGCACGGCGAAGGCCTCGTTGATCTCGAACAGGCCGATGTCGTCGATCGACAGGCCGGCGCGCTCGAGCGCCTTGTGCGTCGCGGGGACCGGGCCCAGGCCCATGACCTCGGGCTCGACGCCCGCATAGGCGAAGGAGACCATGCGCATGCGCACGGGCAGCCCGAGCTCGAGGGCGACGTCCTCGGCGGCGAGGAGGCACGAGGCCGCACCGTCCGTCAGGGGTGCCGACGTGCCGGCGGTGACGCGACCGCCCGCGCGGAACGGCGTGGGCAGGCCCGCTATCGCCGCCACGGTCGTGCCGGGGCGCGGCGGCTCGTCGGCCGTCGCCAGGCCCCAGCCGTGCTCCGGGTCGCGCAGCGCGACGGGCACCAGGTCGGGCTCGATGCGCCCCGACGCGAGCGCCGCGGCGTACTTCTCCTGGCTCGCGACGCCGTACGCGTCGGCGCGCTCGCGGGTCAGGGCGGGGAACCGGTCGTGCAGGTTCTCGGCGGTCACGCCCATGTTGAGGGCGTCGGCCGCCACGATCCGCTCGGCGAGGAAGCGGGGGTTGGGGTCGGCGTCGAAGCCCATCGGGTGGTGGCCCATGTGCTCGACACCCCCGGCGACGGTCACGTCCTGCGCACCGAACCCGATCGCGGCCGCCGTGGTCGTCACGGCCGTCATGGCACCGGCGCACATGCGGTCGATCGCGAATCCGGGGACGGTGGCCGGCAGGCCCGCGAGCATCGCGACGGTGCGTCCGAGGGTCAGGCCCTGGTCGCCCTGCTGCGTGGTCGCGGCCAGGGCGACGTCGTCGACGCGCTCGGGCGGCAGCTGGGGATGGCGGCGCAGCAGCTCGCGGACGGTCCGCACGGCCAGGTCGTCGGCGCGGGTGTGGGCGTACAGGCCGTCCTTGCGGGCGCGGCCGAACGGGGTGCGCACCCCGTCGACGAACACGACGCGGCGGGCGGCGGGCACCCGTGCGTCGGCGGGGCGGGACGTGCTCGGCATCAGTCCTCCTGGGGGACGGCGGTGTCCGGGAGCCCGCGCGGGGCGCGGCCGTGCGTGATCGGGACCATGGTCCCTGGACGCACGAAGTTACTCAAGAGTAACAGCGGCGTCCCGACGATCTCGGGGCCCCGCGAGCGCCGCTCAGGCGCCGTCGAGCTCCGTCGCCAGCCGCTCCGCGAGGAGCTCCACCTGCCAGGCGCGTGCGCCACCCGCGGTCATCGCCGCCGCGACGCCCGCCTCGTCCAGCGGCACCGGCGGCGACCAGCAGAGCCGGCGCAGCAGGTCGGGCTGCACGAGGTTCTCCACCGGCACGCTGTGCTCCTGCGAGAGCTCGGTCACGACCGCCCGCGCCGCGGCCAGCCGTCGCGCGGCGGCGGGGTCGCGGTCGGCCCACACCCTCGCCGGTGGCGGGCCGTCGGTCGCCGGGCCCCGCGTCGCCGGCAGCTCGTCGTCGGGCAGCGCGACGGCACGGTCGATCGCCGACTGCCACAGCGCCGCACGCCGGCGCGTCCCCTTGCCGGCGAACGCGGGCAGCGCGACGAGCTGCCCGACCGTGCGGGGCAGGGCCTGCGCAGCGGCGACGATGGCGGCGTCGGGCAGCACGCGGCCGGGGGAGATGTCGCGCTCGCGGGCGTTGCGGTCGCGCGTGGCGTAGAGCTCGCGGACCACCGCCAGGCGACGCGCGTCGCGGACGTTGTGCAGGCCGGAGACGCGCCGCCACGGCTCGACGCGCGGCGCCGGGGGTGGTGCCGTCCGTACCGCCTCGAACTCCTGGAGCGCCCATCCCGCCTTGCCCGACACCGCGAGACGCTCGGCCAGGACCTGACGGACCTCGATCAGCACCTCGACGTCCAGCGCGGCGTACCGCAGCCACTCCGGCGGCAACGGTCGGGTCGACCAGTCGACGGCTGAGTGCTCCTTGGCCAGCCCCAGCCCGAGCGTGTCCGCGACGACCGCGGCGAGGCCCACGCGGTCCATGCCCAGGAGCCGGGCCGCGAGCTCGGTGTCGAAGACCCGGGACGGGTGCATGCCCTGCTCGGCGAGCCCCGGCAGGTCCTGCGACGCTGCGTGCAGGACCCACTCGACACCGACGAGCGCGTCGGACAGGGCCGACAGGTCGGGCAGCGCGATGGGGTCGATGAGCGCCGTGCCGGCGTTCTCGCGTCGCAGCTGGACCAGGTAGGTGCGCTGGCCGTAGCGGTAGCCGGACGCGCGCTCGGCGTCCACCGCGACCGGCCCGGTCCCCGCGGCGAACGCCGCGACCGTCGCCGCGAGGGCCGCCGGGGTGGCGACCACCTCCGGGACGCCGTCGGCGGGCTCCAGCAGGGGGACGACGACGGGCGCCGTCACCTCCGAGCCATCGTCCGTGCCCGGGGTGTCCTGCGACGCCTCCGCCTTCATGTCGACCACCGTAGGCGACGCGGGCAGCACGTCCGTGCAGGGGGCGCGCGCGTCGTGCGTGGCGCGACGTCCGGGCGGGCGGGTTCCGACGTGCTCACCGCTCCCGGAAGGTGCCACCTGCAGGGTCGTCCGGAGCGGTCAGTCGATCATCCGGTTGCGGATGGCGATGGCCACGAGCTCCGCCCGGTCGCCCGTGCCGAGCTTGCGGGAGATGCGTGCGAGGTGGCTCTTGACCGTCAGCGCGGACAGACCCAGCTCCTCGCCGATGAGGCGGTTGGTGCGGCCCTCGGCGACGCGGGCGAGCACGGACAGCTCACGCGCGCTGAGCTCGGCGGTCGGCTGGACCGGAGGGGGCGCCACGCGGACCGGCGCGGTGGAGACCTCGGTCGTGCTGGCGACCCCGCCGCGCAGCCCGCCGGCCAGCAGCGTGCGCAGCTCCTCGCGACCCGCGCGGCGGGCGAGCACGACGACGCGGTGGGCGCCCCGGCGCTGCAGGGCGCGCACGAGGGTGCTGCCCTCGCCGTCGCCGATCTGCGTGACGACCACGCACATCGGGTGCCGTGCGGGCGCGGCAGCGGGCGTACGCCGGGACGTGGGCAGGCCCGTGACGCCGGGCGCACGACGGGCCGGGAGGTCGCGGACGTCGCGGACGTCGCGGCGGAGAGGCTCGATGGTCACGTCCGGTGCATCGGCAGCGGCAGCGACGGACTTGAGCGGGGGCACCCGGCGGCCGTCAGCGGCGCGGCAGGGGGACGACGCCCTCGGGGAGCGGTGGCAGCCCCGCGGCCGTGCACAGCAGCGTGGACCACGCCGTCAGGTGCGGGCCGAGCTGCTCGTCCCAGGACGTCCACGACGCGCGGATCTCCAGCTCGGTCTGCTCCTCGCGGCGGTCGAGCGCGCCGAAGCTCTGCGACAGCACGCGCGTCACGGTGCCGCCCGCCGCGTGCGGGTCGACACCCGCCGACCCCAGGGCGTCGTGGAACCAGGACCAGGCCACCTCCGCGAGCATGGGGTCGTTGCCGACCTCGGCCTCCAGGCTCGCGCGCACGAGCGTGACGAGCCGGAACGAGCCCTCCCACGCCTCCTGGCCCTGCGGGTCGTACAGCACGACGAACCGCCCGGACGCGAGGTCCTCCGCGGCCACCGAGCGGCGGGCCGTGCGGACCTCGGCGGTGAGGGCGGCGGAGAAGGGCGCGATGCGGGCGGGACCGGGGACCTCGTCGAGCACGACCTCGGGCCGTACGGGCACACCGCGCAGGGAACGCAGCGCGCGGACGAACTCGGCGGGGACGTCCTCGGGTCCGGCAGGGTTCACGCGGCGAGCGTACGGGCGGCCCGTGCGTCTCGGTCCCCGGCACGCCGACGGCGTGCGGGCGCGTGCCGGACTAGGCTCGACGACGCATCCGCACACGCCCCACGTGCCGGTGCCGGCCGCTCGGGTACGGCACCTTCCGGTGGTGGCGCGTGCCCACCCGGCATGAAGGAGCGCTCAGTGATGTCTGTCCCGTCGTCGGCCGTCGGAACCGCGCAGATCGGGGTCACCGGGCTCGCCGTCATGGGCCGCAACCTGGCGCGGAACTTCGCGCGGCACGGCTACACGGTCGCGCTCCACAACCGCACCTTCGCCCGCACCCAGTCGCTGGTGGCGGACCACGCGTCCGACGGCACGTTCGTGCCCTCGGAGTCGATGGCCGACTTCGTCGCATCGCTCGCGCGGCCGCGCAAGATCGTGATCATGGTGCAGGCCGGCGCGGCCACCGACGCCGTGATCGACGAGCTCGTGCCGCTGCTGGAGGAGGGCGACATCGTCGTCGACGCCGGCAACGCGCACTTCCCGGACACGATCCGCCGCGAGACGGCACTGCGAGCGCGCGGGCTGCACTTCGTGGGCACGGGCGTCTCCGGCGGTGAGGAGGGCGCGCTGAACGGCCCCTCGATCATGCCCGGCGGCACGAAGGAGTCCTACGCGTCGCTCGGCCCGATCCTCGAGGCGATCTCGGCCAAGGTCGACGGCGTCCCGTGCTGCACGCACGTGGGCCCCGACGGCGCCGGCCACTTCGTCAAGATGGTCCACAACGGCATCGAGTACGCCGACATGCAGCTCATCGCCGAGGCGTACGACCTCCTGCGGCACGGGCTGGGTGCCTCCGCACCGGAGATCGGCGAGGTCTTCGCCGCGTGGAACACCGGGGACCTCGAGTCCTACCTCATCGAGGTGACGGCCGAGGTGCTCGCGCACACCGACGCGGCCACCGGTGCCCCCTTCGTCGACATCGTGGCCGACGCCGCCGAGCAGAAGGGCACCGGACGCTGGACGGTGCAGAACGGCCTGGACCTGGGTGTGCCGATCACGGGCATCGCCGAGGCGACGTTCGCCCGTGCGCTGTCCGGCTCGGCGCCGCAGCGCGCGGCGGCCCGTGGCGTGCTGCCCGCCGACACCCTCGAGTGGAACGTGCCCGAGCCGGGGGCGTTCATCGAGGACGTCCGGCTCGCGCTGTACGCGTCGAAGGTCGTCGCGTACTCGCAGGGGTTCGACCAGATCGCGGCCGCCAGCGTGCAGTACGGCTGGGACATCGACCGGGGCGCGATGGCGCGGATCTGGCGTGGCGGCTGCATCATCCGCGCCAAGTTCCTCGACCGCATCACGCAGGCCTACGAGCGGGACGCGAACCTGCCGCTGCTGCTCGCCGACCCGTACTTCACGGCGGCGGTCGCCAACGGCGTCGCCGCGTGGCGGCGCATCGTGGCCGCCGCCGCGGTGCACGGCGTCCCGACGCCCGCGTTCTCCTCGTCCCTCGCGTACTACGACGGCGTGCGTGCCGACCGGCTGCCCGCCAACCTCATCCAGGCGCAGCGCGACTTCTTCGGTGCGCACACGTACCGCCGCACGGACCGCGACGGGACCTTCCACACGGACTGGTCCGGCGACCGCGCCGAGCAGACCTGGTGACGCGCCGCACCGGGGCGCAGGTCCCCGCGCCGCGGCTGCAGCCGGTGGTGCTCGGGGGCGACGTGGGGGCGTACTCGCTCGCCCGCACCTTCCACGAGGCGTACGGCGTGCGGTCGGTCGTCGTCTCGTCGGTGTCCACCGGTCTCGTCCGGCACTCCCGCATCCTCGAGAACGTCGTGGAGCCGGGCATCGACGACGGCCCGACCGTCGTGCGGCGGCTGCGCGCGATCGCCGAGCAGCACCCCGGGACCGACCGGGTGCTGCTCGGCAGCGCCGACTGGCTCGTGCGCACGATCGTCGAGAACCGGGCGCAGCTCGAGGACCTCTACACGATCCCGTACGTGGACGTGGCGACCCTCGACAAGGTCACGGACAAGGTCCTGTTCGGTGAGCTGTGCGCCGAGCTGGGCATCGACCACCCGGCCACGGTCGTGCACGACGTGCAGGCGGGCGGCACGCCGGACACCTCGGCGCTGCGCTTCCCCGTGATCGCCAAGGCCGCCGACACCGCGGCGTACCACCTGGTCGAGTTCGCGGGGAAGAAGAAGGTCTTCACGGTCGACACGCCGGCCGAGCTGGCCGACCTGCTCGCGCGCGTCCAGGCCTCGGGGTACCAGGGCCGGTTCGTCGTGCAGGACCTCATCCCGGGTGACGACTCGGGCATGCGGATCCTCACGTGCTACAGCGACGCCGAGGGCCGTGTCCGGTTCTCGGGGTTCGGCCACGTCCTGCTCGAGGAGCACACGCCCGGGGCGCTGGGCAACCCGGCCGGGATCGTGACGGGCCACGACGAGCAGATCGTCGCGCAGGCGGTCCGGCTGCTGGAGCACCTCGGGTGGACGGGCTACGCGAACTTCGACCTCAAGTTCGACCCGCGTGACGGCCGGACCGTGTTCTTCGAGCTCAACCCGCGCCTGGGGCGGTCGAACTTCTACCTGACCGCGGGTGGGCGCAACACCGCCGAGCTGTACGTGCGCGAGCACGTGCAGGGCCTGCCGCCGCTGCCCGAGGGCGCACCGGACCACCTCACGGAGCCGCACCTGTACACGGTGCTGCCGCGGTGGCTGCTGCGCCGCTACGTCGCCGACCCGGCGCTGCGCGCCCGCACGCGTGCGCTGGGGCGCGCCCACCGCGCGACCAACCCCCTGTGGTACCGCGCCGAGGTGGACCCCCGGCGCCTGGCCTACCTCGCGGTCGCGCAGGCCAACCAGGTCCGCAAGTACCGGCGGTACTACCCGCGAGGCGGAGCGTGAGCGACCACCCGGTCGCGCGGGCCGAGGTCGGCGTCATCGGTGGCGTCGGCCCGGCCGCGACCGTGTGCTTCCTCGACCTCGTCGTGCGGCACACAGCCGCCGACCGCGACCAGGACCACGTCGACCTGGTGGTCCTGCAGCACGCGACGATCCCGGACCGCACCGCGTACATCCTGGGCCGGTCGCAGGACGACCCGGGTCCGGTGATGGCGGCCGACGCCCGGCGTCTCGAGCGGCTCGGTGTCGGCTTCGTCGTCGTACCGTGCAACACGGCGCACCACTTCACGGACGAGGTCGCGGCCGCGGTCGACGTGCCGGTGCTGAGCATCGTCGACGAGACGGTGGACGAGGTCGTCGCGCGGCCGGGTGTGGCCCGTGTCGGCGTGCTCGCGACGAGCGGCACGCTCGCGGCGCACGTCTACCAGCGGGCCTTCGAGGCGCGCGGCGTGCAGGTGCTCGTCCCGGACGCCGCCGACCAGGACCTGGTCATGGGGATCATCTACGACCAGGTCAAGGCCGGCCTCCCGGCCGACGTCACGACGATGCACGCCGTGGCCGACCGGCTGCGGGAGCGCGGCGCCGACGTCGTCGTGCTCGGGTGCACCGAGCTGTCGGTCGTCGCGGCCGCCCACGACCTGCTGGCGGACGACCGGTACGTCGACTCCCTGGACGTGCTGGCGCGGCGCACCGTCGAGCGCGCGGGCTACCCGCTGCGCTGACGGGCGTCCGCCCGCCGACGCCCGCCCGCCGACGCCCTCCTGCCGGTCAGCCGAGCTCGCTGGTCCCCGCGTACAGGTGGAGCACGGGCACGTGCAGCTCCTCGCGCGCCCGCGACGCCCAGTCGGTGTGGAACGTGTCCTCGACCATGTGCGGGTAGGTCACCACGACGACCTCGCGGACGTCCCCCCGGGCGACGGCGTTGCGCAGCGCCGGCAGGGGGTCGTCGTCGGTGACCTCGCCCGTCGCGGTGCGGCCCGCGGCCTCGAACGCCGCCACGCTGCCCGCGATCTGCTCGGCCGCGGTCTGGCGCGCCTCCGTGCGGTCCGGCTCGTGGCCGGTCGCCCGGTCCCAGGCCTCGCGCAGCTCACCCATGCTGAGCGCGTCGATGATCCAGGGGACGAGCGGGCGCTCGGTGTCGGCGGGCACGAGGACCCGGTAGGTCGGCGCCTCGTCGGGGTGCAGACCCACGATGTGGCGGACGTCGGACTGGGCGAGGGTGTCCTCGGTCAGGACGAGGATGGTGTCGGTCACGACCCCGAGCCTACGGGTGCACGCAGGTCCCAGCAGGCCAGGAGGGTGCCGTCGGCAGCGTGCAGCAGGTGACGCAGGTGCGCACGACGTGCGGGGTCGAGGGCGGCGGCGCCGGCCGCGGGGCGCGGGGCGTCGCCCGCGACCAGCAGCGGGCTGGTCGTCAGGCACAGCTCGTCGACGACGCCCGCGGCGAGCAGGGCGGCCAGCAGCCGTGGCCCGCCCTCGGCCAGGACGTGGCGCAGGCCGCGTGCCGCCAGCGCGTGCACGCCCGCCCGCAGGTCGGGGGAGTCGGCCTCGTGCGCACCGGGCACGACGACAGCGCGGTCGGCACCCACCGCGGCACGCGCACGGTCGGCGCCCGCAGCCCCGGTGACGACGAACGGGAGCTGCGGTCCCGCCAGGAGGTCGGCGGGCACCTCACCGCGGCGCGTCACGACCGCCAGCGCGATCCGTGACGGCAGACCGGCCGCGGCACGCGCCGACCGGAGGTGCTCCGCGACGGGCAGCTCGCGGTACCCCTCCGCACGGACCGTCCCGGCACCGACGAGCACGACGTCGGCGAGCGCCCGGAGGACCGCGAACACGCGCCGGTCGGCCGGCGTGCCGAGCGAGGCGGAACGCCCGTCGCCGCCGGTGGCGGCACCGTCGACGCTCGCGACCATGTTCGCGCGGACCCGGGCGCACGTCCGGTCCCGCGCGAAGAGGCGCAGGAGGTCCGTGTCGTCGGGTGCGGCGGCCAGGCGACGGTCGTCCGGTACGGGCACGAGGAGATCGAGGTCGGAGGGGGCGGGCACGCGCTCAGGCTAGGGCGCGCGACCACCCGCAGCACGCCCGGCCGGCGGCCGGTGCCCCGCGCGACTCCCGGCCGTTCGTCAGGAGCGGTCGGGGCCCAGGGTCGCCGCGAGCGAGGCGACCGCGCCGACGACGATCACGGCAGGGTTGCGCACACCGACGTCGCGCGCGCGGACCGCGATGTCCGCGACCGTCCCGAGCGTCGTGCGCTGGGTCGCCAGCGTGCCGTCCTCGACGACGGCGACCGGCGTCGCGGGGTCGAGCCCGTGCGACGCGAGCAGGCTCATGTGCTCGCCGATCCGACCGACGCCCATGAGCAGCACCAGCGTGCCGCGCAGCCGGGCGAGCGTCTCCCAGTCGGTGCCGGTGTCGTGGGCCGAGACGATCGTCACCTGGCGCGCCAGGTCCCGGTGCGTGACAGGCACGCCGGCTGCCCCTGGCACGGCGATGGCGCTCGTGACGCCCGGCACGACCTCGACGTCGACACCCGCGGCGAGGCACGCCGCGAGCTCCTCGCCGCCCCGGCCGAGGACGAACGGGTCGCCGCCCTTGAGCCGCACGACCCGCTGCCCGGCACGTGCGCGCTCGACGAGCAGGACGTTGATCTCGGTCTGCGTGAGCGTGTGCGCGTGCGGGGCCTTGCCGGCCTCGACGACCTCGACGTCCGGCTCCAGCTCGTCGAGCAGCGCACGCGGTGCCAGCCGGTCGACGACCACGACGTCCGCCTCGGCGAGCGCGCGTCGTCCGCGCGTGGTGATGAGGCCGGGGTCGCCGGGGCCGCCGCCGACCAGGGTCACGTGCCCGGGGCCGGGCCTCCGCCGGCGCAGCGGCAGCGCGCCGGTGTCGAGCTGCACCTGCAGCGCCGCGCGCAGCGCGACCGCACGCCGCGGGTCGCCGCCCGCACCGACCGCGACCGTGACGTCGCCCGCCCGGGCCACGGCGGGGGTCCAGGCCGTCGACACGGCGGCGTCGTCGGCACGCACGCACCACGTCCGCGCGGCCTGCGCCTCGGCCGCCACCGCGTCGTCCGTGCGGCGCTCACCCGTCGCGGTGTGGACGAGCCAGGCGCCCGCGAGGTCGCCGTGGGCGTACTCCCGCGGGTGCCACGTCAGCGCGCCGGCCGTGGCCAGGTCCGCCAGGTCCTCGCACAGAGCCGGGGCCACGACGTGCACGTCGGCACCGTCCGCGAGGACGCCGCGTGCCCGGCGCGCGGCCACCGGCCCCCCGCCGACGACGACGACGCGACGACCGGCCAGGTCCAGCAGCAGCGCGTGCCGCGAGGTCATATGCCGGCCCCGGCCATCCAGTCGTCGTCGCGCTCGTCCGGCCGCACGGGCGCGAGCCGGTCGAGCAGCGTCGGGCCGAGCATGCCCGCAGCGAGCGTGCTGCCGTCGGCCGGGTCGACCACGAGGAACCCGCCCGTGCGCCGGTGCGACGCGTAGTCGTCGAGCACGACGGGCTCGGCCAGGCGCAGCCGGACCCGACCGATCGCGTTGAGGCCGAGCGAGCGCGGGGCGGCGTCCGTGGACGTGTCCGTCGCGTCGATCGTGTGCTGCGTGTCGACGGCGTCCCACTGCTCGACGGTGAGGGTGTCCACGTCGAGGCGGGCGTCGACCTCCCGCAGCAGCCCGCGGACCGTGCGGGTGCCGATGCGCACCAGGACGCGCGCACCGGGCACCGAGCGGCGCTCGGTCAACCAGCAGACGGTCCCCACGAGGTCCTGCCCGGTCGTGACGCGCTCGTCCGCCGGCACGAGGACGTCGCCCCGGGCGACGTCGACGTCGTCGGCCAGCCGCACGGTGACCGAGCGCGGCGCGTCGGCCGCGTCGAGCGGGCCGTCGAACGTGTCCAGGCCCACCACACGGCTCGTGCGTCCCGACGGCAGCACGCGCACCTCGTCACCGACGCGCACGACGCCCGAGGCCAGCTTGCCGGCGTACCCGCGGTAGTCCGGGTGCTCAGGGGTCCGGGGGCGGATGACGTACTGCACCGGCAGGCGCAGGGGCTCGGTGGACGCGTCGCGGGCGACCGGCACGCGCTCGAGCAGCTCGAGGAGCGTCGGCCCGTCGTACCAGGGAGCGCGGGCGGAGCGGTCGACGACGTTGTCGCCGTCGAGCGCGGACAGCGGCACCGCCTGCACGGCCGGCAGGCCGAGCACCTGCGCGTAGTCGGCGAACTCGCGCGCGATCGACCGGAAGGTGGCCTCGTCGAAGCCGACGAGGTCCATCTTGTTGACGGCGAGCACGACGTGGGGCACGCCGAGCAGCGCGGTGAGGGCGGCGTGCCGCCGCGTCTGCTCGAGCACGCCCTTGCGGGCGTCGACCAGGACGATCGCGAGCTCGGCGGTCGAGGCCCCGGTGACCATGTTCCGCGTGTACTGCACGTGCCCCGGCGTGTCGGCCAGGACGAACGCGCGCCGCGCGGTCGAGAAGTAGCGGTACGCGACGTCGATCGTGATGCCCTGCTCGCGCTCGGCCCGCAGGCCGTCGGTGAGCAGCGCCAGGTCCACGCCGCCGACCTCGCCGCCGCGGGCCGCCGTGGCGCGCTCGACGGCGGAGAGCTGGTCGGCCAGGACCGACTTCGTGTCGTACAGCAGGCGGCCGATGAGCGTGCTCTTGCCGTCGTCGACCGACCCCGCGGTCGCCAGGCGCAGGAGGTCGCGCTGCGCGTGGTCGCCGGCGATCGCGGGGGTCGGTGCGGGCCGTGCCAGGCCGACCGGTGCGTGCGTGCCCATCAGAAGTACCCCTCGCGCTTGCGGTCCTCCATGGCGGCCTCGGAGGCCCGGTCGTCGGCACGGGTCGCACCGCGCTCGGTGAGCCGGCTGGCGGCCACCTCGGCGATGACGTCCGCGACGTCGGCGGCCGTCGAGTCGACGGCGCCGGTGCAGCTCATGTCGCCGACCGTCCGGTAGCGCACACGGCGCCGCTCGACGTGCTCGTCGGGGCGCGGTCCGCCCCAGGAGCCCGCCGTGAGCCACATGCCGTCGCGCGCGAACACGTCGCGCTCGTGGGTGAAGTAGATGTCCGGCAGCTCGATCCGCTCGCGCTCGATGTACCGCCACACGTCGAGCTCGGTCCAGTTCGACAGCGGGAACACGCGCACGTGCTCACCCGGCTTGTGCCGACCGTTGTACAGGTCCCACAGCTCCGGGCGCTGCCGGCGCGGGTCCCACTGCCCGAACTCGTCCCGCAGGGAGAACATGCGCTCCTTGGCGCGGGCCTTCTCCTCGTCGCGGCGGCCGCCGCCGAACACGGCGTCGAAGCGGTGCGCCGTGATGGCGTCGAGCAGCGGCACGGTCTGCAGCGGGTTGCGCGACCCGCCGGGGCGCTCGACCACGCGACCGTCGTCGATCGCGTCCTGCACGCTCGCCACGACGAGCCGGAGCCCGAGCCCGGCGACCGTGCGGTCCCGGTACGCGATGACCTCGGGGAAGTTGTGACCGGTGTCGACGTGCATGACGGGGAACGGCACGGGCGCCGGCCAGAAGGCCTTGCGCGCCAGGTGCAGCATGACGATCGAGTCCTTGCCGCCGGAGAACAGCAGCACGGGACGCTCGAACTCGCCGGCGACCTCGCGCATCACGTGGATGCCCTCGGACTCCAGCGCGTCGAGCTGCGTCAGCCGCGGGGTGGCGGAGGGCCCGACCGCGGTGGGGGTGTCGGTGGAGGTCGTCGTCATGTGTGCAGCCCGCATTCCGTCTTGTTCGTGCCTGCCCAGCGTCCGGCCCGGGGGTCCTCGCCCGGTGCGACCGCGCGCGTGCACGGCGCGCAGCCGATCGAGGCGTACCCCAGCTCGCGCAGGGGGTTCAGCACCACGTGGTGCTCGGCGACGTACGCGTTCACGTCGTCCCAGGTCCACGCCGCCAGGGGGTTGAGCTTGACCTTGGACCGCCGGGCGTCCCACCCGACGACCGTGATGTCCGTGCGCGTCGGGGCGTCCTCGCGGCGCATGCCGGTGACCCACGCGGTGTAGGGGGCGAGGCCGCGCTCGAGCGGCTCGACCTTGCGCAGCGCGCAGCACAGGTTCGGGTCGCGCTCGTGCAGGCGCGGACCGTGCTCGGCGTCCTGCTCCGCGACCGTGCGCAGCGGCAGGACGGTGCGCAGGCTCACGTCCGTGAAGTCGGCGTAGTAGTCGCGCGTGCCGATCGTCTCGGCGAAGTGGTACCCGGTGTCCAGGAAGATGACGTCGATCCCGGGCGCGGCCTTCGCCGCGATGTCGACGAGCACCTCGTCGCCCATCGACGACGCGAGCACGAGGTCGGTGCCGAACACGGCGCGCGCCCAGCGCAGGACGTCCGCCGGGTGCGCGCCCTCCAGGTCGCGGCCCGCCAGCTCCGCCAGCGCGCGCAGCTCGTCCGGGCTCAGGTCGGTCGCGGGACGCGTCGCGGCGCTCATCGCGCACCCACCAGACCGAGGAACCGCAGCGCGAACGCGCGCGCGCACGAGCGGCACTCCCACTGGCCGTGCGTCTCGCCGGCCGGCCACAGGTCCTCGCCCGCGCAGAAGGGGCAGTAGTACGGCACGGCGCGCTGGCCGGCGTCCGGCTCGCTCATCGCAGGTCCTCCTCGCCGGCGCGGTGCGCCCACTGCGCGAAGAGCTCACCGGGCTGCCGCTGCTCGTCGAACCGGCGCGTGACGCGCTCGACGTAGTCGGGCAGCTCCGAGGACGGCACGCGCAGGCCGCGCAGCGTCCGGCCGAGCCCGCTCGTCAGGCCCAGGCCGCCACCGAGGTGCACCTGGTAGCCCTCCTCCTCGCCGGCGAGGACGCCCTTGAGACCGATGTCGGCGGTCTGGATGCGGGCGCACGAGTTGGGGCAGCCGTTGACGTTGATCGTGATCGGCTGGTCGAACGTCGGCAGACGGCGCTCGAGCTCGCCGACCAGCGCCGTCGCCCGGCCCTTGGTCTCCACGATCGCGAGCTTGCAGAACTCGATGCCCGTGCAGGCCATGGTGCCGCGACGGAAGGTCGAGGCGGTGCGCACCGCCAGCCCGAGGGACTCGAGCCCGTCGGCGAGGGCGTCGACCCGCGCGGCCTCGACGTCCAGCACCACGAGCTTCTGCTCGGTCGTCAGCTGGACGCGATCGGAGCCGGCCTCCTCCACGAGGTCGGCCAGGGCGGTGAGCACGGGACCCGAGACGCGACCCACGGCGGGCGCGGCTCCGACGTAGAACCGGCCGTCCTTCTGGGGGTGGACGCCGACGTGGTCGCGCCTGCCGGTCGGCGGGGGCGGGGGCTCGGGGCCGTCGGGCAGCGTGCGGCCGAGGTACTCGGTCTCGAGCACCCGGCGGAAGACCTCGGTGCCCCAGTCCGCGAGCAGGAACTTCAGGCGGGCGCGCGTGCGCAGCCGGCGGTAGCCGTAGTCGCGGAAGATCCCCACGACGCCGCACCACACCTCGGGCACCTGCTCGAGCGTGACGAACGCACCCAGCCGCTTGCCGAGCATCGGGTTGGTCGACAGCGCGCCGCCCACCCACAGGTCGAAGCCCGGGCCGAGCTCGGGGTGCACGACCCCGACGAACGCCACGTCGTTGATCTCGTGCGCGACGTCCTGGTGCGGGGACCCGCTGATGGCGGTCTTGAACTTGCGCGGCAGGTTCGAGTACGCGGGGTCGCCGATGTAGCGGTCCCGGATGGCCTCGATGGCCGGGGTGCCGTCGATGATCTCGTCGGCCGCGACACCCGCGACGGGTGAGCCGATGATGACGCGCGGCACGTCGCCGCACGCCTCCTGGGTCGACAGCCCCACGGACTCCAGCCGGCGCCAGATCTCCGGGACGTCCTCGATGCGGATCCAGTGCAGCTGGATGTTCTGCCGGTCGGTGATGTCGGCGGTGCCGCGCCCGAACTCCTGCGAGACACCGGCGATCGTGCGCAGCTGGCGCAGGTTCAGCGTGCCGCCGTCGCAGCGCACGCGGAGCATGAAGTACTCGTCCTCGAGCTCGTGCGGCTCGAGCGTCGCGGTGCGCCCGCCGTCGATGCCGGGGCGGCGCTGGGTGTACAGGCCCCACCAGCGCATGCGGCCGCGCAGGTCGTCGCCGGGGATCGACGCGAAGCCCTGCTGGGCGTACACCGTCTCGATGCGCTCGCGGACGTTGAGGCCGTCGTCCTCCTGCTTGAGCTGCTCGTTCGCGTTCAGCGGCTCGCGCTGGTCGAAGGCCCACTGGCCCTCGGGCCGCTTGGCGGGAGGGGCGATGGGGGTGCGGGACGTGGTCTGCGCCATGGGCGCCACCTCCGGTGCTGGGGGGCGTGCTCGCACGTCCGTGCACGACGGGAGGTCGTGGCTACGGGCGCGGACCGCACGCCCGTGGGGGGAACGGGGCGGGTCAGCGGTTCCGCGGACAGCAGGCGCACGGGACCGCGGCGGCGCGACAGCACCGACACAGGCAGCAGGTCCCGGGGAGGTTCACGTGACGAGGGTGACACGCGGGCGGGTGAACCGGGAGAAGGGGTCCGGATCGCGAGACAGGTGTTCGAGGCGTGGACAACCGTCCAGGACCCGCGCGACGGTCCCGGCGACGGGCGCCCGACGACGGCTCGCGGGCGCGGTCGTCAGGACGTGGGACGTATCGTCGGTCCGTGACCGCCGTCGACCCCGCCACCGCGTCCAACGTCGACCCGGCAGCGCCCGCCGCCGGCGGGCTCCCCGGGCTCGCGTCGCTCACCGCGCGCCACCCCCGCGTGCCGGCGGCGCGCCTGCTGGCCGAGCTCGTGCCGCCCCGGCACTTCGCGCAGGAGTCCTTCGAGACCTACCTGCCCGATCCCGCGCACCCTTCGCAGCAGGGTGCCGTCGACCGCCTGCGCGAGGTCGCCGCCGCGCTCGCGGCGCCCGCGCGCGCCGGAGGCTCGTGGTGGCGACGCCGTGCGGCCGCGCAGGCTCCGGCCGTCTACCTCGACGGCGGCTTCGGTGTCGGCAAGACCCACCTGCTCGCCTCGCTCGCGCACGCGGTGGGTCTCGAGCGCACGACGTACGGCACGTTCGTCGAGCTCACCCACCTCGTGGGCGCGCTCGGGTTCGCCGCCACGGTCGACGCGCTGGGGGAGCGGCGGCTGCTGTGCATCGACGAGTTCGAGCTCGACGACCCCGGCGACACCGTCATGATGTCCCGCCTGCTGCGTGAGCTCGCCGACCGCGGCGTCGCGATCGCGGCGACCTCCAACACGCTGCCCGGCTCGCTCGGCGAGGGCAGGTTCGCGGCCGAGGACTTCCTGCGCGAGATCCAGGCGCTGGCGGCGCGGTTCGACGTGCTGCGCGTCGACGGCGAGGACCACCGGCACCGTGGCGTGACCACGAGCGCCGCGGTGCTCGACGCCGGGTCCGTGCGCGCGGCCGTCGGCGCGCACCCCGCCGCGACGCTCGACGACTTCGACGCGGTCCTCGCGCACCTGTCGGATGTCCACCCCAGCCGCTATGGAGCCCTCCTCGACGGCGTCGACCTGGTGGGGCTGACCGGTGTGCACCAGGTCGACCGCCAGGACGTCGCCCTGCGCCTGGTGGTCCTCGTGGACCGGCTGTACGACCGTGACGTGCCCGTGGTGCTGTCCGGCGACGGCGAGGACCTGTTCACCGCCGAGATGCTCACGGGCGGCTACCGCAAGAAGTACTACCGCGCGCTGTCCCGGTGGAGCGCGCTGGCCGCAGCCGGCTCCCAGGGCGCGGCGGCGCGCGGGGGGCAGCGGGGCTGACCTGCAGCGCGTCGCCCACGCGGTAGCCGAGGAACGCCGGAACGCCGATGCCGTTCGCCACGGATTCCGTAGATGCGCGTGCCATGGCGGCGGAGGCATTTCTCCGGAGCCGGAGGAGGACGCGGCCGGCGCGGCAGACTTCGGCCACGCCACGCAATTGGTGCCGCATTTCGGACGCATGTACCGGACGCACGTTCAGGACCTTTGTGCAGGACCGGTGTGTCAGACGAGTGTGCAGGTCACGCGTGCCAGACGCACGTGCAGGACGAATGTCCACCGCGCGCTGTCGTACCGCTTTTCGTGGCCTGATCAGGCGCTCCGCCCCTCCACTTGTCACCTGACGGCCAGAAGGTAATGTGCAAGTTGTTCAGGAAAAGTGGACTCGTTTCGCTGTCGAGAGGCACCACGATGGATCTGACGCCGCGTGAGATCGACAAGCCGTACGTGTACCAGGTCGCCGAGCGCCCCCGGCGTCGTCGTCAGCGTGGCACCCCGCTGAACGTGAGCGAGGCCCGGGCCCCGAGGACGGAGGCCGTCCTCGAGGCTGCTCGGGACGGCAGGTCCGTCCCCGAGTGCATGGAGATCGGCAAGACCGTCGTGTTCGAGGGCGACCGCCTGCCGGGCGTCCGCCAGCGCGTCGCGCTGCTGCAGGTCGAGGCGACGTTCCCCGACGGGACCCGGTGCTGGGCACGGTCATCACGGCGGCCGTGACCCTCGCGCTGAACGACGCGACCGACGCCCCGCACGACACGTGGCCGTACATCCTGACGACGTGGGTGCTGCTCGTCGTCGCGGCCGCGGTGCCCGCCCTGCGGCGGCCGGCACAGCCGGGTGCGTCGTGAGCGAGCAGGAGGCGCCCGACGCGCCCGCCGCGGACGCCGAGCGGCCGCCCGGCGTCCGGCGCGCCGTGGCGACGGCGCCGCCCGCCCAGCCGGCCCGGAGGTCCGGTCGCCGACACCACGGGGCGGACGTCGACCGGCCGGCCGACCTGTCGACGTCCAGCCCGCTGCGGCTGACGGTGCGCGACCTGCACGTCGTCGGGCGCAGGGCGCCCATGCTGCACCTCGAGTCCCTGGCCCTCGCGACGGGGGAGTGCGTCCTGGTGGCCGGCGAACCGGGGCAGGGGCACACCGCTCTCGCGCTCGTCGCCACGGGGCGGTTGGCTCCCTACGAGGGCAGCGTCGTGCTCACGGCGGCCGACGGCACGGTCTCGACCGCTCGCGACGTGCTGCGCAGGCTCTCGGGTGTCGTCGACCTGCCGGGCATCTCCGAGCCCGACGACACGCTCACCGTCGCCACCGTCGTGGCCGAGGAGCTGTCGCTCGCGCGTGCGGGCTCGCGGCGCTCGCACGTACGCCGCTGGCTCGCGGACCACGAGCTGGCGAGGTTCCGGGACGTCCGGATGGACGACCTGCCCGGTCCGGTCCGCACCGCCCTCCTGACGTCCCTGACCGCCGAGCGGCCGGGCGTCCGCTTCCTCGTGATCAGCCTGCCCGACCGCCACGGCGGCGAGCCGGGCGGGTGGTGGTCGATCGCGCAGGCGTTCGCCGCGCGCGGCTACGGGGTCCTGGTCCAGTGCTCGCGCTCGTCGGCGCGGGACCTGGGAGCCGCCCTCGAGCCGGCCCGGGGCGACGCGTCGCAGCGCGCCACCCCCGTGGAGTCCCTGCGCACGGGGGTCGACCAGATGGCGGCGCCGCTGGACGTCCCCGAGCTCACGGTCGACCTCGACGAGCGGCCGTCCGCAGCCCAGGACACGCCGTGATCGTCCTGCGGCTCGCCGGATCCGAGCTGCGCCGCCTCGCCGCGGGTCTGCTGCCGCGCCTGGCGCTGCTCGCGCTCGTCGTCATCCCGTCGCTCTACTCCGGCCTCTACCTGTTCGCCAACGAGGACCCGTACGGGCGGCTCCACGAGGTGCCGGCGGCCCTCGTCGTCGAGGACCGGGGAACCACCACCACGGACGCGGACGGCGGGTCGACACGCCGCGTGGACTACGGCGACCAGGTCGCGGACCGCCTGCTCGACGGCGACGCCGGCTTCGACTGGGTGCGGACCACGCAGCGGGACGCCGAGCTCGGCGTGCGCTCGGGCCGGTTCGACGCCGCCCTCATCGTCGGCCGGTCGTTCTCCGCGGACCTGGTCTCGTCCGCCGAGTACCGGCCGCAGCGGGCCAGCCTGACGCTCGTGACCAACGACGCGAACAACTACCTGGCGACCACCATCGCCGACACGATCGTCGGGGACGTGCGTGACGCCATCGCGACGCAGGTGGGCACGCAGGCGGCGGACATGTTCCTGCAGGGGTTCGGCTCGATCCACACCGAGCTGGGCGCCGCCGTCGAGGGGGCGACGCAGCTGGTGGACGGCGCGGACCGCCTGGTGTCGGGCACGGGGCAGCTGGTCGACGGCACCGGCCGCCTGGCCGCGGGCGCCTCGCAGGCCGCCGCGGGCGCGTCCGAGCTCGCATCCGGTGCGTCGGCGCTGCCGTCCGCGGCGGATCGCCTCGCCTCGGGGGCGTCGGCCCTGTCGGGCGGCCTCGACACGCTGCGCGACGGGACGCGCGCGCTGCCCGACCAGACGCGCGAGCTGGCCACGGGTGCCCAGCAGGTCGCCGGCGGCGTCGGTGAGGTGGCGACCGTGGCACGTGACGCGGCGTCCGCAGTGGCCGGGCTGAGCGCCGACCTGCAGGCCGGGCAGGCCCCGCTGGCGGGACGGCTCGCGGATCTGGTCGCCGAGCAGCGCCTCACGCAGCAGGAGGCCGACGAGATCCTGGCGCTCGCGGGCGACGCCACCGGCGCGGTCGACGAGCTGAGCGCGGCCCTGGGGCAGGCGGCAGGACGGGTCGACGAGCTCAGCGCGGGAGCCGGCGAGGTGGCGGCAGGTGCGACACGACTCGCCGACGCGGCGCCCGCGCTGAGCGGCGGCATCGCCTCCGCCGCGGCCGGCGGGGAGCGTCTGGCCGCCGGCACCGCGCAGCTCGACTCCGCCGCGTCCACGCTCGTCGGCGACCTGCGGGCGCTGGAGCAGGGGACCGCCGAGGTCTCCTCCGGCGCCGCCGAGCTGGCGACGGCGAGCGACGCCCTGGACCAGGGGGCCACCGAGCTCGGGTCCGGCGTGACGGAGCTGCGCGACCGGCTCCAGCAGGGTCTCGGGGCCATCCCGGACCTGGACGCGGAGACGGAGCGGGCGACGGCCGAGACGATCGGCAACCCGGTCCAGGTCGCCAAGGACGAGCTGGCCCGCGCGGGCAGCTACGGTGCCGGCCTGGCGCCGTTCTTCATGTCGCTGGCCACCTGGATCGGCGGCTACGTGATGTTCCTCCTGGTCGTGCCGCTGTCCAGCCGGGCGCTGGCGGCCGGCGGCCCGGCCTGGCAGACGGTGCTGGGCGGCTGGCTGCCCGGCGCGCTCCTCGGTGTCGGGCAGGTCGTCCTGATGTACCTGCTGGTGACCTACGCGCTCGACATCACACCGGTCCACGGCGGCGCGACCCTGGCGCTCCTCCTCATCGCGTCGGCGACCTTCATCGCGGTCCTGCAGGCGCTCAACGTGTGGTTCGGCGCCGTCGGGGAGTTCCTCGGGCTGGTGCTCATGCTCGTGCAGCTCGTCACCGCCGGGGGCACCTTCCCGTGGCAGACGATCCCCGAGCCGCTGCTCTCGCTGCACCGTGTGCTGCCCATGTCGTACACGGTCGAGGGGCTGCGCCAGACGCTGTACGGCGGCGACCTCGGCACCGCCGCGCGCTACGCGGGGATCCTGCTCGCGGTCTTCGTGCTCGCGCTCGCCGCGACGGCGTGGGCGGCTCGCCGCAAGCGCGTCTGGACACCCACCAGCCTGCAGCCGGAGCTGGTGCTCTGACGCGGAGGGTGCACCGCGCCGGCACGACGACGACGGGGAGGAGGGTGACGTGGACACGATCTGGTGGGTGCTCGGTGCGGTGGTGCTCGTGGCCACGCTCCTCGACATCGTCCTGGCGGCGCTGAACTACGACGAGGACTGGGACGGGCTGCGTACCGCCACGGCGGAGAGCACGACGGCACTGCTGGCGGCCCTCGAGCACCGCCCGGTCCCGACCGTCCGCGAGGGCCGGCTCCCGGTCCGGCCGGCCGGCCCGGCGGACCAGGGCGACCCGGGGCACCGGCAGGTCGCGGTCCTGCGGCGGGTGGTCCGGATCAACCAGACGCTCGTCCTGCTGGTCGGCCGGCTGGCGCCGGACGCCGTCGACCGGGTGGACGACGACGTGCCCTCCGGCACCTGAACCGCCGGAAACGAGGGGAGTGCGCATGACGACGACGTCGACGACGGCGCGGGGCACCGCGTGGCGCACGAGCGTGCCGCCGGCCGCCCGGACCGTGGAGCGCCCACGCGCGCGCGCCGCGTTGCACGCAGCGGTCGAGCTGCACCCGGTCGTGGTCGTCACCGCGCCGGCTGGGTTCGGCAAGACCACGCTGCTGGCGCAGTGGGCGGCGGCGGCCGCCGTTCCCGTCGCGTGGGCGTCCCTCGACGCGTTCGACGACGAGCCCGGACGGCTCCTGCGGGCGGTCGGCGACGCCGTCGCGCGCACGTCGCCGGGCGCGGCGGCCGCGCTCGCGGCCGGTCGCGGGACACCCTCGCCCACGCCCGGCGACCTCCTCGACACGCTGCGCGGCGTCCTCGGGGCACTCGACGAGGGGACGGTCGTCGTGCTGGACGACATCCACCGGATCTCCTCACCCGCCGCCCGGCACGCCGTCTCGGCCCTGCTGCAGACCCCCGGCCCACGGTTCGTCCTGGCCGGTCGGCACGTGCCGGACCTCGCGCTCGGCGCGCGGCGCATCGAGGGGGCGGTGGGCGACCTGGGCGTCCGCACGCTCGCGCTGACGCCGCGCGAGACGGAGCTGCTGGTCGGGTCGTGGGGGCCGGCGCCTGCACCGGGTGTCGTCGCGGAGCTGTGGCGCGTCACGGGCGGGTGGCCGACCGCGGTGCGGGCTGCGTGGCGCGCAGGGCTGCTGCACCGGGGCCACCCGCAGCGACCGCTGCGGCACGAGGACGTGCCGGTGGCCGACTACGTGCGCGAGGAGGTGCTCGGCGACCTCGGCGCGGAGCTGGACGCGTTCGTGCGCCGCGCGTGCGTCGGACGGGTGGTCGAGCCGGCGCTGGCCGAGGCCATGGTGCCCGGCGGTGCGGCACTGCTCGACGAGTGCGTCGCGCGCGGGCTGCTCGGCCGCCGGGACGAGGACACCGGGGCGGGGGGTCTACCGGCCTGGCACGTCCTGCTCGCCGCCCACGTGCGCGGGATCGTGGCCCGGACGCAGCCGCGCACGGTGCGGGCCGTGCACCAGGCCCTGGCACGGCACCTCGCGGGGCCCGACCCCGCCGCCGCCGTGCGGCACGCCGTGGACGGTCACGCGCCCGACCTGGCGGCGGAGCTGCTCGTCGAGCGCTGGCCCGAGCTCCTCGCGCGCGGGCAGCTCGGGGCGACCGAGCGGAGGTGCGTGGCCATGGGCGTCGTCGACGGGGCCGCGACCGTGTCCCTGGTCGGCCGCACCGTCCGTGCGCAGCCCGGACCCGAGGAGGGCGACGCCGCAGCGGCCGCGGTCGTCCGCGCCCTGCGGGCGACGTCCCCGGCACCCGCGGGCGCAGGGCGCGAGCAGACCGCTCGGGGCGCGACGGCGGGGCCGGCCGGCACCGTCCTGGCCTACCTCACGGCGCGGGCCGCGCTGCACGCGCCCGACGTGCCGGCCGCCGGGATCCCCGGCGAGCGGTGCGGACCGCCCGCGTCGATCGCGGACGTCGTCGACGCGCTCGCGGACGCCGCCGACGACGCGGCCGTGCACGGCTGGCCCGTGCTCGCACTGGCCTGCCGGGCCGAGCACGCCCTGGCGTGCGCACGCGCGGGACGGGTCGCAGAGGCGCGCGCGGGTGCACGCGGCGTCCTCGTGGACGGCGCGGCGCACGGCTGGGACCGCTCGCACGTCACCGCACCGGCGCACCTCGCGGCGGGGCTGGCCGCCTACTGGTGCGACGAGCCGGCGACCGCGCGCCACGAGCTGACCGCCGCGGTCGAGGCCGGCGCGTCCCGCCCGGGCCTCGTGGCGCGGGCGGCGTGCGTCCTGCTGCACCTGAGCCTCGCCGACGGTGACCCCGCCGGTGTGACGAGGGCGCTGGCCGTCGTCGAGGACGCGCGCGCCGTGACCGGGGAGCCGTCGCCGCCCGGGGTGTCGCGCGGCTACCTGGAGGCCGTCTCGCGCGTCGCGCAGGGCGGCGGACGCGATGCGCTCGCGCTCGCCGACCCCGCCGACCCCGCGTGGTCGTCGCCCGCGGGGTCGAGCTGGCGCAGCGACGTCCACCGGCGTGCCGGTGACCGCGGCGCGGCGCTGCGCGCGCTGGGGGACGCGGACGTCGAGCCGTCGTGGCACGTCGCCGACCGTGTGGCGGCCCACGCCGCGCGCGCGCTGCTGCACGTCGACGCGGCGCAGGCGCACCGGTCGCTCGAGCGCGCGCGCTCGACGACGCGGCCACGGACGGCGTCGTGCGGCCCCTGCGGGACCGGGCCGCGGCGCTGCGGCCCCTCCTGGCGGCGCACCTGGGCCGGGGCAGCGCCCACGAGGCGCTCGTGACGCGGCTGCTGGTCGCGGAGCAGGACGCTCCCGCGCCGCGTCCGTCGGCCTGGGCGCTCACCGAGCGGGAGCTGCAGGTGCTCGCGTGCCTGCCGTCGCACATGACCGTCGAGGAGATCGGGGGCGCGCTGTTCGTCTCGGTGAACACCGTCAAGACCCACCTGCGGGCCGTCTACCGCAAGCTCGACGTCTCGACGCGTCGCGACGCCGTCCACGTGGCCGTGCAGCGCGGTCTGCTCTGACCGGCGCCGCACGACCACGCGGCTGCGGGCACGAGGGTCAGACGTTCTCCTCGAACGCCTCGCGCAGCTTGTCCTCGTCCTCCTGCGACAGGTTCGTCTGGATGAGCTCGCCGTGGATCCCGCGCTCCTTGAGGCCGGCCACGACGCGGTCCGGCACGTCGCTCTGCGCGAGCAGGAACAACGCCGACGTCCCCGGCGTGACCTTGCTGCGGACCTCCTTGATGAAGTCGTCGTCGATGCCCACGTCCGTCAGGGCCCCGCCGATGGCGCCCGCTGCGGCTCCCACGATCACGCCCACGAGCGGCATGAAGAAGAGCAGACCGAACAGCAGGCCCCAGAACGTGCCGCCCAGCGCACCGATCGCGGTCAGGCTGTTGGCCTGCCGCGTCCTGGGCTTCTTCTTGTCCGGCTGCCAGGAGACCGTCGCGGCGTCCTGCACGTCGATGAGGTGCTGCTTCTGCAGCTCGAGCACCGCGGCCTCCGCCTGCTCGGCCCCTTCGGGCGTCTCGAACTTCCACACGCTGAGAGTGGCCACCGTCGTCTCCTCGTCCGCGACGACCTCCTGCTACCCGGGCACGTCCCGGGGGGCCGTCGCCCCTCCAGCGTCACGTGGTGCTGGTCACGGCGCCTCACCCTGTGCGGGTGATCCGGTGTGCGGGCGTGCGCGTCGGTCCGGTCGTGCCGCCGTGGGCGACGTCAGGCCAGGACGACGACCGCGCGTGCCGGCACCTCGACGACCAGCGGCTCGCCCGCGCCGCCGGGGGGCCGGACGACTCCTCCCGCCCAGTCCGCGACGACCTCGACCGGACGCCGCACGGGCACCGGCACCGCCGCGGGGGTGTGCGCGAGGTTGACCACCACGCGCGCGTCGCCGCGGTGCAGGACCAGCGCGCCGTGCCAGGGGCCGTCCCCGCCGTCCGGGACGGGGTGCACGTCGAGCGACGTGCGGCTGCGGTCGCCCGAGCCGAGGTCCGGGACCGCACGACGCAGCGCCACCAGGACGCGGTACCACTCCAGCAGCCGCGCGTGCCCGGGCCGCGCGGGTTCGTCCCAGTCCAGGACGCTCGCCGCGAAGGTGGCCGGGTCCTGCGGGTCGGGCACCTCGACGTCGTGCCCGTACAGGTCGGCCCAGCCGTGGCCGCCGAACTCCCGCGTGCGCCCCTCGCGCACCGCGGCGGCCAGCTCGGGCTCCGGGTGGTCGGTGAAGTACAGCCAGGGCGTGGTGGCGCCCCACTCCTCGCCCATGAACAGCAGGGGCGAGAACGGCGAGAGCAGGACGAGCGCGGCCTGCGCGGCCTGCCCGCCCGGGTCGAGGCGGGAGGAGGGCCGGTCGCCCAGCGCGCGGTTGCCGACCTGGTCGTGGTTGGCGTCGAAGGCCACGAACCGGTGGCCGTCCACGTCGTCGGGCACGGGGGCGCCCCACGGCTCGCCGCGGAACGTCGACATCGAGCCGTCGTGCACGAACACCCGCGTGAGCGCCGTGCGCAGCGTCTCGGGCGAGCCGAAGTCGACGTAGTAGCCGTGGCGCTCGCCCGTGACCAGCGCGTGGATCGCGTGGTGCACGTCGTCCGCCCACTGGCCGGTCATGCCCCAGCCGCCGTCGTCCGTGGTGGCCAGGCTCACGACGTCGTTGAGGTCGGACTCCGCGACCAGCCCGATCGGGTGGCCCAGCGCGGCCGCGAGCTCACCGACCTCGTCGCTCAGCTGCGCGAGCAGGTGGCGGGGGGAGTCGTCGCGCAGCGCGTGCACGGCGTCGAGGCGGAAGGCGTCGACGTGGAAGTCGCGCGCCCAGCGCAGCACCGAGTCGCAGATCCACCGGCGCACGTGCTCCGAGCCGGGCCCGTCGAGGTTGATCGCGTCGCCCCACGGCGTGCTGTGGGCGTCCGTGAAGTACGGCCCGAGCTCGTTCAGGTAGTTGCCGGAGGGGCCCAGGTGGTTGTGCACGACGTCCAGGCAGACGGCGAGCCCGTGGGCGTGCGCGGCGTCGACGAACGCCTGGAGCGCCGCCGGGCCGCCGTACGGCTCGTGGACCGCGTACAGCGCGACGCCGTCGTAGCCCCACCCGTGGCGGCCGTTGAACGCCGCGACGGGCAGCAGCTCGACCACGTCCACGCCGAGCTGCACGAGGTGCTCGAGGCGTTCGGCGGCGGCGGCGAGCGTGCCCTGAGGCGTGAACGTGCCGACGTGCAGCTCGTACGTCACCGCACCGCGCACGTCGACGCCGCTCCACCCGTCGTCCGTCCACGTGAAGCGGTCGGTGTCGAAGACGCGGGCCGGGCCGTGGACGCCGTCCGGCAGCCACGCCGCCCGGGGGTCCGGGCGCGGGTCGCCACCGTCGAGGGAGAAGGTGTAGTCGGTGCCGTGGGCGAGGGGCGTGTCGGACGTCCACCACCCGTCCTGCTCGGGACGCAGAGGCGTGCGGGTGCCCTCGGCGGGCAGCACCAGGTCGACGCCGCGGGCGAACGGTGCCCACAGGCGGGGTGCCAGTGGCATGTCAGGCTCCTTCCCGCACGAGCAGCGCGACCGGCAGCCGCTCGAGGACGTCGGCGACGCGCTGGACGCCGCCCCGCACCACCCGGTCGGTCAGGACGTCGTGCCACGTGCCCTCGGGAAGGGCGACGGTGTGGTCCGCCCACCCGCCGAGCCGCTCGACCGCCGCGGCCAGCCGGGTCGCGACCACCGCGACGCGCGGCTCCCCGGCGACGGTCCGCGCGTACGTCAGCGAGTACCCGGACGAGTGCGGCAGCGGCACGAACCCGGCGTCCGGCCCGACGAAGGCGTCCGCGACGTCGCGCCGCACGCGCAGCGCCCGGGACGTGACCAGCATCTTCTCGTCGGCCAGGCCGCGCGGGCCGGCACCCTCGTCGAGGCGGGCCAGCCGCGCGGCGAGCGCGTCGGCGTCGACCCACCGGCGGTTGTCGGGGTCGACCAGCACGGGGTCGGGCACCTCGGTGCCCTGGTACACGTCCGCGACGCCCGGCAGCGTCAGCTGCACGAGCTTCGTGCCCAGGGTGGCGGCGCGCACGGCCTCGCGCGTGCGCACGTCCCAGTCGCCCAGCAGGCCGAGCACCACCGGGTCCGTGCGGGCCTGCCGCGCCGCGGACAGGACGGACGCCTCGTACGCCTCGTCGGGCGCGGTCCAGGACGTGTGCGACTTGGCCTCGCGGACCGCCTTCGTGAGGTACTCGACGAGCCGGTCCTCCGCGATCGGGCCGTCGTCCGTCCACGTGCCGGCGAGCGTCTGCCACAGCAGGTACTCGGTGCGCCCGTCGAGCAGCGCACCCCGGTACGACGCGGACGCGCGCCGCAGGTCGTCGACCAGCACGGACCACTCGCGCGGCAGCTCGGACAGCACGCCCAGCCGCGCGCGCGTGTCCTCGCCGCGCTTCGTGTCGTGCGTCGACAGCGTGGTCATCCCCAGGGGGGCCGACGCCTGCGCCCGCGTGGCCCACGCGGCCAGGTCGGTCGGCGTCGTCGCGAACCGTGCCGGCTCCCCGCCGACCTCGCAGAGCGCCACGAGGTGCGTCCAGCGGTAGAAGGCGGTGTCCTCGACGCCCTTGGCCATGACGGCCCCGCACGTCTGCTGGAACCGGACGACGAGCTCGTCGCGCCGCGGGTCGCGCGTGCGGCCCGCGGACCCGGCCTCCCGGCCGAGGAGCAGGTCGACGAGCACGTCCATCGTCGCATCGCGCTCGGTGCCGAGCCGCCGGCGCGCGCGCTGCGCGGCGGCGGTCATGACGGTGACGGAGGTCGTCGGCGCCGGCACGCCCGGCACCACGTACGCGCGGTAGCGGTCGAACGCGACGAGCAGCTCGACGAGGCACTCCTCGAGCGCGCGCCACGTGTGGTCGCGCAGGCGCAGGTCGTCGTGGCAGATCTCCGCCGCGAGGTTGGTCAGCCGGTGGACCTCGGCGTACAGGGGGCCGTCGACCACCTCCCGCTTGGCGGTCTCCTCGACGTCGTCGAACGCGTCGGACACGTCACCGGTCAGCCGGTGCATCACCGAGCCGAGGACCCCCGCGCCCCCGGGGTCGACGAACGCCTGCTGCACGCGCCACAGCGCCTCGTAGCCGGTGCTGCCCGCGGTCGCCCAGTCGTCGGGCAGCTCCTCGGTGCCGGCGAGGATCTTCTCGACGACGACCCAGGCACCGTCGGTCGCCTCCCGCAGCCGCGCGAGGTACCCCGCGGGGTCCGCCAGGCCGTCGGGGTGGTCGATGCGCAGACCGTCGACCACGCCGTCGCGCAGCAGCCGCAGCACGAGCGCGTGCGTCGCGTCGAACACCTCGGGATCCTCGACCCGCACGGCCACCAGCGTGCCGACGTCGAAGAACCGCCGGTAGTTGAGCTCCTCGTCGGCGACCTTCCAGTACGCGAGGCGGTAGTGCTGGCGCTCGACGAGTTCGGCGAGCGGCAGCTGCTCGGTGCCCGACCGCACGGGGAACACGTGGTCGTGGTAGCGCAGGACCGTGCACGTGCCGACGCCCGGCACGTCGAGCTCCTCGAGCTGCAGCTCGCCGCGCGCGAGCACGGCACCGATCCGGTCGCCGAGCACGGGCATGAGCAGCGCGCCGTCGCCGGCCGACCAGTCGACGTCGAACCACGCCGCGAACGGCGAGTCCGAGCCGTCGGCCAGCACGGACCACAGCGCGCGGTTGTGCCACACGGGCGTCGGCACGGCCATGTGGTTGGGCACGATGTCGAGCACGAGACCGAGCCCGGCGTCGTGCGCGACGTCGGCCAGGCGCCGCAGGCCCCCCTCGCCGCCCAGGACGGGGGAGACCCGGTCGTGGTCGACCACGTCGTACCCGTGGGTCGAGCCGGGCGCCGCCGCGAGGACCGGCGACAGGTACACGTGGGTCACGCCGAGGCTCGCGTAGTACGGGACGCGCGCCGCGACGTCGTCGAACGTCAGGTCGGCGCCCAGCTGCACGCGGTAGGTGGAGACGGGCACCGGGTGCCCGGCCCGCACCGACCGGCGCTCGGGCACCGACCGCTCGGTGGCGGCCTCGCTCATACCCGGCCCTCCCGCATCGCGCGGCTGGCCTCGCGCGAGGCGACCGCGGCGGACCCGCTGCCGGACGCCGACGGCAGGTCCTGCTCGGGCGGGCGGGTGAGCAGCACCATCGAGCGCGGCGCGAGCGTGACGCGTCCGCGCGAGCGGATCTCCCGCCCGGGCCGCACCTGCGCGTCGGTGTCGAGCACGGCGGTCCACACGTCGCCGTACTCGGCGCCCGGCAGCTGGAACTGCCGCTTCTCCCAGTGCCCGTTGAAGAGCAGCAGGAACGAGTCGTCGACGACCTCCTGCCCGCGGAGGTCGGGCTCGCTGATCGCCTCGCCGTTGAGGAACACCATGACCGCGAACGCGTGCTCCGAGCTCCACGCCTCGTCGGACATCTGCCCGCCCGTGGGCGTCATCCACGCGATGTCCCGCAGGTCCGACTGGCCGCCGTGCTCGGCGGCGCCCGCGAAGAACCGGCGCCGCCGGAAGACCGGGTGGTCGCGGCGCAGGTGGATGACGCGCCGCGCGAACTCGAGCAGCGACTGACGTTCGTCGTCCAGGTCCCAGTCGACCCACGTGATCTCGTCGTCCTGGCAATAGCCGTTGTTGTTGCCGCCCTGCGTCCGGCCGATCTCGTCGCCGTGCGCGATCATCGGCACGCCCTGCGACAGCAGCAGCGTCGCGAGGAAGTTGCGCTGCTGGCGGGCACGCAGGGCCAGGACCGCGGGGTCGTCCGTCGGCCCCTCGACGCCGCAGTTCCACGACCGGTTGTGGCTCTCGCCGTCCCGGTTGTCCTCGCCGTTGGCCTCGTTGTGCTTGTCGTTGTACGACACCAGGTCGCGCAGCGTGAACCCGTCGTGCGCGGTCACGAAGTTGATGCTCGCGATCGGCCGGCGACCGGTGTGCTCGTACAGGTCCGAGGAGCCGGTCAGCCGGCTCGCGAACTCGCCGAGGGTCGAGGGCTCGCCGCGCCAGAAGTCGCGCACGGTGTCGCGGTACTGGCCGTTCCACTCGGTCCACAGCGGCGGGAAGCCGCCGACCTGGTAGCCGCCCTCGCCGAGGTCCCACGGCTCGGCGATGAGCTTGACCTGCGAGATGACCGGGTCCTGGTGGACGAGGTCGAAGAACGCCGACAGGCGGTCGACCTCGTGGAACTGGCGGGCCAGCGTCGCGGCGAGGTCGAAGCGGAAGCCGTCGACGTGCATCTCGGTCACCCAGTACCGCAGCGAGTCCATGATGAGCTGCAGCACCGCCGGGGAGCGCATGAGCAGGGAGTTGCCCGTGCCGGTGGTGTCGAAGTAGTGCGACTGGTCCTCGTCGACGAGGCGGTAGTAGCTCGCGTTGTCGATGCCGCGGAAGCTCAGCGTCGGGCCCATGTGGTTGCCCTCGGCCGTGTGGTTGTAGACCACGTCGAGGATGACCTCGATGTTCGCGGCGTGAAGCGCCTTGACCATCGACTTGAACTCCTGGACCTGCTGCCCGCTGCCCGCCATCGAGGCGAAGCCGTTGTGGGGAGCGAAGAACCCGATCGTGTTGTAGCCCCAGTAGTTCGACAGACCCTTCTCCTGCAGCGAGGGGTCGTTGACGAACTGGTGCACCGGCATGAGCTCGATCGCGGTGATCCCGAGCCCCGACAGGTGCTCGACGACCGCCGGGTGGCCGAGCGCCGCGTACGTGCCGCGCATCTCCTCGGGCACGGCCGGGTGCAGCCGCGTCAGCCCCTTGACGTGGGCCTCGTAGATGACCGACTCGTGGTACTCGTGCTCCGGCGGCCGGTCGTGCCCCCAGTCGAAGAACGGGTTGACGACGACCGAGGTCATGGTGTGGCCCGCGGAGTCCGACTCGTTGCGGCTCTTCGGGTCGCCGAACGTGTAGGAGTACAGCGACGGGTCGCCGTCGATCTGCCCGTCGATCGCCTTGGCGTACGGGTCGAGCAGGAGCTTCGACGGGTCGCACCGGTGCCCGGCCGCCGGGTCGTAGGGGCCGTGCACGCGGTAGCCGTACTTCTGCCCGGGCGCGATCGCGGGCAGGTAGCCGTGCCACACGAACGCGTCGACCTCGGGCAGGTCCACCCGGGTCTCGGTGCCGTCGGCGTCGATGAGGCACAGCTCGATGCGTTCGGCGACACCGGAGAACAGGGCGAAGTTGGTCCCCGTGCCGTCGTAGGTGGCGCCGAGGGGGTAGGGACGTCCGGGCCAGATCTGCATGGCCACAGCGTGCCAGGGACATGGGATGTCGGCTCCTCGAGCGGGTGTGCTCGACGTCACGTCCGTCCCTCACCGGCCGGTGAGGTGCCGGCTCAGCCGAGGGAGACCAGGTCGCGGACGTCGTCGTCGGGAAGCACGTCGACGACGGCGGTCACGACCAGCTCGCGCAGGGTCGCGGTGCCGCGGTGCACCGAGAGGAACGCGGTGTCCGAGGCGTCCCGGCCGGTGGCGATCCGCACGAGCGTCGAGCGCGGTGCGAGCGTCGTGGCGTCCACGACGCGCCACCGGCCGTCGACGTAGGCCTCGGCGACCGCGTGGAAGTCCATGGGGTCCAGCCCGGGCGCGTACACGGCGACGACGCGCGCCGGGACGTCCAGCCCGCGCAGCAGGGCGACGACGAGGTGCGCGAAGTCCCGGCAGACGCCCCGGCGCGCCAGCAGCGTGCGGACGGCGCCGTCCGTGGGCAGGCTCGCGCCGGGCACGTACGCCACCCGCGTGCCGACCCACGAGCTGACGGCGGCGAGCAGGTCGACACCCGCCAGCCCCCGGAACTCCGAGCGCGCGGTCGGCGCGAGCTCGTCGGACTCGCAGTACCGGCTGGGGCGCAGGTAGACCAGCTCGTCCGACGGGGCGGCGGGCACCTGCTCGGCGCGGCCGGTCACCGTCGCGCGGTAGTCGACCGTCAGGAGGCCGGGCTCCACGTCGAGGACGTGCAGCCGCGTCCCGTGCGGGTCGTTCACCTCGCGCGGCACGACCGGGCGTCCGGCCGAGGTCACGGTCAGCTGCTCGCTCGGGTCGTGGACGTCGGCCACGGCGATCTCGAGGACCAGGCGGGCGGGGGAGGTGACGTCCACGGTCAGGTGGGCGGTCGCGTCGCGCTTCACGTGCGTCATGGTCGCAGAGTCCGGGTGACTCCGCGCGGGGGAGATGCGGTAGTTCGTCACGCTTGGGCGAAGCGTTTAGGGACGCTGGTCCTTTCGGCGTCGACCGTCCTGTCGGCTAACGTGTCAGGACCCTCACCAGAGTCGGCGCGGGTCGGCGGAGAGCGAAGCGAGGCACCCATGACCGCAACGCCCGGGCGGACGGAGGCGCGCGTCACCGTCATCGTGCCGACGTTCAACGAGGCCCCGAACGTCGCGGAGCTGGTCCGCCGCGTCGGCGCGGTGACCCAGGGGCTCGGGGTCGAGCTGCTGTTCGTCGACGACTCGTCGGACGGCACCCCCGACGTGGTGCGGGCCGTCGCCCCCACCGCCGACCTCCCGGTGCGCGTGATCCACCGCGACGAGCCCGTGGGGGGACTCGGGGGCGCGGTCCTCGAGGGCGTGCGTGCGTCCACGACCCCGTACTTCCTCGTCATGGACGGCGACCTGCAGCATCCGCCCGAGCTCATCCCCAGCCTCGTCAAGCGGGTCCAGGAGCCCGACGTCGACGTCGTCGTGGCGTCGCGCTACATCGGCGACGGGTCGAGCGCGGGGCTCTCGGGTGTCGTGCGGCAGGCCGTGTCCTCGACCTCCACGGCGGTCACCCGAGCGATGTTCCCGGTGCGGCTGCGGGACTGCTCCGACCCCATGACCGGGTTCTTCGCCGTGCGGAAGGCCGCCGTCGACCTCGACGCGCTGCGCCCCCGGGGCTTCAAGATCCTGCTGGAGATCCTCGCGCGCCACCCCATGCGCGTCGTCGAGGTCCCCTTCGTGTTCGGGTCCCGGTTCGCCGGCGAGTCCAAGGCGAACCTCGCGCAGGGCGTGCACTTCATGTGGCAGCTCGCGGGCCTGCGCTTCGGGCGCATGTCGCGGTTCGCCATCATCGGCGGCATGGGTGCCGTCGCCAACATCGCGATCGTCGCGCTGCTGACGACGCTGGGCGCACCGTGGCTCCTGGCGGCGCTCGTGGCCGCCGAGCTCACGATCGTCGGCAACTTCCTGCTGCAGGAGCGCTTCGTGTTCCGCGACCTGCGGCACGAGGGCAAGGGCGCGTGGGCGCGGTTCGGCCAGTCGTTCACGTTCAACAACGTGGAGACGCTCATCCGGATGCCGATCATGGCGCTGCTGGTCGAGACCATGCACGTCGCGGCCGTGCTCGCCACGGCGATCACCATCGCGGTCGCCTTCGTGGTGCGCTTCACGTTCCACTCGCGCGTCGTCTACCGTCCGCGCGAGTCGAGCCGGCGCGCCGAGATGATCGAGCGCGAGGCGGAGCAGGCGGGCGAGGCTCCGGCTCCCCGCACCGAGAGCGTCTGACCGGTCGGTCCCGGCGTGCGGTCGGGGGCGCGGCACCGCAGGATCAGGTGATGCCGACTCCGGGAGCGCGCCATGACCCAGCAGCCTGACGCCCAGCTCGACCTCACGCTCGTGCGGACGTACATCAACGACCACATCGCCGGCGCCCGCGCGGTCTCGGCACGTGTCGAGCGCATGAGCCGCAACCCGGACGCCGGCGAGGACGCTGCTGCCCTCGCGCAGCTCGCACGCGAGCTGCGTCAGGAGCTCGAGGTGCACGAGGCAACGGCCCGCGACCTCGGGCTGCCGCTGTCGCGGTGGAAGCACGTCGGCGCGGCGGCCGCCGAGCAGCTGGGGCGGCTCAAGCTCAACGGCCGGGTCCTGCGCCGCTCACCGCTGTCCCTGGTCCTCGAGCTCGAGATCCTGCGCTCGGGGCTGGAGGGCAAGCGGCTGGGCTGGACGACGCTGCGGGAGCACGCCGACGCGCTGGGCCTGGACCCCGACCGGCTCGACGCGCTCATCGCGCGGTCGCGTGCGCAGGCGGACCTGGTCGAGGAGATCTCCCGCCACCACCGCGCGGACGCCTTCGCGGCCCCCGGTGCGCACGAGCCGGCCGCCGCCGCAGGCACCGGCGCCTAGGCCCCGGTCGACGGGGACGGCGATGGACCCGCTGCAGGAGTGGACGGAGCTGGTCGCGCCGACGCTGGGCGTCGACCCCGGGCTGGTCGCGGCCACGCAGGACGACGTGCTCGACATGGTGCGCGACGTCGCGCACGGCGTCGTGCGCCCCGCGGCGCCGCTGACGGCCTACGTCGTGGGACTCGCCGCAGGGCGTGCGGGTGGCCGGGGCGAGGACGTGGCCGCGGCCGTCCGTGCCGCCCTGACCCAGGTCGACGAGCTCCTCAGCGCGCGGGGCCCGGCGACGGGCTGAGCCCGCGGGCGAGGCGCCGTGCGACGGTCAGGTCGTCGGGGTCGTCGACGTCGAGCGTGGTCCGCGGGTCGAGCGGCACCCGCACGGTGCGCAGGCCGTCCACCAGCTCCCGCACCGGTCGGTCGTGCACGGCGCCGGTGAGACGCTCGCGCACGGCCGCCATGCGGTAGGCGGCGAGCAGCGGCTGCTCGCGCCCGTCCGGGCCGGTCGCGAGCGCGGCGTCGACGTCGTCGGCGAGCGCACGCCGCAACGCCGGGACGGCCGCGCCCGCGAACGGCTGGTCGCCCGCCAGCAGGACGACCACCTGCGCCTCCGGGTGCGCGGCGAGCCCGGCCGCGACGCCTGCCGCCGCCGCGGCGTACGGGCCGCCGAGCGGCGGGTCCTCCCGAGTCCACAGCACGTCGCGTCCCACGTCGCGCGGAGGGCCGACGACGACGACCGGGAGCGCACCGACGGCGTCCAGCAGGCGTCGCAGGACGGGCCGCCCGTCGACGTCGGCGTCGGTCTTGTCCACACCGCCGAGGCGGCGCGCGGTACCGCCGGTCAGCACGACGACGAACGCGGGAGGGAACGTCACGCGGCCACGCTACGACCCGCGGAGCGGCGCCGTCACGGCTCGGGGTCCCGCCACGCCGCCGCCGCGGCCACCTGCTCGACGTAGGGGGTCGCGGGGGCCGCCGCCACGTGCGCGGGCGCGCCGCGCTGGACCTCGCGGCCGTCCTGCAGGACGAGCAGCTCGTCCGCGAGCTCGAGCGCGTCCCGCAGGTCGTGCGTGACGACGAGCGCGGGCAGGCCGCTCGCCACGGCGCGTCGCACCACGTCGCGGACCTGCGCGCGCGTCGCGGCGTCGAGCGCCCCGAACGGCTCGTCGAGCAGCAGCGCCGACGGCAGCGCGGCGACCGCGCGTGCGACCGCGACGCGCTGGGCCTGCCCGCCCGACAGCCGGTCGGCGCGGGTGCGCGCCTGCGTCGCGAGCCCGACCTCGGCGAGCAGCGCGTCGGCGGTCGCGCGTGCGACGGGCGCCCGCACGCCCTGGGCGCGCGGGCCGAACGCCACGTTCTCGCGCGCCGAGAGGCGGCCGAACAGCAGACCGTCCTGCAGCGCGACGCCCAGGTGGCGCTCGTGCGGGGGCAGGTGCCGTCCGGTCGCGGCGTCCGCGAGCACGAGGTCACCCAGGCGGACGTGCCCGGCCGTCACCGGGACCAGGCCCGCGACCGCCTCGAGGAGCGTGGACTTGCCGCTGCCGTTGGGTCCCATGACGGCGAGCACGCCGCCGGCGGGCACGTGCAGGGCGACGTCGAGGCGGAACGCTCCGCGGTCCACGCGGACGTGCACGTCGAGCGTCATCGCGGACCCCGTCCCGACCGGGCCGCGTGCGCCCCGGGCAGACCACCGAGCCACCGGCCGCGCAGGGCGAGCAGGACCGCGACGGACAGCAGGAGCAGCAGGACCGACATGGCCACGGCCTGCTCGGGAGCGGCGTCCATCGCCAGGTAGACCGCGAGCGGCATCGTGCGCGTGGTGCCGGGGAAGCTGCCGGCGAACGTGACCGTCGCGCCGAACTCGCCGAGCGCGCGTGTGAAGCACAGGGCGGCCCCGGCGGCGACCCCCGGCGCGACCGCGGGCAGCGTGACACGCCGCAGCACGTACGCGGGCGAGGCGCCGAGGGTCTGCGCGGCGAGCGCCCGGCGCCGGTCCGCACCGCGCAACGCGCCCTCGACGGACAGCACCAGGAACGGCAGCGACACGAAGAGCTGGGCGAGCACGACGGCCACCGACGTGAACGGCACCGTGACGCCGAACCACGTGTCCAGCGTGCCACCCAGGAGCCCGCGCCGGCCCAGCAGCAGCAGCAGCGCGACGCCGCCCACCACGGGCGGCAGGACGAGCGGAACCGTCACGAGCGACCGCAGCAGCCAGGCGCCGCGCAGGTCGTCGTGCGCGAGGACCCACGCGAGCGGGACGCCCAGCACCAGCGCCGCGAGGGTCGCGCAGCCCGCGGTCAGCAGGGAGAGCCGCAGTGCCTGCAGCACCTGCGCGTCCGCGACGAGCGTGGGCAGGGCGGTCCAGGGCGTGGCGAGCAGCAGCGCGACGAGGGGGAGGACGAGCACGGCGGTGCCGACGACCGCCAGCGCGACGAGGACGGCCCCGCCCGGGGACCGTGCGAGCCGGGGAGCGCTCACGGCAGCTCGAATCCCGCGTCGAGGAAGGCCCCACGTCCGGCGGGGCCGCGCAGCAGCGCGACGAACGCCGCGGCCGCCTCCGCGTGGGGGGCGTCGGGGATCACGACCGCGGGGTGGTCGGTGGGCACCTGGACGTCGTCCGGCAGCTCGATGCCCTCGACGTCGCCGGCCGCCGCGATGATGTCGGTGCGGTACACGAGCCCGGCGTCGGCCTCGTCGAGCCGCAGGCGCGTGAGCACGCCGCGCACGTCGCGCTCGAGCGTGTCGGGCGCCGCCTGCACGCCCGCGGCGGAAAGCACCTGCGCGCCCACGGCGCCGCACGGCACCTCGGGCGCGCACAGCGCGACCGTGAGGTCGGGATCCGCGAGGTCGGCCAGGGACCGCACACCGCCGGGGTTGCCGACGGGGACGGCCAGCTCCAGCCGGTTGCGCGCGACGACGACGGGCTCACCCCCGACCGCGTCGGTCGCGGTGGTCATCGTCGCGCGGCTCGCGGTCACGAGGACGTCGGCGGGCGCACCGGCGACGACCTGGGCCGCGAGGGTCGAGCTCGCGCCGAACGCCGTCTCGACCTGCAGACCGGGGTGCTCGTGCTCGAGCTCCGCCGCGAGGTCGGTCAGCACGTCCGTGAGGGACGCGGCCGCCAGCACCACGAGCGTGCCCTCGAGCGCAGCGGGCGTCGCGGCCGGGGCGGAGGGCTGCGGCGCGCCGGGCGCCGGTGCCGTGCAGCCGGCCACGACGAGCGCGAGACCGACCGCGGCGGCGCGGCCACGCCGCGTCATCGGCCCTCGACGTGCTCGACCGCGACGTCCGTGGCCTTGACGGACGCGACCGCCACGACCCCGGGCTCGAGGCCCAGCTCGTCGGCCGCCTCGCGGCTGATGAGGGACACGACCCGGTAGGGACCCGCCTGGATCTCGACCTGCGCCATCACGGTGTCGCGCACGACCCGCGTGACGATGCCGCGCAGGCGGTTGCGGGTGGACCGGCGGCTGCTGCCCGGCTCCGGCTCCGTGCCGAGGGCACGCGCGAGCTCCGCGAGCGCGAGCCCGTCGACCTCGTGGTGGCCACCGGGGCCGCGCGTGGACGCGAGGCGGCCGGAGTCGATCCAGCGGCGCACGGTGTCGTCGCTCACCCCGAGCAGCGTCGCGGCGTCCGTCACGCGGTGGCTCGGCATGGACGTCAGACTAGGCGCCGAGGCGCAGATGCGGCAGGTTCCTGCTCCACTGGCCGCACATGCGGGACGGATCGCTGCGCGGCGCACCGTCCTAGGCTGGTCCGGTGACCACCGACGACTCGCGCCTGCACGCCCCCGCCCGCCGCGTCGCGCTCGCGCAGGTCACGACCGACCCCGTCGACGTCGACGCGCTGGCACGTGCCGTGGGGGACGACGCAGCCGGCGCCGTCGTGACCTTCGCCGGTGTCGTGCGGGACCACGACGGCGGGCGCGGTGTCACCGGGCTGGAGTACGTGGCGCACCCCGGTGCGCAGGACGTCGTGCGCCGTGTCGTCGCCGACGTCGCCGCCCGCAGCGACGTCGACGCCGTCGCGTGCGTGCACCGGGTCGGCGTGCTCGCGGTGGGGGAGTGCGCGCTCGGTGTGGCGGTGTCCGCGCCGCACCGGCAGCAGGCCTTCGCGGCCGCGGCGCTGCTCGTCGACGAGATCAAGACGCACCTGCCGGTGTGGAAGCGCCAGGACCTGGCGGCCGGCGGCCACGAGTGGGTGGGCAGCGCCTGACCCGGCCGGCGACGGTCGGGCCCGAGGTCGCCGGCGTCGGCGGTGCCGGGCGCTCAGCCGCCCGCGAAGGGCGGCAGCACGTCGACGCGCACGGCGGAGCCGACGGGCGCGTCGCGGTCGCGGTGCAGCACGCCGTCGACGAGCAGCGCGCAGCGTGCCGCCACCTCGGCCAGCGCTGGGCCGTGCCGCTCGGCGAGGGCGTCGAGCAGGTCTCCGACGGTCGTCCCGGGAGGCAGGTCGACGTGCTCCTCGTGGCGGCCGGCCGCCTCGGCCGCGGCGGCGAAGTACCGCACCTCGACGCGGCCGGTGCGGGCGCCCGTGCCGGTGGTGCCGCCGGCGGGTACGGCCTCGGTGGTCATCGCGTCATCCTCCGATCGCGCTCATGGTCCGTGCGGGCTGCAGGAAGGTCGGGTCGTCGATGCCGTGGCCCGCGGCCTTGCCGAGCATCGCGGAGCGCCACGCGTCGGCGACGGCGGCGTCGTCGGCGCCGCCGCGCAGAAGTCCGCGCAGGTCGTCCTCGTCGCGCGCGAACAGGCAGCTGCGGACCTGCCCGTCGGCCGTCAGCCGCGTCCGGTCGCACGCGCCGCAGAACGGCCGCGTCACCGAGCCGATGACGCCGACCGTGGCGCCCGGGAACCCGCGGACGTGCCAGGTCTCGGCCGGGGCCCCGCCGCGCGCGCCGTCCGGCTCGGCCTCGAGGACGAACGCCGTCGCGAGCGCGTCCAGGATCTCCCGCGCCGTCACGAGGTCCTCACGCCGCCACGAGCCGTGCGGGCCCAGCGGCATCTGCTCGATGAAGCGCAGGTGGTAGCCGTGCTCGAGGGCCCACGTCAGCAGCGGCACGGCCTCGTCGTCGTTGACCCCGCGCACCAGGACGGTGTTGACCTTGACCGGTGCCAGGCCCGCGGCCGACGCGGCCGCCAGCCCCGCGAGCACGTCCGCGTGCCGGTCGCGACGCGTGATGGAGGCGAAGCGCGCGGGGTCCAGGGAGTCCAGGGAGACGTTGACGCGGTCGAGCCCCGCGTCCGCCAGCGCGCGGGCCCGCTTGTCCAGCCCGAGCCCGTTGGTGGTCAGGGCCGTGCGCACGCGTGAGCCGTCCGCGGTGCGCAGCTCCCCGGTCGCCGCGACGATGCCCTCGAGCCCGCGCCGCAGCAGCGGCTCACCGCCCGTGAACCTCACCTCGCGGATGCCGAGCCGCTCGACCCCGATGCGGACCAGGCGCACCATCTCGGCGTCGGTGAGCACGGTGTCGTCCGGTGCCCACGGCAGCCCCTCCGCCGGCATGCAGTAGGTGCAGCGCAGGTTGCAGCGGTCGGTCAGGGACACGCGCAGGTCGGTCGCGACCCGGCCGTACCGGTCGACCAGGCCACCCCCGCGCGGCGCCGCGGCACCCGCGGCGCTCACGGCTCGCATCCTGTGATGATACGGACACCCTTCCCCGTGCGCGCCCGCCCGACGCCGGGGCGGGGGGACGGGTGCGTCGCAGTAGGTTGGGCGCATGGTCGACGCCCCCGCCGGAGCAGCGCTCCCGGTGCGCACGGTCCGCTCGCTCGACGAGCACGCGGCGGCCGTGCTCGCGCTGTCCGGGCCGCTGCCGGCGGTGAGCGTCGCGATCGGCGACGCCCGCGGTCGCGCGCTCGCGTCCGACGTCACCGCCGCGGTCGACCTGCCCCCGTGGGACAGCTCGGCGATGGACGGGTACGCGGTGCGGGCGGCAGACCTGCGGCCGGGGGTGGTCCTGGCGGTCGCCGACGACGTCCCGGCGGGTGACACGCGCACGGTCGAGCTGCCTGCCGGGTCCGCCGTGCGCATCATGACGGGCGCACCCGTGCCGTCCGGTGCGGACGCCGTGCTGCCGGTCGAGCTCACCGACGGCGGCACGAGCCGCGTCCGCGTCGACGGAGGGGTCGCCGCGGGCGCGCACGTCCGGCGTCGCGGCGAGGACGTGCGCGTGGGCGACGTGGTGCTGCGCGCCGGCGACGTGATGGGCGCCGGTGCGGTCGGCCTGCTGGCCGCGACCGGGCACGTGCGCGTCGAGGTGCACGCGCGCCCGCGCGTCGCGGTGCTCTCGACGGGCTCCGAGCTCGTCTCCCCGGGTGAGCCGCTGCGCCACGGGCAGATCCACGAGTCCAACGGCCCGCAGCTGGCTGCCGCGGCCGCTGCGGCCGGCGCCGACGTCGTCGCGGTCGTCGCGGTGCGCGACGACCTGACCGCCGTGCGGGCCGTGCTGGCGGACCTCGCGGCGCGGGCCGACCTGGTCGTCACCACGGGTGGTGTGTCCGTCGGGGCGTACGACGTGGTCCGCGACGCGCTCCTCGCCGACGGCGACGCCGAGCTCGTGCACGTGCGCATGCAGCCCGGCAAGCCGCAGGCGGTCGGTGTGCTGCCGGGCGGCACGCCCGTCCTCGCGCTGCCCGGCAACCCCGTGAGCTCGTTCGTGTCCTTCGAGGTCTTCGTCCGACCGCTGCTGCGTCGCATGCTCGGCGCGCGCGGCGTGCACCGTCGCACGTTCACCGCCACGCTCGCGACGGGGCTCCGGTCGCCGGCGGGGCGTCGCCAGCTGCTGCGCGCACGTCTCGACTGGAGCACGGGCGCTCCCGTCGCCGAGCTCGTCGGCGGCCCCGGCTCGCACCTGCTGGGCGCGCTCGCCCGGGCGGACGCGCTGGTCGACGTCCCCGAGGACGTCACGGACCTGGCGGCGGGGTCCCCCGTGGCCGTCATCGACCTGAGGGAGCACGACGCGTGACCCAGCACGACCGCCTGACCCACGTCGACGCGCACGGCGCGGCCCGCATGGTCGACGTCGCCGACAAGGACGTCACCGTCCGCAGCGCCCGCGCCACCGGCCGGCTCGTGACGACGCCGCAGGTCGTCGCGCTGCTGCGGGGTGAGGGCGTGCCCAAGGGCGACGCGCTCGCGGTCGCGCGCATCGCCGGCATCCAGGCCGCCAAGCGCACGCCCGACCTCGTGCCGCTGTGCCACCCGATCGCGATCCACGGCGTGCGCGTCGACCTCGAGGTCGTCGACGACGGCGTCACGATCGACGCGACCGTGCGCACCGCCGACCGCACCGGGGTCGAGATGGAGGCGCTGACGTGCGTCGCCGCCGCCGGCCTGACGCTGATCGACATGGTCAAGGCGGTCGACCGCGGTGCGTACCTCACCCACCTGCGGGTCGAGGAGAAGTCGGGCGGCCGCAGCGGGACGTGGACGCGTGACTGACGCGACCGACGCGCCCCCGGCACCGCGTGCGGTGGTCGTGACCGCGTCGGACCGCGCCGCGGCGGGGCAGTACGACGACGTGTCCGGGCCGCTGCTCGTCGACGGGCTGCGGGCGCTGGGCATGGACGTCGCCGACGCGGTCGTCGTGCCCGACGGGACGCCGGTGGAGCGCGCGCTGCGCCGCGCGGTCGCCGACGGTGCCGCGCTGGTCGTCACGACGGGCGGCACGGGTCTCGCGTCCCGCGACATGACGCCCGAGGCGACGCTCGCGGTGGTCGACCGGGTCGTCCCCGGCATCGCCGAGGCGCTGCGCGCCGACGCGGTCCGCCGCGGTGTGCCTGCGGGTGTCCTGTCCCGGGGAGTGGCAGGCGTGGCCGGACGGACGCTCGTCGTCAACGTCGCGGGCTCCACGGGCGCCGCGCGGGACGCGCTGGAGGTGCTGGCCGGCGTGCTGCCGCACGCGCTGTCCCAGCTGGCGGGCGGCGACCACCCGGCCTGACCTGCGGCGGCAGCGCGCCGGTCAGCCGTGCGGGCGCGTCGCGACGTTGGTGACGGTGGTGAGCAGCAGGACGCTGTCCTCGATCGCGACGACGGAGTGGCGCTCGTGCGTGAGCTGCCACAGCTCGCCCGCAGCCACCTCCTGCTGCACGGTGTCGTCCACCTCGACGCGCACGTGGCCGCTCAGGGCCTGCAGGCTCGCGGCCGGCGGTGAGGAGTGCTCACCCAGCCGCGCCCCGGCGACGAGCGCGAGGACGGTCTGGCGCAGCTCGCCGTCGTTCACGACGAGCTGGGCGCTGCGGCCGTGCGGGTCGGTGCGGGCGGCGGCGAGCAGCTCGGTGGACAGGGTGCGCAGGTCGGGCATGGGTCGATCCTCCCAGGGTCGGGTCCGGCCGCGGGACAGGTCCGGCGTGCCGGTCCCCAGCCTGCGCCAGGGGGGGCCGGGGCGCCACGTCGCCGGACCGGAGCGCGTCTTCTCACACCCCCCGAGGAGCGCGTGTGCGCTGAACGTTCGCGGCGGGTTACGCGGGCACGTGGTCGGGCGAAACACGCCGTCCCTAGCGTCGGAGGACGACGCCGGCACCTCGCGGCGCCACCCGCCGGGTGACGACCCGGCCCCGACGCCCGCAGACGCGTGCCCGAGCACGCGCCCGACGCCCGGAGGCTCCCGTGACCCAGACCCCGACGACGCCCGCACCCCCCGAGGGAGCGCCCGCGCCGCCCGCGACGACGACCCAGCAGAGTCCCGGCGCCGTGGTGCTGACCCCGGCCGGGACCACGCCCGAGCTCGTGCGTCACCGCGGCCGCTGGCTGCACGGCTGGGACCCGGAGGCGCCCGACCAGTGGCAGTCGGTCGGGCGCGGGGTCGCGCGGCGCAACCTCACGCTGTCGATCTTCGCCGAGTTCCTCGGCTTCGCGGTGTGGGCGCTGTGGAGCATCGTCGTGCCGCAGCTGCCGGAGGCGGGCTTCGCGCTCACGTCCGACCAGATGTTCTGGCTCATCGCCGTCCCCTCGCTCGTCGGGGCGACCCTGCGCATCCCGTACACGTTCGCGGTCCCGCTCTTCGGGGGTCGCAACTGGACGATCGTGTCCGCGCTGCTGCTGCTGGTACCGGCCGGTGCTCTCGCGTGGGCCGTCCAGCGCCCGGACCTGTCGTTCACCGTCCTGCTGGTCGTCGCCGCGCTCGCCGGCGTCGGCGGCGGCAACTTCGCCTCCTCCATGGCGAACATCTCGTTCTTCTACCCCGAGCGGGAAAAGGGGCGCGCGCTGGGCCTCAACGCCGCCGGCGGCAACATCGGCACGGCGGCGGTGCAGCTCGCGGTGCCGCTCGTGATCGTCATCGGCGCGGGCGTGCACCTCGAGCGCGCCGGCCTGATGTTCGTGCCCCTCGCGGTCCTCGCCGCGGTGCTCGCGTGGCGGTACATGGACAACGTCAAGGACGCCGCGGCCGACCCGCGGGCCTACGGCTCGGCGGCCCGCCAGAAGCACACGTGGGTCATCTCGTTCATCTACATCGGCACGTTCGGCTCGTTCATCGGGTTCTCGGGCGCGTTCCCGACGCTCCTGAAGAACGAGTTCCCCGGCATGACGCTGTCGATCGCGTTCCTCGGCGCACTCGTCGGGTCGGTCGCGCGGCCCGCCGGCGGGATCCTCGCCGACCGGCTGGGCGGGGCGCGTGTGACGGTGGTCGCGTTCGCCGTCATGGCCGCCGGGACGGTGTCGGCGATCTTCGCCCTGCGCTCGGGGTCGTTCGGGCTGTTCTTCGGCTCGTTCCTCCTGCTGTTCCTCGCGACGGGCGCGGGCAACGGCTCGGTGTACCGCATGATCCCGGCCGTGTTCCGCCACGGTGCGGGCGACGCGACGGACCGCGCGCGGCGTGCCAAGGTCGCGGCGGGCTGCATCGGCATCGCGGGGGCCGTGGGGGCGGTCGGCGGGTTCCTCATCCCGCGCGGCTTCGCCGTCTCGACCACCGCGACCGGCGGGATCGAGTCCGCACTGTGGGTGATCGTCGCGATGTACGGCGTCATGGCGACCACGACGTGGGTCGTGTACGGCCGCCGCGGCTCGTCGTTCGGCGACGCCCTCATCTGATGACGCTCACGACGACCGCGCAGGACGAGCGCACGGCCGCGACGCGCGTCGCGACCGTGTGCTCGTACTGCGGTGTGGGCTGCGGCATCGTGCTCGACGTCGGCGACGACGGCACGGTGACCCGGGCGAGCGGCGACCGGACGCACCCCGCCAACGCCGGGCGCCTGTGCACCAAGGGCGCGACGAGCGCGACGATGCTCGCCGCCGGCGGGCGGCTCACGACCGCGCTCGTGCGGCCCGAGCGCGGTGCCGCACCCGTGCTAGCCGACGTCGACGCGGCGATCGCGACGGTCGCGCACCGGCTGCGCGAGATCCTCGACCGCGACGGGCCCGACGCGATCGCGCTGTACGTGTCCGGGCAGATGAGCATCGAGGCGCAGTACCTGGCCAACAAGCTCGCGAAGGGCTTCTGGCGCACCAACCAGATCGAGTCCAACTCGCGGCTGTGCATGGCCAGCGCCGGCACGGGGTACAAGCTGTCGCTCGGCTCGGACGGCCCGCCGGGGTCGTACGAGGACCTCGACCACGCCGACGTGTTCCTCCTGGTCGGCGCGAACATGGCCGACTGCCACCCGGTGCTGTTCCTGCGGCTGCTCGACCGGGTCAAGGCGGGCGCGAAGCTGATCGTCGTCGACCCGCGCCGCACCGCGACCGCCGACAAGGCCGACCTGTTCCTGCAGGTGCGGCCCGGGTCGGACCTCGCGCTGCTCAACGGGCTGCTGCACCTGCTGGTCGAGGCGGGCGCGGTCGACGAGGAGTTCGTCGCCGAGCACACCCAGGGCTGGGAGCAGATGCCGGCGTTCCTGGCCGCGTACCCGCCCGACGTCGTCGAGGAGCACACCGGCGTGCCCGCCGCGGACCTGCGCGCCGCGGCCGGGCTCATCGCCGGCGCCCGGGACTGGGTCTCGTGCTGGACGATGGGCCTCAACCAGTCGACGCACGGCACGTGGAACACGAACGCCCTGGTCAACCTGCACCTTGCGACCGGCGCGATCGGGCGCCGGGGCAGCGGGCCGTTCTCGCTGACGGGCCAGCCGAACGCCATGGGCGGGCGGGAGATGGGGTACATGGGCCCCGGCCTGCCCGGGCAGCGCAGCGTCCTCGACGCCGACGACCGGGCCTTCTGCGAGGACCTGTGGGGCGTGCCGCGCGGCACGATCCGCGCCGACGGCGTGGGGACCGGCACGGTCGACATGTTCCGGCGCATGGCCGACGGCGACATCCGCGCGTGCTGGGTGATCTGCACCAACCCCGTCGCGTCCGTCGGCAACCGGCGCACGGTCATCGAGGGGCTCGAGCGCGCCGAGCTCGTCGTCACGCAGGACGTGTTCGCCGACACCGAGACCAACGCGTACGCCGACGTCGTGCTGCCCGCCGCGATGTGGTCCGAGGCCGACGGCGTCATGGTGAACTCCGAGCGGACCATGACGCTGGCCCGCCGCGCGCTGGCCGCGCCCGGGCAGGCGCTGGCCGACTGGGAGCTCATCGCGCGCGTCGCGACCGCGATGGGCTACGACGGGTTCACCTACGGCTCGCCGCAGGAGGTCTTCGACGAGCTGCGCCGGGCGTCCAACCCGCGCACCGGGTACGACCTGCGCGGCGTCACGTACGACCGGCTGCGTCGCGAGCCGGTGCAGTGGCCCTGCGCGTCGCCCGACGCGCCCGCGCGGAACCCCGTGCGCTACCTCAACGACGGCGAGCACCGGCCGGTCCTCACCCACCCCGACGGCACTCGCCCGCGCCTGGCCTTCGCGACGCCCACCGGCCGGGCGGTCTTCCACGCGCGCCCCCACGCCGACCCGGCCGAGATGCCCGACGACGAGCACCCGTTCTGGTTCACGACCGGCCGCGTGCAGCACCAGTGGCACACCATGACCAAGACGGGCAAGGTCCCGGCGCTCAACAGGCTCGAGCCCGGACCGTTCGTCGAGGTCAACCCCGCCGACGCGGCACGCCTGGGCCTGACGGACCGCGCCCCGGTCGAGGTCGCGTCGCGCCGGGGTCGCGCCGTGCTGCCCGTCGTCGTCACGGACCGCGTCCCGGCCGGGACCTGCTTCGCGCCCTTCCACTGGAACGACGTCTTCGGGGAGTACCTCGCCGTGAACGCCGTCACCAACGACGCCGTCGACCCGCTGTCCTTCCAGCCCGAGCTCAAGGCCTGCGCGGTCGCGCTGACGCCCGTGGCGGTCGTCGACCCCGCGCCCGCGCTCGTCGAGCCCTCCGCCGAGCCGATACCCGAGGCCGCGCCGATCGACGGTCCGGCGACGATGCGTGCTCTCGCGGCCGCGCTCGGCGTCGACGACGTGGCACCACCCGCCCTCGGCGACGACGAGCGCCGCTACCTCGCGGGCTTCCTCGCCGGCCTGGGTCGGGGCGCCGCGGGCACGCCCGTGCTGCCGCCGACCGCGCCGCTGCGCGGCGACCACGCGCTGTGGGTCGACGGCGTGCTGGCCGGCATGTTCTCGCGTGCGCCCGCACCGCCGCCGACCGCGGCGCCCACCCGGACCGTGACGGTCCTGTGGGCGTCGCAGACCGGCACGGCCGAGGAGGTCGCCGGCGTCGTCGCGCAGCGTCTCGCGCACGCGGGCCGCACCTCCCGCGTCGTCGCGATGGACGACGCGCTCGACGACCTGCCGCGCCACGGTGACGTGGTCCTGGTGACCAGCACCTTCGGTGACGGCGAGGCACCCGACAACGGCACCGCGCTGTGGGACCTGCTCGCCGACCCGCAGGCGCCGTCGTTCACGGGTGCGCGGTTCGCGGTGCTCGCGCTCGGCGACCCCACCTACGACAGGTTCTGCGGGCACGGGCGCCGCCTCGACCACCGGCTCGCCGAGCTCGGTGGGCAGCGGCTCGTCGACCGCCTCGAGCGTGAGCCCGGGGACGACGAGGCCGTCGAGCGCTGGGTCACCGCGCTCGTGGCCGCGCTGACCGGTGACACCGGGCCGCAGGACGACGGCCCCGGCGGGCCGAGCGGGCGGCGCGCCCCCGCGACGAGCGCACCCCGCGAGCCGGCACCCGGTGTCGTGCCGGCGGTGCGCGCCACGCGGACGACGCCCGGGACCGCACGCCTCGTCGGACGCCGCCGCCTCGGCGAGCCCGGCTCGGCCAAGGAGGTGCGCGAGATCCTGCTCGACACGTCCGGCTCCCCGCTGCCCGTGCCGTACCGCGCAGGTGACGCGCTCGCGGTGCGGCCCGTGACGCCGCTCGCGCTCGTCGAGGAGTGGCTGGCCGCGACGGGCCTGGACGCCGACACGCCCGTCGTCCTCGGTGGTGCGGCACGTCCGCTGCACGAGGCGCTGGCGACCGGGCTCGACCTCGGCCGTCCCGCGCCCGCGCTGCTGCGGTTCGTCGCGGAGCGCGCCACGGGCACGGCGGGCACCGACCTGCGCCGCCTGCTGCGCAGCGAGAACCGGCAGGACCTCGCGGCGTGGACGTGGGACCGCGGGGTCGTCGACGTGGTCGCCGAGCACCGCGTGGCGGCGACCGCCCAGGAGTGGGTCGACGCGCTGCGCCCCCTGCAGCCGCGCGCGTACTCGATCTCCTCGAGCCCGTCCGTCGACCCGCAGCTCGTGCGGCTGACGGTGTCGGTGGTGCGCTGGGCGAGCCCGGCGGGACGTCCACGCGGCGGCACGTGCTCGACGTTCCTGGCCGATGCGGGGCCCGACGCCGAGGTCGCCGTGCACGTGCAGGCGAGCACGCACTTCCACCCGCCCGACGACCCCGCCGCACCGGCCGTGATGATCGGGCCGGGAACGGGTGTGGCGCCCTTCGTCGGCTTCCTCGCCGAGCGCGAGGCGCGCGGGCACACCGGGGACAACTGGCTGGTGTTCGGCGAGCAGCACGCGGCGACCGACTTCTGGTACCGCGACGAGCTCGACGCGTGGCACGAGCGCGGCGTGCTCACCCGGCTCGACACGGCGTTCTCGCGGGACCAGCGGCAGAAGGTCTACGTCCAGGACCGCCTGCGCGAGCACGGCGCCGCGCTGTGGGCCTGGCTCGAGCGGGGGGCGCACGTGTACGTCTGCGGCGACGCCTCGCGCATGGCACCGGACGTGGACGCCGCGCTGCGCGACGTGGTGGCCCGGCACGGCGCCCTGGCCGGGCCGGAGGCGTCCGCGCACGTCAAGCGCCTGGCCGCCGAGCGCCGCTACGCGCGCGACGTGTACTGAGGCGGTCGGCCCGGTGTCAGGCCACGCGGACGAGGAGGGTGTCGTAGCCGCTCGCCCCGTCCGGCACGGCGCCGGCGGGGACACCGGTCTGGGGGCCTTTGGGGTCCCAGGCGCGCACGGCCAGCAGGTGCTCACCGGCCGCGGCGTCCTGCCACGTCCAGCGCCACTGCCGCCACGTGTCGACGCCGGCAGCGGCCGCGAGGTCGGCGTCCTGCCAGGGCCCCTGGTCGACGCGCACCTGGACGCGCTCGACCCCCCGGTGCTGGGCCCACGCGGTGCCCGCGACGACGACGTCGCCGCTCCCGACGGCGTCGCCCGGGCGCGGCACCTCGATGCGCGACTGCGTCTTGACCGGCCCCCGCTCCGACCACCCCCGCGCGGTCCAGTACGCCTCGGCGCGGTCGAACCGGGTGACCTCGAGGTCGGTGACCCACTTGGTCGCCGAGACGTAGCCGTACAGGCCGGGCACGACCATGCGCACCGGGAACCCGTGCTCGGGCGGCAGCGGCTCGCCGTCCATGGCGATCGCGAGGAGCGCGTCCCGGTCGTCGGTCAGGGCCTCGATCGGGGTGGACGCGGTGAACCCGTCGACGCTGCGCGAGAGCACCATGTCGGCGTCCGCCGTCGGGACGGCGCGCGCCAGCAGCTCGCGCACGGGCAGGCCGAGCCAGCGCTGGTTGCCCACGAGGTCCCCGCCCACCGGGTTGGACACGCAGGCGAGCGTCACCCACGCCTCGACGAGGTCGCTCGCGAGCAGCTCGTCCCAGCCGATCTCGACCTCCTGCTCGACCATGCCGTGCACCCGCAGCCGCCAGCGCGCGGGGTCCACCTGCGGCACGACCAGCGCGGTGTCGATGCGGTAGAAGTCGTCGGGGGGCGTCGCCCAGGGCGCCACGCCCTCGACGCCCACGTCGACGGCGCCCGGTGGCACGGGTGCGGGCCGGGCGGGCGCGGGCAGGCGCAGCGAAGCCCGGACGGCCTGCGCGCCGCGTGCGCCCGTCGCGGCGACGCGTCCCACCACCGTGCCCACCACGCCCGCCGCGGCGACCAGGACCGTCGCCTGCAGGAACGTCCGCCGTCCGGACCGGTGCCCCGCGACCTCGTCGCCCGGTGCCGTGGGCGAGGACGCGCTGCCGGGCAGCCGCCGCAGCAGCGTGCGCAGTGCCCACAGGCCGGCACCTGCGCCCACCAGCGCGGGCACCGGTGCGAGCAGACCGGCGTCGGGCCGCGTCGTCGCGGCGAGCGCCGCGAGCCCGCCGAGGGCCACCACCACGACGGCGCCCCACGCCCAGCGCCGTCGCGCGAGCACCCCGGCAGCGGCGGCCAGCACCGCGAGCACGAGCACCTCGCCGACGCCCAGCGCGATCTTGTCCGCCGTGCCGAACGCCACGACCGCCCAGTCCTTGAGCCACCCGGGCGTCGCGTCGACGAACGCAGCACCGACGGCGACCAGGGGGTCGCTCGACGGCCCGGCGAGCACCGCGAGCAGCGCGCCGACGCCCACGGTGACGGCTCCCGCCGCCAGCCCGGCGAGGGCCGCGCGGGCGTCGTCGGGCCGGGCCGGGCCGCCGGCGCGCGCGTCCACCCGCGGGTCCGTCACGAGCGCCACGGTAGGTGGTGGCGTCGTGCCTCGCCAGGTCGGCCTCACATCCGGTGCGCTGCGCGTGAGAGAGAAACGTTCCGGCGCGGAAACGGGTGCGGGTGCCTGCCCGAAACCCCCGGTTCGTAGCGTCGTCGACACGCCCCACCCCGCGCTCGCCGCACGGACGGCGCCGATCTGCACCAGGAGGCCCCATGGACCCCCGTCACCTCGTCGTCGTCGGCGGCGGCATGGTGGCGCAGCGCCTCGTCGAGGCGCTGCGCGACCGCGACACCACCGGCACCTGGCGGGTCACGGTGCTGGCGGAGGAGCCGCGTCGGCCGTACGACCGCGTCGCCCTCACCAGCTACTTCTCGGGCCGGTCGCCGGAGGACCTGTCGCTCGGCGACCCGGCGCTGTGGGACGACCCGCTCGTCACGCTCGTGCGCGGCGACAAGGCCGTCGGGATCGACCGCGACGCCCGCGTGGTCGCGGCGGAGTCGGGGCGGACGTTCACGTACGACCACCTCGTGCTGGCGACGGGGTCGTACGCCTGGGTGCCGCCGATGGAGGGCGCCGACCTCGACGGCGTCTTCGTGTACCGGACCCTCGACGACGTGGCCGCGCTGCGGGGCTACGTCACCGGCCTCGCCGAGGAGCGGACCGTGCGCGGCGTCGTCCTCGGCGGCGGCCTGCTGGGGCTCGAGGCGGCGGGTGCGCTCGACGCGCTCGGCGTGCGGCCCACCGTCCTGCAGGTCGACACGCACCTGATGTCGGCGCAGGTGGACCTCGGGGGTGGCGAGGCGCTCCGGCGCCTGGTCAACCGGCTCGGCATCGGTGTGCGCACGCAGTCCAGGACGACGCGGGTCGTGCCGCACCGGCGCGGCGGCGTGGGCCGCGTGGAGCTGGCCGACGGCACGCGCCTCGACGCGGACGTCGTCGTGGTGGCCGCGGGTGTCCGCCCGCGCGACGAGCTGGGGCGCGGGTCGGGGCTGCCGATCGGGCCGCGCGGTGGTGTGGTCGTCGACGACACCTGCCTGACGTCGGACCCGCACGTGTCGGCCGTGGGCGAGGTCGCCTGCATCCAGGGCGCGTGCATCGGCCTGGTCGCGCCCGGCTACACGATGGCCGAGGTCACGGTCGACCGGCTCCTGGGGGGCGGCGCCGTGTACGCCGGTGCGGACACGGCCACCAAGCTCAAGCTCGCGGGCGTGGACGTCGCGAGCTTCGGCGACGCGTTCGCCCGGACCCCCGGCGCGCTCGAGGTGGTGTGGGCCGACCCGGTGGGCGGCGTGTACAAGAAGCTCGTCATGTCCGACGACGCCCGCACCCTGCTCGGCGGGGTCCTCGTCGGCGACGCCTCGGCGTACGCCAGCCTGCGGCCCATGGTCGGCCGTGAGCTGCCGGGCGACCCCGCCGCGTTCCTCCTCCCCGAGGGGGGCGCCGGGGCGCCGGACCTCGAGCTGCCCGACGACGCGAGCGTGTGCTCCTGCAACAACGTCTCCGCCGGCACGATCCGTCACGCCGTCGGCGAGGACGGCTGCCACGACCTCGGCGCCGTCAAGGCGTGCACGCGCGCCGGGACGAGCTGCGGGTCCTGCCTGCCGCTGGTCAAGAAGCTCATGGCCACCGAGCTCGGCAAGCTGGGGGTCACCGTCAGCAGCGCGCTGTGCGAGCACTTCGCGCTGTCGCGTGCGCAGCTCTACGACGCGGTCCGGGTCGCCGGCCTGCGCACCTTCACCGAGGTCGTCGAGAGGTTCGGCACCCACGGCCGCGGCTGCGACATCTGCCGCCCCGTCGTCGCGTCGATCCTCGCGACCACCGCCCCCGCGCACGTCCTCGACGGTGAGCGCGCCGCGCTGCAGGACACCAACGACCACGTCATGGCGAACCTGCAGAAGGACGGCTCGTACTCGGTCGTGCCGCGCATGGCCGGCGGCGAGGTCACCCCCGAGGGGCTCATCGCCGTCGGCGAGGTCGCCCGCGACTTCGGCCTCTACACCAAGATCACCGGCGGCCAGCGCGTCGACATGTTCGGGGCGCGCATCGACCAGCTGCCGCTGATCTGGCGGCGCCTGGTCGACGCGGGCTTCGAGTCCGGTCACGCGTACGGCAAGTCGCTGCGGACCGTGAAGTCGTGCGTCGGCTCGACGTGGTGCCGGTTCGGCGTGCAGGACTCGGTCGCGCTGGCCGTGATGCTCGAGCTGCGGTACCGCGGCCTGCGCTCGCCGCACAAGATCAAGCTGGGCGTCTCGGGCTGCGCGCGCGAGTGCGCCGAGGCCCGCGGCAAGGACGTCGGCGTCATCGCCACGGACAAGGGCTGGAACGTCTACGTGGGCGGCAACGGCGGCTTCACGCCGCGGCACGCGCGGCTGCTCGCCGAGGACCTGGACACCGACACCCTGGTGCGGACCATCGACCGCTTCCTGCTCTACTACGTGCGCACGGCGGACCGGCTGCAGCGCACGGCGCCCTGGATCGAGGAGGTCGAGGGCGGCCTGGACGGTGTGCGGGCGGTCGTCGTGGACGACGCCCTGGGCATCTGCGCCGACCTCGACGAGCAGATGGCGCGCCACGTCGAGGACTACGAGGACGAGTGGCGCTCGACGCTGGACGACCCCGAGAAGCTGCAGCGGTTCGCGTCGTTCGTCAACGCACCGGACGTACCCGATCCTTCCCTGGCGTACGTCCCCGAGCGCGGCCAGGTCCGCCCCGCGTCCGCCGACGAGCGCGCCGTGCTCGTCGCCGGCACCACCCTGGAGGTGCGCTCGTGACGACCCTCGACGACAGGGCCACGACGTGGCTGACCGTGTGCCGGCTGCGCGACCTCGCGTACGAGCGCGGCGCCGCAGCCCTGGTCCCGGACGAGGTCGCCGGCCGGCCCGTCCTCACGCAGGTCGCGCTGTTCCGTCTGCTCGACGACAGCGTGCTCGCGGTCCAGCAGCACGACCCGTTCTCCGACGCGCACGTCATCGCGCGCGGCATCGTCGGCACCCGCCGCGTGGGGGACGACGACGTCCCGACGGTCGCGTCGCCCATGTACAAGCAGGTGTTCGACCTGCGGACCGGCGTCTGCCTGGACCCGGCCGGCAAGGAGCCGGTCACCGGCCGGGCCCCGGACCTGCGGACCTGGGCCGTCGAGGTCGTCGACGGCGACGTGCGCGTGGCCGTGGGCGGGGGTGCCGGGTGACCGCGCTGCTCGGGGTCGAGCTGGCCGGGCGGCCCGTGCTCGTCGTCGGCGGGGGACCGGTGGCCGCGCGGCGCGCCGAGGCTCTCGCCGACGAGGGCGCGCACGTGCACGTCGTCGCACCGCAGCTGTGCGAGCCGCTCGCCGACCTCGTCGTCGCCGGGCGTGCCCGCTGGTCCGACCGTGAGGTCGTCGAGACCGACCTCGACGACGTGTGGCTCGTGCACACCGCGACGGGGGAGCGGCACACCGACACGTCGGTCGTCGCGTGGGCGTCCGCACGCCACGTGTTCTGCGTGGACGCCGGCGGTCCGCGGCGTCCCGCTGCGGGCACCGCACGCACGCCCGCGGCGACGCGCGTCGGTGACGTGCTCGTCGGTGTCGTGTCGACCACGGGCGCGGACCCGCGACGCAGCGTCCAGGTGCGCGACCGCCTCGCGGCGCTGCTGCGTGCCGGGGACGTCGACCTGCGGCGGCGCAGGGCGGCCCCCGACCGGGGACGGGTCGTGCTCGTCGGCGGAGGGCCGGGGGATGTGGGCCTGCTCACCGTCGCCGGGCGCCGCGCGCTGGCCGAGGCCGACGTCGTGGTCGCAGACCGGCTCGGTCCCACCGACGTGCTCGACGAGCTCCCGGCCGACGTCGAGGTGATCGACGTGGGCAAGTCGCCGGGGCACCACCCGGTGCCGCAGGACGAGATCAACCGGATCCTCGTCGAGCAGGCGCAGCGCGGACGCCTCGTGGTGCGGCTCAAGGGCGGCGACCCGTTCGTCTACGGGCGCGGCGGCGAGGAGGTCGTCGCCTGCCGGGCCGCGGGCGTGGCCGTCACGGTCGTGCCGGGCGTGAGCAGCGCCTTCGCCGCGGCCGCGGCGGCGGGCATCCCGCTGACCCACCGGGGCGTCGTCGGTGCGGTGCACGTCATGAACGGGACGGACGGCTGGTCCGTGGCCGCGCTGACGGGCCTGCGGGACGGCTCGTGCACCGTGGTCGTCCTCATGGGCGTCGCGGCGCTGCCGGGGCTCGTGCGCGACGCGCTCGCCGGCGGTGCGGACCCCGACGTCCCGGTCGCCGTCGTCGAGCGGGCCACGCTCGCCGACCAGCGCGTGACGCGGGCGCCGCTCCACGAGGTCACGGCGCTCTGCGCTGCCCGCGGGGTGCGCTCGCCCGCCGTGGTCGTGCTCGGCGAGGTCACCCGGCCCGGCCTCCTGGACGGCCACCCGGACGCACCGGTGGACGCGGCCGCCGACCCGGCGAGAATGGGCGCGTGACGGGGGAGATGATCGACCAGACGCTGGCCGGCTGCGTCGTGCTCGTCACGGCCGACCGCCGGGCCTCCGAGCTGAGCGCGGCCCTCGAGCGGCGCGGCGCGAGCGTGCGGCACGCGCCCGCGCTCGGCATGGTGCCGCACACCGACGACGCGCTGCTGCTCGAGCGCACGCGCGACCTGATCGCCGACCCGCCCGACACGCTCGTCGTGACCACGGGCATCGGGTTCCGTGGCTGGATCGAGGCCGCCGACGCGGCCGGCGTCGCCGACCGCCTCGTCGAGGTGCTCGGGGCGAGCCGCATCGTCGCGCGCGGCCCCAAGGCGCGCGGTGCCATCCAGGCCGCGGGCCTGAGCGCCGACTGGGTCGCCGAGTCGGAGACCAGCGCGGAGATCGCCGAGACGCTGCTCGACGAGGGCGTTGCCGGCCGCGACATCGTGGTCCAGCACCACGGTGCCGGCGCCGACGGGCTCGACGAGGCGTTCGCAGCCGCCGGCGCACGGGTGCGCAGCGTCGTCGTGTACCGCTGGGGCCCGCCGCCCGACCCCGAGCTGGTCCGCGCGTCCGCCCGCGCGGTCGCCGACGGCGAGATCGACACGGTCGTGTTCACGTCCGCGCCCGGCGCCGCCGCGTGGGTCACGGCCGCCGTCGAGGCGGGCGCCCTCGACGGCGTGCTGCGCCGCCACAGGTCCGGCGGCGTGGTGTTCGCGGCCGTGGGGCCCGTGACCGCCCGGCCGCTGCAGGACGCGGGGATCGAGCCGCTGGTCCCCGACCGCGGACGTCTCGGGTCGCTCGTGCGGGCGGTCGTCACGCACTACGGGGGGCTCGAGGCGCTCGACACGGTCGCCGGACCGCTGCGCGTGCGGCGCGGTGCCGCCGTGCTCGACGGCCGGGTCCTGCCGCTGTCACGCACGGGCCTCGAGGTGCTGCGGCTGCTCGCGCACGCGCGCGGCTCGGTCGTGCCGCGCGAACGGGTGCTGGCCGCGCTGCCGGGGGTATCGTCCGACCCGCACGCGGCCGAGGTCGCGATCGCCCGGCTGCGGGATGCCACCGGCAGCCGCGCGCTCATCCGCACGGTGGTCAAGCGCGGCTACCGGATCGAGCTCCAGGAGCAGACATGACGTCGCACGTCCCGCCCGCTCCCGTGCTCGTCGGCTGCTCGCACGGCACCGACAGCGTGACGGGACGGCAGGCGATCGCGTCGATCCTGGCGGACGTCGTGCTCGCACGCCCCGGTCTGGACGCGCGCGAGGCGTTCGTCGACGTGCAGCAGCCGGAGGTCGACCAGGTGGTCGCCGGCGCGCTGCCGGGCGCGCCGGCCGTCGTGGTCCCGCTGCTGCTGTCGGTCGGGTTCCACGTCAAGGTCGACGTCGCACGTGCCGTCGACCACCCGGGTGCCGCGGCGGCGCGGCCGCTGGGGCCCGACCCGCGGCTCGTCGAGATCCTCGCCGACCGGCTCGCGCAGGCGGGCCTGGAGGACGACGACGCCGTCGTGCTCGCCGCCGCCGGATCCACCGACCCCGCGGCGGCGCAGGCCGTGCGCGAGGTCGTCGCCGCGCTGACGCAGCACCTGGGCCGGCCCGTCACCGTCGGCTACGGCGCCGGCGCGCACCCGCGGGTGCCCGTCGCGGTCGAGGCGGCCCGGACCTCGCTGCTGCCCGGCGGTCGCGTCGTCGTGGCGTCGTACCTGCTGGCGCCCGGGTACTTCCTCGACCGCGTCCGCGAGGCGGGCGCCGACGTCGTCACCGCCGCCCTGGCACCGGACCCCCGCCTCGCCGCGATCGCCCTCGACCGGTACGACGAGGTCGCCGCGCGGGCGGCGGAGACGTGGTCGCCCGCGGTGCCCGCCGGAGCCTAAACACGCCGACGCCCCCGGTATGTCACGGATCGTCCTGCGGTGGTGCGGTTCGACCCGGCGTGGGATCGTCGTCTCGCACCACGCACCTGCGGGCCTGGACCGTGCCGGCGCGCGTGGACGCACACCGCGGAGGCGCGCATGTCGGGCAGCGAGGTCACAGCAGGTCGCGTGGTCGTCACCGGTGGGGCCGGCTTCCTCGGCAGCCACCTGTGCACCGCGCTCGTCGCGCGCGGCGCCCACGTGGTGGCGCTCGACAACTTCCTGACCGGCACCCCGGCCAACGTCGCCCACCTCATGGACTCGCCGCGCTTCCGGCTCCAGCGGTGCGACGTCACGGACTTCGTGCACGTGCCCGGCGACGTCGACCTCGTCCTGCACTTCGCGTCGCCCGCGTCGCCGCTGGACTACCTGCAGCTGCCGATCCACACCCTCAAGGTCGGTGCCATCGGCACCGGGCACGCCCTGGGCCTGGCCAAGGACAAGGGCGCGCGGTTCGTCCTGGCGTCCACGTCCGAGGTGTACGGGGACCCGCTCGTCCACCCCCAGCCCGAGACCTACTGGGGCAACGTCAACCCCGTCGGCCCGCGGGGCGTGTACGACGAGGCCAAGCGCTACGCCGAGGCGATCACCACCGCCTACCGCGCCACGCACGACGTCGACGCGGCGATCGTGCGGATCTTCAACACCTACGGCCCCCGGATGCGTCCCTCCGACGGCCGCGCGATCCCCACCTTCATCCGTCAAGCGCTCGCCGGTGAGCCGCTGACCGTGGCCGGCGACGGCTCCCAGACCCGGTCCGTGTGCTACGTCGACGACCTCGTGCGCGGCATCCTCGCGCTCGCGGACAGCCACCACCCCGGGCCGGTCAACATCGGCAACCCGACGGAGCTCAGCGTGCGGCGCATCGCCGAGGACGTCGTGGCCGCCACGGGGTCCCGGTCGGGCATCACGTTCGTCGACCGGCCCGTCGACGACCCCGAGGTCCGCCGGCCGGACACCGCACTGGCCCGCGAGACCCTCGGGTGGACCCCCGAGGTCGCCTGGGGGGACGGCCTGGCGCGCACCGTGGCGTGGTTCGCTGACGCGCTCGAGCGGACCGCCTGACCCGCGTCAGCCCGATGCGTGCCCGTGCGGGGCCGGTGCCGCCAGGAGCGCGACGGCGGCCTCCAGCACCTCGTCGACGGTGATCGCGGTGAGCGCCGGGTCGACGTCCGTCCCGTGCGGGTCGCCCGGCCGGTGCGGGTCACCGTGCCACAGCACCGCGTGCCGGTCGGAGTCGATCGCCGGCCCCCACCACCGTGGCGGGGTGGGGCCGAACAGCAGGACGGACGGCGTGGCGACGGCGGTCGCCAGGTGCGCGACCCCCGTGTCGCCGCACACCACGAGCCGGGCGCCCGCGACGAGGCCCGCCAGCCCCGGCACGTCGAGGGAGCCGGCGAGCACGCGCGGGTCACGGCCCGAGGCCTCGGCGACGGCCGCGCACAGGTCCACCTCCGCCGGGCCGCCCGTCAGCGTCACGTCCTGGCGCGCGGCGACGAGCGCGCGCGCGACCTCGCCCCAGCGCGCGACCGGCCACCGGCGGGACCCGGAGGCGGCGCCCGGGTGCAGCACGACCGTCCCCGGCGCGGTGGCCCGGTCCGGCGGCACGGGCAGCCGCAGGTCCGACGCGTCGCAGGGGCCGCCCGCGGACGTCACGAGCCGGCACCAGCGGACGACCTCGTGCTCGTCAGCGCGCCACGTCGGCCCCTGCGGGTGCTCGGGCGTCGCGTACGCGACGAGCCGCGACGGCCGCGTCGCCGCCAGCACCCGGTGGCTCTGCGGACCACGGCCGTGCAGGTTGACGGCCACGTGCCCGGTCCCGTCCCACGTGAGCGGTGCCAGTCCCTGGGTGACCAGCAGGTCGTCGACGACGCCGAGGTCGCGCAACCAGGTGCCGGTCGCGGCCGGACCGGCGAGCACGAGGCGCCGGTCCGGCCACGCGCGACGCACGCCCCGCAGCGCGGCCACGCCCGTCAGCGCGTCGCCGAGCCCGAGCGCGCGCAGGACGAGGACGTCGCCCGTCGTCCGCGCACCGCTCACGGCCAGGAGCTCTCCCCGGACGCCATGACGAGCAGCTCCCGGATCTCCGAGCCGACGGGCTGGCGCAGCGCGGTGAGCACGGCTCCGGCCGTCGCGCGCGGGTCGTTCAGGTCGGCGTCGGGGCCGGGCCGGTACTGCTCGGTGCGGCCGTCGAAGAACGGGGTCCGCATGCCGCCGGGGATGAGGCACGTGACGCCGACGCTGCCGGCCAGCTCAGCGGCCAGCGCGTGCGAGAAGCCGCGGACCGCGAACTTCGACGCGCTGTACGCCGTCGCGTCGCTCATGCCGCGCAGCGCGAGCGTCGAGGCGACGGTCACGACGGTGCCGCGCACCTTCTCCAGGTACGGCACGGCGGCCCGGACCACCGCGACCGTGCCGAACAGGTTGACGGCGACGACCTTCTCCCAGGTCGCGGGGTCGATGTCGACCAGCCGCCCGCACGCGTCGGTGCCGGCGGCGGTCACGACGCCCGTCGGCTCCCCGGCCAGCCGCACGAGCTCCTCGACGGCCGCCGCGGCGGCGGCCGAGTCGGACAGGTCCACCTCGACGTGCGGCACGTCCGCAGCCGGTGCGACGCGGTCGAGCACCGCCGCGCTCCCGCCCGATGCGAGCACCGCGTCCACGACGGCGGCCCCGAGGCCGGACGCGCCTCCGGTGACGAACACGGTCCCCAGCTCGCGCGGGGTCAGCAGCGCGGGGGAGTCGGTCGGGTCCAGCACGGTGCTCACACGGTCTCCTTCGTGGTGGTGGTCGCGCGGGCCGTGCCCGAGCGCTCGATGATCGACGTCGTCGAACGGCCGTCGAGGTAGGGGAGCAGGACCACGCGGCCGCCGTGGGCCCGGACGGTCGCGGCCTCGGGCAGCGGTGCGCCGCCGTAGTCACCGCCCTTGGCCCACACGTCGGGACGCAGGCGGTCGAGGGCGGCGCGCGGGTCGTCCTCGTCGAACACGACGACCGCGTCCACGCAGTCGAGGGCCTCGAGGACGCGCGCGCGGTCCGCGGCGGTGACGACGGGCCGGCCCGCACCCTTGAGCCGGCGCACCGAGGCGTCGGAGTTCATGAGCACGACGAGCGCGTCGCCCAGCCGCCGGGCGGCCTGCAGCGTCGCGACGTGACCCGCGTGGACGATGTCGAAGCAGCCGCCCGTCGCGACCAGGGAGCGGCCGTCCCGGCGCAGGCGTGCGGCCAGCGCCGCCACGTCGTCCAGCCCGGACTGACCGGCCGGCGCGGGTGTCCCGGGGTCGTGCACCGTCCCGCTGCCGATTCCGGCGCCCGGGTGGGTGGCGGCCGGTCCGCCGCGCCCCCGGTACGCCTCGGCGCCACCCGCCGCGACCCAGGCGCTCGCGTCGCGGACACCGCGGGCGACCGCCTCGACCGGCAGCGCACCGGCGGCGAGGGCGAGCGCCGCCGATGCGGCGAACCGGTCGCCCGCACCGCACGGGTCACCGCCGGTCACGGCCGGTGCGGGGACGTACTGCGCCTCGCCACCGGCGGCCACGAACGCGCCGTCGGCGCTCACGGTGACGGCCACGGCGCGTGCCCGCCAGAGCTCGCGCAGGCGACGGGCCAGGTCGTCGCCGGGCCCGTCGCCTCCGGCCGCGTCGCGCCGCAGCGCGCCCCGCGCCTCGCCGAGGTTGGGCGTCACGAGGGTGACGCCGGCCACCGGGGGCCCACCGCGCGGGTGCGGGTCCCACACGACGAGTCCCGTGGCGGCCGCGTCGGCGAGCAGCGCCCGCAGGTCCTCGTCGCGCGTGACGCCCGCGCCGTAGTCCGACACCAGCACGACGTCGGCCGCGGCCAGCACCCGGCGGACCGCGTCGACCGGCACGTCACCGGGCGTGCCCGGTCCACCGTCGTCGATCCGGACCAGCGAGTGCGCCGCGCTGCGGACCCGGACCTTGCGGCGCGTCCCGCCGGCGTGCGGCAGCGCCAGCACGTCGACGTCCCGGGCCAGCCGCTCGTGCAGCGCCCGGCCCGCGGCGTCGTCGGCGAGCGGCGCGACCAGTGTCACGCGTGCGTCCTGCGCGGCCAGCAGCGCGGTGAGCCCCGCGCCGCCCGGGCTCTCCCGGACGTGCGTCACGTCGAGCACGGGCGCGGGAGCGTCCGGGCACAGGCGGTCCACCCGGCCCTCGACGTCGCGGTCGAGCACGACGTCGCCGACCACGACGACGTGCGGGCGGCCGCGCACGTCGGCGCTCACGCCCGGACCTCCACGGCCGCGGCCGCCGCGGGGCGTCCTGCCGCACGCGCCGAGCCGGGGGAGCCCGCCGGTCGCAGCGCGAGGTGCTCGTCGAGCACCGCGCACACGGCGTGCACGGCGACCAGGTGCACGGCCTGCACGGCCGCGGTCGTCGGTGCGTCGACGACCAGGACGTCGTCCGACGCCGCTGCCAGCGGGTTCGGGCCCGGGCCCGTCATGGACCACACCTCCACCCCCACCTCGCGCGCCCGCTCCGCGGCGCGCAGCACGTTGGCGCTGCGCCCCGACGTCGACAGGAGCACCAGGACGTCCCCGGGCCGGCCGTGCGCCTCCACCTGGCGGGCGAACATCTCGTCGATGCCGTAGTCGTTGACGATCGCCGTGACGCTCGAGCTCTCCGAGCACAGGCACAGGGCCGACAGGGGACGCCGCTCGTGGAGGAACCGCCCGACCAGCTCGGACGTCAGGTGCTGCGCCTCCGCGGCGCTCCCGCCGTTGCCGGCGGCAAGCAGCCGCGCGCCCTCGGTCAGGCGGCGTGCGAGCGTCGCGCCCCACCGCTCGACCGTGCCCGCCTGCCCGCGCAGGCTGCGCAGCCCCGCGCCCAGCTCGGCGTCGTGCGTCTCGATCCACGCGCGCGCGCTCACACCGCCACCTCCTCGACCCGTGCCGCGCCCCGGGCCCCGAACGTCAGGGACCGGTACACCCGCTCCGTCTGCGCCGCGACGCACCGCCACGAGTAGCGCGCGAGGGCACGACGACGCGCCGCCGCACCGCACGCGCGGCGGCGCACCGGGTCGGCGAGGAGACCGCGCACGGCAGCCGCCAGCGCAGCGGGGTCGCGGGGTGGCACGAGCACGCCCGTCACGCCGTCGACGACGGAGTCCAGCAGGCCGCCCACCGCGCTGCCGACGACCGGCACGCCGCACGCCGCGGCCTCGAGCGGCACGATGCCGAACGGCTCGTACCAGGGCGTCGCGACGACCAGGTCCGCCGACGACACGAGCGCCGGCACGTCGTCGTGGCCGACGCGCCCCAGCAGGTGGACCCGGTCGGCGACCCCGAGGCGCGCGGCGAGCGCGGTCAGCCGGGTCGCCTCCGCGTCCTCGCGCAGCGCCGCGGCGTCGGGGCCGCCGGCGACGAGCAGCTCGGTGCCCGGCAGGTCGACGAGCGCGGCGAGGACCGTGTCGAGCCCCTTGCGCTCGACCAGCCGGCCCAGGCACACCAGGCGGTGCGGCTGGCGCCGCGGCAACGGGCCGGCTGCGCGGCGCACGGGCCGGAAGTGCGCGACGTCGACACCGCACGGCACGACCCGCACGCGCGACGCCGGCACGCCCAGGCGCGCCAGCTCCCGCACCTCGTCCGTGCACGTCGCGACCACCGCGTCGACGCGCCGGCCGATCGCGGCCTCGGCGGTGATCCGGCCCGCCGGGCTGGTGTCCTTGGCGCCCTGGTGACGCCGCTTCACGGAGCCCAGCGCGTGGTAGGTCTGCACCGTCGGCACGCCGTGCACCGCCGCCGCCTGCAGCGCGGCGAGGCCCGACATCCAGAAGTGCGCGTGCACGACGTCCGGCGCCCCGTGCGTCGCCCAGTCGTCGGCGACCCACGAGCCGAGGTCGCGCACCCAGGGCAGCAGCTCGTCCTTCGGCACGGCCGTGGCCGGGCCCGCGGGCACGTGCACGACCTCGACGCCCGGCGTCATCGGAACGCGCTCCGGCAGGTCGGGGTCGTCGCGTCGCGTGTACACGGTCACCTCGTGCCCCTGGTCCGCCAGCGCGCCGGCGAGCGCTGCGACGTGGACGTTCTGGCCGCCCGCGTCGACGCCGCCCAGGACCGCGAGCGGGCTCGCGTGCTCCGACACCATCGCGATCCTCATCGCGTCACCCCTTCGATCACCTCGTGCCAGTCGGACAGGAACCGCTCCAGCCCGAACCGCCGCAGCGCGTGCTCGCGGGCCGCGAGCCCGCGCTCCTTCGCCTCGGCCGGGTCGGCCAGCCAGCGGCGAGCAGCCGCGACCAGGTCGGACGGGTCGCTGCTCACCACGCCCGCGTCCGCGGGCACCGCCTCGGGTGCGGCCGTCGTCGCGAGCGCCAGCACGGGCATGCCGAGCGTCATCGCCTCCACCAGCGACAGCCCGAGGCTGGTCCACCGGTAGGGGTGCAGGTACGCACGAGCACCGGCGAGCTGCTGGTGCATGCGGGCCTGCGGCACGTCGTCGTGCAGGTGCGCCGCGTGCGCGGGCAGGTGGCCGGCGAGCGCCGCCATCCCCATCCCGTACACCTCGACCGGCACGGCGTCGGCGACGCGCAGCAGGACGTCGGTGCCCGCGACCCGCCAGCGCCGCACCGGCTCGTTGACGACCGCGGCGACGCGTGCGCGCTCACCGGTCCACAGGTGCCCGGGGTCGGGCACGCCGTGCTCGACGACCGTGACGGGCGCGCGGCCGTTGTCCCACACCAGCGCGTTGAACGCCGTCACGTGCACCAGCAGGACGTCGTCGCGGCCGGCCAGCAGGTGACGGGTCCCCACGGGGTGCTCCACGGGCGTGTTGTGCTCGACGTACACGGCGGGCACGTCGACGCCCGCGCGCAGCCCGGCCCACCGCTCGAGCAGCTCGAGGTCCCGCGGGCGCTGCAGCAGGACGACGTCGAACCTCTCGTCGCGCAGCCCTGCCAGCGGCACCTCGCGCACGCACACCGGCCAGTCCCACGTGCGGGCGCGCCCCAGGCCGTCGGGGGAGCGCTCGGCGTCCACGGGGACGAGGTACTCGTGCGCGCCCTGGACGAACGACGTCATCCACGAGCCGTGCACGTGCCACGCCAGGATCCTCATGCCACCACCTCCTGCGGTGCGGGGGCCACGCCCGTGCGGGTGCCGGCGAGCGGCTCGCCGGCGGAGCCGGCCGCGAGCGCCAGCGCGTCGACGGCGGCCACGACGCGGGCCGGTGCGACGGACGACAGGCACGGGTGCCCCGGGACCGGGCAGGTGCGCGACCGCGTCCCCGCGCACGGCGCCTCCTGGTCTCCGAGCACGACGCTCGGCACGGCCCACGGCGACCAGCGACCGGCCGGGACGACCGGCGAGAACAACGACACGACGGGCGTGCCGACCGCCGCGGCCAGGTGGGCGGGGCCGGTGTTGCCGACCACGACGACGTCGGCACCGGCGAGCACGGCCGCCAGCCCGGCGAGCGACGTCCGGCCCGCCACGTCCACCGCACCGGCGACGCCCGCGGTGACGTGCGCCGCCAGGTCGCGCTCGCCGCGCCCGCCCGTGACGAGCACGGTGCGGCCCGCGTCGGCCAGGGCCGCGACGATCTCCCGTGCGTGGTCGGGCGACGGGGCGCGGGCCGGTACCGAGGCTCCCGGGTGGACCACGACGTACGAACCGGTCGCACCGCCGGTCGCACGCACGAGCGCGTCGGCGTGCAGGGCCGCGGCGAGCGTCGGCAGCGGGGTGCGCAGGGCCAGGCGTCCGTCGTCCCCGGCGGGGAGCCGCCCGCCCGCGGCCGTGGCCAGGTCGAGCGCGGCCTCCACCTCGTGCAGCCCCTCGGGGCGGCGGTGGCGCAGGTCGAGCAGCGACCCGGGGTAGTCCTCGCTCGTGCCGGCCACGAACGGCACACCGGCGAGCCGCAGCACGAGCGCGACGGGCAGCGGGCTCTGGTGGAAGGACGTGAGGACCACGGCACGGTCGTACCGCCGTGCGGCGAGGTCGGCGACGAGCCCGTGGACGGCCCGGGGGTCGACCGGGGGCGGGGCGTACCCGCTCCACGGCGGGTCGAACACGAGCACGTCGTCGACGCCGGGCAGCAGCCGGGCGGCGTGGGCCCCGGCGGGCGAGGCCAGCACGTCGAGACGCTCGGCGGTGGCGGCGAGCGCGCGCAGCGCGGGCCCGCTCAGCAGGACGTCACCGTCGCTGTCGAGCCGGACCGCCAGGACGCGCGTCATGCGGCGACCTCCGTCTCGGTGCCGACCTCGGGCTCGTGCGGTGCGGCGTCCACCGGCTGCGCGTCGAGCCGGTCGGCGGGCGTCCCGACGACGTCGGGCAGGACGGCCACGAGGGCCGCGCGGAGGTCGGTCGCCACCTCCGGGGCGGCGTCGACCTCCTCGGGCAGCGTGGCGGGCGTCGGGACGAGCACCGGGCGCGCGCCCGCGGCCAGCGCCGCCTCCACGTCGGCGCCGATGTCGCCCACCACCGCGCACTCCCACGGTGCGACGCCCAGCTCACGGGCCGCCGCGAGCACCATGCCGGGTGCGGGCTTGCGGCACGTGCAGCCGTCGTCGTCCGTGTGGGGGCAGACCTGCACGGTGCCGAACGACCCCAGCAGGTCGGTGACGCGCGCGTTCACGGCCGTCACCTGGGCGTCCGTCAGCAGGCCGCGGCCGATGCCCGACTGGTTGCTCACGAGGCCGACCCGCACGCCCGCCGCGCGGAGGGCGTCGAGCAGCTCGCGTGCGCCCGCCACGGCACGCACCTGGGACGGGTCCCCGTTGTACGGCACGTCGTGGACGAGCGTGCCGTCGCGGTCGAAGAGCACGGCGCGCACCGGCGGGCGCCACGGCGGCGCACCGCCGCGATGCGCGATCGTGCCCGCGACGCGGTGACGCACCGCCGCGAACGGCAGCACCACCGAGGTCAACGCCATGCGCCGCCACTCGTCGCGCCAGCCCTCGTCACCCGGGCGAGGGCCCGGCAGGACGCGGATCCGTACGAGGTCGGCCGTCAGGGCGGCCCATGCGGCACCCGCGGCGGCCGCCGCGCGCGGCCGTCCCGCGACGAGCGCGGCCCCGCCGGCGGTCGCGGCCGCCACGGTCGCGACGTGCCAGGCGAACCGCCCCCGCCCCGTCTGCGCCAGGTCGCGCCAGCGGGGGCCGTGCGCGGCCCGCAGCAGCGCGTCGTCGCGGGCCCCGGCCTGCACGCGCACGCTCACGCGGTCGTCGGCCGGACGCACCGGGTGCGTGGTGACGCGGTCCCCGACGTGCAGGCGCCACCCGGCCTGCCGCACGCGCAGCGCGAGGTCGGCGTCCTCCCGGTAGGCGCGCGGGAAGCGCTCGTCGAACCCGTCGACCGCCACGAGCGCGGTCCGGCGGTACGCCATGTCGGCGGTCGCCCAGCGCGCGCCCTCGAGACCGCCGGTGCTGCGCTCCCAGTCCGTCGGCGGCCGGTGCGCCGGCAACGGCACCCGCAGCCGACCCTGCGTGGCGGCGACGTCGGGCTCGGAGTCGGCCGCGGCCAGGTCGGCGGCGAACGCCTCGGCCCAGCCGGCGGGCAGCAGCACGTCGTCGTCGAGGAACAGCACCCACGGCGTGCGCACCCGGCGCCACCCCGCGTTGCGGGCGGCGGCCGGTCCGCGCCCACCGACCCGCACGACGCGCACGGGCAGCGCGACGTCGTCCACGTCGAGCGGCTCCGCGGCGGTCAGCGGACGGTCGTCGCACACCACGACCGCCTCGGGCGCGGGCAGCACCGCACCCAGCGGCTGCGCGGCGAGCGTGTCGAGCAGCGCGCGCAGCGACGGTCGGCCGATCGTCGGCACGACGACCGACCACGCGGGTGGCGACGCGAGCCCCGACGGCGTCACGCCGTCGCTCCCTCGCCGCCACGGGCTGCGTCACCCGGCGGGTCGTCGACCGCGCCGCCGGCCGGGCGTGGGCTCCCGGCCGCTGCGAAGACGTCCGCCCGGCGCACCAGGTGGGGGCCGAGGACCAGCAGGTCGACGGGAGCCGAGCCGAACAGCTCGAGGGCGTCGCGGGGGTCGTCGACCATCGGCCGGCCCGCGGTGTTGAGGCTCGTGTTGATGACGACCGGCAAGCCCGTGCGGTCCGCGAACGCCTCGATCGTCGCGCCGAGACGCGGCTGCCTCGCCGGGTCGACGGTCTGGATGCGCGCGGTGCCGTCGACGTGCACCGCAGCCGGGATCCGGTCACGCCACGCATCGGCGACCCGGTGCACGAAGAGCATGTACGGGCTCGGGAGCGGACCGTCGGAGAAGATCTCCGGCGCGCGGTCCAGCAGCACCATCGGCGCCACCGGGCGGAACTGCTCGCGCCCCTTGACGTCGTTCATGCGCTCGAGGTTCTCGGCGTGCCCGGGGTGCGCCAGCAGCGAGCGGTGACCCAGCGCGCGCGGGCCGAACTCGCTGCGCCCGTCGAACCACGCGACGACGCCGTCCGCCGCCAGCACGTCGGCGACGTCCTGCGCGAACCGCTCCGGCGGCGGGGTCGTGAACGGCACGCGGGCGCCGCGCAGCCACTGCGCGAGCTGGGCGTCGTCCCACTCGCGGCCCAGGTCCGCACCCGGCATGGGCCGCACCGGCTCACCGAGCTCCGCGGCCGCCTGGAGCGCCGCTCCCAGCGACGTGCCCGCGTCCCCGGCGGCGGGCTGCACCCACACCTCCTCGAACCCGCTCTCGCGCCAGATGCGGGAGTTCGCGACGCAGTTCAGCGCGATGCCCCCGGCCATCGTCAGGACGCGGTCGCCGGTGCGCTCGTGCAGCCACCGCGCGAGGTCGACCAGGACCTCCTCCAGGCGCACCTGCACCGACGACGCGAGGTCGGCGTGCTCGCCGCCCCACGTGCCGTCGTCGACGCGCCTGCTCGCGAACCGCGTCCAGTCGGGGATCTCGGCGACGAACCCGCCGTCCCCGGTCGCGTACACGTGCTCGCGCAGCTGCTCGAGGAACCGGGGGCGGCCGTAGGACGCGAGCGCCATGACCTTGTACTCGTCCGACGAGCGCAGGAAGCCCAGGTGCTCCGTCAACGACTCGTACAGCAGCCCCAGCGAGTGCGGCAGCTCCTGGGTCGTGAAGACCTCGATCCGCCCGCCCTCGTAGCGTCCCGCCAGGTGCGAGGCCCGTTCTCCGCGTCCGTCGAGCACCAGGACGCTGCTCGTCGGGAACGGCGAGGCGAGCGCGGCCGACGCCGCGTGGGCGACGTGGTGCGGCACGTGGTGCAGGCGCGCGTGCTCGATCCCGGGCAGCGCGCTGCGCAGGAACCCGCCGACGTTCTGCGCGTACGTCGTGCGCAGGTGGTCCCACGGGTCGTGCAGGCCCAGGTCCTCCGCGGACTTCGACAGCTCGGGGTCGAACGAGTACGCGACGACGTCCACGTCGGCCGGCGTCAGTCCCGCGCGCTCGAGGCACCACCGCATCGACAGCTCCGGCAGCTCCCACGCCGAGAAGGGCACGGGTCGCTTGCCGTGCTTGCGGCGGCTGAACCGCTCCTCCTCGGCGGCGGCGACGACCTCGCCGTCCACGACGAGGGCGGCCGAGGGGTCGTGGTAGATCGCGTTGACGCCGAGCACCCGCATGAGTGGCCGACCTTCCGTGCATGGTCCACAGTCGGGGTGGACGCAGTGCTGCGGCTGGCTCGCTGCTGAACCGTCCCGCGCCGGTGATCCCGGCCCAGCGTGGAGCACTTCACCCGCTCGTGCACGTCGAGACGATTCGTCGGACTCGTCCGACTCGTCCCCCCACCCGTACGGACCCGTCGATCGGAGAGCACATGACCACCGCGACCGCCCCGGCCGCCGCGCACCCCGACGTCCCGACCTCGGTCGACCGCCTCGACGTGCACCACCTCGGCGGCCGCCCGGTGGCAGCCCGTGGCACCCGCGAGATCGTGCGCGTGTCGCCCGTCGACGGCCGGCCCGCCGTGGTGCTGGTCCCCGCCGACGCGCACGAGGTCGACGCCGCCGTGGCGGGCGCCCACGCCGCGCGACGCACCTGGCGACGGACCGTGCCGCAGGAGCGGGCGGCCGCGCTGCGGACCGCCGCCGCGCACGTCCGGGCACGGGCCGAGGAGCTCGGCATGCTCCTCACCCGGGACACGGGCCGGCTGCTCACCCAGTCGGTCGCGTCCGCACACGTGGCGGCCGACATCCTCGAGGAGACGGCGACCACCGGCCTGGGGGCGACAGGTCGCGCGCTCGCGGGCGACCCGCTCGCGCTGGACGTCGTGCGCCGCGAGCCGCACGGCGTCGTCGCAGTCATCACGCCCTGGAACGACCCGTTCCCGGCGGCGGCAGGCCTGCTCGCCGCCGCGCTGGTGACGGGCAACACCGTCGTGCACAAGCCGTCCGAGCGCAGCCCGCGTGCGGGCTTCGAGCTCGCGCGGACGATCGCCGAGGCGTTCCCGGGCGGCGTCCTCGAGGTCGTCAACGGTGACGGGGAGACGGGCGCGGCGCTCGTCGCGGACACCCGTGTGGCCCTCGTCGCCCAGGTCGGCAGCAGCGCGACCGGTCGAGCCATCGCCCGCGCGGCGGGGGAGCGGGGCGCGCGCGTGCTGCGGGAGAACGGTGGCAAGGACGCGCTGGTCGTGGACGCGGGCGTCGACGCGGCGTGGGCGGCGCGGCAGATCGCCACGGGGGCGTTCACGAACACAGGGCAGCTGTGCACGTCGGTCGAGCGGGTGTACCTCCACCAGGACGTCGCCGACGCGGTCCTCGCGGCGCTGGTCGCGATCGCCGAGGAGATGCGGGTGGGAGCGCCCGAGGAGCCCGGGACCGAGCTCGGTCCGCTGGTCGACGGGGCGCAGCGCGACGTCGTCGTGCGGCACGTCGAGGAGGCCGTGGCCGCCGGCGCGCGTGCGCTCGTCGGCGGTCGGCCGCTCGACGGCCCTGGCGCGTACTACCCGCCGACGGTCCTGGACGGCTGCACGGCGGACATGGCGGTCATGCGCGAGGAGACCTTCGGTCCGGTGGTGGCGATCACGCGCGTACCGGACTTCGCCACCGCGCTCGAGCTGGCCGACGCCGGCGCCTACGGGCTCGCCGCGACCGTGCTCACGCCGCGGCTGGACCACGCGCTGCTCGCGGCCGAGCAGCTCGACGTCGGGACCGTGAAGATCAACGCGGTGTTCGGCGGCGCGCCCGGCGGCTCGGCCGACCCGCGGCGCGAGTCCGGCGCGGGCGCCGGCTACGGTCCCGACCTGCTGGCGGCGATGACGCAGCTCAAGACCGTGCACCTCGAGCCCGCGGTCACCGGCTGACGTCGCCACCTGTCACCCCTGCCGCGCGCACCCGACCCTCCCTGCCCGGTGGCGGCACCCGGACGCGAGGGCGAGGATCGTGCGGACGAGCCCGACGCGGTCGGGCCCAGGCAGGAGGACCGTGGACCCCCACGCCACCGCTGTGGCGGTGACCCGCGGCGCCGGGCGCGGTGTCGTCGTCTCGGTCGTCGTCCCGGCCCGGGACGACGCCGAGCACCTCGCCGTGTGCCTCGCGCTCCTCGCCTGCCAGACGCGCGCGCCCGACGAGGTGGTGGTCGTCGACAACGCGTCGCGGGACGCCACGGCCGACGTCGCACGACGTCACGGTGCCCGGGTCCTCCACGAGCCGCGCGTCGGCATCCCCGCAGCGGTGGCGACCGGCTACGACGCCGCACGCGGCGACGTGATCCTGCGCCTGGACGCCGACTCCCGGCCCGGGCCCGACTGGGTCGCCCACGCGCTGGACGTGCTGCGCGACCCCGACGTCGACGCCGTCAGCGGATGGGGTCGGTTCGACCTGCCGGGACCGTGGGGCGGGCTGCTCGCCCTGACCTACCTCGGGTCCTACTACGCCCTCGGTGAGCTCGCCGCCGGGCACCCGGTGCTGTGGGGCTCGTCGGCCGCGCTGCGCGCCGGTGCCTGGCAGCGGGTCCGCGGCGAGGTGACCCGGACGGGCGACGTGCACGACGACCTCGACCTCGCGATGGCGCTCGGGCCGGGCGCTCGGGTCGTCGTGGACCGGACCTGGCGCGTCGGGGTCTCCGCCCGGTCGGTGCGCCCGGGGCGGCAGTGGTTCCGCCGGTTCGGGCGCGCGTACCGCACGCTGCGGCGGCAGTGGCAGGTGGCGCCGCCCTGGGAGCGGTGGTGGGTGCGCCTGCGGGGATGAGCGTGCTCGCGCGCGCGGGACCCCCTCACAGCGGCTCGGGGTACGGCGCCGCCGGCTCGGGGTCGAGCGCGTCCTGGCCCTCGGTCGTCCACTGCACGAGCAGCAGCGTCGCGTCGTCCTGGAGGACGCCGTGCTGGTGCTTCCGGATCGCCTGGGAGACCCGCCGGACGACCTCGGGCAGCGGGAGGTGCTCGGCGGCACCGCGCTGCAGCGTGTCGACGAGCCGCGCCACACCGAACTCCTGACGCTCCTGGTCGCGGGCGTCGGTGACCCCGTCGGTGTACAGCACCACGGTGTCGTCGGGCTGCAGGTTCTCCTCGCCGACCGTCATGTCGCGCAGGTCCAGCCCGAGCACCGGCCGGCGCCCCGCGGCGAGGCTCTTGACGACCTTCCCCTCCCGGAAGAGGAGGGGGGCGGGATGGCCGGCGACCAGGTACCTGAGCCGCCCCGTCGTGAGGTCGAGGTCGGCGACGACGCCCGTCGCGAGCACGTCGCCGTGGAACCCCTCGGCGATCGCGTCGTGGACCGCCTCGACCTGCTCGAAGAGCCCGGCACCGGAGCGCCGGGCGCTGCGGTACGCCGACACCGCGGCCGCGGCAGCGAACCCGGCTCGCAGGTCCTGCCCCATGGCGTCGACCACGGCGAACTGCGCGCGGTCGGCGGACAGCGCGTAGTCGAAGACGTCGCCCCCGATGTCGTGCGTCGGCTCGATGCGACCGGCCACGAGCACACGGTCGGTGCCGGCCGTCAGCGGCGGCAGGAGGCGCCACACGAGCTCGGCCTGCGCGCTGCGGGGCCGGCTCACGCGCAGCGACTCGAGGAAGTCGCCGTAGGCGGTCGTCGAGGAGACGAGATGACCGAGCTGGTGCGCCCACCACCAGCACTGTCGGTGCAGCTGGGGGTCGGTGAGCTCCGCCGGCTCGCGCGTCATGACGTCCAGGACGCCGAGCCGCTCGACGCCGTCGATGACGGGCACCCACAGGCGCGCCTGGCCGTCGTCCGACACGGTCGTCTCGATCTGCAGCCGGCGGAACGCCCGGCCGGGCAGGGTGCCGTCGATGCGCAGCGGGGGCCGGCTCGCCCCGCCGTCGCCGGGCACGGGGACGAGCATCTCCGTGGCGTCGTCGGCGAGGTACGCCACGACGCCCACGCCGAGGTGACCGCCTGCGGCGGACAGGACCGCAGGCAGCGCCTCCGGGGGCGCCAGGTGGGTGCCCCGGAGCATCGCGACGAGCGCCGCCGGGAGCCCCGTCGAGGGCTCGGGCGGGCGCACGGTGCGCGAGTACGGTGCGCGGGCCGCACCGGCGAGGGTGTTGAGGTGGTCGTTGACGGCCAGCGCGACCCGGTCGCGCTCGACCTCGGGCAGGTCCGCCTCGCCGGCGAGGAACGCCTCGAGGTCCACCACCCCCGCGCTGCCGCCCAGCGCGACGTACCGCAGCCACAGCTCGTCGACCGTCTGGCGCGTCCGCAGGTGCGCGATGCGCATGAGTCGCCAGTGCGGCTCGGTCGTCACGGCCGGACGACCACCCGGCGGGCGTGCTCCGTCAGCGCGCGCGAGGCGATGTCGTGGACGCTGAGGCGCTCGCGCTCGGCGACGGACGCGAGGTGCCCGAGGGCGGCCTGCTCGGTGACGCGGTCCCGCCCCATGAGCAGCCCGATGGCCTGCTGCAGCGCGTCGCGCCGGGCGAGCAGCGCCTGCACGTCGCCGCCGAGCCGTCCTGCCTGGCGGGACGACCGCGCACCCGCGACCAGGAGCGCGGTCTGCGCGGCGAACAGGCCGAGCGTCGTCTCGTCGTGGTCGGTGAACGCCCCGGCGTCCCGCGAGTACAGCTTGATGGCACCGAACGCGGTGTCCCCTGCGACGACGGGTGCGCTGAGCACGGCGTGCAGCCCGAGACCGACCACCGCGGACGCCCACCGGGGCCAGCGGGTCTCCGCCGCGGCGTCGTCGACCCGCACGACGCGACGCGTCAGCCACGCGGTGAGGCAGGGCCCCTCCGCCAGCTCGTACTGCAACCCGTCGGCATTCTCGACGAGCCGGTCGGTCCCCGCCGTGGTGGCCGAGACGCCGTCGTCCCCGACCAGCGTGATCCCCGCCCCGTACGCCGACGGCACGGCCTGCACGGCCGTCGACGTCAGCAGCCGCAGCACCCCGTCCACCGTCCGGCCCGCCAGCATCAGCCCGGAGGCCCGGGCCACCACGTGCTCCAACGAGGATCCCGCCGTCATGACGTCGCCTCCTTGCGACCACCCACGGTTGCGGTGATCCATCGACTGTACGACCGGCGCCGTCGCAGCGCAGTCGGTCGCCCCGCAACCGCGTCGACGCGGGACCGCGCCCCGGCTAGGCCGGCGGCGACGCCGCGTCGGCCCGTGACCCGGGCCCGGACGTGCGGGCGCCTCCGGCGGCACGAGGTGACGTGCTGGCTCGCGGCTGGAACGGCGACACGCGGGGCGGACGTCCCGACACGCGCGTCACGATCTCCGTCGCCACGACCCGGAGCTTCGCGTTGCGGTGCATCGAGGCCGTCCGCAGGATGTCGAAGGCGGTGTCGGCGTCGCAGCGGTTCTGGGCCATGATCACGCCCAGAGCCTGGTCGATCACGGCGCGCGCACCGAGCGCGGCCAGCGAGTCCTCCGTCGCGCGCGTGACCGACTCGACCTCGAGCGCCGTGAGCCACAGCAGGGCGATCGCGTCCGCGAGCTCCGACAGCCGACGGAGCTGGTGGGGCGGCCAACCGCCCGGCGTGTCGCGGTGGACGCTGAGCGCGACCCTGGCGTGCTCGTGCCGCCCCAGCACCACGGCCACCGACTGCACGCCGGCGTCCGCGCAGGCGCGTGCCCACCCGGGCCACCGAGCGCACGTCACGACGTCGTCCACGACGACGTCACGGTCCTCGATCAGGGCGAGCGCCCGTGGTCCGCCACCTGCGACGTCCTGCGCGGCGTCGCACCGTCCTGCCGCCGCCGACGTGGCCGTGACCCACCGCTGGTCGTCGCCCGACCGGACGACGACGCTCGTGTGAGCGTCGACCGCCTGCCGCGCCTGGTTCGCCAGTGTCGGCACGAGCGCCTCCAGCCATGCGGACGCGTGGTGCCGGACCTGCCCGTCGATGATCTCCATGCGCTCGTCTCCGCCGCCGCTCGCCGTCCCACCACCTGGCGTCCTGCATCGACACCGGCCTCCGGGTCACCGGTCCGAGAGCGACCCGGGGGGCGCGTCGACGGAGCCGCGGCCGACGCGGTCAGGGTAGGGCTCCGGAGGGCCGACGGCATCCGGGCGGCGACGCGCCGGCGTCCGGGAGCTCCGGTCGAGACGTGCGCGCACCGGGGCCGTGCGGGCGCGCGCGGGGGCCCTCGTCTGCAGGACTCGCCCACCTTCACGGTGCCGCGCGGGCTCAAGGCGCTCGTCGACCGCTTCGGGCCCCGCGGCGAGTCCCAGTGGAAGATCGTCGTGACCGCTTCCGTCATCACGACGGTCCCGATGATCCTGCTGTTCCTCTTGCGTCAGCGGTGCTTCGTCCAGGGCGTCTCGACGACGGGCAGCAAGGGCTGACGCGAGGCGGCGTACGCGGGCAGCCGGAGCGCCGCCGCCCAGCCGTACGTGCCGTACGGCGCGTGCAGGACGGGGTCGAACCGGGGGTCGGCCGTGTGGTCCCGCTCGGTCGCGACGAGCCGGCCGCACCGCTGCCACGGTCCTCCCGGCCGCGCCGCCAGGAGCACGAGGTCGACCCGCAGGTCACCGTCGTGGACGTCCCCGAACGCGCCGGGACCCGGGACGGCGCCGAGCAGCAACGGGCCGCCCGAGGTGCGGAACGGCATGATCGTGCTGAACGCGCCGGTCCACGGCCTGCGCCGGGGGACGAGGACGAAGCGACCCGCACGCCCGGCGCCGGTCCCGGAGAGCAGCAGGTCGCGCGGCGCACCGTCGACGTGCCAGCGCACCGCGACGCCGTGCACGTCCGGCAGCCCGGGCGGCAGGCCCGCCGCACGCGACACACGGACGAGCGCGGGACCGCGGTACCCGGGAGCGGGCAGGGGAGAGCCGGGACCGCCCGCGAGCTCCAGCGTCCCGTGGAGGGTCGCACCCTGCGGGTGCAGCGCGCGGCCGCGCCGCAGCGCGGCGACGGGCGCCGGCACGAGCGCCAGGAGCCCGCCCAGGACACGCACCGGGAGCGGCCCGGGGGACCGGCCGGTCACCGGGATCCCGCGACGCCGCGGGCGGGGCGGTCCCCTGCGCCCGGTGCGCTGCCGTCGAGCTGCGCGATGTCCGCGAGGACGTGCCGCGGCAGCACACGGCGCTGCCGCAGGGCGCCGGGCAGGTCCCGCACCGCGTCGAGGGCGCCACGGCGCGTCGCGGCGTCCTCGACGAGCGCCTGCCGCACCCGGACCAGCGCGTCCCGCCGGGGCAGCCGCAGCAGGCCCGTCAGGACCCGGGACCGGGCCACCGCCCGCCGGCGTGCTGCGGCGTCGTGGCGTCGCGGCGAGGGATGGTGGTGGACCACGGGTCCGGCGACGTAGGCCGGGGGTGCGCCCTGGGCCGTCAGGTCCCAGGCGAGCCGCTCCTCCTCGCCGGGGAAGCGCACGACGTCGTCGAACCCGCCCGCGCGCAGGAAGGCGTCACGCCGCACCATGGCGGCGCAGGCCATGAACCCGAGCACGCGGGGTCCCGGCAACAGCTCCCCGCCACCCTCCAGCGGAGAGGCTGCGAGCACGTCGCAGAAGGGGTCGCGGCGTTCGGCGGCGCCGACCAGGACGTCGACCGCCACCAGCCCCGCCGCCGGTGCCGACGCGAGCGCGTCCGCGGCGGCGGCCAGCGACCCGGGGGACCACCACGAGTCGTCGTCCGCGAAGGCGACGAACGGTGTCGTCGCTCGCCGGACGCCGATGGTCCGGCCCGCCGCTGCGAGGTTCCGGCCCAGCTCGACGACCTCCACGTTCGGGAAGGCGCGCCGCACGGCCTCGACGGTGCCGTCGGTCGATCCGTTGTCGACGAGGATCACGCGCGCCCGGTGCCGTCCCAGGGTCCGCAGCAGGTCGTCACGACGGTCGCGGCTGGCCACGACGACTGTGACCCGGGGGTCCTCCGGCGGCTCGGGCCCGTCGCCGGAGCCGTCCGGACGCAGCGTGCTCTGCACGGCGGCACCTCCACGAGGCGGGTGAGGCGAGGGCGGAGTCCGGGGGACCCCGCCGTCCGAGGGTACGAAGACCGGAACCGTTCCGCGCGGCGGCCGAGCGGCAGCGTCCGGCTGCGCCGGCGGATGCCTGGGTACGACGAAGGCCCCAGGTCGATGACCTGGGGCCTTGCTGTGGGCGATACTGGGATCGAACCAGTGACCTCTTCCGTGTCAGGGAAGCGCGCTACCGCTGCGCCAATCGCCCATGGGAGTGCAATACGAGGTGGAGACGGGATTCGAACCCGTGTATACGGCTTTGCAGGCCGCTGCCTCGCCTCTCGGCCACTCCACCGCTGAGACCGCAGTCCACAACGGCTGGGAGCCGAAGGGGAGAGCCTCCGAGCGGACGACGGGATTCGAACCCGCGACCCTCACCTTGGCAAGGTGATGCTCTACCACTGAGCCACGTCCGCGCGTCAGTTCCGCCGTTTCACCGGCGTTCCTGGTGCGTCGAAGACTCTAGACGACAAACTCGGCGAGAGTCCAACCGGCCCCCGTCCGCGTGTCGCCCGACGCGTCCGCCGACCTGCGCCAGGAGGCGCGGAGAGGGTCCGCGACGGGCGGCGCCGCAGGTCCGGGCGGTGCGAGGATGAGGTCGTGGACCTTGCGATCTGGGCCGGCGGACGGCTGCACGCGCCCGACGAGCCGGTGCTCACCGCCGTCGACCACGGGCTCACCGTGGGTGACGGGGTGTTCGAGACCTGCGCCGTGCACCGCGGTGCCGCCTTCGCGCTCACGCGCCACCTCGCTCGCCTCGAGGCGTCGGCCCACGGGCTCGGCCTGCCGCCCCTGCCGATGGACGAGGTGCGCGAGGGCGTCCGCGCGGTGCTCCGGGCCGCGGGCGAGCACGCGGGACGCCTCCGCATCACCGTCACGGGCGGACCGGGCCCCCTGGGCTCGCACCGCTACCCGGACGACGAGGTGCGCCCCACGGTGGTCGTCGTGGCAGGTCCTGCCACGGTGTCCGACGTCGCGCGTGCCGTGCGCGTCCCGTGGGTGCGCAACGAGCGCTCGCCGCTCGCGGGGCTCAAGACCACGTCGTACGGCGAGAACGTCGTCGCGCTCGCACGGGCGCGTGAGCGCGGTGCCGACGAGGCACTGCTGGCCGACACCCGCGGACGCCTGAGCGAGGGGACCGGGTCCAACGTCTTCGTCGAGCTCGGCGGCGAGCTGCTCACGCCGTCCCTCGAGACCGGGGCGCTCGCGGGCGTCACACGTGCCCTGCTGCTGCTGTGGGGCGCCGAGGCGGGTCTCCCGGTGCGCGAGGCGCGGCCGGACGAGCTGGCGTGGGAGGTGCTCGACGACGTCGTCGCGGGCCGCGCCCACCTCGCGCTGACGGGATCGGTCCGCAACGTCACGCCCGTCGTGCGCCTCGACGACCACGACGTCGCGGCCGGTCCGCTGTCCCGGGAGGCCCGGCGGCTGTTCCTCGCGCGGCTGGACGACGACGTCGACCCCTGATCGCGTCGTCCGTCGGGGTGCGCCCCGACGCACGACGGCCGGCCCCGCGTCGCGGGACCGGCCGGCAGCCGTGGTGGTGACGCCCGAGGATCAGGCGGTGAGGAGAGCCGCGATGAGCGCGGTGATCTCGCCCTCCATCTTGTCCGACTCGCTGCCGATGGGCACGAGCGCCTCGGTCGCGGCGATGAACCGCAGGAGAGGCTCCGTCGGCGCCGCGAGCAGCGCGCTGCCCTCCACGCCGGAGAGCGACACGAGGGTGTAGTCGGGGTCGTCGTCGCGCCACACCTGCACGTCGCCCGTGCCGGCCGGTGCGTCGGCGACCGCGTGCACGCCCTGGGCCAGCAGCTCGCGGCCGAGGAGCCAGGTCGACATCGTGTGGGCGCCGGTGAAGACGGCGCGCACCGTGTACGGGTCGGTGGTGCGGAAGCACATCTCTGCCGACACCGGGATGACGGTCGCGTCGGACCCGATGAGCTGCATGGCAACGACCTCGATGACGTCGTACGACGTATCCGCCATCGGGTCCTCCTGTCGCATGGTGGGGCCCCGATCGGGCCGTGAGGTCACATCATGGCAGGACGGATGTCCCATTGGACCGATGCTCGGGCACAGTTCACCCGCCCGGACCCTTTCAGGTGGTATGGAAAACGTTGCACATCGCTCTCCCGGGCGCCGAAGGCGACATTTCACCCCGTTTGCCGCGGCTTGGCGGCTGCGGTTGCGCTGCCGGGCCGCTCGTCGCGACGTGAGGTCCGCCGGTTCGGAGATCGGCCCGGCGTCCGCTAGCATCGTCTCCCGTGCCGCCTACGGGTGGTCCGCACGACTCCTGCCCACGGGCCGGTGCAGGCGGGCACACGTGGCCGGCGCAGGCAGCGGGCGATTGGCTCAGTGGTAGAGCGCCTCGTTCACACCGAGGAGGTCACTGGTTCGAACCCAGTATCGCCCACCCGCACGAACGCCCCCGGCTGAGCCGGGGGCGTTCGTCGTTCCAGGTGAGCGCGTCGTCGGCGTGCCAGACTCGCAGCGTGGACTTCCTCTCGGCCTACTCCCACGGGTTCGCACGGGTCGCCGCGTGCACCGTGCCCGTCACCGTCGCGGACCCGGCGCGCAACGCGGCTGCCGTGATCGACGCCGCCCGCGCGTGCCACGACGACGGCGTCGCGGTCGCCGTGCTCCCGGAGCTGTGCCTGTCCGGCTACGCGATCGACGACCTCTTCCTGCAGGACACGCTGCTCGACGCCGTGCGGGCGGCCCTCGACGAGGTCGTCGCCGCGTCGAGGGACCTCCGTCCCGTGCTGGTCGTCGGGGCGCCTCTCGCGCACGGCAACCGGGTGCTCAACGTCGCGGTCGTCATCCACCGCGGACGCGTGCTGGGCGTCGCACCCAAGTCCTACGTGCCGACCTACCGCGAGTTCTACGAGCGCCGCTGGTTCGGGCCCGGTGACGACGTGCGCGGCACGGTCACGGTCGCGGGCCAGGAGGCCCCGATCGGGCCCGACCTGCTGTTCGCCGCGACCGACGTCCCCGGCCTCGTCGTGCACGTCGAGGTCTGCGAGGACATGTGGGTGCCCGTCCCGCCGAGCGCGACCGCCGCGCTCGCCGGCGCGACGGTGCTCGTCAACCTGTCGTCCAGCCCCATCACGGTCGGACGCGCCGAGGACCGCCGGCTGCTCGTGCGCTCGGCGTCCGCGCGGTGCCAGGCGGCCTACGTCTACGCGGCCGCCGGTGCGGGGGAGTCGACGACGGACCTGTCGTGGGACGGCCAGACGCTGCTGTACGAGCTGGGGGAGCTGCTCGCGGAGGGTGAGCGGTTCGTCGACGGCACCGTCGTGACGGTCGCGGACGTCGACCTGGACCGGGTGCGCCAGGAGCGGCTGCGCATGGGCACCTTCGACGACAACCGCCGCACCCTCGGCATGGCACCCGCCGGCGCCTCGCACCGCACGGTCCGGTTCACGGTCGATCCGCCGACCGGCGACATCGGGCTGCGGCGCGCGGTCGACCGCTTCCCCTTCGTCCCCGACGACCCGCAGCGCCTCGCGCTCGACTGCTACGAGGCCTACAACATCCAGGTCAGCGGGCTCGAGCAGCGGCTGCGCGCGGTCGGCGACGCCAAGGTGGTCATCGGGGTGTCCGGTGGCCTGGACTCGACGCATGCGCTGATCGTCGCGGCGAACGCCATGGACCGTCTCGGCCGGCCGCGCAGCGACATCCTGGCCTTCACGATGCCGGGCTTCGCGACGTCCGACGTGACGCGCAGCAGCGCGCTCGCCCTGATGGAGTCCCTGGGCACGACGGCCGAGACGCTCGACATCCGGCCCGCGGCCCGGCAGATGCTCGCCGACCTCGGTCACCCCGCCGGTGCCGGCGAGGAGGTCTACGACGTCACCTTCGAGAACGTGCAGGCCGGCCTGCGGACCGACTACCTGTTCCGCGCGGCGAACCAGCGCGGCGGGATCGTGCTCGGCACGGGCGACCTGTCGGAGCTCGCGCTCGGGTGGTGCACGTACGGCGTGGGCGACCAGATGTCGCACTACGCGGTCAACGCGGGCGTGCCCAAGACCCTCATCCAGCACCTCATCCGGTGGGTCGTGTCCGAGGGCCACTTCGACGAGGCCACCAACGAGGTCCTGCTGCGGGTCGTCGAGCAGGAGATCTCCCCGGAGCTGGTGCCGGCGCGCGAGGGCGAGCCGGTCCAGTCGACCGAGTCGACGATCGGCCCGTACGCGCTGCACGACTTCGCGCTCTTCCAGGTGCTGCGCCACGGCACGCGGCCGAGCAAGATCGCCTTCCTCGCGTGGCACGCGTGGCACGACGCGCAGGCGGGTGCGTGGCCGCCGGCGTGGCCGGACCACCGTCGTCCCGCGTACGACCTGCCTGCCGTCCGCCGCTGGCTCGAGGTGTTCCTGCGGCGGTTCTTCGCGAGCCAGTTCAAGCGGTCGGCGCTGCCCAACGGGCCGAAGGTCAGCGCGGGCGGCACGATGTCGCCCCGCGGGGACTGGCGCATGCCGTCGGACGCGTCGGTGGCGGCGTGGCTGGCCGAGCTCGAGGCGCACGTCCCGCACGACCTGCCGACCCACGGGTCCGCCTGACCCGCGCCGGTTATCGGGTCCTGGCGCGGGCCGCGCGGTCGGTAGCATCGACCACGTCCGTGTCGGCGACCGCCGACCCGCCGCGAGACGCGGCGCGGGCAGACCCGAGGAGCTGGCGCAGCGTGCCCGAGCAGATCACCCTGACCGTCGACGGCGTCGAGACCCCGGTCGCGCAGGGCACGACGGCCACGGAGCTGTTCGCCGAGCGCCGCGACGTCGTCGTCGTGCGTGTCGACGGCGAGCTGAAGGACCTCGCGCTGCCGCTGCCCGACGGTGCGGTCGTCGAGGCCGTGACCATCGGGTCGCCGGACGGCCTGGCGGTGCTGCGGCACTCGGCCGCCCACGTCCTGGCGCAGGCCGTGCAGGAGGTCAACCCGAAGGCCCGGCTCGGCATCGGCCCGCCCATCACCGACGGCTTCTACTACGACTTCGACGTCGAGACCCCCTTCACCCCCGAGGACCTCAAGGCCGTCGAGAAGGTCATGGGCCGGATCGTCAAGGAGGGCCAGGCCTTCCGGCGGTGGGACGTCACCGAGGCGGAGGCCCGCGAGGTGCTGGCCGACGAGCCGTACAAGCTCGAGCTCATCGGCCTCAAGGGCTCGGCGTCGGACGCGGCCGAGGGCGCGTCGGTCGAGGTGGGCCTCGGCGGGCTGTCGATCTACCAGAACGTGCGTGGGGCCGGGCGCGAGTCCGAGACCGTCGTGTGGCAGGACCTGTGCCGCGGACCGCACCTGCCCAGCACCCGGCTCATCGGCAACGGGTTCCAGATCACCCGGTCCGCCGCCGCCTACTGGCGCGGCTCGGAGAAGAACCCCCAGCTGCAGCGCGTCTACGGGACCGCGTGGCCGAGCAAGGACGAGCTCAAGGCGTACCTCGAGCGCGTCGCCGAGGCGGAGCGGCGCGACCACCGCCGCCTGGGCAGCGAGCTCGACCTCTTCTCCTTCCCGGAGGAGATCGGCTCGGGCCTGTCGGTGTTCCACCCCAAGGGCGGGATCATCCGCATGGAGATGGAGGAGTACTCGCGCCGCCGCCACGTGCAGGCGGGGTACTCGTTCGTCAACACGCCGCACATCACCAAGGAGCAGCTGTTCCAGGTGTCGGGCCACCTCGACTGGTACGCCGACGGCATGTACCCGCCGATGCAGCTGGACGAGGAGCGCGACGCCGACGGGCACGTGAAGCGGGCGGGGCAGAACTACTACCTCAAGCCCATGAACTGCCCCATGCACAACCTGATCTTCCGCTCGCGCGGGCGCTCGTACCGCGAGCTGCCGCTGCGGCTCTTCGAGTTCGGCACCGTGTACCGGTACGAGAAGTCGGGCGTCGTGCACGGCATGACCCGCGGGCGCGGCTTCACCCAGGACGACGCGCACATCTACTGCACGCGGGAGCAGATGCAGGGCGAGCTCACCAGCCTGCTCACGTTCGTCCTCGACCTGCTCAAGGACTACGGGCTCGACGACTTCTACCTGGAGCTGTCGACGCGCAACCCCGAGAAGTCGGTCGGCTCCGACGAGGTCTGGGAGGAGGCGACCGAGACGCTGCGTGCCGTCGCGGAGGCGTCGGGGCTCGACCTCGTGCCCGACCCGGGCGGCGCGGCGTTCTACGGCCCCAAGATCTCCGTGCAGGCCAAGGACGCCATCGGCCGCACCTGGCAGATGTCGACGATCCAGCTCGACTTCAACCTGCCCGAGCGGTTCGAGCTCGAGTACACGGCGCCCGACGGCAGCCGGCAGCGGCCCGTCATGATCCACCGCGCCCTCTTCGGGTCCATCGAGCGCTTCTTCGCCGTGCTCACCGAGCACTACGCCGGCGCGTTCCCGGCCTGGCTCGCGCCCGTCCAGGTGCTCGCCGTGCCCGTCGCCGAGCCGTTCGAGCCGTACCTGGACGAGGTGGTCGCGCGGCTGCGGGCCCAGGGGATCCGCGCCGAGGTCGACCGGTCCGACGACCGCTTCGGCAAGAAGATCCGCAACGCCTCCACGCAGAAGATCCCGTTCGTGCTCATCGCGGGCGGCGAGGACGCCGAGGCCGGTGCCGTGTCGTTCCGCTACCGCGACGGCCGCCAGGACAACGGCGTGCCCGTGGACGAGGCGGTCGAGCGGATCGTCTCCGCCGTGCGCGACCGCGTCCAGGTCTGAGCCGTGGCCTCGTCCGACGACGTCGAGGTCGAGTCCGCCGGTGCCTTCGCGGGTGAGCCGGACGGGCTCGACCGGCTGTGGACGCCGCACCGCATGGCGTACATCGGCGGGCAGGACAAGCCCGCCGACGACGCACCCGGTGACGGCTGCCCGTTCTGCCGCATCCCCACGCTGCCGGACGAGCAGGGGCTGGTCGTGCACCGCGGCGAGGTCGCGTACGTCGTGATGAATCTCTACCCGTACAACTCCGGGCACCTGCTCGTCTGCCCCTACCGGCACGTCGCGGACTACACCGAGCTCACCGAGGCCGAGGTGCAGGAGGTCGCCGCGCTCACGCGGACCGCGATGCGCGTCGTGCGGCAGGTCATGACGCCCGACGGCTTCAACCTCGGCATGAACCAGGGCCAGGTCGCCGGTGCGGGCATCCAGGCGCACCTGCACCAGCACGTCGTCCCGCGCTGGGGCGGCGACGCGAACTTCCTGCCGATCGTCGCGCGCACGCGTGCGCTGCCGGCGCTGCTGGGCGACACCCGGGCGGCCCTCGCGGACGCCTGGCCCGTCACGACGAAGGGATGACCGACCCGTGCTGAGCCGACTGCGCGGCGTGATGACGCGGCTGTGGACGCCGCTCGCCGACGCGCTCCTGCGAGCCGGGGTGAGTCCGGACGCCGTGACCATCGCGGGGACCTTCGCCGTGGTCGTCACCGCGCTGTGGGCGTTCCCGACGGGCCACCTGCTCCTCGGCGGGTTGCTCATCGCCGTCTTCACGCTCACCGACTCGATCGACGGCGTGATGGCACGGCGGTCGGGCCGCAGCGGGCCGTGGGGCGCCTTCCTCGACTCGACCCTCGACCGGTTCGGCGACGGCGCGATCTTCGCGGGGCTCGTGCTCTGGTACATCGGTGCGGGCGACTCGCGCCCCGACGCCGTGCTCGCGCTGGCGTGCCTCGTGCTGGGCTCGATCGTGCCCTACGCACGCGCTCGCGCGGAGGGTCTCGGCATGACGGCGGCGGTCGGCATCGCCGAACGGGCCGACCGGCTGTTCGCCGTGCTCGCCGCGACGGTCCTCGTCGGGGCCGGGGCGCCCGACGTCGTCATGACGGTCGTGCTCGCGCTGCTGACGGTGGCCTCGGCGGTGACGGTCGTGCAGCGCATGGCGACCGTCCGGCGCCAGGTCCGGCAGGCGGCGCCGTGAGCGTCGACGTCGCCCGTGCCTACCACCTCGCGTGGCGCGTCGGCCATCGGCTGCCGGGGGGTCTCGTGCGCGCCGCCATGACGCTGGGTGCGGACGTGGCCTGGTGGCGGCGGGGCTCCGGCGTGCGGCGCCTCGAGGCCAACCTGGCCCGTGTGCGGCCCGAGCTCGACTCCGGCGCGCTGCGTCGCCTCTCGCGGGCCGGCATGCGCTCCTACATGCGCTACTTCGGCGAGGCGTTCACGCTGCGCGGGCTGACCCCCGAGCACCTCGCCGCCCGTGTCCGCGTCGAGGGCATGGAGAACCTGCGCCCCGACCTCGACGCGGGCCGGCAGGTCGTCATCGCGCTCGGGCACATGGGCAACTGGGACCTCGCCGGTGCCTGGGCCGCCGCGCACGTGGCGCCCGTCACCACCGTGGCGGAGCGGCTCGAGCCCGAGGAGCTGTTCCAGGAGTTCAGGGCCTTCCGCGAGAGCATCGGCCTGCGGATCGTCCCGCTGACGGGCGAGGGCGACGTGTTCCGCCGGCTCGTGCGCGTCGCGCGCACCGGCCCGGGCCTGCTGCCCCTGCTCGCCGACCGCGACCTGACGGCCAGGGGGCTCGAGGTCGACCTGTTCGGGCACCGGGCGCGGGTCGCCGCCGGTCCCGCGGCTCTCGCGGTCACGACGGGTGCCACCCTCGTGCCCGCGTCCATCACCTACGAGCGGCTGCGCCGCGCGCGGCGACGAGCGGCCGGGGGGCCGTGGGGGATCGTGGTCCGCTTCCACGCCCCGGTGCAGGCCGATCCGGACGCGCCGCGTGCGGAGCGCGTCCACGCGCTCACGCAGGCGTGGGTGGACGTGGTGGCCGAGCAGATCCACGCGCACCCGCAGGACTGGCACATGCTGCAGCGCGTGTTCGTGGCCGACCTCGACCCTGCCCGGGACGCGGCGCGGCGGTCCCCGGGTGCACCGCCGGACGACGGTGCCTGGACCGACGACGGTGCCCGGACCGACGACGGCGCCGGGACCGACGGCGGCGCCGGGACCGACGGCGGCGACCCCCTCGACGTCGGGAGCGTGTCGTGATCGCGGGGCGTCCCCTGCGGGTGGGGCTCGTGTGCCCCTACTCCTTCGACGTGCCCGGCGGCGTGCAGTTCCACGTCCGCGACCTCGCGGAGGCGCTCATCGCCCGCGGTCATGAGGTCTCCGTGCTGGCGCCCGCCTCGGACGACACCCCCGTGCCGCCCTACCTCGTCGCTGCGGGCCGCGCCGTCCCGGTGCACTACAACGGGTCGGTCGCGCGCATGACGTTCGGACCCGTCACGGCCGGCCGGGTGCGCCGCTGGCTGGCCGCGGGGCAGTTCGACGTGCTGCACCTGCACGAGCCGGTCACCCCGAGCCTGGGCATGCTCGCGCTGTGGATCGCGGACGGCCCGGTCGTGGCGACGTTCCACACGTCCCTGGTCCGGTCGCGACCGCTGCAGATGGCGTACCCGCTCGTGCGGCAGTCGCTCGAGAAGATCTCGCTGCGCATCGCGGTGTCGGAGGACGCGCGCCGCACGCTGGTCGAGCACCTGGGCGGCGACGCGGTCGTCATCCCCAACGGCGTGTGGGTCGACACGTTCGCCGCGGCGGGCACCGACCCGCGCTGGACCGGTACGCCGCAGGCGCCGACCGTCGCGTTCCTCGGCCGGCTCGACGAGCCCCGCAAGGGCCTGGCGGTCCTGCTGCGCGCCGTCGCGACCGTGCTCGAGGCGTACCCCGGTGCACGGTTCCTCGTGGCCGGCAGCGGCGAGACCGGCGAGGACCAGGCGCGCGACGTGCTGGGTGACCGCGCGTCGGCCGTGGAGTTCCTCGGCGGTGTCAGCGAGGAGGACAAGGCGCGCCTGCTGGCCTCGGCGGACGTGTACTGCGCGCCGCAGACCGGTGGTGAGAGCTTCGGCATCGTCCTCGTCGAGGCGATGAGCGCCGGCACGACGGTCGTCGCGAGTGACCTGGGCGCCTTCGCACGCGTGCTCGACGACGGCGAGGCGGGCGTGCTGTTCCGCACGGGTGACCCCGCCGACCTCGCGGCGACGCTCGTGCGCGTGCTGGGCGACCCGGCGCTGCGGACCCGCGTGAGCGAGCACGCGTCGCGTGTCGTGCGGCGCTACGACTGGTCGGCGGTCACCGACCAGGTGCTCGCGGTGTACGAGATGGCCGTCGACGGCGCGAACGCGCCCGTCGGCGAGGACCCGTCGTCCCTGCGCGGTGCCCGGTTGATCGAGCTGCGGCGGGGTCGCTCGTGACCGGCGGGTCGGACGTCACGGTCGTCCTGGTGGTCGTCGCCGTCGTGCTGCTGCTCGCCTGGCTGGTCTGGGTGCGGGCGAGCCGCCTCGACCGGCTGCACCGCAAGGTCGGCGCGTCGCGCGCGGTCGTCGACGCCCAGCTCGTGCGCCGCGCGTCCGTCGCGGCCGAGCTCGCGACGAGCGGTCTGCTCGACCCGGCGAGCTCGCTGGTCATCGGTGAGGCCGCGTGGGGGTCGCTGACGGACGGCGGTGCGGGCGACGTGCCGCCCGGCCTGCTGCCCGCCGACCTGCGGGACCTGCTGCGGGGCGGGGCCGCGGCCACTGGCGCCGTGGACCGGGCCCAGGTCGAGAGCGACCTCACGGCGGCGCTGCGGGAGGTCCTCGACGACGCCGACGAGGTGGCGGCGCTGGCGGACGACCCGGAGGGCGGTCGGCTGCTCGAGGCGCTCGCCGCGGCGTGGTACCGCGTGCAGCTGGCGCGGCGGTTCCACAACGAGGCGGTGGCGCAGACCCAGCGCGTGCGTCGCGGCGCGCTCGTCCGGCTGCTGCGACTCGCGGGCCACGCACCGGAGCCGCGGACGCTCGAGCTCGACGACGCCTGGCCCCAGGGCCTGCCGCGCCCCGGGGAGGGGCCGCGCACCACCCGGCCGGGCGGCGCGGCGTCGGGCGCCTGACGTCCGGTGTCCGGGTGGCGGGCGCGGCACCCGGCCGCGTGCAGCGACGACCTAGGATGGACGGCGCACCGACCACGGCCCTCCGCACCTCCGGTCCTGCCCGCATCCGGGGACCACGCGGGCGCCGGGCGTCCCGAACCACGGATCGAAGAGGTCTGACGTGACCGAGAACCCCCAGCCCGTCGCCCCCGCCGGTGAGGTCGGAACCGCGCGCGTCAAGCGCGGCATGGCCGAGATGCTCAAGGGCGGCGTCATCATGGACGTCGTCACGCCCGAGCAGGCGAAGATCGCCGAGGACGCCGGCGCGGTCGCCGTCATGGCGCTCGAGCGGGTGCCCGCCGACATCCGTGCGCAGGGCGGCGTCGCGCGCATGAGCGACCCCGACCTCATCGACGGCATCATCTCGACGGTCTCGATCCCCGTCATGGCGAAGGCACGCATCGGCCACTTCGTCGAGGCGCAGGTGCTGCAGTCCCTGGGCGTCGACTACGTCGACGAGTCCGAGGTGCTGACGCCCGCCGACTACGCGCACCACATCGACAAGTGGGCGTTCAACGTCCCGTTCGTCTGCGGTGCGACCAACCTGGGCGAGGCGCTGCGCCGCATCACCGAGGGCGCCGCGATGATCCGCTCGAAGGGCGAGGCGGGCACGGGCGACGTGTCCAACGCGACGACCCACATGCGGACCCTGCGCGACCAGATCCGTCGCCTGACGTCGCTGCCCGAGGACGAGCTCTACCTCGCCGCGAAGGAGCTGCAGGCGCCGTACGAGCTCGTCAAGGAGGTCGCCGCGGCCGGCAAGCTGCCCGTGGTGCTCTTCACCGCCGGCGGCATCGCCACACCGGCCGACGCCGCGATGATGATGCAGCTCGGTGCCGAGGGCGTGTTCGTCGGCTCGGGCATCTTCAAGGCCGGGAACCCCGCCGAGCGGGCCGCCGCGATCGTCAAGGCGACGACGTTCTACGACGACCCGGACGTCATCGCCAAGGTCTCGCGCGGCCTGGGCGAGGCCATGGTGGGCATCAACGTCGACGACGTCCCGGTGCCCCACCGCCTCGCCGACCGGGGCTGGTGACCACGCCCGACCCGCAGGCCCCCGGGGCCGTCCCCGTCGTGCCACCGGGCGCCGAGGGGGACGGCCCCGCCGTCGTCCTCGACGGTGGCTGGGTGCCGGGTCCGGACGGCGTCCTGTCGCGCAGCGCCGCGCGCGTGCTCCTGCTCGACGAGTCGGACCGGGTGCTGCTCGTGCGCGGGCACGACGCGGACGCCCCGGACCGCTCGTGGTGGTTCACGGTCGGCGGTGGCATCGACCCCGGCGAGGACGCGCGGTCCGCGGCGGTGCGCGAGGTGCACGAGGAGACCGGGATCCGGCTGGCGGCCGACGATTTGGTGGGCCCGGTGTACACGCGCTCGGCGCTGTTCGACTTCGCGGCCCGCACCTGCCGTCAGCACGAGGACCTGTTCGTCGCCCGGGTGCGCAGCACGGACGTCGCGCTCAGCCGGGACGGCTGGACGGACGTCGAGCGGGACGTCATCGACGAGCTCCGGTGGTGGGAGCTGGACGCGCTCGCGCGCGTCGAGATCGAGGTCTTCCCCGCGGGCCTGGCCCAGCTCGTCCGCGACGTGCTCGTGTGGGACGGGACGACCCGGCACCTCGGCCTCGTGCGGGAGTGAGGCGTACGGCTGCGCCCCGGCGCACCTAGGATCGTCGACCGTGACTCCCACCATCGGTGTCCTGGCGCTGCAGGGCGACGTCCGCGAGCACGTCGCCGTCCTGACCTCGCTCGGTGTCGACGCGGTCGGCGTGCGCCGCCCGGCCGAGCTCGACGCCGTCGACGCGCTCGTCGTCCCGGGCGGGGAGTCGACGACCATCGACAAGCTGCTGCGGGCGTTCGAGCTCGACGGGCCCGTGCGCGACCGGCTGCGCGCCGGCATGCCGGCCTACGGCTCGTGCGCGGGGATGATCCTGCTCGCGGACCGGATCATCGGCGGCATCGAGGGGCAGCAGACCCTCGGGGGCGTCGACATCACCGTGCGCCGCAACGCCTTCGGCCGGCAGGTCGACTCGTTCGAGACCGACCTCGTGATCGACGGGATCACCGACAGCGCCGAGGCCCCCGTGCACGCGGTGTTCATCCGGGCCCCGTGGGTCGAGGAGGTCGGCCCGGCTGCCACGGTCGTGGGCCGCGTCGCGGACGGGCCTGCCGCCGGTAGGATCGTCGCGGTGCGCCAGGGCCCGCTGCTCGTGACCTCGTTCCATCCCGAGGTGACCGGGGACCCGCGGGTGCACCGACTGTTCGTTCAGATCGTCCGCGACAGCCTGTGACGTCGCGGGGTCCCCGGCCCGTCCCCGCCAGGACGGCGGCGTGGGGGAGCGACGCGGGCGCACCAGCGGAGACGAAGGGGTAACGAGCCATGTCGGGTCACTCCAAGTGGGCCACCACCAAGCACAAGAAGGCCGTCATCGACGCGAAGCGCGGCAAGCTCTTCGCCAAGCTCGTCAAGAACGTCGAGGTGGCCGCCCGCACGGGCGGTGGTGACCCCGCCGGCAACCCGACGCTCTTCGACGCCATCCAGAAGGCCAAGAAGTCGTCCGTCCCCAACGACAACATCGACCGGGCGGTCAAGCGCGGGTCCGGCCAGGAGGCCGGCGGCGCGGACTACCAGTCGATCACGTACGAGGGATACGGCCCCGGCGGGGTCGCCGTGCTGGTCGAGTGCCTCACCGACAACCGCAACCGTGCCGCGTCGGACGTGCGGGTCGCGTTCACGCGCAACGGCGGCCAGATGGCCGACCCGGGCTCCGTCGCGTACATCTTCAGCCGCCGTGGCGTCGTCGTCGTGCCGCAGGAGGGCACCGACGAGGAGGCCGTCATGGAGGCCGTCCTCGAGGCGGGCGGCGAGGAGGTCAACGACCTGGGCGACACGTTCGAGGTGATCAGTGCCGCGACGGACCTCGTGGCCGTGCGGACCGCGCTGCAGGAGGCCGGCATCGACTACGACTCGGCCGACGTGGTCTGGTGGCCCTCCACCCAGGTCGAGGTCGACGCCGACGGCGCGCGCAAGGTGCTGCGCCTCATCGACGCGCTCGAGGACTCCGACGACGTCCAGAACGTCTACGCGAACTTCGACGCCTCCGACGAGGTCATGGCCGAGCTCGACGCCGAGTGACGCGCGGCAGGTCGCGACCTGCACGCACGGGCCCCGTCACCGGTGTGGCGGGGCCCCTCGCACGCGGGACGCCTGCGACGATGACCGCGTGCGCGTGCTCGGAGTGGACCCCGGCCTGACCCGCTGCGGCCTCGGCGTCGTCGACTCCCTGCCGGGGCGGCGCGCGCGCCTCGTGCACGTGTCGGTCGCACGCTCCGACCCCGGCCTCGACGTCGACCAGCGGCTGCTGCTCATCGAGCGGGCCCTCGAGGAGTGCCTCGAGGAGCACGCCCCCGACACGGTCGCGGTCGAACGGGTCTTCGCGCAGCACAACGTCAGCACCGTCATGGGCACCGCGCAGGTCGCCGGGCTCGCCATGGTGGCGGCCGCGCGCCGGCGCATCCCCGTCGCGCTGCACACGCCCAGCGAGGTGAAGGCGGCGGTCACCGGCTCCGGCCGTGCGGACAAGGCGCAGGTCCAGACGATGGTGGCGCGGCTCCTGGGGCTGACCGAGGTGCCGCGGCCCGCCGACGCCGCCGACGCGCTCGCGCTCGCCATCTGCCACCTGTGGCGCCCGGCGGGGGCACTCGGAGCCCCGCAGCGCGAACCCGGCGGCATGACGACGGCGCAGCGGCAGTGGGCCGCGGCGGAGCAGGCGGCGCGGCGGCGCGCGTGACGTCGCGACGCGGGACCCCGGCGCGTGTCCTTCGTACACCTGTTCGCCTCGTGTGGGAGAGTGGGGCGGTCGACGACAGGAGGAGCGCGCGGTGATCGCGTCGGTGCACGGGACGGTGCTGGCAGTACGGCTGGACGCGGCGGTCGTGGAGGTCGGAGGTGTCGGCCTGCTGGTCCAGGCGACGCCGGCGACCCTCGCGGGACTGCGGGTCGGGCAACCGGGTCGGTTGTTCACGTCGCTCGTCGTGCGCGAGGACGCGCTGACGCTGTTCGGCTTCGCCGACGACGACGAGCGCGACGTGTTCGAGACCGTGCAGACGGTCTCGGGCGTGGGGCCGCGCCTCGCGCTGGCCATGCTCGCGGTGCACACGCCCGACGGGCTGCGTCGCGCGGTCGCGCACGAGGACCTCGCGGCGCTCATGCGCGTCCCCGGCATCGGGCGCAAGGGCGCGCAGCGCATCGTCCTGGAGCTCGGGGAGCGGCTCGGTGCGCCGTCACCGACCGCAGGTGCCCCCGCGGCGTCGTCCGCGGACCACCGCGAGCAGGTCGTCGAGGCGCTCGTCGGCCTGGGCTGGCCGCTGCGCGCCGCGCAGGACGCGGTCGCCGCGGTGCTCGACGGCTCACCGAGCCCGGTCGGGGCCGACGAGGTGCCGGGCGTGCTGCGCGCGGCGCTGCGCTCGCTGGGCAGCGCCCGTGCGTGACGCCGGGTCGCCGCGCATCGAGGTCGGCGGGGCGGAGGAGGACGGCGACGTCGAGCCGTACGGTGCGGAGTCGCTCGTGCGTCCCGTCGCCGACGAGCCGGAGCGCGCCGCGGAGGCGGCGCTGCGTCCCCGGCGGCTCGACGAGTTCGTCGGCCAGCGGGTCGTGCGCGACCAGCTGTCCCTGGTCCTGCAGGCGGCGCTGGGTCGCGGGCGGGCACCGGACCACGTGCTGCTGTCGGGCCCCCCGGGTCTGGGCAAGACCACGCTCGCGATGATCATCGCGGCCGAGCTCGGGGCGTCGCTGCGCGTGACCAGCGGGCCGGCCATCCAGCACGCGGGGGACCTCGCCGCGGTCCTGTCCTCGCTCGAGGAGGGCGAGGTGCTCTTCATCGACGAGATCCACCGGCTCGCACGCCCGGCCGAGGAGCTGCTCTACGTCGCGATGGAGGACTTCCGAGTCGACGTCATCGTCGGCAAGGGGGCGGGCGCGAGCGCGATCCCGCTGTCCCTGCCGCCGTTCACCGTCGTGGGGGCGACCACGCGCGCCGGGCTGCTGCCGGCGCCGCTGCGTGACCGCTTCGGCTTCACCGGGCACCTCGACTTCTACGACGACGCCGAGCTCGAGCGCGTGCTCGTCCGGTCCGCCGGGCTGCTGGGCGTCCCGCTCGACGTGACGGCCGCCGCCGAGATCGCGTCGCGTTCGCGCGGCACGCCCCGCATCGCCAACCGCCTGCTGCGGCGCGTGCGCGACTGGGCGCAGGTGCGCGGCGACGGCATGCTCTCGCTCGCCGCCGCACGGTCCGCCCTCGAGGTGTACGAGGTCGACGAGCGCGGCCTGGACCGTCTCGACCGGTCGGTCCTGGACGCGCTGTGCCGACGCTTCGGTGGCGGCCCGGTCGGGCTGACGACGCTCGCGGTCGCCGTGGGGGAGGAGCCCGAGACCGTCGAGACGGTCGCCGAGCCGTTCCTCGTCCGCGAGGGTCTCATCGGGCGCACGTCGCGCGGTCGCGTGGCGCTGCCACCTGCCTGGGAGCACCTCGGGCTGCCGGTGCCGCCGCCCGCCGGCACGCTGTTCGGCTGACCGCCGCGGGCACCCCGGCGGACGGGAACGGGCCGCGAGGGAACCCCCGGGGACGGTCGCACGTTGGAGCGTCGGGCCGCGGCGCCTAGACTGCGGCCGACGTCTGACACGATGCGGAGAACCACCACCTCATGGACTACTCGTTCCTGGTCATCATGCTGCTCGCCTTCGCGGCGCTGTGGTTCATGTCGAGCCGCTCCCGCAAGCAGCAGCGCGAGGCCGCCGACTTCCGCAGCAACCTCGCCGTCGGCGACGAGGTCATGACGGGTTCCGGACTCTTCGGCACCGTGACCGCGATCGACGGTGACGTCGTGACGCTCGAGTCGACACCCGGCAGCTCGACGCGCTGGCTGCGCGCCGCGATCGCCCGCAGGTCCGAGCCGGTCGTCGTCGACGACGCGGCGGACGCCGCTCCCGCTGTCGTAGAGGACGAGCCCGTCGTGGACGTCCCCGACGACCTGTCCTCCCTGCCGCCGGAGCCGCCGGCGACCGGGCGCGAGGACCGCGACCGCGACAACCAGTGACTCCCCGGCCCGGGCGATGACGCCCGGGCCCCGACCCCACCGGCCGCCTCGGCGGCCGGTGCGCGCACGAGAGAAGAACTCCGTTGGCTCCTCCTCCCCGCCGCCGTGAACGGCCGGTCCGCACGCTCGTCACCCTCGCGGTGCTGGTCGTCGCGCTGTTCGCGTCGATCCTCGCCGGCACCCGCTGGAGCGACGCGACGCTGACGCCCAACCTCGCGCTCGACCTCGAGGGCGGGACGCAGGTCATCCTGCAGCCCGTGCCCGAGGCGCAGGGCTCCGTGACGTCGGAGACGATCAACCAGGCGATCGCGGTCATCCGCCAGCGTGTCGACGCCTCGGGCGTCGCCGAGGCGGAGATCACGAGCCAGGGCGGCGACAAGATCGTCGTCGGCCTGCCGGGCCGGCCCAGCGAGGAGACGCTGGACCTGGTGCGCACGTCCGCGCAGATGGAGTTCCGCCCCGTCCTGGTGATGGGCGCCGCGGCGGCCACGCCGGACGCGGCGGGCGACGACGCGGCTGCTGACGACGCCGCGCCGTCCGACCAGCCGACCAAGGCCGCGCCGGACAGCCCGAGCGACGTGGCGTACTACGTCACGCCCGCGCTGCAGGCGGAGTACGACGCGCTCGACTGCACGCTGCCGGAGAACCGGACGGGAGGCGTGCCGGGCAACCCCGACGAGGCCGTCGTCGCGTGCGACCTCGAGGGGCTGGCCAAGTTCATCCTCGGTCCGGTCGAGATCCCCGGTGCCGACATCGCCACCGCCACCTCGGGGCTCGGCACCACGTCGACGGGTGCGTCGACGGGCCAGTGGGTCGTCAACCTGGAGTTCACCGGCGAGGGCACCCCGAAGTTCACCGAGGTGACCACCCGTCTGGCGAGCCAGGGCGAGCCGCTCAACCAGTTCGCGGTCGTGCTCGACGCCCTCGTCATCTCGGCACCGTCCGTGAACGAGGTCATCCCGAACGGTCAGGCGCAGATCTCGGGGTCCTTCACCCGGGAGTCCGCCGCGACGCTCGCGAACCAGCTGAACTTCGGCTCGCTCCCGATCAGCTTCGAGGAGCAGAGCGTCCAGCAGATCTCGGCGACGCTCGGTTCCGAGCAGCTCCAGAAGGGTCTGCTCGCGGGCGTCTTCGGCCTCCTGCTCGTCGTCGTGTACTCGCTGTTCCAGTACCGGACGCTCGGGCTGGTCACCGTGGCCTCGCTGCTCGTCGCGGCCGTCATCACGTACGGGATCATCGTCCTGCTGTCGTGGGTGCAGGGTTACCGGCTCTCGCTGCCGGGCGTGGCGGGCATCATCGTCGCGATCGGCATCACCGCGGACTCGTTCATCGTGTACTTCGAGCGCATCCGCGACGAGCTGCGCGACGGCCGGTCCCTGGGCGCCGCCATCGAGAAGGGCTGGGAGCGCGCGCGACGCACGATCCTGGCGTCCGACGCGGTCAACTTCACCGCCGCGATCGTGCTGTACCTGCTGGCCGTCGGCGGCGTGCGCGGCTTCGCCTTCACGCTCGGTCTGACGACCCTCGTCGACCTCGTCGTGGTGTTCCTGTTCACGCACCCGCTCATGGTCCTGCTCGGGCGCACGCGGTTCTTCGCCGAGGGCCACCCCGCCTCGGGCCTCGACCCGCGGCGGCTGGGAGTCGACACGGCGCGCTACGCGGGCCGCGGCCGGGTCGCGGGAGGCCCCAGCGCGCCGACCACCACCGGCTCCGCGTCCTTGCGCGAGCCCGTCGCGGTCGGCGCGTCCGGTATGACCATCGCCGAGCGGCGCGCGGCCGCTCGTGCGGCCCAGGCGGCCGCAGGGCGATCGCAGGACCCACCCACGACCGTTGTCGACGACGAGCCCATCTCCGGCCGTCCTGAGGGGAGCGACCGCTGATGGCCACGGGATTCGCCCAGTGGGGCAACGACCTGTACACCGGTCGGCGCTCGTACGACATCGTCGGACGCCGACGGACCTGGTACCTCATCTCGGCGGTGCTCGTCGCGATCTCGGGCGTGCTGCTGTTCGTGCCGGGCCTCAACCCCGGCATCGAGTTCCGCGGTGGCTCCGAGTTCGTCGTGTCCGGCGTCGACACGACCGACCAGCAGCTGGCGACCGACACGGTGCTCGCGGTCGCCCCCGACGAGGTCCCGCGCGTCACGACGGTCGGCGGCTCGTCGCTGCGCATCCAGACCGCCGAGCTCACGAGCGAGGAGGTCACCGAGGTCACCAACAGCCTCATCGCGGCCTTCGACGTGGACGAGGACCAGGTCACCAGCACCTTCATCGGCCCGACCTGGGGCCAGGACGTCTCCCAGAAGGCGATCACGGGTCTCGTCGTCTTCCTCGTCTTCGTCTCGATCGTCATGACCGTCTACTTCCGCAACTGGCGGATGGCGGCGGCGGCGATGCTCGCGCTGTTCCACGACCTGATCCTCACGGTCGGGGTGTACGCGGCCGTCGGGTGGGAGGTCACCCCGGCGACGGTGATCGGGTTCCTCACCATCCTCGGGTACTCGATCTACGACACGGTCGTCGTGTTCGACAAGGTCCGCGAGAACACTGCGGACGTGCTCGATCAGTCGCGGTTCACGTACGCCGAGAAGGCGAACCTGGCGGTCAACCAGACGCTGGTGCGCTCGATCAACACGTCCGTGGTGGCCCTGCTCCCGGTCGCCTCGATCCTCGTCATCGGTGCGTTCATCCTCGGCGCGGGGACGCTGCGCGACATCGCGCTGGCGCTGTTCGTCGGCATGTTCGTCGGGACGTTCTCGTCGGTCTTCCTGGCGACACCGCTCGAGGTGTCGCTGCGCGAGCGCGAGCCGCGGATCCGGGAGCACACCGCCAGGGTGCTCGCCGCCCGGGCGGGCGTGTCCGCGGACAGCGGTGACGTCGCCGTCGGTGCGGCGCCGCGGGCGACCGCCGCGCTGCGGCCCGGTGGCCACCTGGGCGCCGCGGCACAGCCCCGGCGCAAGGGTCGATGAGCGGCGTCGTGGACGGGTCGGGCGCGCAGCCCGGCCCGTCGGACGACCGGGCTGGTCTGGCCGACCTGGTCGAGAGCATGCTGCGCACCGTGCCGGACTTCCCGGAACCGGGCGTCCAGTTCCGCGACATCATGCCGCTGCTCGCGGACGGTGACGCGTTCGCGCGCGTCGTGACGGCGCTCGCCGGCCATCCGCACGGTCCCGTGGACCTCGTCGCCGGCATGGAGGCGCGCGGGTTCCTGCTCGCCGCCCCCGTCGCCGTGGCGCTCGGGGCCGGTGTCGTGCCGGTGCGCAAGGCCGGCAAGCTCCCCGGGCTCGTCGCGTCGCAGTCCTACGCGCTGGAGTACGGGTCGGCGTCCGTCGAGATCCAGCCGTCCACCGTCCCCGCGGGCGCGCGGGTGCTGGTGATCGACGACGTCCTGGCCACGGGCGGGACGGCCGCGGCGACGGTCGAGCTGCTCGAGTCCTGCGGTGCGACGGTCGTCGGGCTCAGCTTCCTCGTGGAGCTGGGCGCCCTGGACGGCCGCGCCCTGCTCCCGGGTCGGGACGTCGACGTCCTGCTGACCCTGCCCTGAACGCCCGTCACCCGGACGGCGCCCGCCCGCGGCGCCGGTGTCGGGACGCGAGCGTCGCGGTCGTAGAATCGTGCGGACGACAGGAGGGGGTGAGCGGCGATGGCGGACAAGGTCGGAGCAGGGGCTGACGCCGTGACGTCGCCCGTGCCTGTCGTGGCGGAGCCTGCGCAGGAGAGCGCGCCGGCCGCGGCCGTCGACGCGCCGCCCGAGACCGAGCCGGCGACGGGCTCGACGGGTCGGGTGCGGGCGCGCCTCGCACGACTGTCGGGGCGGTCCGCTTCCGCGTACCCGGCGCTCGAGCCGGTGCTGCACGCCGTGCGCACCAACCACCCCAAGGCCGACCTCTCGGTGATCGAGCAGGCCTACGTCGTCGCCGAGCACGCCCACCGCGGCCAGATGCGCAAGAGCGGCGACCCGTACATCACGCACCCGGTCGCGGTCGCCACCATCCTCGCCGAGCTCGGCATGACGCCGTCCACGATCGTGGCCGCGCTGCTGCACGACACCGTCGAGGACACCGACTACTCCCTGGACCAGCTGCGGCGCGACTTCGGGCCCGAGGTCGCGATGCTCGTCGACGGCGTGACGAAGCTCGACAAGGTCACCTACGGTGACGCGGCGCAGTCCGAGACCGTCCGCAAGATGGTCGTGGCGATGTCCCGTGACATCCGCGTGCTCGTCATCAAGCTCGCCGACCGCCTGCACAACGCCCGCACGTGGAAGTTCGTGTCGGCGGCTTCGGCCGAGAAGAAGGCGCGCGAGACGCTCGAGATCTACGCGCCGCTCGCCCACCGGCTCGGCATGAACACCATCAAGTGGGAGCTCGAGGACCTGTCGTTCGCGACGCTCTACCCCAAGGTCTACGACGAGATCGTCCACCTCGTCGCCGAGCGCGCTCCCGCGCGCGAGGAGTACCTCGCGACGGTCCGCGACCAGGTCGGTGCCGACCTGCGGTCGGCGAAGATCAAGGCCGCCGTGACCGGCCGGCCGAAGCACTACTACTCGATCTACCAGAAGATGATCGTGCGTGGTCGCGACTTCACGGACATCTACGACCTGGTGGGCGTGCGCGTGCTCGTCGACACGGTGCGGGACTGCTACGCGGCTCTCGGCGCGCTCCACGCGCGGTGGAACCCGGTCCCCGGCCGGTTCAAGGACTACATCGCGATGCCGAAGTTCAACCTGTACCAGTCGCTGCACACCACGGTGATCGGCCCCGGCGGCAAGCCTGTCGAGATCCAGATCCGCACGCACGACATGCACCGGCGCGCGGAGTACGGGGTGGCTGCGCACTGGAAGTACAAGGAGACCACCAAGAGCAACGGCCCGCAGGACGCGGCGGGCAACGACATGACGTGGCTGCGCCAGCTCGTCGACTGGCAGCGGGAGACGGCGGACCCGGCGGAGTTCCTCGACCTGCTGCGCGACGAGATCGCCGGCGCCGAGGTCTACGTCTTCACGCCCAAGGGCGACGTGCAGGCACTGCCCGCCGGCTCCACGCCGGTCGACTTCGCCTACGCGGTGCACACCGAGGTCGGGCACCGCACGATGGGCGCGCGCGTCAACGGCCGGCTCGTGCCGCTGGACTCGACGCTCGAGAACGGTGACGTCGTCGAGGTCTTCACCTCCAAGTCCGAGACGGCCGGTCCCAGCCGTGACTGGCTCGCGTTCGTCAAGAGCCCCCGGGCGCGCAACAAGATCCGGCAGTGGTTCACCAAGGAGCGCCGCGAGGAGGCGATCGAGCAGGGGAAGGACGCGATCGCCAAGGCGATGCGCAAGCAGAACCTCCCCATCCAGCGGCTCATGTCGCACGAGGCGCTCGTGGCGCTCGCGCACGAGATGCGGTTCGCGGACGTGTCGGCCCTGTACGCCGCCGTCGGTGAGGGGCAGGCCTCGGCGGCGTCCGTGGTGCAGCGGCTCGTGCACTCGCTCGGCGGAGAGCCCGCCCAGGAGGAGGACCTCGCCGAGGCCGCACGCCCGGGCGCGACCGGGCGCCGGGTGCGCAGCGGAGACCCCGGTGTCGTCGTCAAGGGCGTCGACGACGTGTGGGTCAAGCTCGCCAAGTGCTGCACCCCGGTGCCCGGGGACGAGATCATCGGTTTCGTGACGCGGGGCGCGGGCGTCTCGGTGCACCGGACCGACTGTCTCAACGTCGAGGCCCTGCGCCGGCAGCCCGAGCGGATCGTCGACGTGGAGTGGACGCACACCAGCTCGCAGATGTTCCTGGTGCAGATCCAGGTCGAGGCCCTCGACCGCAGCCGGCTCCTGTCGGACGTGACACGGGTCGTGTCGGACCACCACGTCAACATCCTGTCGGCGTCGGTCTCGACCTCGCGGGACCGCGTCGCGCTCTCGCGCTTCGTCTTCGAGATGGCCGAGCCGTCGCACCTGGCGTCGGTGCTGAGCGCGGTCCGCAAGGTCGAGGGCGTCTTCGACGTCTACCGGATCACCGGGTCGCGCGGGGCCGAGGAGCCGGCGATCCGGGCCTGACGCCCGCGACGGCCCGGCCTCGGGCGGTCCGCCGTGGAGCCTGCGCGCTCACACCTGCCGGAGCGTGGCGCGTGCCGCGCGCAGCCCGCGGCCGCCGCGGTGCGCGTCGATCCGCCGTAGCGCGGCGTGCGGGTCCAGCCCGCGCGGCAGCAGCGTCCGCAGCACGGGCACTGCGGTCGGTGCCGGGACCCAGCGCGCGACGTCGACCGCGGTGCGTGTCACGGTGGTGACCAGCACGCCGCCGAGGGTCTGCAGGTCCTCGTCGACGAGGTCGGCCTCCGCGGTCGTGCGGTCCGGGTGAGGGTCGGGCCGGCGGGCACCTGAGCGCACGAGGACGGTCACGCGCCGCGGCGGCGTGCCACCGGCGTGCACCCACGCGGCCGCGAGCTGCCCGACGGCTCCGCGCTGCGGGACGAGCGGCGCGAAGGCGCGCGCGCGGACCGCCGGGTCCTCGGGCGTCCCGCGGACCCGCGCGACGTCCCCCCAGAGGGGAGCGAGGACCCCGTCGAGGTGCAGGCCGGTCCACGCCCAGGCGGGGACGTCACCGCGTCGCAGGACGACGGGACCGGGCGACGGCGGACGCGGACGCAGCCGCTGCAGGAAGGCCGGGGCCGCGGCGGGGTCGCAGACGGTCATGAAAGCCAGGATGCCCGCCGGCGTCCCCCGACGGGGGAGCAGGCGGGCATCCTGTGGACGGACGGGCGCGCGGTGTCAGCCGCGGGCGTCCTGCGCGGCGCGCTGCACCTGCTCGAGCCAGGCGCGCCGGGCGTCGAGCGCGGCCTGGGCCTCCGTGACGCGGCGCTGGTCGCCTGCCGCCTTCGCGCTCTCCAGGTCGGCCTCGAGGCCGGCGATCGCCTGCTCGAGCTGCGCGGCCGCACCCTCGGCGCGGGCGCGCGTCTCGGGGTTGCTGCGACGCCACTGCGCCGAGTCGGCCTCACGCACCGCGGTCTCGACGGCCCGCATCCTGCCCTCGACCCGCTGGACGTCGGCGCGCGGCACCTTGCCTGCGGCGTCCCACCGGTCCTGCAGCGAGCGCAGCGCCGCCTTGGCGGCACCGAGGTCGCGGACGGGCAGCAGCGCCTCGGCCTCGACGAGCAGCGCCTCCTTGACCTCGAGGTTCGCGCGGAACTCCTCGTCGATGGCCTGGTTCGCGGCGTCCCGGGCGGCGAAGAACGCGTCCTGCGCGGTGCGGAACCGGGCCCAGAGCGCGTCGTCGACCTGGCGGTTGGCCCGTCCGGCCGCCTTCCAGCGCGTCATGAGGTCACGGAAGGCCGCCGACGTCGCACCCCAGTCCGTGCTCGTCGCCAGCCGCTCTGCGTCGGCCACGAGCTGCTCCTTGACGGTCTTCGCCTCGGAGTTGCGCGCCTCGAGCTCGGCGAAGAAGTGCCGCCGCTCACGGTCGAACGTGGTGCGGGCGTGGCTGAACCGCTTCCAGAGCGACTCCTCCGTGGGCCGGTCGATGCGCGGGCCGGAGCGCTGGGCGTCCTTCCACTGGTCCAGCAGGAGGCGCAACTGCTCACCGGCGGGCCGCCACTGGATGCGCGACGGGTCGGTCGTGGCGATCTTCTCGGCCTGCTCGACGATCTGCGTGCGTGCGGCGACGGCCGCCTCCCGCGCCGCGGCGCGCTCGGCGTCCGCCTGCGCACGACGCTCGGCGGCCCGGGACCGCAGGCCCTCGAGCCGCGCCCGCAGCGCGTCGAGGTCGCCCACGGCGGCCGGCTCGGCGAGCTCCTCGGTGAGGCGCGTGAGCGTCTGGTCGATCTCCTTGACCGAGAGGTCGGTGGCGGACAGCCGCGCGTCGAACAGCGCGACCTTCGCCTGCAGGTCCAGGAACCGCCGGACGTACAGCGCGAGCGCCTCGGGCGCGCTCGCACCGGGGAACTGCCCCACGACGCGCTCGCCCGCGGCCTCGACGACGTGCACCGTGCCGTCCTCGTCGACGCGCCCGAAGGTCGCGGCGTGCGCGGCCGCGGCCTCCTCGTCGGGGGTCGGGACGGGGACCGCCGGGCCGGCGGGGGACGCCGCGACCGCCGACGGCCGCGGCACGGGCCGCGGGAGCGGACGCACGGAGGCCGGGGAGGGGCGCGGAGCCGCGGGTGCTGCCGGGGCGGTGGACTCGCCCGTGGGCTCGGCCTCCTCCGCGGCGGGCCCGTCCGTGGCGTCGCCCGACGGCTCCTCCGCGAGGGCCTCGGGCGTGGCGTCGACGTCGCCGGCCGGGGCGTCAGCCGCGGACCCGTCCTGGGCGGCCTCGTCCGTGGCCTCGGCGGAGGGCTCCTCCGGGAGGGCCTCGGCCGCGGGCTCGGGGTCCGCGGTCGCGTCGGTGCGGGCCGCCTCGTCGTCGGCCACGACGGCCTCGGTGGTCGACCCGTCCGTGGGCTGCGGGCTCGGTGCCGCGTCGTCGACGGGTGCCACCTCGGGCACCTCGGGCACGTTCGGCGCAGTGGTGCCGGCCGGGTCGCCCGCGGGAGGGGGAGCCTGCTCGGCGTCGTCCGGGGACGACGTCGTCGGGTGCTCGGTCACTGGATCTCCACTCCCTCGATGGTGACGTCGGTGACCGGACGTTCGCTGCCGTCCTGGGTCCCCGCGTCAGCGATGGCCTTCAGCACGTCCAGACCGGACGTGATGTGGCCGAACACGGTGTAGCCGCCCGCCGTGTCTGACGGGATCTGCGAGTCCTCGTAGACGAGGAAGAACTGGGAGCCCATCGACGCGGCGTCGCCGCCGACGCGGGCCATGGCGATCGTGCCTGCCGGGTACATGTCGTCCGACGGTGCGTTCTCGATCGGACCCCACGTGTAGCCCGGGCCGCCGGTGCCGGTGGCCGTCGGGTCGCCGCACTGGAGCACGTAGATGCCCTCGGGCACGAGGCGGTGGCAGATCGTGCCGTCGAAGTACCCCTCCCCGGCCAGCGTCACGAAGTTCGCGACCGCCTGGGGCGCCGCGGCACCGTCGAGCTCGATGCCCACCGCCCCCGCGGACGTCGCGATCGTGCCGGTCCACGTCCGGTTCTCGGCGAGCGAGGCCTCCGGCAGGACGCCGCCGTTGCCGGTGCGAGCGGGGAAGGTGGCTGCCGGGGCTGCGGTGGCGGCGGGGTCGTCGGTCGACGAGGCCGCCGACGGTCCGTCGTCGCCCGAGAGGTTGATGACGGCGACGACTCCCACGGCCAGCGCGAGCACCGCGACGACTCCGCCGGCGATCACCCGCATGCGCTGCTGGTGTGCCCGCTGCGCCTGCAGCTGGCGTGCGTGCAGCTTCTCGTACCGACGGCGCTCGTACTCGCGCTCGCGCTTCGAAGACACCGCTCTCCTCGTCTCGTCGTGGCGACAGCGGCGGTGCCGTGTGCTCGGGCACCGTCGCCGTCGAGGCTGCGACCACCGGACACATGCCGGACCCCGGACAGTCTAGGCAAGGCGGGGGCGTCGTCGTGCACCGGCGCACCCGCATGGACGCACGTACCCCGCGGTGGGCACGGCGCGGGTGCGGGGGCTCGTCTAGCGTGCGGGGGATGGAGATCCTCACGGTCGTCGCACCCGTCTTCGCCGCCCGGTGCTCGGTGCTCGTCGCCGACGACGGCGCGTGCGTCGTCGTGGACCCCGGCGCGGGCGCCGGCGACCAGGTCCGGCGGCTCGTCGTGGCCCGTGGCCTGACGCCTCGGGCGGTGCTCGTCACGCACGGCCACGCGGACCACACGTGGGACGCACCGGCGCTGTCGCGGGACCTCGACGTGCCGGTGATGCTCCATGCCGGTGACGCCTACCGCCTCGAGGACCCGTTCGGGACGCTCGGCGTCCTCGACCCGCGGCACGACCCGTCCGGTCCGCTCGCGCAGGCGCTGCGCGCCGCCGGGGTCGACGTCGCGTCCTGGCGCTCCCCGCAGCGGGTCGAGCCGTTCGGGGCCGCCGGGAGCGGCCGCACCGGTGACGTGGAGCTGGACCTCGGCGGCGTCCGCGTCGTCGCGCGCCACGCCCCCGGGCACACCGAGGGCTCCACCCTGTACCTGGTGGACACGGGGGAGGCGGACCCGGTCGTGCTGTCGGGGGACGTCCTGTTCGCGGGCAGCATCGGGCGCACCGACCTGCCCGGCGGGGACGACGCCGCGATGGCGGCGACCCTGCGCGACGTCGTCGCGGTGCTGCCGTCGTCGTCGCGCGTGCTGCCCGGCCACGGGCCGGCGACCGACGTCGCCACCGAGCTGGCGACGAACCCGTACCTGGCCCGCGCCCGCTGACCGGGCCCGGCGCACCGTCGCCCGCGCCGTGGACGTCGGTGCGGGACCGTCGTGCCGGTCTGGGATCATCGGACGCATGGCGCGACCCACACCCCTGTCCGGATTCCCCGAGTGGCTGCCCGACGGGCGCATCGTCGAGCAGCACGTGCTCGACGTGCTGCGCCGCACGTTCGAGCTCCACGGGTTCGCGGGGATCGAGACGCGGGCCGTGGAGCCGCTCGAGCAGCTGCTGCGCAAGGGTGAGACCTCCAAGGAGGTCTACGTGCTCCGCCGCCTGCACGACGAGCCCGCGGGGGCCGACGAGCCCGCCGACCGCCAGGGTCAGCTCGGGCTGCACTTCGACCTCACCGTGCCGTTCGCGCGCTACGTGCTCGAGAACGCGGGGCGCCTGGCGTTCCCCTTCCGGCGCTACCAGATCCAGAAGGTCTGGCGGGGCGAGCGGCCGCAGGACGGCCGGTTCCGTGAGTTCGTGCAGGCCGACATCGACGTCGTCGGCGCCGGTGCGCTGCCGTACCACTACGAGGTCGAGCTGCCGCTCGTCATGGCCGACGCCCTGGGCGCGCTGCGGGACCTCGGCGTCCCGCCCGTGCGGATCCTGGTGAACAACCGCAAGGTCGCCGAGGGCTTCTACCGCGGGCTGGGCCTCGAGGACGTCGAGGCGGTGCTGCGCGGCATCGACAAGCTCGACAAGGTCGGGCCCGAGGCCGTCGCCGACCTCCTCGTCGCCGAGGCCGGTGCGACGCCGGAGCAGGCCGCCGCGTGCCTCGAGCTCGCGGCCGTGCACGGCGGCGACGCGTCCGTCGTCGACCGGGTGCGCGAGCTCGCCGAGCGCCACGGGGCGTCGACCGAGCTCCTCGAGGAGGGCCTTCGCGAGCTGGGCGCCCTCGTCACCGCCGCGGCGGAGCGGGCCCCGGGCGTCCTGGTCGCGGACCTGAAGATCGCCCGCGGGCTCGACTACTACACCGGGTCGGTCTACGAGACCGTGCTCGTCGGGCACGAGGACCTCGGGTCCATCTGCTCGGGCGGGCGCTACGACACGCTGGCGTCGGACGGCACGACGACCTACCCGGGCGTCGGCCTGTCGATCGGCGTGTCGCGGCTCGTCTCGCGCCTGCTGTCCGCCGGGCTCGTGCGCGCGACGCGCTCGGTGCCCACGGCGGTGCTGGTCGCCGTCACGTCCGAGGAGCGTCGCACGGCGTCGGACGCCGTCGCCGCGGCGCTGCGCGCGCGCGGCATCCCCACCGAGGTCGCGCCGAGCGCCGCGAAGTTCGGCAAGCAGATCAAGCACGCCGACCGCCGCGGGATCCCGTTCGTGTGGTTCGTCGGCGACGCGGACGAGGACGGCGCACCCGCGCAGGACGAGGTCAAGGACATCCGGTCGGGCGAGCAGACGCCGGTCGACGCGGCGACGTGGACGCCGCCCGCCGAGGACCTGCTGCCGCGCGTCGTCGCCGCCGGCTGACGCACGCGTGCCCCGAGGGGCCGGCCCGGTCGTGGTGCGGCCGTGCCGGCCCACGCCTAGCGTGGCGGCGTGCCCACCGTCGCGTCCGACGTCGCCCCGGCGCCCGTCGTCCTCGACGGGCGCATCGCGGGCGTCGGCACGGCGCACGGCACGAGGCTCGTGGTCGGGCGGTGGCTGCGCTCACCTCTCGGCGGGTTCGCCGACGTCATGGTCGAGCACCCCGACGGCACGCGGGTGCTGCTGGCGCCACGCAGCGACGTCGCGGACCTCGTCACGCGGCTGTACACCTTCGACGCCGTCCACGTGGTGCCCGTGCACGTCGTGGCCGACGCGAGCTCGCGCACGTGGACGGTGGTCGCCGGGCCCCTGCGCGCACGCCTGACCATCGGGGCGCGCACCCCGGTCGGGGCACTGCTCCGGCTCGTCCCTCCGGTCGTCGTACGCGCCCGCGCGACCGCCGGCCTCGTCGACGCGCTCGCGGGTGCGCTCGTCCGGGGTGTGCGCACGCGCGGCCGGGGCCGCGACGGTTCGTCGCAGGTGTACGCCGCACGCGACCAGCACGCCCTCGTCGCGCTCGACGCGCGCTGGGGCGACCGCTCCCTCGGCGACCTGCGCCGCGTCGGACCGCCCGTGCGCTTCGGCTTCTCCTCCGTCCCCGCGGCACCCGCCGTCACGGCTGTCCAGGTCACGATCGACGCGCCGCCTTGACCCGGTATCGAACACGTGTTCGAATCGACGCGTGCGCTGGGACGGGCAGAAGATCGACGCGGGGGAGGGCGACGCCCTGCCCGGCCTCGACCTGCGCACCCTGCCCGGGCTGGTCCGCAGCGTCCGCACGCCCGACTTCGCCGGCGTCACGTTCCACGAGGTGCTCTCGCGCACCGCGCTCAACCGCGTCCCCGACGCCTCGGCCGTCCCGTTCCGGTGGACCGTCAACCCCATGCGCGGCTGCCTCCACGCGTGCACCTACTGCTTCGCCCGCGGCACGCACCGCTACCTCGACCTGGACGCGGGCAAGGACTTCGACACTCAGATCGTGGTGAAGACCAACGTCGCCGAGGTGCTGCGCGCCGAGGTCGCCCGCCGGTCGTGGGCGCGCGAGCACGTGGCGCTCGGCACCAACACCGACCCGTACCAGCGCCCGGAGGGGCGCTACACGCTGATGCCCGGGATCATCGAGGCGCTCGCGGGCTCGGGGACGCCCCTGTCGGTGCTCACCAAGGGCACGCTGCTGCGGCGGGACCTGCCGCTGCTGGCCGCGGCGTCGCGCGACGTGCCCGTGTCGCTCGCGGTGTCGATCGCCGTGCTGGACGACGAGCTCCAGCAGCAGCTCGAGCCCGGCACGCCGACCGCCCGGGCGCGGCTGTCGCTGGTGCGGGCGATCCGGGACGCAGGCCTGCCCGTGCAGGTCCTGGTAGCGCCCGTCCTGCCGTGGCTCACCGACTCGACCGACCACCTGGACCGGCTGCTCGGTGCCGTCGCGGACGCGGGCGCCCAGCGCGCCACCGTCATGGCGCTCCACCTGCGACCCGGCGCGCGCGAGTGGTTCCTCGCGTGGCTGACGCGGGAGCGTCCGGAGCTCGTGGCCGGGTACGGCCGGGTGTTCCGGGGCGGGTCGTACGTGCACGGCGAGTACCGCGCATGGCTCGACGCGCGCGTCCGGCCGCTGCTCGCGAAGCACGGCCTCGACCGGCCGCAGCCGGACGCGGAGGGAGTGCGCTGGGCCCGCCGGGACGGCGACGCCCACCCGGCAGCGGCGCAGCTCCAGCCCGCGCTCTTCTGACCGTCGTCGCGCGGTGGGGGGCAGCGTCCGCGTCGCCGATCCCGCGTGGGCCGGCCCCGCGGGCGCACCTATGATCGTCATGCGCCCACCCGGGCGCGGACCCCGACCTGAAGGACCTTCCGTGCTGCGCACCCACACCGCCGGCTCGCTGCGGGCCGAGGACATCGGCACCACCGTCACCCTCACGGGCTGGGTGGACCGGCGTCGCGACCACGGCGGGGTCGCGTTCGTCGACCTGCGGGACGCCTCGGGCATCGCCCAGGTCGTCATCCGTGACGAGGCCGTCGCGCACGGCCTGCGCGCCGAGTACGTGCTGCAGGTCACCGGCGAGGTCGGCCGACGCCCCGCGGGCAACGAGAACCCGAACCTGGCCACGGGCGAGGTCGAGCTCGTCGCGCACGAGGTCGTGGTGCTCAACGAGTCCGCCCCGCTGCCGTTCCAGGTCTCGGCGTCCGTCGACGAGCCGGTCGGCGAGGAGACGCGGCTGCGCTACCGCTACCTCGACCTGCGCCGCGCGGGACCGTCGCACGCGCTGCGGCTGCGCGCCCAGGTCAACCGCGCCGCGCGTGCGGTGCTCGACGAGCGCGGCTTCGTCGAGGTCGAGACCCCGACGCTGACCCGCTCGACGCCCGAGGGTGCGCGCGACTTCGTCGTCCCGGCCCGCCTCGCACCCGGCAGCTGGTACGCGCTGCCGCAGTCGCCGCAGCTGTTCAAGCAGCTGCTCATGGTCGGCGGGCTCGAGAAGTACTACCAGATCGCCCGCTGCTACCGGGACGAGGACTTCCGCGCCGACCGGCAGCCGGAGTTCACGCAGCTCGACGTCGAGGCGAGCTTCGTCGACCAGGACGACGTCATCGAGCTGGCCGAGGCCGTCCTGACGTCCCTGTGGGAGCTCATCGGGTACACGATCCCGACGCCGATCCCGCGCATGACGTACGCCGAGGCGATGCGTCGCTACGGCAGCGACAAGCCGGACCTGCGGTTCGGGCTCGAGCTGACCGACCTCACGGAGTACTTCGCCGCGACGCCGTTCCGGGTCTTCCAGGCGCCGTACGTCGGGGCCGTCGTGCAGCCGGGCGGTGCGAGCACGCCGCGGCGCGGGTTCGACGCGTGGCAGGAGTGGGCCAAGCAGCGCGGCGCCAAGGGCCTCGCGTACGTCACGGTCGGCGAGGACGGCGAGCTCGGGGGACCGGTCGCCAAGAACATCACGGACGAGGAGCGGGCCGGCCTCGCCGCGGCCGTCGGTGCGCAGCCGGGCGACGCGGTGTTCTTCGCGGCCGGCAAGGTCACCGACGCGCGGGCGCTGCTCGGTGCCGCACGCCTCGAGATCGGGCGCCGCGGCGGCCTGATCGACGAGTCCGCGTGGTCGTTCGTGTGGGTCGTCGACGCGCCGCTGTTCAAGCCGACGGGCGAGGACGACGACGTGGCGGTCGGCGGCGGCGCCTGGACCGCCGTGCACCACGCCTTCACGTCGCCGACGCCGGAGTGGGTCGACCGCTTCGAGGAGTCGCCCGGCGAGGCGCTGGCGTACGCCTACGACATCGTGTGCAACGGCAACGAGATCGGTGGCGGGTCGATCCGTATCCACCGCCGCGACGTGCAGCAGCGGGTGTTCGAGGTCATGGGCATCGGGCCGGAGGAGGCGCAGGAGAAGTTCGGCTTCCTGCTGGACGCCTTCGCCTTCGGCGCCCCCCCGCACGGCGGGATCGCGTTCGGCTGGGACCGGATCGTCACGCTCCTGACGCGCTCGGACTCGATCCGCGAGGTCATCGCGTTCCCGAAGTCCGGCGGCGGGTACGACCCGCTGACCGGTGCGCCGGCCCCGATCTCGCCCGAGCAGCGTCGCGACACGGGCGTCGACGTCAAGCCCAAGCAGGCGCCGAGCGCCGCCGTCCAGGACTGACGGGCAGGCCCGTGGTGGCCGCACGACTCCTCGAGCGACTCCCGCCCGTGCTGCGGGAGCGGCGTGACGTCCTCGACGGACAGGTCCGCTGGGCCGCCGCGTCCGTCCTCGCCCAGGACGACGCGGCGGTCGTCCTCGTCGTCGACTCGCCCGCAGGTGACCTCTTGTGGGCGCTCGGGGACGTCGACCAGCTCGAGCGGCTCGTGCCCGACGCCCTCGTCGCCCACGGCGGCGGGTTGTGGTGGGCCACGGTGCCGCGGGCTGTCGAGGTGCCCGCCGAGGCGCTGGACGTGGCCGGCATCCGGCGGCAGACCACCTGGGACCGCTTCACGACGGACGCACCGCCCCCGCAGCAGCCGGGGGAGGGTGCCGTGGTCGCGCTCGACCCCGTGCGTGACGCCGTCGCCATCAACGCCTGCCTCGACGTCGGTCACCCCACGACGCGCGACCGCCCCGGTGCACCGGACGACGCGGGGTGGTGGGGCGTGCCCGGCGAGGGTGGCGAGCTCCTCGGCGTGCTGGGCGTCACCACCCGCCCGGGCGGGGCGACGCCGCCGATGCACCTGCACGGTCTCGGCGTCGTGCCCGCTGCGCGGGGGCGGGGTCTGGGGGCCGCGATCACCGCGACGGCCGCGCGACGCGCCCTGCAGGCCGGTGCGCCGTGGGTCTCGCTGGGCATGTACGCGGACAACGTGCACGCCCGCCGGGTCTACGACGCCCTGGGGTTCCGGGTGGACGTCGAGAACGCGGGCTACGGACCACCGGGGGCCACCCACCCGTGACCCTGCCGCCGGCGGGACGCCCTCTCACGAGGTCGCCCGCTCGCCGCGCGGTCCGCGCGCGCCTTGGCTAGCGTCGGCGTGTCGGACCACAGGAGGGCGGACGATGACGCTGCAGGACAAGGTCGCGCTGGTCACGGGCGCGGGATCAGGCATCGGGCGGGCCACGGCGGTGCGCCTCGCGCAGGACGGGGCGACGGTCGTCGCGCTGGGGCACAGCCAGGACAGCGCGGACGACGTCGCCGAGGAGATCCGCGGCAACGGTGGCACGGTGCTCGCGGTCGCGGCGGACGTCGGTGACGCCGCCGCGGTGCGCGACGTCTACGCGCGGGTCGAGCGCGAGCTCGGACGACTGGACGTGGTCGTCGCGAACGCGGGCGTCAACGGCGTGTGGGCGCCGCTCGACCAGCTCGAGCCGGAGGAGTGGACCTCGACGCTCACCACCAACCTCACGGGCACGTTCCTCACCGTGCGTTACGCGGTCCCGCTCCTCGTCCGGCAGGGCGGTGCGGTCGTCGTCGTCTCGTCCATGAACGGCACCCGGACGTTCACGACGGCGGGCGCGTCGGCGTACTCGACGAGCAAGGCCGGGCAGGTCGCGTTTGCGCGGATGGCGGCGGTCGAGCTCGGCCCGCGCGGGGTGCGGGTCAACTCCGTGTGCCCCGGTGCGATCGAGACGAACATCCTGGACAGCACCGAGCAGCGGGACACCGAGGGCATCGGTGTGCCCGCCGAGTACCCGCAGGGCCAGATCCCGCTCACGGGTGAGGAGTCCGGGTCGTCGCGCCAGGTCGCGGACGTCATCGCCTTCCTGGTCTCCGACGCCGCGAGCCACGTCACCGGCACCGAGGTGTTCGTCGACGGCGGCCAGTCGCTGATCATCTGACGGCGCGCCGCCGCGCGCGGGTCACTGCAGGCGGGCGAGCCGCGCGCGGTCGGTCGCGTCGACCAGGAGGCCTTCGGCCTCACGGACCCACCGCTGTCCCGTCGCGCGCCGCTGCTCGCGGGTGGCGAACCGGTAGCGGTACAGGCGGGCGCGGACCCAGCGCGGCGGCGCGCCGTCGAACGGGTCGTGCGCGAGCAGGCGCAGCGTCGGACCGTCGGCGTCGAGCAGGCGGCCGAGGAACGGCACGAACCAGCGCAGCTGCGACGACGAGCCCAGCGCGAGGAACCACATCCCCCAGTCGAGGCGCAGGTGGTACGGCGCGTACTGGCGGGGGAGGCGACGCACGTCCGTCGGCTTGCCGCGGAACTCGTACTCGAGCCACGTCGCGGCCCCGGGGTCCGCATCGCGCGTGCCCTCCACGACCACCTCGGTGCGCCGCCGCGTGACGGAGCCGAAGGCCCCGTAGGCGTTGACGAGGTGCAGCGCGTTGAACGACGCGTTCATCGCCTGGTGGCGCGAGAGCAGGTTGCGCAGCGGGTGACGGCTCAGCCACACGCACAGCGCCGCCACCGCGAGCACGACGACCACGTACCAGGCCGGCGGGTCGCCGACAGGTGCGACCGGGCCGAGGTCGACGCCGACGAGCCCGAGCGCCCACCGCCACGACGCGTCGTCGATCGCGGAGCACGCCAGCACGATCGTGAGCCAGTTGAGCCACGCGAAGTTGCCCGACAGCACGAGCCACAGCTGGGTGGCGATCATGATCGCGGCGGCCGTGGACGCGACCGGCCCCGGCACCAGGAGCCCGAACGGCACCACCAGCTGCGTCACGTGGTTCGCCAGCACCTCGACCCGGTGCAGCGGGCGCGGCAGCAGGTGGAAGAGGCGGCTCAGCGGCCCGGGCATCGGCTGCGTCTCGTGGTGGTAGTACAGCGCGGTCAGGTCCCGCCACGCCCGGTCGCCGCGCATCTTGATGAGCCCCGCCCCCAGCTCCAGGCGCAGCACGAGCCACCACAGCAGCACCAGGACGGGCAGGGGCGGCGGTACGTCGTCGGACCCCAGGAACGCCGCGAGGAACCCCGCCTCGAGCAGCAGCGACTCCCACCCGAACCCGTAGAACACCTGCCCGACGTTGACGACCGACAGGTACAGCACCCACAGGACGGCGAACGCGAGCAGCGGCAGCCACGGCGGACCCTGCTGCGGCAGCCCGACGACGAGGGTCAGCGCGACGACGACACCCACCCACCCGACGAGCACCACGAGCCGGTCGCTGTACCAGCGGTGGAACAGGCTCGGGCTCGCCCGGAAGGGGACCCGCGCGGTGAACGCGCGCACGGGGAGCAGCCCTCGCTCGCCCAGCAACGGGCGGAACTGCTGGAGCACCGCGACGAACGCGACGACGTGGACGGCCGCGACGCCCCGCTGCACGAGCGCACGCG